>JAYWGM010000019.1:0-39620 GCA_043778225.1 Deinococcales bacterium | reverse complement strand
CATACCAAATTAAGGTAAAGAATCGCTTTTTGATTCTTTACCCGACCAACGGGAGTATTAACGATACCGAATTTAACGCGAGAAGCGCGAACAGCCCGCGAGGTGCTGTTTTGTGAGCAAGAACGGCAGTTTGCCGTTTTTTGGCAAACGAGAGTGATTAAGTTAATTCGGTATCAAACGGTTCGTAGCGATGCAAGCCAAGGCACAAAACACATTCTCAAACTCTCTTAAAGAATTGGTGCTGCTACTTGCGATTCTAAAACTCGAGCTAATCTAATCCAATTTCGGCAAGTCTGGCGCGAACCAAATCCTTTAGCAATTCAGTGTCAATTTCCCAGTCAGTTGGTATCTGAAAAAGGTTTTTGCGAACCACATAATTCTCGAGCCTGAGCTTAAAATCTTCAATCACTCGAGAACTCCAAGGGGCTAGAGCCAGATGATTTTTAAGAGCAGAAACACCAAACACATACATTCCGTTACGATGAATTTGCGGCACATTCCAAGAAATTTTGCACTCAAGTTCTGGGAATTGGGTCAGAATAAAATTAATGACCGCCCTCAGTGTCCGCTCCTTCACAGCCTCTAGTGAGGTCAAATAATCTTCAACTGAGGTCACTTTTTCAGTCATCTAATCCTTTGCCCAAAAGAATTTGTTCCACATATTTTTCGACCCTTGAGACTCGAGTTTTAGCTTGTTTGGGCGCAGAAAAATACAGTATATAGCCTCGTTGTCGCCCAGGGGTTAAGGCAGAAAAAGCCTCTTCCAAAGCAGGGTTTTGGTCTAATTCGTTTTGAAATTCTTCGGGGACATCAAATTCTCTGGTTTTTTTCAACGCTACTTTTAAGCCCATTTTTTCAACTTGAATCGCTTCAAAGATATAATTTTTTATGGTGGACTCGAGTTCGTTAATTTCTTGCAAACTGCTAAACCGAATTTGACGGGCTGATTGAACATTTTTGGTTTGCTGTACCAAAATACCTTCGGCATCAATTAACAATGCCCCTTTATGGAATAAAATTGCACAGTACTCCTTGAAGCCGTGAATCAGAAGAATGTTGCTGCTTTTAGATGTGTAACAAGGCACGCCCCATTTGAGTTCTTCGGTCAGTTCGCACTCGAGAATGATTGTTCTTAGCTGCCTAAATTCTGCTTGCCACTTTTTGGCTTTATCAAAAAACCAGTCAACCTTGGGATTTATGCTATTCATACGACTTCCTGTGGTATTAAATTTAAAAGTATTCTAAGTAAAACGCAACCTACAACTGAGAGCATTCTTTATTTGAGAGTATTGCGGGGTCTCTCTCATACCTGCTCGAGATTTTGTGGCTTTTTTACGAATTTTGCTCGAGGGTTGATAATCAGTTCAGCACAGACAGCACCTCTATCGTAAACCCAGCAGGGGACTTAAAGTAAAAGGTGTACGTGCCATGCAAGCGCTGAGGTTCGTTTGCCTCGAAACCATCGGCTTTGAAACGCGCATGAATTTCGTCTACTCGAGCCTCGTTATCCTGAATGAACCCAATGTGAAATGATTCTGGATACTGCACTTTTTCGCCTTTGAATAAACTGATGATCGAGCCATTATCATCATCCATCAACGCCATGTTGATGTTACCAGCCGCCACTGGTCTTGGTTTTAACGAAAAATACTTCTCTAAAAAATTGCTGGTGGCAGGAACATCGGTTACGGTCAGAGCAAGATGATTAAGTTTCATTGTTTTCTCCTTGGATATTTGAGCTTTGAATGTTGTTTACGCGCCTTGAATCAATCCTGTAATATTTCCATCCAAGTCTTTGAACAGCGCTGTCAGTGTTCCAGCCCCAACATCTTTGACTTCCTGATGAACCAATGCGCCGTTCTCGAGCAAGGCTTGCAAGGTGCTGTGAATGTCTTGTACTTGCACAAAACTGACGGGTGCGGTCATACCGTTGTGATGCCCATTGGGGTCTAAGCCAACGTCTTTATTACCGACCTTAAACCCAACATAATAGGGGCTATCCGTATAGGGCGCGATGCCAAAAAGCGTGCTGTAGATTGTCTTGGCGTGTGAGATGTCTTTGACTGGATAAATCAGTGATTTAATTTCTGGCATCATAAAACTCCTTTTGAAACTACAGGGTAGTAAGAAGCTGTTCTAAGCTCTTAAAGAAGCCTGTCCAACCGTGAAGTGTGCCTTTTTGGGCATTGGTTCGTGCAAGGGTAAATCCGGAGTGTTCCATTCGCAATAACGTCCCACCTTCCACTGGCGTTAAAGTCCATATCACGAGCGTTTTTAAGCCGTTAATCGCATCTTCTCCAGCCGGATTCCAAGTGTAAACAAGTCGCTCAGGTGGCTCGAGGCTGAGAACTTGGCACTTGGTAATGCCGTTCCAGCCAGGCATACTTGGTCGGCGGAACTCAAATTGTTGACCTAAAACAGCTTGGAAATCGTTGTGCATAAGCCATTGCTCAAGCAGGGTTGTTTCGGTCAAGGCTCGCCAAATTTTGGCGGACGAATGCGGCATCACCCGTTCAACGATAATGGATTCTAAAGTCGGTTCGGTCATTCTTGCATCCCGTCAAGCAAATGCTCGAGTTTATCGAAACTGTTTTTCCAAAAGACCCCGTACAAGTTAATCCAGTCCATCAGTGGGGTTAAACCCTTCGGGTTAGCACTGTAATGCACAGCGCGTCCTTGAGGGCGTTCGCGCACCAGTCCAGCTTGTTTGAGAATACTGAGGTGTTTAGAGACCGCCGGCTGCGAGATGCCCGCATGTTTGGTCAGGCTTCGCACGTTTTGTTCGCCTTCGCGTATCAGTTGTTCAAAAACAGCACGACGATTTGGGTCAGCAAGGGTTTTGAAAATTTCGTTGGGTGCATTTGGTACTCCAGATTCATAACTCATAGATTATATCATAGTTTAACGGTTATGGATTTGTCAACGCCTTAGATTCCGAACTGGAGAATTTAAAAAAATAACAAAGCATCAGTCACGCCTTGATTTCTCGAGGTGTTACAAAAGTAACCCAAACAATACCAACCTAAATTGGAGCAGCTTTTGGGGCAACTCGAGCCAAAGTGGCTTTTTCAAAAGCATAAGCAATTTCGAGCAAAGGCGCTTCGCTATAGGCACGACCCAAAAAAGATAACCCAACAGGATGCCCGATTTCGCTGTAACCGGCTGGTACAATAATGGTCGGATAACCCGCTTTTGCGCCAACACTCGAACCCCAGTAACTGGGGAAAATCAGTGCATCTATACCGTTGAGGGCAATATCCAAGCCACCTCGAGCCAAACGAATATCATTTGCTCGAGCATGGGCATACTCGAGGCTTTTATCACCAAGCGAACTTTGCGCCGCCAGCAGCAGAATTTGACCATAACGCAGCATCGTTTCTGGATCGGCATCGTTAAAAGCAATTAAATTTGCCATATTTTTTATTGGGGTCTGGCGCAAATACTTATTCAGGTCACGCTTAAATTCGTGAATCAAAACTGCATAATTGAGGTCAGCAATGGCTTTGACCTCGGGCAGGTTGGTCTCGATTAGCTCCGCCCCAAGCCCACGCAGCACCTCGAGACCAGCTTCTAAAACAGCTTTTTCAAAAGTTGTTGGGTAATCCCAGTAGACTTCTTTGGGGATTCCAAGTTTTACACCTTTTAAGTCCAGCCGCTCGAGTTTGCCAAAAGCTATTTTTTTGGGTTGCGTTTTGGTGATGCGGTCTTTGGGGTCTGTGCCAAGTATCGCTTGGAGCAAAAAAGCTGCATCCTGAACCGTGCGGGTCATTGGACCAGCCGTATCTTGGGTACTCGAGATTGGAATAATACCGCGCCTCGAGACCAACCCGACCGTGGGTTTAATACCAACCAGACTATTTTGGTTGCTTGGATTGAGAATACTGCCACTGGTTTCAGTGCCAATACCCACCACCGCAAAATTGGCAGCAATCGCAACCCCTGTGCCGCTTGAGCTTCCGCCCGGAGTGATGGTCGGGTCGTATGGATTAACAGTTTGTCCACCACGGCTCGAGTAACCACTGGGCATTTGGGTGGTCATAAAATTTGCCCATTCGGTCATGTTGGTTTTGCCGATAATCACTGCTCCAGCCAATCGCAAGCGCCGCACGATTTCGGCATCTTCTCGGGCAAAATGCCCCAAAAGCGCCCTCGAGCCAGCCGTGGTTTGCATTGAATCAGCAGTTGAGATGTTGTCTTTAATTAAAATTGGAATGCCGTGCAGTACGCCACGAATTTTTCCAGCCTTGCGCTCGGTGTCTAAATCTCGAGCCGTGGCGAGGGCATCGGGGTTGAGTTCCAGCACACTTTTTAAGGTCGGGTCGTACTCAGTAATTCGCTCCAAATACATCTGGGTGAGCATTTCTGCACTTTGTTCACCACTCGCCATTTGTCGCCCAGCCTCGAGAATCGTCAGTTCGGTCATAGCCAACATTCTAAACCTGAAGTAGACTTTAGACCATGAAAAAAATCTTGATTATGGTTTTGCTGGCAACAGGCGCAACCCTTGCCTCGACCCAAGAGGTCAGTTACAAAGCTGCCGATGGCATCCAAGTCTATGCTGACCACACCGCCGTTGCCAAAGCTCGAGGCTTGATTATTTTGTTTCACCAAGCCAATGGCAGTCGGCTCGAGTACGAAAAAATTGCACCAAAATTAAATACCCTAGGCTTTGCCACTTTAGCTGTAGACCAGCGTTCTGGCGGCTCAGAATTTGGTGGAGTCAACAAAACCGCTGCCCAAGTCAGCAGCACCAGTTATTCGGCAACCTTACCCGATTTAGAAGCCAGCTTGCGTTACGCCAAAACCACACTCAAAGCCCCAAAAGTGATTGTTTGGGGAAGCTCCTACTCAAGTGCCTTGGTGTTCTTGTTGACTGCCAAAAATCCTCAGGATGTGGCTGGTTTACTGGCATTCTCGCCCGATGAATACCTCGAGAAACCAAATTTGGTGCGTGAAGCCGCCAAAAAAGTCAATATCCCAGTCTTTATCACCAGTGCTGACTCGGAAGTTAAAGCCGCCAAAGCCATTTTTAATGCCACAAGCAGCAAAAATAAAACCCAATTTATCCCAAAAGGTATCGGTCTGCACGGCTCGAGGGTGCTGTCTAATCCACTGACTGGCGCAGAATACTGGGTGGCGGTCGAAAAATTCTTGAGCCAATACAAGTAGAATAGACCGATGGAAATACGCCCAACTCGAGTTGTTAATCTTCTTCCTGCTGCGCTAATTGTGCTTGGGGTGCTGCTGCTCTGGGGTGCGATTCAAACCCTTGGACAGACTTTACTGCTCATTACGCTGGCTTTAATTATCGCGGCTGGCTTAAATCCAGCCGTCTTGTGGATGACCAACCACCGCATCCCGCGTGGTCTGGCTGCTGCCCTGATTTTATTTGTGGTGCTTGGTGGCACAGTTGGCTTAATTGGTGCGCTGATTCCGGCACTCATTTCACAACTGACCAGTTTGGTCTCGAGCATCCCAAGCATTGCCCAAAATGTCCAAACATGGTTAATTACTGCCACCTCGAGCAACCCACTTTTCAAAAGCGTTTCCGATTCGCTCGCCAGCGGCGACCTTGCTAAGCAACTTCAAGGTTTACTTTCGGCTGTGCCAAGCACACTTTTATCGGCACTTGGGGCAACCAGCAATCTCTTAAACAGCGCTTTATTGGGTGTGCTGCTACTCCTGATGGGTTTTACGGTTTTAATCTCGCCCGAGCCGCTCTTAAAAGGCGCATTGGCTGGAATCCCCAATACCTACCGTGACGAAGCCACTCGAGCCTTGGGGCGAATTGGCAAGCAGCTTTCGGCTTGGCTGATGGCGACGCTTTTTTTATCACTGATTATGGGGATTGCAGTTGGGCTTGGGCTAAGCATTTTGGCACTGTTTGGCATTAACTCTGGCAACATTTTGCTTTGGAGTGTGATTGCTGGCGTGACCAACATTATTCCAGTGATTGGTCCACTCTTTGGGCTGCTGCCGCCAGTCTTATCGAGCCTGTCGCCCAACCCACAGAATGCGATTTTGGTTGGAATTGTGATTTTTGCAATCCAGCAGATTGTTTTTAACGTTCTTGTACCAATTGTCATGGCTCGAGGGGTAAGTTTGCACCCAGCCAGTCTATTGATTGGGGTGCTGATTTTTTCGGGGCTTTTTGGAGTGATTGGGGCATTTTTAGCCGTGCCGTTTTTAATTATCTGCAAAGCCCTTTACGAAGAACTGTACTTACCGGCGATTAACTCGAGAACCGTGACCGATGATGAAGTTGCCAAGGTGCTGCGTGGCGAAACCCTCGAGGAAATTATTTAGAATACTACTCTAATTTCAAGAATCAAACTGGCGTTTCCGAGTTTTTTCGTAGCCACACTGTTGCGGGTTCTTTGACAAAACCCATTGCCTCATTAATTGCAAGCATTGGGCGGTTAATCACATGGTTGCTGGTTCGGACTCGAGCAAAACCTTGCTGCTTGGCAAATTGGGCAGCTCGAATTTTAAGCGCAAAAGCAATTCCAAAATGGCGATAAGCACGGCGAATTCCCGTTAAACCTGTTTCGATTGTACCAACTCGAGCCGATTTGAAAAGTTGTGACATTCCAACAATTTCGTTCTTGATGATGCCAACAAATTCGCCTTCTGGCATGGCAGTTGGGCTTTGAAAAGCCCGTTGCTGCCAAGTTTCAAAGTCCCAAGGTTGAGGTGATGTAGCGGCTGGTATATCACACACAATCTCGATGGTTGCCTCGTAGTAACGCTTTGCAAAATCGGGTTGGTTCATTAACGATGCTCGAGTCTGAATTTCCAAACCCGCACGACTGGCTTTCTCGAGCAAAGGCTTAAACGGAGTTGCATCGAAGGATTCCAGAATTAAGTTACTTGAAAACATTCGATCAAATTCGGTAAAACCATTGTCCAAGAAAAACTGGTATGCCCAGAAATCTTCTTTGCTACTGACGCGCCAGAGTTTTGGCTCGAATGGCTGCGCGGCGTTCAGGGCAAGTTGGTAAGCAGTTTGAGCTTGCTCGAGATATTCGGGTAATAAATGCAAACCCAACTCGAGTTCGCCCTCGGCTGGGTTAGAAATAGGGGTCGCAAACCCTACTGCGCCAATGGAAAAACCTGCGTCAATCACAAAGTACCGTGCAGATTGGGCTGTGCTGCTTCTGGTCGCATCGGTATGCGCCACATTCTCGGCAGTAATTGGACGATGCGGATTGGCTAAATTCCAAATCCGAACGTACTCGAGCAAATCGGCTTGGGTGTAGGGTCG
Organism: Deinococcales bacterium; assembly: GCA_043778225.1. Classification (GTDB taxonomy): domain Bacteria; phylum Deinococcota; class Deinococci; order Deinococcales; family JAAFIG01; genus JAAFIG01. Next base: position 32,356 of record JAYWGM010000019.1, on the reverse strand, counting down.
TAATTCCATGCTCGAGTTTAACGGATTCGTCTGGCTCGAGCATCCGCCAAAACAGTTAGGGTTGATTTCTGGCTTCAGCCCGCCGAAATGCCCGCCGCGCAATGCTCATGCGATGGACTTCGTTAGCTCCATCATAAATCCGAAACGGACGGGCTTCTTTGTAGAAACTCGAGACTGGGTAATCCTCGCTAATTCCCGTGCTGCCCATAATTTGAATGCTACGGTCAATGATTTTATTGACCGCTTCGGACACAAAAACCTTGGTCATGCTGGCTTCATGGCGCACTCGTTGTCCCGCATCCAGAATTCGGCAAGCCTGTTCTATCATGGTCTGACTTGCAAAAATTTCAATGTGACTATCAGCAATCATCTGTTGCACCATTTGCTGCTCGGCTAATTTCTTACCAAAACTCGAGCGATTAAGGGCGTACTCTTCGGCGTACTCGAGTGAACGCATGGCAATACCCAACCAGCGCATACAGTGGGTTAAGCGGGCTGGGTCAAGGCGAATCTGGGCATAATCAAAGCCCTTACCGGATTCGCCGAGAACATCATCGTCAGTTAGCTCGAGACCATCAAAATCCAGTTCGCAATGCCCACCTGGCGAAAAATGGTCGAGCGTTGGAATCACACGCTTCAAAACAATTTTAGGGTGATTCATGGGAATCAAAAAAATCGTTGCACCCTCGGCTGTCTTGGCGAGGATTAACGTAACGGCTGCACTCCACGCCCCTGAAATAAACCATTTTTTCGCCTCGAGTTTCCAGACACCGTTTTCTTTAACAGCACTGGCTTGCAGCATACTTGGGTCTGAACCTGCCCCGGGCGGCGGTTCGGTCATCGAAAAACACGACCTGATTTCACCTCGAGTTAATGGCATTAACCATTTTTCTTTCTGCGCTTCGTTCGCCACGACGTGCAATAAGTGCATATTGCCTTCGTCGGGGGCAGCGATATTCAAGGCTTGTGGACCAAGCATACTGCGACCAGCTTCGATAAAAAGTTTATAGGCTTTGACCCAAGGCAACCCTAAGCCACCCAGTTCGACTGGCAACTGCGGCAGCCACAAGCCAGACTCGCGCCCAGCCGCTTGTAATTCGCTCCGCACCGTCTCGAGTTGCTCGAGGGTAAAATGACCAATAAATTCGCGTTCTCGAGGAATCACAACGCGGTTCATAAAGTCACGGAGCTTAATTTGTAGGGCTGGCAGGTCAGTATTCATGGATGCTGCTAGTCTATCCCAAATTTGAGTGTGCCTTCGTAAATTGCCCGACCAACAATCACCCCTTCAATTCGCAGCGTCTCGAGCAGGCGAATATCAGCTTGGTCTCGGACTCCACCGCCAGCAATCAGTTCACCCGCCCAAGCAGCCCGCATCGGTTTTAATGGCTCTGGATTTAGACCCTCAAGTGTGCCGTCTCGGGCAATATCGGTATAAATTAAAGTTCGCACCCCAGCTTCCCAAACCTTTGCCGCCACTTCTACGGCGGTGAGTTGACTGGTTTCTGCCCAGCCCTTGACCGCTACAAAACCATCTTTGGCATCGAGGCTGACCACCACCCGTTCTGCCCCAACCTCGAGAACCGCCGCTTCGACCAGTTCTGGGTTGCTGATTGCCACCGTGCCAAGAATAATGCGCTGCACTCCCCCATTCAGCAGTTCTCTGGCAGTCTCGAGGTTGCGAATTCCACCACCGACCTCGACGGGTACGCCTAGGGTCTTGGCAATCTCGAGGATGATGCTGCGGTTTTCGCCAGCCCCAGTGGCGGCATCTAAATCCACCAGATGCACCAATTTTGCCCCCAGATTTGCCCAGTGTTCGGCAGCTTTGAGTGGCGAGTCAAAATAGACTGTCTCGAGTTTCGGGTCGCCTTTGTAAAGCCGTACTGCTCGTCCGCGTTGAATATCCACACAAGGAATGATATGAACCATTTGGGCAGATTAACACGAGTTATCCCTAACCTTTAATGCCACTGCGCCGCGCCGAACGCAGACCACCAATCCCTTCGAGATGGCTTGCCAGTTGCTCAAGGCTGTTGAGGTTATGAATGCTCAGGAAATCATCCACAAAAGGCAAAGCCGCCAGTAGTCCTCGAGTTTGGGCTTGGAAACCGGTTGTACCGATTAAGGGATTAAGCCAAATTAGCCGATGACAAGTTTTTTGTAAGCGCTCCATCGCCACCCCAAGAGCGGTTGGTTCGCCTTGGTCCCAGCCATCGGAAATAATTAAGACCACCGCGCCACGCCCCAAAACCCGCTTGGCATAGACCCGATTAAAGTTTTCTAAGCTCGAGCCAATCCGCGTACCGCCAGACCAATCGTTGACGCTTTGTCCAACTTCGGTCAGGGCAGTGTCCACATCACGGCGCTCGAGATTTTTGGTAATTCGGGTCAGGCGTGTGCCAAAAGCAAAAGTTTCGATGTTGCGGCGCTCGAGCCTTTGGGTGACAGCGTGCATAAAATGCAGCAACAGTCGTGCGTAGCGTTCCATACTGCCCGAGACATCGGCAATCACTACCAACGGGCGAGGCTTGGTTTTTTTGGAGCGCATCTCGAGCCGAATCCATTCGCCCCCAAAACGCATCGCAGTACGAAAACTGCGGCGGTAGTCAAGGCGCTCACCACGGCTATCAGCCCTCAATCTTTGGGTGCGCCTCTCCCCTACCCGCCAAGCAAAACGTTGCAAGGCTTTTTTGGCTGCCTCGAGTTCTAAACTGTTCATCTGGTCAAAACGCTTGGCTTTAAGCGTTTGGCTATCGCTGTAGGTCATGGCACGTTCGGTCAAAGGCTGCGGCGGCAAGTCAGAAGGTGGCGCAGTTTGACTCGAGCCATCACGCACTTCGGCAGGACGTGGCTTTTGTTGTTTATTGGGCAAACTGACTTGGTTCAAGAGTTCGTCGGGAATTCCACCCAGCCCAAGCTCCGTCCAGAACGCCCGAAAGACCTTTTCAAATTTAAGTAAATCTTCGCGTCTCGAGACCAAACAAGCTCGTGCCGCATCGGCAAAAGCCCGTGGCTCGAGCATCGGGATGTGGCTCAGGGCTAAAGTAAAAACTTCGGTTTGGCTAGGGGTAACTCGCACCCCAGCCTCACGCAATTCGCGGCTAAAGCGCACTGCATGAGCCAGAAGATGATTCATACTAGCGCCTCGAGCGCCCTTTGGTTTTATAGCCTTGTTGGCGATAAAAAACTCGAGTCACACCCAAAATCTGGTTTTTTTGATTGACATAAAACTCGGCTCGAGTCTTTCCAACTCGTAATCGAAATCCGTTTTCATAGCCTATCATTGGAACAATATCACCCTGTCCTGTTTGTGCTAAAAGCAAGAGTGCTTGCTCGAGTGCGGCTGCATCCTTATCGTCGAGAGCGACAATTTCTTTGTCACTGGAAAAGTCAAAAATAACCCAAAGTGGCGTTCCCGCCAGTCGTCTCATGCATTACTCGCTTCTCGTTTTTCTCTTAGCTTACGCCAAACCTCGGTTGCCTCTATAAAATGTCCAGCCTCCATATTTGCCATTCGCTGTTCAAATATGGCTGCATCAGATGGGCTTAAATGAACTTCATCATTTATTTCGTCATCTGGAAGATTCTCGAGCAACAGCATTTCTAGTGTTTTAGCCCGAGAACGAATACCTCGAGCTTGTCGAATCTGCTCGAGTGCCGCGAAAGCTTTTTTGGAGAGAGCTTGTTCAAGTTGAGTCATGATGTCCTTATTTCACGCCAAGCAATTCGACTTCAAAAACCAGTGTAGCATTGGGCGGAATCACGCCACCTGCTCCCCTTGCGCCGTAACCAAGGTGCGGCGGAATGGTCAATTTGCGTTTACCGCCAATTTTCATGCCAGCCACGCCTTCATCCCAGCCTTTAATCACATTTCCAGCCCCGAGTTCAAAGATAAAGGCTTCGTTGCGCGGTAGGCTCGAGTCAAAAACCCTGCCATCTGGAAACATTCCCGTGTAATGCACGCTGACCATCTTGCCTGTGGTTGCGCTTGCGCCAGTGCCGACGAGTGTATCTTCAATAATCAGTTCCATGCCCAAAAGTTTACCGCAATTTTCAGCAAAGCGTTGGGGCTGGTTGTCTGCCAAGCGGCACTCGCATAAAACCGTTGGCTTTGGGTGGGATAGTCAAGTTAACATTCTGGGTGATACGAATCGTGGTCGGCGTTTGGTTCTCGAGAACCGTAACTTGTACCCCATAAGCCCGCAGCCAACGAGCGATAAACTCAGCGGCAGTGCGTTTGTTGCTGCGTACCAAAATACTTTTATTGGGTCGCTCGAGGTGACGCTCTAATGTAAGAACGCCAATACCAAGGTGAGGCGCAACTTTGGCAGCAATCTCGTTGCGGCGTTTTGCACTGCTGATGCTGCTGTCTAGCCGAACGGCATACTGCATGGCTGTCCCCTCCTGCGTGGCAGTGTAAGTTTTTTGTAAGTTTTTGTCCGCCAAATTTTTCACACTTTTTGCAGTTCATGGTAGGTTGGTTTTTTTGACTGCTCGAGTCAGTCGTCTGTGAGGTCAATCATGTTAGACTGCACTACAAATAGAAGATTTAAGAATTGTAGGAGTTGAATGGTGGTTCAAACAAAAGGAAATGTTATCTTCGGTCACGGCTCGAGCGTGGGGCGGGTGCGTGACCATAACGAAGATTATCATCGTGTCAAAACCTTCTCTTCGGGGCGCGGCGCGATTAGCTTTTTTGCTGTTGCCGACGGCATGGGTGGGGCGGCTGCGGGCGAGCGTGCCAGCAAAACCGCGATCGAAGTGGTTTCTAAAGCGATGTCGGACTATGTCGATTTTACGGCTGCTGGCAATAAAGCCATTCCTCTGGATAAAGCCTTAGAACGCGCCTTGGTCGCTGCCAATCGGCGCATCAACCGCGAAGCCCTCGAGAATCCAGAACTGAGCGGCATGGGAACAACCATCACGGCTTGTATCGCCCTTGAACGGCAATTGATTTATGGTCATGTTGGCGATTCTCGGGCGTATTTAATTCGCAACAACGAAATTTCACAGGTCACTCGAGACCATTCTTGGGTTGGTTTTCAGGTCGAGCATGGCATCATGACTGCCGAAGAAGCCCAGAATCACCCCAATCGCAATCAGTTAATGCGGGCTTTGGGCACTCGAGCCGAAGTGTTGGTGGATGTCAACACGATTCAAACCAAAGTTGGCGATGTCTTTTTGCTCTCCTCTGATGGTCTGCATGGCTTTGTCGAGGACTTTGAATTTCTCGAGGAACTCCAGCGCAAAGGCTTAAATTTACAAAGTGCAGTCGAGTATTTTATTGGCATGGCAAATTCGCGTGGTGGCTTAGATAACATCACCTGTGTGATTGCTCAGGTGGTGGTATGAGTATCCTGACACTGGCAGTTTTATTGGCAATTTTTGGGTTAGCGGCTTTTATTTTTTGGCGTGTGCCAACCCAAATTCTGATTTACTCGGTCTCTGGGGTTTTGCTGCTGCTGGCAATCACCATGTTTGTACTGAATTCCAGCCCCGATTTTGCAGCTGGAGCAGCCCGCCCAAGCCGCAGCACCGCAATTTTAGCCGTGGTTGGCTTATTGTTGGCGGCTTCGCTTGTACCGCTCGAGACCGATGGCGCAATGCCCCGTGCAAGGCGCAAACAAAAACGCAAAGGGTCTGCACCACAACCTTCAAAAACACCGACCCTAACCAGTATTGGCGGCAAAAAGAACCTTGATGCCGGGACACAACTAACCCGTTACGAGACCCAAGACCGCATTGGTATTGGTGGCATGGCAACGGTCTATAAAGCACGGCGCAAAGACGATAACAAGATGGTTGCCTTAAAAATCCCGCAAGATAAATTTATTGCCGATGCGCGTTTTGTACGGCGTTTTCACCGCGAAGCTGATGTTTTAATGAAACTCAGTCATCCCAATGTGGTTAAAGTCTTTGAGCATAACAACGAAGGCGCAACCCACTTTATCGCCATGGAACTGATTGAAGGCGAAGCACTCGAGAGTCTGGTCGAGACACGGCGCATCACGCTCGAGCAAAGCGTCCAGATTATCAAACAAGTCTCGGATGCCCTGCGGTATGTGCATAAGCAAGGCATTATTCACCGCGATATTAAACCGGGCAACATCATGGTCACGAAAAACGCCATTAAAACCGACCCAACCGCCCAACTCGAGCTAGGCAGCGTCAAGCTGATGGACTTTGGGATTGCCGCCGGGCGAGTCTTGACCCGCCTGACGATGACTGGCGCTCGAGTCGGTACACCAGTCTACATGAGTCCAGAACAGGCTCGAGGCAACAAAATAGACCACCGCACCGATATTTACAGCCTTGGCTTGGTCTTTTATGAAATGGCAACAGGGCAGACCGCTTTTAAGGGTGGTTACGAAGCTGTGGTTCAAGCCCAGATTTTCCAGACCCCGACCCCACCACGCCAAATTAACCTCGAAGTCCCGCCCAAATACAACGACCTTGTGATGCGAATGATTGACAAAGACCCCGATAAACGCCCAACTTTAACCGAAGTGATTGAAGAAATAGACAAAGGTTTATTTGACCAACAAACCGACCTGCATGGACCCGCCCATATTATTGTCAGCCTGAACACCCGCAAAGGACCGATTCGGGTGCTGGACTTAAACGGCAACCTCGAGCGCAGTTTTGGACAGATTTCTTCTGGGCAGTTACCGGGCGCACCTGTAGCCATTGGTGTGGATTCAGAGATGAATTTTTATGTTTCGATTCTCGAGTACCGCTCCAACGACCCAACGGCGCGTTTATTGCGTAAATTTGACCGCGACAATAAACAATTGCTGGCTTTTGGGGCATATGGCATGAAACCGGGCGAATTGCTGTACCCGATGTCATTATCGGTGGCGCATTGGAATCAGTTGTATGTCTTGGATGGCGAATCGTACAGTGTCTCGAGATTTGACCTTGAAGGCAATTACCTCAGTCGCTTTGGTGGGCGCGGCACAAGCCAAGGTCTATTTGAAGACCCACGCAGTATTGTGGCGGCTGCCGATGGCATGGTTTATGTGCTGGATTATGGCAATCGGCGCATTCAGCGTTTTTCGCCCGAAGGCGAGTATGTCAATCGCTATTCGTTTAAGGTCAGCAAAGACACCCCCGAGTTGCGTTTGCTCGATGGGGTCACGGCTGCCGCCAACGGCACGGTCTACATTGCTGATGCAACGGCCTCGAGGGTGCGGACCCTCTTGCCACCCAAAGGCGCACAAGGACCGTATGCGATTATTGAAGCCCTGCAAGGCGAGGACTCGAGTCAAGCCCTCGATTTGGTACTCGACCCACAAGGCAACTTGTATGCAGCCAGGCGCGGTGGGCATTTGATTCGTAAATTTGCACCCGATTGCAGCTTAATCCAAACCATCGAGACCTATTCGCCAGTCCAAAGTTTAGCGATGTTCATTCGCCCAAAGTGAACTTGGTTCATTCGCCCAAAGTGGACTTGGTTCATTCGCCCAAAGTGAGCTACACAACTCAAGAGGGTTCGGGAACTTCTCGAGTTGGTTGTGCATCCAAACAGTCATGAATCCCGTCCGAGTCCTAGCAACAGTCAGCCTTGCTTTAGTCGGTGCAGCCTTGGCTCGAGGCGGCTTTGAAACCACAGCTTATAAAACCCTCAAACTCGAGCGGGTGGCAAGCAGCCCTTTGGCTCGAGCCGAATGCCAAATTTGTCATGTTAAACCCAACGGCGATGCCCCATGGAATTCATTTGGCTTGGCAGTTGGCTTTTGGCGTGGCAAAAAACAGAGTGTTCAAGACGCAGTTTACAGCGCGATTCGTTATGGCGGCGACACCGACCGCGATGGTTTCCCAGATGTGCTGGAGCGTTTTGCTGGCACAAACCCAAATGTCAAAGACGATAAACCAAGCGAAAAACTAGCCGACCTCCAAAAGCGCTTTGACGGCAATTATAAACTCGAGGCAGACAACGATGCAGATGGTTTTGCCGATGCGCTCGAAATTCTGGCTGGCACACTGCCAGGCGATGCCAATAGCCGCCCAAACCAAACCAAAGCCGACCTCGAGCAACAACTCGAGGTCTTGGGTGGAGTGCAGTTTTTTCGTCCGAAATGAAGAATAGGTAAGGCGAGTCAACTGGTTGGGCGAGGCAAGCCCATATACTCTAACTAAGTCAAGAAAGCCGTATGCAACGCAGAAAATTCCTCCCCTACCGTTAGGTAGGTGGAGGTGGCACGAGTGCAACGAGTGACGGAGGGGTCTGCGGCGCGTAAACGAAAAGACGCTGTGCGAGACCCCTCCGACGCGCTTCGCTTGCCACCTCCCCTGCTTCGCGGGGAGGACAAAAATCAAGTGCTGAGACACGAATTGAAATATAAGATTTGTTGTTACAGACAGCAAAAACGATTAAGTCGGTATCAATGGCAAGAAGCCCCGCCCCTACGGTAAATGCTGCGTCAACGGGCTTTGACTTTTGTCCAAACGCTGTCGTAAAGGTTATTGTCTTTGCCTAAGTCTAAAATAAACTCGAGGTTTGCCATGACGTTGGCGGGTGGGTAAATGGCTGGGTTTTGGACATCGGCTTTACTCAAAAATGGTTTGGCGGCTTCGTTCGGGGTGGCATATTGATTATAGGTGCTTAAACGCGCTCCGACTTTTGGCTCGAGGATAAAGTTAATAAATTGGTGCGCCAAGGCGGCGTTTGGGGCTTTGACCGGGATTGCCATGCTGTCGGTAAAAATGACACTGCCTTCTTTGGGAACAAAAAACCCAAGGTTTGGGTCTTCGGCTTGCAGTTTTACCACATCCCCGTTGTATGCCACACCATAATTGGCTTGGGCTGCCGCAACTTTGTTACGGTTGCCAACCCCACCATCAAAACCCAGACTGCGGTTTTTGGCATCGACCATTAAATCAAGGGCAGCCCGTAAATCGTCGGGCTTGGTGCTGTTCAGGCTCTTTTTGAGGTATTTAAGCACAGGTCCAAGCATTTCTCGAGACGAGTCCATCATCAAAAATGTACCCTGCTGTTTGGTTTTGTCAAAAAATAAGCCCCAACTCTGCTCAGGGTTTTTAAGTTTATCTTTGCGGTAAACCACACCAACTGTTCCCCATTGGTAGGCTGCACTGTAGGTATTGTTGGGGTCATAACTTGGATTGACGAATTTCTTAGATAGATTTTTGAGGTTTGGGATTTTAGATTTATCGAGTTTTAACAGTAAATTTAAGCGCGACATCAAAGGAATCGCATACTGCCCCGGTACAACCACATCGTATTGACTGCCGCCGTTGGCTTTGAGTTTAGCGATTAAATCTTCGTTGGATTCAAACAAAGAGACATTAACTCGAGCATTAAATTGCTTCTCGAAATCTTTGAGGATGGCAGGATCCATATACTCAGACCAATTGTATAAATTCAATACTCGAGTCTGGGCAGAACCTTGCGCCAATAATGCCAGCGTTGCTAGACTTCCAAAACCCATCAAAACAAATTTTTTCATAGACACCCCTCTCAAAGCTGCCCACAGTCTGCGTTAAGTGTCAGGGTTTCGTCAAGCCTCAAAGGGTCTTGGTGACTTTTGAGAGGGTTCTTGGCACATCAGGGTTTAAGCCTTTTGCCAAACTCAAATGCCCAGCGAATAAATAGGCTGCCAACATGGCTGGAATTGGGTCGGTTAAATCGTGACCCGTGGCAGGTGTAACCAAACGAATCGTGGCGGGTAGTTCTGGAGCAGCCGCACCAATTAAAATCAGTTCTGCCCCGCGAGCCACGAGGTCGGTGTAGCGCTCGAGTGAACCAATAGCCGTGGCATCTCGGGCTTGGAATGCCAGCACCGGAAAGCCAGCCTCGATTAAAATAATCGGTCCATGGGCAAATTCGGCAGTGCTAAAGGCTTCGGCGCTGATAACACTGGTTTCTTTGAGTTTAAGGGCAGCTTCTCGAGCCATGGGATAATGCAGCCCACGCCCCAAGGTGACCATGCTTTCGGCATAGCGGTAGCGCTCGGCACGGTCGTGACTGATGCTTTCGGTCTCGAGTGCAATTTGGACAGCCCGAGGCAAATTTTCGAGCGCAGTTTGCAAACTCGAGTCTTGGTTTAAGGCAGCAATCACGGTTAAAGGCGCAACCAGACTGGCAATAAAACTCTTGGTTGCCGCCACCGAAATTTCTGTTCCAGCCCACATCGGTAGACTAAATTCAGCCGCCGCCTCAAGTGGCGTATTTGGCGCATTGACGATTGCCACGGTCAACGCGCCTTGTTCCCTTGCCGCCGCCAAGGAATTGACCACATCTGGCGATTGACCAGACTGCGAAATTGCCAACACCAGCGCCCCCTCGAGTTTGAGTTTTGCCTTGTATGCCGTAATCACGCTAGGCGCAGCCGAGGCAGTCACCAAACCAAGCTGAGACTCGAGTGCGTACTGCACAAAATTCGCCGCATGGTCTGAAGTGCCTCGAGCAATGGTCATCGCAAAACGTGGTTGGCGTGCCTGAATTGCCTTAACCAAAGCCGCAACTCGGGACTGGTTTTGCTCGAGTTGGGTGGCAATAATTTCTGGAGCTTGGCGGATTTCTTGGAGCATTTTAGGGTCAGTCATTTTAGCCGCACTTGCTGTATCCACAGCTTTGGCATTTTAAGCAGCCTTCTTCGCGCACCAGATTTGGACTGCTACAACTTGGGCATTGCTCACCCTTCATGGCGACTTTGGTTTGGGCAGCCGCAAAAAGCGGGGTTTGCAATTCTTCGGCACTGGGGGCTGCTCCTGCCAAAAGCGGGTAGGACTGCATTTCGCTATACAAAAGTGGCTGTTCGGCTGGGCGAACTGCGCCACTCGAGGCGGTACTTTCGAGCGCGACCGCAATCAGGTCGGCTTTACTGCCCACCAAACGCCCATTATAACTGCCGTACAATCCGCCATTGATGCCACGCAGGGTTTTTTGGATCGCTTCGGCAGGTACACCGTACTGTAAAGCAATCGAAACGACCCGCCCAAGGGCTTCACTATCGGCGTTGGCTTCGTCGCCAGCCCGCCCAGAGACCACAACAATTTCGACTGGCTTATTCTCGAGGGTATTGGTGGTGATTAAAAAAGTCCGCTTTGTACCAGCCGCAAGATCGGTCAGCTTGACCATATCGGTCACACCAGTTAAGCGGGTTGGTCTCGAGAAAATCGGTGAGCCAGGTTGAAAATGTTGACTCGCACCCCAAAGGGTTTCTTCGCTGCTCGAGTTTGGATTTGGCTCGAGTGGGATAATATTGGTGGCTTCCTCTTTCTTTTCTTCTTTGCTAGTGCTTAACACTTGGAATTGGCGGCTGCCATCGCGGTAGACCGTAATCCCTTTGCAACCCGTGCGGTAGGCTTCGGAGTAAGCCGCTTCGACATCTTCGACTGTGGCAGAATTTGGTAAGTTGATGGTTTTACTGAGGCTATTAGCGGCAAACCCTTGGGCATCAAAAGCCTGTTGAACTGTGCCTTGCATTCGCACATGGTCGAGTGGCGCGATGTCATGGGCGCAGACAAAAACGCTCTGGACTGCCTCTGGCACAAACTCGAGTCCGACACAACTGCCATGATTACCAGCGATTGCATCGGTGACTTTATCCCAGTCCCAACGGTTATCCTTGGCGTAAGCCGCATCGGCTGGGTACTGCTCGAGCATTTCTTGGAACAAAGGCGCAATTAAGGCTTTGTACTCCGCACCGATTTTACGCCAAACAAACGGGCTAAAGACGGGTTCGATACCACTCGAGACCCCCATCAGCATACTGGTTGTACCAGTTGGCGCAACCGTCAAGACTGCCACATTGCGGCGTGGTTCGTGGGGCATTTTCTCGGCATTTTCGGCAAAGACGGGGTAAACACCACGCTCGAGACCAAGGTTCTGACTTTCGGCAATCGCTTCCTCGCGCATCACGCTCATGATTTTGTGGATCGTATCGCGTCCTTCTTGGTTATCGTAGCGCTGACCCATCAAAATCAGCGCATCCGCCAAGCCCATCACGCCTAACCCAAGGCGGCGCAGGTTTTGGCTCGCCACACGGTTATCCTCGAGTGCAAAGACATTGACCTCGAGAACATCGTCGAGAAAGCGAATGCAATCGTGGACATCGGCACGAAAAGTGGCATAGTCAAAAGTTTTGTCGGTCACATAAGCTGCGAGGTTAATTGCACCTAAATCACACGGTTCACCTACCGTCAGAGGGATCTCGCCACAAGGATTTGTACTTCGGATTAAATATTTATCACCCAAGTCTTTAAGAGCGCTCATTTCGTTAACTTTATCAATATAAATTAAGCCCGGTTCGCCGGTACTCCATGCATGTTCGGCAATTTGTCGCCAAAGCCACTTGGCTGGAATTCCACCAACATACACCGGCACACCTTTAGCACCATCGAGTTCTCGCATTGGCAGTTCTGGAATGCTCCCTCTGTAATCCCCCTCGAGCTTAACAATGTGGTATTTCGCCATGACCTCGAGCGGCGCGATGTTCCATAAGGCATCGGCTTGGAGCGTTTCCCAGAATTTCTCGGTTGGCAGAATCGAGATGTTAAAAGTGCTGATGTCACCTTCGCCAGTCTCGCGGTCGAGGTCTTTGGCGGTTAAAAAATCCAAGACATCGGGGTGATCTATCGAAATGGTCGCCATCCCAGCGCCACGTCGAGTTCCGCCCTGCCTCACAACTCGCAGCACTGGGGCATAACAATAGCGTAAGGTCGCCACAGGACCAGAAGTTTCTGCCCCCAAGTTCGCCCACTCGAGAAAATTATCAAAAATCTCAAATAAAAACGAGACGGGTCCGCTCGAAGTGCCGCCTGAGCCTTTGATCGGTGCGCCTTCTTCACGCAAGCTCGAGAGGTCAATTCGTGGTTCAATACCCGCCTTGGCGGTTGCACAGACCGACTTGGCTGCCTCGAGAATCCCGCCCATGTCGTCGTGAATGGTCTGTACATTGTCGGGCAAGCTGCCAACCAGATTGACACCATATTGCCGTGCCAGACTCGAGAGGGCTGGACTGATGACTCCGTAGACCACTTTTGACCAATTGCGGATGCTGGTCGGGACTTTTTCGCCGTCTGGCATGGTTGGTGGGCGCATCAAGCCTTTGATAAAATCTTCAACATCAGGGTGGGTGGCGCTCATGTAAACCCAACCTCGCACGCCATTGTCCGAACGGCTGGTGCTTGCCCTTGGGGTATAGACATCGAGGTTGACTCCATTGCCGCCGCCAACTTTGGTGACCAAGGCGAGTTTTTTAGCCACTTCCATCACGCCTTCAAAGCTGCTTGGCTCAAATTGGGTTGCACCTTGCACAAAGCAGTTCAAGACATTGCCGTGTTGTGTACCAGCCCCAGCCAAGACCCGTCCACCGGGGCAAAAGCGCTTAGATGCCATCAGGTTATAGAAGGTCTCGCCCCATTTGGTTTTGAGTTCAGGGGTGGCTTCGGCACTCGAGACCCAAGCGGCAATGCGTTGAAACATTCCGTAAACATCGTTGTCGCCAGCCTGCATATACTGGCGTTTAGCGATGGCTTGAGCGTGGTCATCGAAGTGGTAGGTGGTTGCTTGGGTCATGATGTTGTGCCTCCGCGAGAGATAAGGGTCAAACAAATGCCGCCTCGAGTGTCTCGAGGGTATTTGGATTGAAGTCTAATGGACGAACAAGGGGCAATTTGGTTCAGACCTAAATTCCTGCATTTTGCACCCTCGAGATGAGCTTGCTGGATGCTTTTCCCAACCATCCAAATTCTATATCTCGTACCTTTGTGAAGCCAGCATACCATATCTTGGGTGTTCGTCAAGATTTTTGTGGGAATTAAGACGACTTCGTTAAGAACGTAATCTATTGAACAATTGCCGTGAGGAGCGCCATAATACGACAAAATGACTCGGGGAAAGCGAGCAGAACAGCAAAATATAGCGTATCCAAATTCGGGTATGCTCTGGCTCATGCCATCTGACCTCGAGAAATTGCTCAAGAAATTACAAAGCACCATTGTTGCCCCCGACCAAAAGAGCCAAAACGCGGCTCGAGAACGCCAAAAAACCTTGACTAAACCACGTGGTTCACTGGGCAGACTCGAAGAATTGAGTATTTGGTTAGCCGGTATTCAAGGCACAAGTAAGCCGATTATTCAAAGTAAAGCCGTGATTGTCTGTACCGCTGACCATGGGGTCACCGCCGAAGGTGTTTCGGCATATCCAAGTGCAGTGACTCCAGCCATGGTGCAAAATTTTCTAGCAGGAGGCGCTGGAATTAACGCCATTGCCCGAGTTGTTGGGGCGCAAGTTTGGGTACTCGATGTTGGCGTGGCAAGCCAATTAGCACCACACCCAAAGCTCTTATCTGCCAAAGTGCGCTTAGGGACACAAAATATCCGCTACCAAGCCGCCATGACTCGAGCCGAAACGATACAAGCCATTTTAGCGGGCGCACACGCCGCCAAAGAATTGATTGACGATGGCGCAAATATCATTGTAGCGGGAGATATGGGCATAGGCAACACCACCGCCGCCAGTGCCATGACCATGTGGTATGCCAAAACCAGTTTGGAGCAGAGTATCGGACGTGGCACAGGCATAAACGATTCAACCTTTAACCAAAAACGCCTTGTGGTACAAGAAGCCGTGGCTCGAGCCAAATTAGCTCCTGAACTGGATAACCTCACAGGTCTCGAGCAACTGGATGCCCTCACAGGTCTCGAGCAACTGGACACGCTCACAGGCTTAACCGAACTAGGCGGACTCGAGATTGCTGCCATGACTGGCATCATGCTCCAAGGCGCAGCCAGCCGTGTCGCCGTGCTGGTGGATGGCTTTATTGCCGGAGCGGCGGCGTTAGCAGCTTGTGCGCTTGCGCCAATGACTCGAGAATACCTTTGTGCGACCCATGTCTCGGTCGAACCGGGTCACATTGCCCAACTCAAGTTTTTGGGTCTCGAGCCGCTCTTTAACCTTGGCTTGCGCCTTGGCGAAGGCACTGGCGCGACGTTAGCCATTCCAATGCTCGAGGCGGCTGCTCGTACCCTGAGCGAGATGGCAACCTTTGAAAGTGCATCTGTGCCAGATAAAACAGGGTAAAAGGTCAAAAGGGAAAGAGGGGAAAAAGTCAAGATTTGTACTTTTAACCCTTTAACCCTTTAACCTTTTCACCTAAGCTCTTGGCGATGAGAACTTTTACTGCAACTGATGCCAATGCCTACAAGGGGCTGGCTCGCAACTGGGCTTCGACTGTCACGGTCGTGACCGCTAAACGCAAAGCTGAATTTCTCGAGGCGTGCGTGCCAGAGCAAGATGGGTATACGGCAACAGCTTTTTTAACAATCAGTATTGACCCACCGATTATTTTGGTGTCGCCAACCAACGGCGGCAGTGCTTACAGTCTGCTGGCAGAAACCGAGCATTTTGCGGTTTCAATTTTGGCTTCTGACCAACAGCCCATTGCCGATGCCTTTGCTAAACCCTCGAGTGAACGGGTTGCAAATTGGGATACTTTTGCTTGGAGGGCTGACCAAAATGGTAGCCCGATTCTCGAGGGCAGCTTAGGGGCGTTTAGTGCCAAAATCAGGCAACTGATTCCGGCTGGCGACCATACGATTGTTCTGGGCGATGTGACCGAGATTCATCATGGCGAGGCTGGCGAGCCACTGATGTACTTTAATCGGGCTTATGGCAAACCGGGCAGTCTTTAATAACCCTTGAATTATAAACGTGTTTTAAGAAGCACTCATAAGAACCCTGACACATTACTGCTATGGTTGGTTCAGTTCGTTATGAAGGAGGAACATATATGAAATTCAAAGCCTTACTCAGTGCCGCATTCGCCCTCTTCTCTGGTATTGCCTTAGCGCAATCCGCCCCAGTCGCATCCCCACAAGGGATTGTGGTCAATCCAGTTCCAACCAGCCTAAAAGTTCAGGTGGCTGTTAATAAAGCTGGAGTCAACCCACTTTACAGCCAAGGTGAAAGCCTGAAAATCTCGTTGAGCGTCAATCAAGATGCCTATGTCTATGCGTTTAACATCACTGCCACCAACGATGTTGTGGTTTTGTTACCAAACGGCTTTTCTAACGGTACACCATTTTTGAGGGCTGGCGAAACCCGCACCTTCCCCGGAGCTAACGACCAGTACACCATAGATATATCTGCGCCATATGGTCAAGAAAAAATCTTTGCCTTGGCTTCAAAAACCCCGCTTAATCTCTCGCAAGTGATTCCACAAGTAAGCAGTGGCAACTTTGCCCAAGCTACGGTTCAAGGTACAGGTTTGGCTCGCCCTCTGGCTTTGGTAGTCACGCCACTGCCCCCACAAGACTGGACTTCGGCATATGTCGATTTCCGTACCCAAGCTCGAGCCGTGGTACAGAACACAGGCACACTGCAAATCAACAGCAATGTCAGTGGCGCACAAGTTTTTGTGGATAATGTCTTGGCAGGCAACAGCCCAGTTTCAGTCACCGTCGCAGCTGGTCAACACTCGATTCGGGTCACTGCCAATGGATACTCGGATGTGACCCAAACGGTCAATGTTGGTGGCGGTCAAGTTGTCCAACTGAACTTTAACTTACGAGCCATCAATCAAAACGGTACGATTACCGTCCAAGTCACACCAAATAATGCCACCGTATTTATCGATGGTGTTCGGGCTGGAAATGGCGATATGACCCTTCAAGTTGCTCCCGGTCAGCACAGCGTCCGTGTGACTGCCAATGGCTTCCAAGATTTTAACCAGACCGTCAATGTTGGCGCAGGTGCAAATGTGGTGGTCAATGCCAACCTCCAAGCCATTGTTCAAAATGGCGTGCTGCAAGTGATTGCTCCAAATGGCGCACAAGTGATTGTCAACGGCAGCAGCATCGGTACGGGTACGGGTCAAATCACTGTCCCAGCCGGTCAATACACGGTTCGCGTTGTCCTCAACGGCTTCCAAGACTACAGCACCACCGTGACGGTTCAAGCTGGTCAGACCACCACCGTTCGTGCCGACTTGCAATCCTTGGCTGGTAGCCTTGTGGTTCGCAGCAATGTTGCCAATGCTCGAGTTTTTATCAACGGCAACGATGTCGGTGTTGTTGGTAACGACGGTGTTCTGCGCGTCAACGATTTACCAGTTGGCAACCATGAAGTCACGATTGTTGCACCTGGTTTTCGGACTCAAGTCCAACAATTCAGCATCCGTGCTGGTGGCGTAACCGAAATTTTTGCAAACCTAGTGCGTTTGTAAAATAACTTGTTGCTCGAGACCTCCCGATTTGGGAGGTCTTTTTGATTGTGCGCCATTGTGTTGTGTGTCATACCTGATAAAACTTGTAAAGTACGTTAAGCTAAGCCCATGAGCCTCGAGACCCTAGAAACTCAAGTGCAAGACTTTGAAAAAATGGACAACAGCCAGCGAATAAAAGCCTTAATTGAATTGGCGCAAAATGCTTCTAAACTCGAGCCACAGCACGGTGAAACTTGGGACATCAGCGAAATTCGCCAAGACCAAGAGTGCTTAGACGAAATGGGTTTATACCTGCGCCACAACCAAAATACGCTTGAGCTTGCTGCTACGGTTGGCAGCGAAGCCACGACCCTGACAAGGGCTTTAACGGCTGTGCTAATTGAGCATTTGAACGGCGAAACCCCAGCCCGTATTCTCGAGCTAAAAGATGGTTTTGTGCCGCGCTTGGTTGGCGAGAGCCTGCTGCGTCAACGCCGCAACGCCGCCTATTATCCGTTGCGCCGCGTTCAGGATGCAGTCAAACACTTACTCGAGGGGAAAAGCATAGGGTAAAAAGGTCAAAAGGTAAAAAGGTAAGAGCAGGAGGTGCTTTTTAACGTTTTAACCCTTTTACCTTCTTATCTTGCCCTCTGCTAAATGGCTTAGCTCCTGCTACGCAAAACGACGCATGACAAGACCCAAACGGCTCGGTACGATGCTGCTCGAGGAAACAACACCTGACCCTCGAGACCAAAGACCTCGAATCGGAGAAATTTATGAACTTTATAAACCCCACAAAACAATACGCCACACGCCCGAGTCGGGCAAGCGATTGTGCCAATCTGAAATTGCGTAACCTCGGTTATCACTCAGATTTAGGACAGGGCAATTGGCAAGGTCGTAGCTTCTCGAGTATTTTGGAAAATCGTATTAGGTAAGGCGGAACAGGCATACTCTTTTGAGCCTAACCGCAATGGATAGGCTCAAATTTTTTGTACCGCACAAATTATGTTCGTTGTCGTCCAGTAGACAAGACGCTAGGTTGTGACCCTAGAAACTCGGGTGCGATTCCCGACGATGAACCCACAGGTGTACGCAACTCGAGAATTCGTGTCCTCGAGAAGCTAAAAATGCACCCAAACTGCTTGCGACGACTAGAACTCGTTCTCGAGCGTATACTTTGACAACTCGAATGCCAAATTTTTCTTCTTCAAGAAAACGTGAATTTATGTGCTGTGCGGCGCATCACGATTATTCTTGAGGCGAACACGCTCAGGGGCGTACAACTCTCGAGCAAATTAAGGGTAGATCGCATAATGGTATTGCACCTGACTGTAGATCAGACGTTGAAAAACACTGGGGGTTCAAATCCCTCTCTATCCACCAGTTTTGACTTGTAGCTTAGAGGTAGAGCGCCTGACTGTTAATCAGGATGTCGTAGGTTCGATCCCTACCGAGTCAGCCATAGGTCTGTGTTTGACACCATGAAATGGTTCTATGTTCCAACGGCTACGATGCTTGACTGTCTCTCAGGCAATACGGGTTCGATTCCCGTTAGAACCGCCATATAACTGCGAGCCGAATCTCGAGGCTTATCTCTTTCCCAGATTAAAACGCCTCAAGAATCCACTTGTTTGCAGTACCCATCTCGAGCCGAAGCAACACGATTATCTTGAAAATATTGTCGTGCTGTACTCACTTGCTCGAGCATCATGAATCGGTAACTCAAAGGACAGAGTGCCACGCTTCGAACGTGGAAGTTGCAGGTTCGAGTCCTGCCCGATTCACCACATGAACCAGTGAATACATGGGTTTCACGAACCGATAACTCAGTGGAGTAGAGTGCCATGCTTCTAACATGGAAGTCGCAGGTTCAAGTCCTGCTCGGTTCACCACAGCACTATCACTTGATTCGGTAGCTCAGTGGAAACGAGCATTGGTATGCGAAGCCAAAGGTCATAGGTTCAATTCCTATCCGAATCTTATCTCGAGCGTCAGACTCAAGGAGGGTCTCCTGTTTTGGAAACAGGACATTAGGTAAGTTCAATTCTTACACGCTCGACCAAAGGGAACACCCGTTCCCAACATGGGATTGTAGCTCAACGGGAGAGCAGCGCTTTTGCACAGCGAAGGTTATCGGTTCAAATCCGATCATTTCCACCAATGCTCGAGAGTACGGCGCTTGACCGCCTCGAGTTTAACGGCGCGTAACTCAGTGGTATGAGTGCTGCTCTTACAAAGCAGAAGCCGCAAGTTCGACCCTTGCCGTGCCGACCAGAGCGTTTTATAAACGCACCCCTCGAGAATTACCTCCAAACAACTCGAGGAGAAACGAAGATTCGTCTAAAGGTAAGACACCTGTCTGATATGCAGGCAACGATGGTTCGATTCCATCATCTTCGACCAGTTTTAATGCGGTGTGCGTCCGGTGATGCCTCGAGTCTCATAAGCTCGATTGATGGGTTCAACTCCCATCACCGCACCCAAAACGAGAGATGGTGTAGTTGGTCTGCACGATTGTCTGAAGCACAGTAAGTCTTGGTTCAATTCCAAGTCTCTCGACCAGTTTTTGCTCGAGCCGAAGTAACACAGTTATCGGTAAATCCCCAAAGGAGAACAGGTTCAAATCCTGTAAACTCGAGGTATTCTCGAGTCGTTTTTTACTGTGCTACAAACCTTGCTCGAGTCCAAAATAGGAAAGTGGAGTAACTGGCAACTCAACAGCCTTTGAAGCTGTTATTTTGGGTTCAAATCCCAACTTTCCTTCCACATGGTCTCGTCGTCTAATGGTTTAGGATAGGCGGTTTTCACCCGACAGACAGGAGTTCAATTCTCCTCGAGATCACCAAAATGGGGTTTAATCAGCCCCACATGGGTTTTTAGCTCAACTGGCAGAGCAGACGACTTTTAATCGTCGAGGTCTCGATTCAAATTCGAGAGAACCCACCATGCAGAAGTCTTCTAAACAGCAAGATGCACCTCAACCGAGGTGAGACGCAGGTGCGAAACCTGTCCTTCTGCTCCAAACCCCGCACAACGTGGGGTCACCACCCTTATTTTGCATTTGCTCGAGCGGGAGCAAATGGCACACACCGCTTTATGTTGTGCCACATGAATAAGGGCTTTATGCAGTTGTCATCCAACGGCTTAGGATGGCTGTCTTCCAAACAGAGAATGCGGGTTCGATTCCCGCCAACTGCACCAGCACCCGCATGGGAAACCTGCACCAGCACCCGCATGGGAAACCTGCACCAGCTTATCCGTGTAGACAAATTGGTAAAGTCACTTGTTTGAGCGACAAGAATTTACGGGTTCAAATCCTGACCTTGGAAACCATAACCCTCGAGTCTCGAGGGTCTATGCGCTGATAGAGAAATGGTAAACTCACCTCGCTTAGAACGAGGAGCTTGCGGGTTCGAGTCCCGCTCGGCGTACCAAAAATTCTCGGGAATTTCCTCGAGAATCATGCGTTTGTAGAGGAATGGCAAACTCGCTCGGTTCAAACCCGAGAATCTGTAGGTTCGACTCCTACCAGACGCACCAATGCGAATTTCGTCCAGTGGTTTACGACATCTGCTTGCCATGCAGGAAACACGAGTTCGACTCTCGTAATTCGCACCATGTTTCTTTAGCCCAATTGGTAGAGGCGCAGTGCTTAAAACACTGACAAGTCTGGGTTCGAGTCCCTGAAGGAACACCACATGGGGGAGTAGCGCAAACGGTCGCGCACCGCAAAACTACGGATTCGGTAAGCGTAATAGCTGCGGCACAGGTCAAAAACCGTCGGAGGTTCCGGATGCACTGGCTGGCGACTCGAGATGACGAATCTTGAGTGGGTTTGTAACTTGCCGCAGGAAGCGGGTTTCCTAAAACCGACAGTGCCGAATATGCGGGTTCGAGTCCCGCCTCCTCCATATATCAACCTAAAAATTTCTTACATTCTAAAGTTGTCATGTACAAAAATTAAAACCATAAAGTAAAATGATTTGGAATGAAAACAACCATAGACGGCATTGACTTGGAAATCAGTTTCTACGAAGATTGGGCAGCTTATTTGGGTATGTTATTAGTAGCCCAAGGATATAGTATTTCTGCTGCCACTGATCCTCAAAAAATAGCACTCCAGTATTTTAACGCTGAGATACGAAAAATTCCAATTGCCCCGCGTAGGTTTGTCTACGCTAAAGAATTTACCTGTCCAAGCCAACATCAAAATGACTTGCAATTACTGCAAGAAAAATCTGGGCGTGGCGAAAATTTAATGTCACACCAAAGTCGTTCAATTATGGATACTGAAAAGTATGACCCAATACTGTTTGATTGGGGTATACATCATTTACACTTTACGGAATCAGGAACGCAAGAAATTTTATTTTGTATGGTTGACCAAGATACGATTTATTGCATTGACGTTCGTTCACATGGCAGAAGTCATCCAACCGTGTGGGGAGAAAGAGATTTGCTCGAGATTGCCTACTCTAATTGGTCTGAGCTTTTTGATCGGTTTAAAACACCTTTTGAAAATGTTTTCCCAAAACTTATAGAGCCACGTCACTTTACACAAGCACGAAAAGCGGGTATGACAATATTTGTTGAACTTTCTGATGGGACAGTTTTGATGCCTCCAGGTGGTGGTTATGCCACAGCAGGAAATAGCATGAAGGCTCTTCAAATACATGACCATTATGGGCGATTTTTAGGTGGTTTACAACAAGAAGCATATGATAACTTTTCTTCTATAATTCAAGATATAAGAACCCAAAGCGGATACTCTGGCAATCAATTTAAATTTCGATTGATTGCCAAAAATGACGCATGGTTTATATTTGAAAGTTTTTCAGGAATGGAACTGGATAGAATTGATGGACTTCCTCCATTCTAAAATATATCAAATTTTGATCTCGAGCCAGACGGCATGGGCTTTGGCTGCAAACCAAGGAGTCTCGGTTCAATTCCGAGCGAGGTCTTTTATGGAAAGCGTCCGGTGGGTCGAGGACACCGTTTTGAAAACGGCTGGGCGTAAAAGCCTCAAGGGTTCGATTCCCTTGCTTTCCTTTTTGTGTCTGAATCCCGACTGGCTAAGGGAGTACGTCTCCAACACGTATCGTTGCAGGTTCAAATCCTGTCAGGCACGCCAAAGCTCGAGGTTTTCTCGAGCCTTATGGAATCGTGGCAGAGTGGCTTATTGCACCTTCCTGCTAAGAAGGAAGACTGATGTCTCGAGGGTTCAAATCCCTCCGATTCCTTTTAATCTCTAAAAGCGCTAGAATTTGCGTCATGCCAAACACCTTGGATGAATTAAGACCAGAGTATATTTTTGATTATAGTCAAGCCAAACCAAATCGTTTCACAAGTATTCCAAGTGGTTCTCGAGTTGTGCTGCTCGAGCCTGATGTGGCACAAGTTTTTGCTACGCCTGAACAAGTTAATGCTGTACTTAGGGCGTTAATTGCAACCATGCCTAAGAATCAAGCGGCTTGATTGTGATTGCTCCAGAAACCAGAATTAATTATACCTACACCACCAAAACGGGTGTGACGCTCGTTATTTCTGGTGTGCCTGTTTCGGTTGCTCGAGAAGCCTCTGGTGAGGAGCATCAAGTATTTTCAATGGCGGTTTCAATGCGTTTATCTGAATTGATTAAACGAGTCAAGAACGCTAATGCAAATGCGGGTAGTACGTTTCAACTCGAGTTTTGATTTTTATGGAACAGTAGCTCAGTGGTAGAGCGCCAAAAAAATTCCTCAGCATTTTTTGCTTTTTTCTGAGCCGTCGCTCGAGGATTACCTCTACTCAGGGGAGGTCGGGGGTTCGATTCCCTCCTGTTCCAACATTTTTTCGTGGGGCGGTAGCTCAGGAGTAGAGCGGATAAAACATCCTTTTGCACACCTTGTTCTTTATAGAGCCGAAGCGTGAGGGTTATCGACTTCTAATCGTCAGGACGTGGGTGCAAATCCCACTCGCTCCACCACATTACTGGCATTCGAGTTGTTTTTATGGGCGTGGAATTCTTACACAAGCACCATGTGTTTCCTCTTCGTGCTTGAGCCGTTGTATTGGTTTGATTTCAAGCCATGCCCCTTTTTTTACTTGTTTCTCGAGCAGCGCCTCGAGTTGCGAATTTACCCTACAGGAGGGTCTATCATGAAGCACCTTATCAATGCAATTCGTCCAAATAGCACCTCGCAAATTCTCAAGGCTCGAGCCGACCAAGTGCAAAACAACACCCTCGGTTTTGTCTTCGCGGTTTCGGATGCAACTCGTTTCCTCCGATTTTTAATTTTAGGAACTGAGGGTGGTACATTTTACACCACCGAAGCGCGTCAAACCAAGCTCGAGACCGATTTCGTGCGCGATTTTGCGACCCTTGAAGGTGCTACTGCCCTCGAGATTATTCTTGATGTAGCACGTTACAACCGCGCTCCAAAGCCAGAGCCTACTCTTGTGGCACTTGCAGCCGTGGCGAAGCTCTCGGTGGATTCTGCGACTCGTAAAGCAGCTTGGGATGCCCTGCCTGAAGTGGCGCGAACTGGTACGCATATGTTGCACTTCCTCGAGTTTGTACAATTGTTCGGCGGTTGGGGTCGTCTGACCCGTAGCGGCGTGGCAAAAATCTACGAGCATATGCCACTCGAGAAACTGGCACTCTGGGCTGTCAAGTACAAGTCTCGAGATGGTTGGACTCAAGCCGATGCTTTGCGCCTCTCGCACCCAAAGACCAGCGACGCGACCCGAAATGCGTTGTTCAAGTACCTTGTGGATGGTGTTCTCGAGTCTGAGGATGCCGCGCTGAACATGGTGCGTGGTCATATCCTGGCGCTCGAGGCAAAAACCGATAAGAGTGCTGCCGCCATCATGCACGAATACAAGTTGCCTATTGAAGCCATTCCCACTGAAGCTCGAGGTGAAAAAGTCTACCGCACTGCACTCGAGAACAACGGTTTGACTTGGACACTGCGTAACCTTGGCAATCTTGGCAAGCACGAGGTACTTGTGCCGGGTGCATGGGATGTGATTGGACAAATTGTTGCTCGAGTCACCGATGCCGAAAGTTTGCGAAAAGGACGAATCCATCCAATTGATGCTCTAAAAGCCATGCTGGTGTACAAAGGCGGACGCAGCATCAAAGGCGATGGTACTTGGGTAGTCGTATCACAAATTGTGGATGCGCTCGAGAAGGCGTTCTATACTTCGTTTGGTACGATTACACCTGCCAACAAGCGCTTTGTATTGGGCTTGGATATTTCAGGTTCAATGACATGGGGCAACATCGCTGGCGTAAACGGTCTCACCCCAAACCTTGCCAGCACCGCCATGGCAATGCTCACCCTTCGCAGCGAAAAGAATTCGCACATCATGGGCTTTGCGGATACTTTCCGCGACGTGGGAATCCGCGCAGGCGATTCTCTCGAGACTGCACTCAAGAAGACTCAAAACCAATCATTCGGTGGTACAGATTGTGCTTTACCAATGCTCTGGGCGCTCGAGAAAGGCGTACAAGCCGATGTATTCGTGATTTACACCGATAACGAAACGTACTTTGGTAAGGTACACCCCTTTGAAGCCTTGCGCCGATACCGTGATTCCATGGGCATTGCAGCACGGCTGGTGGTGGTGGGCATGACCGCCACGCAATTTAGCATTGCCGATCCAAAAGACGCTGGAATGCTTGACATTTGCGGCTTTGATACCAGCGCACCAAACATCATCTCGAGCTTCGCACGCGGCGAGTTCTAAGTACAACCCCGAAATGTTTTAGAGTTCTTTGCTAAAACATTTCCGACCAACGGGAGTAAGGACAGCGTATCTGCCGCCGTAATGACAGAATTGACGCTTTTTGAAAATTCTAAAATGTAGGCGGGAGATACTTAGGAATTTGAATAAAAAGTCACCGAGGCAAGCCTCAGGGTATTAAAACTGCATCTTAACGCAAACACGGACAAATCCTTAGCTGAGATGTCAAACGGGTTCTATTAGGTTCTCGAGGTGAAACAAGCAATTGCGGTTAAACTGCCAATTATGAACATTCCAAATTTTTCTTTGTACGGTAAAACTGCTCTAGTGACTGGTGCTTCTGGTGGGCTTGGTCAGGGCTTTGCGGTGGCATTGGCTGCCCACGGTGCAGACATCATCATTACTGAATTGCCAGATAAACTCGAGACCACCCAAGCCACGCTTGAGCTTGTACACGCTTTTGGGCGTAAAGCCACAGCCTTGGCACTCGATGTCCAGTCGGTGGCACAGTGCAAAAATCTGGCACTCGAAGCTGGAGATGTAGACATTCTGGTCAATAATGCTGGGGTAAATCGGGTGCAGTGGGCGACCGATGTAACCGAAGAAAACTGGGATTTGGTGGTAGACACCAACCTCAAAGGTGCATTTTTTGTTTCGCAAGCCATTGGTCAAGGGATGATTGCTCGAGGACTTGGTGGGCGAATTATTAACATCGCTTCGCAAAATGGGCTGATTGGCTATTATCAACGGGCGGCGTATTGCAGTGCCAAAGCGGGGTTAATTAACCAGACTCGAGTTTTGGCGCTCGAGTGGGCAAAGCATGGAATTACGGTCAATGCCATCGCGCCAACTTTTGTGCTTACGCCACTGACCGAACAAACCTTTTCGCAGCCCGAAATAAAAGCTGACCTTGAGCGCCGTATTCCACTTGGGCGAATTGCCACAGTCGAGGATATGCTTGGTGCGTGCGTTTTTTTAGCCTCGAGCGCGGCTGGCTTTGTGACGGGACATACTTTAGCAGTTGATGGTGGTTGGACAGCGATTTAACGGCAAGACCAACAGCGAATCTGCCTGCTCGAATCCTAGGTTGTTGGTCTGCGAACCCGATTACATTCTGATTGAGTTGCCACATCCAATTGCTAAAGTTGGTGCGTAAAACTATATAGGAATAACCCAGTTCTAAGGAGGTGATTTACCTTTGCGAATGCACATTTTGATGTGTCTGGCTTTTTATTGCCCTTAACCCCTATGTATTGGAGAAACCATGAAAACCCCACTCAAATTTGTCCTGACCATCCTGACCGTCGCCCTTGGAATTTTTGCCATCACTCGAGCCAGCGACCATGACGACGGCGAAAACGATATGAAAGCCCGCAGTCTAAACCTCACCGACCTCTATGTCTTCCGCGAGAAAGACCAGAACCCTAAAATTGTGGACGATAACTTGGTTTTTGTGATGAACACCAACCCACGCAGTATTGCCCGTCAGCAGTACAGTTTCTCGAGCAATGCCCGCTATGAATTTAAGATTACGCGAATTCGAGACAAAGACAGCATGGCGACTGGCAAAATAGATGCGCTGGTGCGTTTTGAATTTGGCAAACCCAACGCCAAGGGTCAGCAAGCCATGACGGTCACTGGCATCCGTGATGGTGCAACACGAACCGTTAAAACCACAGCCACAGGACAAGAAATCCTAACCACCCCGCTCGGCGCTGCCCCAATGATGAACCTTGTACCGATAGACACCGCCGGTGGTGGAATTACGGTCTTTGCTGGTCTGCGCGAAGACCCGTTCTTTTTTGATGTCGAGCAGTTCTTTAGAGTCAGGGCTGGCTTGGCTGGCTTGGGCGAAAAAGTCGGTTTTCGTAGCCCCGGCGTAGATTTTACGGCGGGTTATAATGTCAATTCGATTGTTGTCCGAATGCCAATGGGTTGGTTGGTCTCGAGCAGTGGCGCAACCACTTTTGATGTTTGGGAAACCGTCTCTGTGCCAAACCCGAGTAAAGCTGGTGACTGGATGCAAATTGAGCGTTTGGCGCGTCCTGCGGTCAATGAAGGTTTACTTTTGACCAACGATTACTTAAATACTTTGAATGCGGTTGACCCAGCTTTTGAAGCGGCTGTGCTAAATGGTGATAAAGCGGCTGGTGAAGCGGCTGCGCCAATTATCAAAGAAGTCAGCACGGTTTTATCTTTACTCGGCAACGACGAAAAGCGAGTTGGTGCATTGCTTGGGGCATTCTTGCCAGATGTGATGCGAATTGATACCACAGGCACAAGCGGTTACGGCAACGCGCTCAATGCCAAAGGCAGCCCAATTCGTGGTCGTATGCTTAAAGACGACGTGATTGACATTACCCTGAGCGTACTTTCAAACGGCGGTGTAACCTCGGACAATGTTTCTTACGATGGTCCAAACGCTGGCGGCACAAAGCACAAAGCCTTGCTTGGTGAATTCCCATTCTTGGCAGAAGGAAACTGATTTTAAGCACCATCCTCTTTCTGGGGATGGTGCAATTCCTCTAAAGGGGTAGCCGATGCTCGAGTTCAAAGTGTCACAAAATTGGTGGTTGTTTGCCACAGCCGTTTTAACGGGTCTGGTGGCGTGGCTTTTGTTGACCCCACGCAATCTGCCTTATGCCTATCCCTTTCCTGATAGCCTCGAGACTCGAGCGCGAACCCGAACAGCCGCTTTTGCCCGTGAAATTGCTTTTTATCAAGCCCGAGTCAATGCTCGTCCAGACGATGGCTTAGATTTGGTGGCGCTGGCTGGCGTGTATTTAAGTAAAGCCAGAGTGACAGGCGAGAATGCTTGGTTTGTCTTGGCTGAACAAGCAGCCCAGCGCAGTTTAGCGGCTTTACCAGTTTATAATTCTGGGGCGCACTTGGTACTTGCCGAAGTGCTACAAGCCAAACACGATTTTGTGGCAGCGCTGAAGATTGTTGCCAAAGTGCTGCAATCCGAGCCGCGCCATGCAGGGGCGTTGGCATTACGCAGCAGCATTTATTTGGCTCGAGGTGATTTGGACTTGGCACTGCAAGATGCCGATACGATTGGGCAAAATAACCCGAGCCTAGGTGTCTTGGTTTTACGCGCCACGATTCTCGAGGCACAAGGGCGTTTAGAACAAGCAGAGCAAAGTTTTTTACAAGCCCTAAAACTCGAGGATGCCGATGATGTTTTTGCTTCGGCACGCACCAGAGCCTTATTTGGGCGCTACTGGTTGCGTCGTGGCGACCTCAAGACAAGTCAGCTTTTACTCGAGCAGTCGCTGCAAATTGCGCCTAAGTATCCGTTGGCGCTGCTGCAATTGGCACAACTCGAGTTGCAAAATGAGAATTTTAGCAAAGCAGAACTGCTGTTTGGTAACTTGCGTGGTGTCCAAGGCTCACCCAGCACTTACGATCATGCCGCTTTACTTGGTTTAGCCCAAGTCAGCACTGCCACCCAGCAAAAGAATGCTCCAGCCTTGTGGCAAGCTGCGATTGCACAACTGCGGCTCGAGGTGCGCCAAGGTGCATTTGGGCATCAGCGAGATTTAGCCAAAGCCCTGCTTGAACGCGGTCAAAATAGGGATTTACCCGAAGCCTATCAAAATGCACAACAAGAATTACAAATTCGCCATGACTCAGAAACCAAAGCAGTTCTCGAGGCGGTGCGACTGCGCTGTCAGACCACCAAAACCAATTGCACAACGGAGGGTGACAAATGAAATGGCAATATCTTTTGATGAGTTTAGTGGCTTTGAGTTCTGTTGCCACCGCCCACTGGTCGGATTTATCGGTTGCCGAAATCTCGAGCCAAGGCAACCAAGTGCAGATGGTGCTGACCTACCCAACGGGTTTAACGGCTTTTGCTGACTCGGATAAAAACGGTTCACTTTCGGTTAGCGAAGTGACCGCCAACCAAGCAAAACTCGAGCAAACACTGGGCGAAAAAATTAAAATAACGACTGATGGTCAAGCTGGTCGACTGAGCCTCGAGTCGGCTTTTGCCCCAAGCACCAACAAACAAACCTCGAGCCAGACCCATTCGACTTTACGACTGAGTTATCAATTTGATTCGCCTGTAATCCAATATAAAGTTTTTTACAATTTATTTGTGACTGGTGTTTCGACGGCTTCGTGTGTGGCAACGATTCAACACAACGACCAAGCCCAAAGTGTGGTCTTTACGCCCAACAACCTCGAGTATGCGGTTGGTAATGAAGCAACTGCGCCTGTCAATCTGATTGGATTTATTCAACTTGGGTTCGAGCATATTTTAACGGGCTATGACCATTTGCTGTTTTTATTGGCTTTACTGGCACTCGGTGGCAATTTAGTGTATCTACTCAAGGTGATTACGGCATTTACGGTGGCGCATTCAATCACCATTGCCTTAACCACTTTAGGGATTATTCAGTTGCCCAGCCAAATTATCGAAAGCGGTATTGCCCTGTCTATTTCTTTGGTGGCACTCGAGAATATCTGGCGGCGCTTTGATGCCCCTAAACTCGAGCGTGGGCGTTGGCTGCTGGTTTTTGCCTTTGGCTTACTGCACGGCATGGGCTTTGCTGGGATTCTTCAAGAACTGCAAGTGCCTCGTAGTAACTTGCCATTGGCGATTTTTGGCTTTAACGCTGGCGTGGAAATCGGGCAATTATCGGTGGTAATTCCAGCATTTTTACTGCTGACTTGGCTTAAAAAGCTGCACTGGAACATTCCTGTGCAATATGCGGCTTCGGCGGTAGCGGTTTTGGCAGGTGGCTACTGGTTTGTCGAACGGGCTTTTTTGGGATGATGCTTGGACGGCAATTTAAGTTAAACTAGCACCAAGATGATTACAGCTATAGAAGGAATTCTCGAGAAGTTGCCACATCGCTACCCGTTTTTAATGATTGACCGTGTTCTCGAGCGTGGAGACGATAACGGTGTTACCTTTGTGCGTTGCCTCAAAAATGTCACGGTCAACGAACCGTGGTGTGCTGGGCATTTTCCGGGACGACCCATCATGCCGGGCGTACTGCAACTCGAGGCGATGGCACAGGCTGGGGTTTTTCTGCTCGAGGATGCACTCGAGCCGGGTAAACTGGCTTTTTTAACCGGGGTCGAGAATGCGCGTTTCAAAAAACCGGTCACGCCGGGCGACCAGTTAATTATCGAAGCCAAACTCGAGTATTTTAGGCGCAGCCTTGGGCGTACCAATTGTAAAATTACGGTCGGTGGTGTTCTGGTTTCTCAAGCCGATATTCTTTTTGCGGTGGGTTGATGCCGCAGATTCATCCAACAGCTATTGTTGACCCGAGTGCCGAAATTGCCGAGGACGTAATAATCGGAGCGTTTTGTATTGTCGAAAGCCAGACACGCATCGGGGCTGGTTGTGTTCTCGAGTCTGGGGCGCAAGTGCTGCGTTTTAGCAGCCTTGGCGAACGCAACCGAATTGGCAAGTACACGCTGATTGGTGGCACGCCAATGGACTTAAAATTTCAGGGCGAGGACACACGGCTCGAGATTGGTTCGGACAACGACATCCGCGAATTCAGCACGATTCACCGTGGTACTGCCATTGGCGGTGGGCTGACCAAAGTTGGCAATCATAATTTGGTCACGGCGTATGTTCATATCACCCACGATTGCACGGTAGGCAGCCACAACATTATTGCCAATACGGTGCAGATTGCGGGTCATGTGGTCATCGAAGATTATGTGCGAATGGGCGTGACGGTTGCCATTCATCAGTATTGCCGCATTGGGTCACACAGCATTATTGGCATGATGAGCAAAATCACCCGTGATATTTTACCGTTTAGCATGGCAGACGGACACCCAGCCAAACATTACACGATTAACAAAGTTGGTCTGGCTCGAGATGGTTACAGCCGCGATGAGCAGCAGGTCATCGCGCAGGCATTTCGGGCATTACGCAAAAAAGATTTGGTGGCAATTTCAGAACTCGAGTCTGAGCCTCTGGCACAGCAATTATTTACATTTGCTCGAGCCGAATCTAAGCGCGGTATCTCGAGTTTTGCGTAAATCGTATTTATTGGCTAGACTAAAGACTATGAACAAGCAGTCTGAAGGAACACAAAACGGTTCAATGCAAATTCCAGATTGGGTGATTGCCAGTCTTGGCGTTACTTCAGGCGATATGCTCGAGTTTCAGCAGCAAGGCGAGCATATTGTTTTGCGCCGCAAAGCCCGAGATATTCTGGCGCTGGTAGCCAAGCACGCTCGAGACCGAGGTTCAACAGCCAAGACCGAAGAGGAATTTCTGGCACAGAGTCGAGTGAGCCGCGGTTGGGATGAAGAAGACTTATTGGCATTTGAAAGAATGGAGCAAAGTCGTTAATGTCTGAAGTTGTATTAGCGCTCGATACTAATTTTTTACAAGCCATTCTTGATTCTGCACGTATTCATCATGGAAATGCGATTGATGTTCTGGTGCAATACGCAAATGCAAAATTGGTCATTTGTGGCATGGTTTTTAGTGAAGCCTTATGTATGCCAGATATTTCGCTCAGTGAGCTTGAATTATCACTTAATGACTTTGCTATAGAAGTGGAGTGGTATTTGTCCGAACAAGTTTGGAAAGAAGCTGGCTTGGCTCGAGCCACCCAATTAAGGCATCGAAACCCAAATTCATCCAAGCGTGTCATTGCAGACTTTATCATTGGCGCTCATGCCAATACCCAAAAGTATTGGCTGTGTACATTTGATAGCAAAGGCTTCCGAATGGCATTTCCCAGCCTTGTGCTACATCCATGAAAGCCGAACTGAGATTTGTATGAAAGCCGAACTGAGATTTGTATGAAAACCGAACTGATTCTGCTGGTCAACGGTCCGGGCGAACTTTACACTTGGGTGCGTCCACTATTACGAGAATTGCGCCTGCTCGAGCCAAACCTGCGAATTGTGCTGGGCTTACTGCCATGTCCATTTGCAACTGGTTATGAGCGTGGTATTGCCGAAAAATTATCCATAGACGGACTTGCCAGTGTTACCGAATGCCTCGAGTTTATGGCGGGTGGACGTAAACCCAAGGCATTTATTGGCTCGAGTGGTTTGGTGCTGGGCTTAGGTGGCGATGTTTCTTTCCCAAGTCGAATTGGCTCGAGATTAGGCTACCCGGCTTGGCGCTACAGCTTCGAGCCATACTGGCACAATGGACTCGAAAAATTATGGGTACATGACCAAAAAACCTTGGCTAAAGCCCAGAAAAACCCAAAAGCCAAGGTACAAAATATCGGTAATCTGGTGGCGGATGCGCTGGCACTCGAGCCAATGCAAACCAGAGCCACCAATTCGGTGCTGCTTGTGCCGGGTTCTCGGGGTTTTCAGGTGACGCACTTACTTTCTTATTTTGCGGCAGTTACCGAACAGCTTCCCAATGCGGTTTTTCATGTCGCCCGCTCGAGTTTAATCGACGATGCAACTTGGGCAGTGGCTTTGTCTGGCGCTAAAAC
>JAYWGM010000018.1:0-40140 GCA_043778225.1 Deinococcales bacterium | reverse complement strand
ATCATTGTTGTTACTTGCACTCATTGCCCATAAGAATTTGGTGGGTTTATCCGCGTCCGAATCGGCTGTAAACTCGAGCGTCGTGACCACCCCAGCCCCTGCCGTAAGGTTTTTAAGCAGAATTTTGTCCTGAGTCTCGTTGACATTGCCCATGTTTAAGGTATTCCCAGAAGCCATCGTCAGGGTTATATCCTCGCCAAATCCATTTGCGCCATTGTTATAGACTGCGGCAGTTTTATTCATCGCATTGCGAAGTTCGACGGTAAAAATCCAAGCGGTTTTCTCGAGACTGTACACAAATTTTTGCACCCGAAAACGCCACGCGCCATTAAACAGCAGTTGATTGACACAGCCAGTCGTACCCGCCGCTTGGTTTGCCCCACCAACAGGGTTTGGCAAGGCTTTTTTTAGTTGCTCGAGCGAAACATAGGTTTTACCACTGACGATCACACTGTCTAACTTGAGGGATTTTCCAGCCAGCGAAACACTGACCTGCTTGACCGCTTGTGCCAAGGCAAAACCAAGTACCGCAACTAGACCAACACCAAGAATAACTCGAGCTACTTTCATAAAACTCCTTTATTTTGTGCAACCTAAGTCTATCCGAAAGGCAGCATCTTTAGCCAAAGGTGCTTTATCACCATTAAACTCGGCGCTCATTGCCCATAAGAACTTTGTGGCTTTATCCTCGGCGGTATCGGCTTTAAACTCGAGCGTGGCGATGACACTTGCACCAGGGGCAAGGTCGGTTAAGACCAAATTACCAACATTGTTATCTAATTTTAAGGATTTACCAGAAGCCAGAATCAAACTGATGTTCGTGCCATTTCGGTCTGAACCACTCCAATCGGCTCGAGCCGTTTTGGTCATGGCATTGCGTAGTTCTACAGTGATAAACCATTTGCGCTCCTTTTACGGGGTTGCGACGGTGGTCGGCAAATTAAAATCTTCGGTCGTGACGGTCATATTGCGGGTGAATACGGTGCGACTCGAGATGGTGGGCGTGATGTTAGTTAGGCTAAAGGTGCAGTTGCTGGCAGTAACGGGTGTTTCATCATTGTCAAAATTCGAGTTGAGGCTAATCTGACCGTTTTTAGCGGGAATTTTAGAAACCCATAAACCCATGCGGTTGCCATTTGGATTTGGGAAAGCGCTACTGCCTAGGGTCATGATGCCGCCATCGGTGGTTAAGCGCAGACTGGTTTTACTGGATAAAACATCGTTTTCGCCAGCCAAGGATTTAATGTTCAAGGAACGTGACCATTGCACCCCGCCAAGGCTATCTAAGCCAATCAGACCAAGGCTATCTTGATTTAATGCCCGTTCACGCACTGTACTAATCACATAACCAGTCGTGGCTAATTGCTGAATGCCCGTAAACCAGACATTGCGGATATTCGAGCCAGTGATGTAACTTTTTCCTTGCACCAGTGTGCCGCTTGGTGAAATTTGCATCAAAACACCTTCGGTTGGTGCGATTGCGCCTGCGCCAACAAACAGTAAATCGCCGCTACCCGTTTTGTTGCTGGCTGTGATATTCAAATCAGTTGCGTTTCCAGAGCCACAATTAAAGGCTTTTTTTGCCCAAGTTTGGCTGCCATCTGCCCCTAGCCGAATGATAAAGCTGCCAGTTGGGAATTCGCGCCAGTCGTAACCCGCTAAGACCACACCACCATCTGGCATTGGCTCGAGGGTCGTGGGTAAATCTTCATTGCCTATATCTATGGTTTTTGCCCAAATCAGACTGCCATCGGCTTTGAGTTTTAACAACACGATATTGATATTGTCGTTGGCATCGGTGGCATCGGTCAGCATGTAGAGTGTCCCGTCTGGTAGCTCGATCATTTTGCGTGTTCCGGTCAAACCAGCTTTTTCGTCGGCATGGGTTAAGTATTGGCTGGCACTGATGACCTCGCCGGCTTGACTGGCTCGAATCAGAACCGGTGGTTGCGAAGCGACTAACCTGCCTTTTGGGGAACTGGCAATCAGTAGATTAGAATCTTGGCTCGAGACAACTGCATTGGGTGGATAATAATAATCTTCATCAAAACCCAGCGCGTTAATTTTACTGCGAAACATTTTATTCCAAAGCAGATTGCCAGTTGGAGAAATTTTAATCGTGTACGGCGACTCCGAAGATTGCAAAACGTCTGAGCCTTCGATGGTTTTTGTAAAACCAGTCCAGACCTGACCCTCTTCGTAACTAAAGTCAAAACCAGTTGCAAATTCGGCATTGGCGGCATTAAACATCTTTGACCACGGCACAAAGGTTGGATTTAACAATGTTTGGCTCGAGGGACTGTCTCCGGGCGGGATGCTACCGATGGGCGGCGCACTGCACGCACCACTCAAAACCGTTTCGCTAATCAGGTTATAGCTTTTGGACTTCGATAAATCTAAGTTAATACCAAGCGTATCAGCAATTTCTTCAAAGCCAATTTTCTCCCACGGTATGCGTAAACGTAAGCCGACACTGGCACTCACGCCAAGGTTGAGTTTCCAGCATGGGGTCAGCGCTGCATCCGCCACGACTTCACCAGTAAACTGTGCGCCGACGGTTGGACCAATCACGCCATACAGTAAAACCGATAAGCGTGGACCGACCCGAACTCGAGCGCGTCCTTTTAGGCTGGCACTGACCGTTGGTGGGGTAAATTTTTTATAGGGTGTGGGTGGTACAAAACTAACCCCTGTTTTACTCGAGGCACTCAAGCTGGCACGAACTCCAAGTTCCATTCCAGCCGCAAGTTTAATGTTGCTCGAGGCATCACCATCTATTTGTCCAGTGAAATCTAAGCCGACATCAAAGACCAGTGGTCCGACCGGAATTGTGCCTAGGTTAATTGGTGGGCAGGTCTTTTTATTATCCTCACAAATGGGTCGTTCGCCGGTGTCGAATGGTAAACTGGCAGCCCCTTCGATACCAAAACCTGCCTTGGCAAAAGTATCAAACTCGAGTCCAGTCTTTAATTCTGGAATGACTTTTTCCACATCACAAAAAATACCAACCGAAGCAAGACATTTTGCCACTTCTTTGATAATGCCTGTTTTGCCGCCCCAGTCAAACTCGAGCCTGAAGGTAAAAACCATGCCCACGCCAAGCCCACCACTGACAACCATCTGATCGTTGGTGGTGCTTAAATTATTGTCGGCATTGTACGGTACATAATCGAGCAGTAATCCTCGGCTAAACGGTATCGTTTGCGTAAACTGAGGTTGTAAACTGGCTTTGGCACTACCGACATCATCGATGCGCCGTGAAATCTGAATATCCATGCTCGAGAACGCCAACTGAATTGGGGCAACCGTGGTCTCGAGAACCAAATTGCCGTTCTCGAGTTTTTTACTTTTAACAATTCGCAGTAAGCCCTTTGGAGTTTGCGGACTGGCTGGGGACAGTAAAACACTGCCCTGCTCGAGATTAGCAAGTTCGGCTGGATTGCCTGTAAAAGTCAGGCTGCCATCCACGGTGCTGACGCTCGAGATTTTAGAAACCACGTTGCTCGAGAGTTGCACCGTTTCGGGAATAATCGTGTACAAAAGTTTATCGGGTGTAACCTGTAAATCGTTGGGGTTGGGGGTTGTGCCGCCTCCGCCGCACGCCACCAAAACCGCCAAGGTTGCTAACGCCAGCCATTGCAAATAATGTCTCATGGAGTCAGTCTAAAGGCTAAGCGTCACAAAAAGCGTCACAAGTCGGGGTTGACTCAAGAAGCAAGCCGCCTAGGCTTGAGTAAAAAAGCAAATACTCGAGAAAACTGGGCAAAAGCATAAGGCTCGAGAAGCGCAAAATGCCTAACGCTCCCAAGGTACAAGATTTAGAAGTAGAATCAAATCGCAATCCTTATGTCATTGGCTCGAGTGTGTCTAGCAAATAGATAGCCGATATAGTTTAGGTACTGAATTTTGATAAAGTGGGTATTTATATGTTTGACAAACAATTTTGCGAAACATTGGAATTTGTATTAAAAAGCCTTTGTTCATTCACTAGCATTTGACAATCCCATGACGTAAAATTTGACATGAAGTTCGCTGCGCTTGCCGATTCAATTGTCGATGCCACGCGGCTCGCCAGCGCTTTTGCTCGGGCGGGTCACGAAACCACCGTGCTACTGCACGAACACAACAGCCAGCAACTCGAGCCAAGCAGTGCGCTGGTCTTGGATGCTGACCTGCACGGTCTTTCAAAGCTCGACTCGAGAACACGGCTGCAAAATCTGGGACGTAACTTGCGCCATAGCCAAATTGCTTTTTTTAAGTTTGACTCGAGTCTTCGCCGCCCGTGGGATGATTTATTTGCCACACTCGAAGCCAGTGGGCGCGATAAAGTGATTTTGGCAGCTTTTAGCCCACTTGAGGGTTTTGAAGTGCGCCATGGTACGGTTTTTTGGCATGGTTCGCCGCTTCATCGCACGACTTTGGCTCGTGACCGCTTGAATCCAGTTTACGATGCCAATATCCCCGAACTGCTCGAGCGTGAAGGTTTGGGTGCGGTTGCATTGGTGCGCGACATTACGCCAAGCAACCTCGAAACTGCGCTCGAGAATGCCCGTTTTGTGATTGTGGATGGCGGCAATCGCGGCGATGCCGAGAATTTAGTGGCGAGTGTGCCAAATCCCGAAGAGGTTTTATGGGCGGGCAGCGCCAACCTTGCCAGAGCCATTGGCGCAGCTTTTGCAGTTAGCCAACCAGACGAACTCGAGAATGTGGATGCCATTGCGCCCACTTTACTGGCGCTTGGTAGCAGTCCGCACCACTTTGAACAACTCAAAACCCTCCGTGCCAGTGGATTAAAGATTGTTTCTTTTGAGCCAAGCGAACATGGCATGGCTCGAGCCATCGAAGAAGCCAGAATTGCCTTAAAAATTGGCGGTTGTGTCTTGCACCTCGAGTCAACTGGTTTTGGTCTCCCAGCCGCTCTTGCCAAGCGCACCGCGCTTGAAGCCCTATCTGAAACCATCGCCCAACTCTCGAGTAACAAATGCTTTGAGCATTTGCTGCTTTGTGGTACACCAATTGCCGCCCACGCCATGCGGCGGCTGGGTGCATTGGGCATTCACAGCGACCCATTCACCGACAGTACCCACTTACTTGCACCCAACCCGCACCGCATCAAAGTCCGAGCCTCGAGTGACGCACCGCAGACGTTGCTAGGCGCGTACCAACTACTGGCAGGGTGAAAAAAGCAAGGTGAAAGGGTCAAAAGGTCAAAAGGTTAAAGATTTTCCCTTTTGACCTTCTCAAAGCGGTGTGGTGTAAGCGCTGGTGATTCCGCCATCGGCGAGGAAGGTCGCGCCTGTGGTAAAACTCGAGTCATCCGAAGCCAACCACAAGGCGGCTTTTGCCATTTCTTGGGCTTCGCCAAAACGCCCCATTGGAATATGCACCAGACGGCGTTGGCGTTTTTCCTCGGTGTCGAGATATTTCATCAGCAGTTCAGTGCGGAGTGGACCTGGACACAAGGCATTGACCCGAATCCCTTGACGGGCATGAATCGCAGCCAGTTCTCGAGTCATGCTTAAAACCGCGCCTTTGCTCGAGGTATAGGCAAGTTGCGGCGTGGCAGCGCCAAGTACCGCTACAAACGAAGCGGTGTTGATGATGCTGCCGCTACCAGCCCTAAGCATGGCGGGAATGGCGTATTTACAGCCTAAGAAAACACCCTTAACATTGATCGCAAAAGTCAAATCCCAAACATCTTCTTCGGTGTTCATGGCGTTGTCGTCGTCCGCATGAGAGATACCAGCGTTATTAAAAATAACGTCCAGTTTACCAAAACTATCCTCGGCAACCTGCACCATGTTTTTGCAATCGGCAGCTTTAGAAACATCGGCTTTGGCAAACACGGCTTGCCCACCAGCCGCGACGATACTCGAGACCACGGCTTGACCAGCCGCTTGGTTCAAGTCCACCACGACCACACTTGCACCTTCGGCAGCAAATAGCAAGGCTGATTCTTTGCCGATGCCACTGCCACCGCCTGTAATTAAAGCCACTTTATTCTCGAGACGCATGAATACTCCTTTAAGGTTGACACATAATAAATTGTGCCGTGAATTGCCGACACACTATTGAAAATTCTTTGTCGTTGAAACGAAATTTCATTGAGCTTCCCATTTGGTCTGTTAAAATCCATCCTTTCGTAGCAAGCACCAGTTTCAAATCCGTTGGATTGCCTCGAGCCAAAAAGCGTCCTGACTGGTTATCTAAGGCAACAGTTTGATTTGGATTCTCGAGTAATTTTATAATCGCTGGTACAAAAACCGTTAAATTTCCTTCCTGACGCTCAAGCATTCTTGAATACAAAACAAACCAGAACAGAACGACGAGTATAAATCCAAAAAAAGAAATCCAAAATAGACTTATTGCTCTATGTTTTTTGAGTAGTCCAAGGGTCATTTTTTTGCTCCCAAGCATTTAGATATGTGTTTAGTAACCAAAATAACCCTTTCATTGGCTCACGTTCGATGCTGTATTCGCTTGAGAGTCGGTCTGTGAACTCGAGTAAATTATCGTACTCTGCTTCTGTTTGTGGTTCACGAAGCTGTTGGCTTAAATCTTGCCATTGATTAACTGTGTTTTGATATTCAATCATGCTGGTTTTCCTAATTGATTCCAACGGTCATATTCTTTGTGGGTAAAGATATATTTTATGTATGTCGTTTGGTTGTTGTAATTGATGAAGCAGACAACTCGGTACTTGTTTCCACCAACATCAAAAATATGAACAGAATCGTTAATTTGATTATGGGTTAAATCTACGCCTGAAAAAGAATTTCGTATTGCCGAGAAGTTTGGGAAATCCGTTGCTCGTAGGGCATTATACCATTCACGCAGGACAATTTCTGAATCTGGATAAATAAACTTTTTTTGGTCCGATAACATTCATTTTATAACCGCTCGAAGCCGCGAAATCGCTCCCAGTCGGTCACGGCAGCATCAAAAGCCTCCAGTTCAACATCGGCATAATTTAAGTAATGCGCCACAACCACTTCGCCAAAGGCTTCTTTGGCAAGGCTCGAGCTTGCAAACAGTTCTCGAGCCAGGTGCATATTGCGTGGTACTCGAGGTTTATCGCTGGTGTAAGCATTGCCCTTAAATTCTGGCTCGAGTGGCAATTTATTGTCCATGCCGTGCAGCCCAGCCGCAATCATCGCAGCCAGTGCGAGGTACGGATTGACATCTGCCCCGGGTACACGATTCTCGAGCCGTAAGGAGCTACCAGACCCCACGACTCGTATTCCACAAGTGCGGTTGTCGCGCCCCCATGCCACGGCAGTCGGGGCAAAACTGCCTACGGCATAGCGTTTGTAACTGTTGATGTTTGGTGCATAGAATAGCGTCAGTTCGCGCAAATATGCCAATTGTCCTGCCAAAAAAGACTCAAAGCTCGAGGGGTCGGTCTTAAAAATCGGTGTGCCATCTTTTTGGCGCAGACTAAAATGAATATGGCAACTGCTGCCCTCACGCTCGTTAAATTTCGCCATAAAGGTCAGGGAATGCCCCATGCGGCTGGCAATTTCTTTTGCCCCTGTTTTATAAACCACATGGTCATCGGCGGTGGACAGCGCATCTTTATACTTAAAATTGACTTCGTGCTGACCAAAATTGCATTCGCCTTTAGAATTCTCGACCACCAAACCAGCCGTTGTCATTTGTCGCCGTATTTGTCCAATCACAGGTTCGGCTCTGGATGTACCAA
This sequence comes from Deinococcales bacterium, assembly GCA_043778225.1. Lineage (GTDB taxonomy): Bacteria > Deinococcota > Deinococci > Deinococcales > JAAFIG01 > JAAFIG01. Next base: position 32,438 of record JAYWGM010000018.1, on the reverse strand, counting down.
GGATGCTGTAATCCACATTGTAATAATTAAAAGGCTCGAGGTCGCGGTAGGCTTTTTTCCAGGCACTTTCATAAGAATCTTTGAACAAAATAAACTCGAGTTCAGTGGCTGCCAGCGCCATAAGTCCCCGTTGCTCGAGCCGTGCCAATTGGCGTTTAAGAATTTGTCTTGGACTGACCAAGACCGGCGAGTGGTCATGACTTTCTAAATCCACTTGTACCATCGCGGTTTTCTCGAGCCATGGCGCGATTCGCAAGGTTTGCAAGTCGGGTTTCATCACAAAATCGCCATACCCCGTTCCCCAACTCGAGAGCGCATACCCATCTACGGTTCGCATTTCGGTGTCCACTGCTAATAGGTAATTACAACCCTCTGCGCCGTTTGGAACAACTTCCTCGAGAAAAAACTCGGCAGTCACGTGCTTGCCCATTAAACGCCCCTGCATATCGGTCATGGCAATAATAATCGTGTCAATTGCGCCACTCGAGACAAGGTTTTGTAGTTCGGTGATTGAAATCATGATAGTCCTCGAGACAAGAGCAGGGCTGTACGCCCTGCTCGAGCAGAATAATTTTAGTCGTTCCCAATGGCTTTTTCGGCAGCTTTAATCGCGGCTTGACGTTTAGCAATATCCTCGCCAGTTGGTGGTCCTGTGAAGCGGTTTTTCTCGAGTCCAAACCATGCGGCAATCAACAGTGCAAACATTCCCAGTGTCACCCAGAGGGCTTTGTCGTTGGGCGGTTGTATGCCAATGCCAAAGATAAAGATAATGGCTGCCACCACAGCAATCGCCACAATCTTAAAACTTGGACCCATGTCCCAAGGACCCATTTTTGTCCAAGTTTTGCCGTAAGCCATAAAGCCAGCCGCAATTGGCATGGCATAACTTAGAAACAAAAAAATCACACAGATGGTCACAATCGTGGTGTAGACAGGCGCATAGAGCGTAAACAAAATGCTGATCATGCCCGCCACCCAAATTGCGGCTACTGGGGTGCGGTAGGTCTTGTTAATCACTTTTAAGAAACTTGGGAAGCCGCCATCTCGAGCAAAGGCAAAAATCATTCTCGAGGCGCTGGTGACGGTTGCAAGTCCGCATAGAAACTGCGAGAGGAAAATGCCGACGTACAAGACTTCGCGCACGCCACTTGGCACAATTTTATCCATCACATAAAAAAAGACCCCAAAGCCAGTCTTGGCGGCTTCATTCATGTCTGGAATTGCCAGCACAAAAGCACAGAGCATGATGTAACCAAATAAACCAGACCATAAGGTACTCGAGATGATGCTTTTGGGGACACTTCGCTGGGCATTGACGGTTTCTTCGGAAACATGAGCGCAAGCGTCGTAGCCAGTAATCGTGTAAATCGGCAGCAGTAAACCAAGTAAGAAAACCGTGGTTAAATCGGTGCTGGGCCAGACACTGCCGCCAGCCTCACCAGAATAATTGGTAAAGGTAAAAAGCCGTGCAAAATCTCGAGTTGGGGCATAAATAATCAGGGCTAAGGTTAAGGCTATCGCCACCACAAAAATCAGGTAGCCCGAAAAATCGGTCAGCATCGTGGTTAAACGAATCCCAAAATGATTGACTGCTGCTTGAATACTGGTCAGAATCATCAGGAAAATAATTTGGGTGGTTAAATTACCCTCGAGTCCTAGGGTCGTGCCAAATGCTCCAATAAAAAAGAAGAATGTGCCAACGTTAATCGCGCCCAGCACCGTCACCAAACCCAACAGATTAAGCCAGCCTGTTGCCCAGCCCCAACCTCGCCCACCAAGAATGCTGCTCCAGTGGTATAACCCGCCAGCCGTCGGGTAAGCACTGGCGATTTGCGCCATGCCCAAGGCAAACAAAAAGCTAATGCCGACACCGATGGGCCAGCCAATGCCGATGGCAGCCCCACCAGCCCCACCAATGGCTTGTCCGAGCGAGTTGATGCCACCCGACAAAATGCAGATAATCGAAAAGGCAATCGCAAAATTACTAAAACTCTTCATCCGACGGGCGAGTTCTTGGGCATAACCCATGCTGTGCAGGACTTGGGTATCCTCGGCGATTTGCTGCTGGTCGTTTGCTTGACTCATGCAATCCCTCCTTGTGCCGTTGGAAAAATAAAAGGTCGAGGCACTTTTCACGCCTCGAGAAAATTATTGTTGACCAACGAACAAATAGATTGTAACCCAAACAGTCAAGTTATCGCAATTGCTTTTTGAATTGCTCGAGTTCTTGGCGGATTAAAGCTCGAATGGCGGCTTCGAGTGGTTGGCTCAAGGTAGCCGTTTTGGACTCGAGCAATTCTGGGCTTTCAGGCTTGGGTTTGATGGCTTCCTCGAGTCGTGTGCCACCAAAAAACGACATCTCCCACGGTTGCTCGGTTGGGATGACCTGCTCGTCGGGTAGGGCAGCCAGCGTTTCTTGCAGGCTTTTTTGGCTGATGTAGCCAAGTATCAAAAGGGCTGCGCCAATTTCTAAGCTATTTTCTTTGGCATATAAGCCAGCTTTGGCGCGTTGCTCGAGCCTGAGTTTTCCTTGCTGCCAAAGTAGGCGCGTTAAAGGCTCGTCTTGACTTTCGAGTTGTTGGGTTAGCATTTTAATCTGACTTGGGGTCGAGAGCATTAAGGTAATACTGCGCTCAAAAATCGGCTGAAGTTCGGCTAAAATACTTGGCTCGCTGGTAATGATTGTGATGCTGAATGAATCCTCAAAAACGGGAAGGCTGTGCCAACGGGCGGCATCGGCTCGAGTAAAGAGGGCTGCGACTGTTTTTGGAATCTGGTACTCGTGTGGAATTTTGACAAACGGGATTTTCGTTTGGGCTGCCAAGGAACGGTAAAAATCATCTTCGGCGATATAGCCCATCCGCAACAATAACTCGCCAGTCCGTCCGGCTTTACCGGGGGTGCGCTCGAGCAATGCCTCCTCGAGTTGCTGCTTGGTCAGCAGCCCTTCGGCAATTAAACGATGTCCGATGCGATTCTCGAGCGGGTCGTGTGGGGTCTTGGGCGTGTCCAAATACAATTCTGGGTAATGGGTTGCCAGCGCCCACTGAATCATATCGCGTGGAGCAAGATAAATTTTTGGCGTGTAAGCCGCCAAACCTTTCATCTGTACTACATCTTCGAGGTCTGGAGGCTCGAGAAATGCCAGATGGATTTCTTGCCCTTGAATCGAGAAAGGAATCACCATTTGCAATTGGGCTAAATTGGCGGAAATAACATGGCTGACCGTATAATCTATATGCTCGAGCATCGAAAAACCAGCGATTGGATAGCCATACAGACGTTCAAACAAAAGCAATAAACGGGCTTCTGGAACAATCGCAGCGTCCATCAAAAAATCGGCTAAACGCCCACCAATCAGACTGTGCTGCTCGAGAATCAGCCCCAATTGGTTTGTATCTAAAAGACGATGTTCCAGCAGAATATCAGCTAGTTTTTTATTGCTGGGCGAGAGTTGTAAAGTCACCTTAATTCTCGAGGTCGGTTCTGGCGCGAGTCCAATCAGACACTGTAGAAATTGCTTTGAGTTGCTCTGGGCTGAGGGTAATTTCGGTTGCTCCCAGCGAATCTGCCAGTTGGGTGGTATTGTTTGCGCCAATAATTGGCGCGGTCATAAATGGCTGTGCCAGCATCCAAGCTAAGGTCACTCGAGTGACTGATGTCTGGTTGGCGGCGGCAATCTCGACCAGCTTTTCGACCGTATCTAAGTTTTGTTGGTTCATTTGATTTGCGCCAATTCCGCCAGCCCGTACACTTTCTGGCAATGGTTGCCCACGGCGGTATTTACCGGTCAAGAATCCGGCAGCTAATGGGCTGTATGGAATTACCCCAATGCCGTACTCGAGGCAAACCTTAGCCAGTTCGCGCTCAAAATTGCTTCGAGTTGGTTGTACCAAACTGTACTCGGGCTGAATGCTGACGAATTTTTCAAAGCCGTGTTTATCCGAAGCCCACAGGGCTTGCATCAAGCGCCAAGCCCCAAAATTACTGCATCCGAGGTAACGAACATAGCCTTTTTTGACCAAATCCGATAATGCTGCAAGGGTTTCTTCGATTGGGGTTTCGGTGTCCACCCAATGGACTTGGTATAAATCAATATAATCGGTCTGTAAGCGCTTGAGGCTGTCTTCACAGGCTTTGAGAATCCAGCCTCTCGAGAGTCCTTCGCGCTGATGGATGGTGTTGCGCCCCATCGAAAAATTCTGCCCCATTGCGCCGCGCACTTTGGTGGCAATCACCATCTGCTCGCGGTTGCCACGGGCTTTAAGCCAACGCCCAATAATCTCTTCACTGACCCCGCCTGCATTATTGGCTGCCCAAGAACTGTAGATGTCGGCGGTGTCTATAAAGTTGCCTCCAGCCGCAAAATAGGCATCCATGATTTCAAATGAACCCGCCTCGTCGGCGGTCCAGCCAAACTGCATTGTGCCAAGCCCCAAAGGAAAAACCCGCAAGCCAGAATTACCCAAACGCCGATAAATGGTCATAGCCTAGTTTACCGTATTTGGCTTACGAAATACTTTTAGCGTTTGGTCGTGACCCGAAAGGTACTCGAGACCGAACCAATACTGATGGTGCTGAGGGTGTCTGTACCGAGCATATTGCTGGCACTGACCGCGACCCTGACTTTATCGCCAGCTTTGACGGTTTTTAGCCCCGAACTGTCCGAAAAATACTCGAGGTACTGGTCGTTGACGTAGACAGTTGTGCCGTTGCTGGCTCGGATTGGCACAATTTGGTTAATCCCGCGCACCGTGATGCTGTTGGATAAAATCGGCTTAACGGGGTCTGGTTCAACACCAACCACATCCGAAAAGCAAAACGAATCTGGCTCGGTGTCTGGGGTAAGACTGCTCGAGAGAATTGGGGTGCTGAGTTCGGGCGGACAAACCTTGGGCGCACTCGAGACACCCGGAGCGCAAGAAGCCAAAAGAGCTACACAACCCAAGACCCAAAAGTTTTTCATGACTGATTGTACTCGAGAATTGGTTTTTTTGCCTCAGACTGCTAGTATCAAGTCATGTTGAACGGTCTAAGAAAAGCATGAACCAAGCCTTACACGCTTTGGGTTGGTCGGATTTTTTTGCGACCGAGTACCAAAAATTCATAGACCAAGTATCTTTGCCCGATTTACTGCCGGCTCGAGTGACTGGGGTGAGCCGCACAACTTTTAGAATTCAAACCCAAAGCCAAGCCGAAAATGCGCTGCTGCCTGGAGCTTTGCTGCATGGCACAAATAAAATTATGCCCGTGATTGGCGATTGGGTGGTGATTCAACGCTTAGCCGATTCTTTGCGAATTGTTCATGTTTTACCACGGCGCTCAGCGTTCTCGAGGGCGGTTCAGGCGGGCACACTGCAACGCCCAAAAGCCAGCAGCCAACAGGTCATGACCGCCAATGTTGACACGGTGCTGATAGTTTTTGGGCTAGATGATGATTTTAATCTACCCAGACTATCGCGCTACATCAGTGCCGTTCAAAATAGCGGCGCACAAGCTGTGGTGGTTCTGAACAAAGCCGATTTGGTGGCAGATGCAGCTATTTTTCTCGAGCAAGTCAAAACCATTGCCTCGAGTTTGCCTGTATTTATTTTAAGTGCCACCCAAAACCTTGGTCTTGAGCAACTTACACCCTATTTTCAAGCAGGGCAGACGGTGGCTTTAATTGGCTCGTCGGGCGTTGGCAAGTCCACCCTGACCAACCAGATTTTGGGGCGCGAGGCAGCACTGACTGGCGAGACCACTGACCACTTGGGTAAGCACACCACCACTGCCCGAACAATGTATGTTGTGCCAAGTGGTGGACTGTTGGTGGATAATCCGGGTTTGCGCGAAATTGCGGTTTGGGAAAGCGAAGATTTTTCGGACATCGAAACACTGGCTGCCCAGTGCAAGTTTCGTAAATGTACCCACAGCACAGAATTTGGTTGTGTGGTACAAAAAGCCATTCGCAATGGCAAACTCGAGCCGACACGCTTGGTGGCGTATCAGAAAGCCTTGGGGATTAAAATAGTTGCACCAAAGCGTAAATTCTCGAGTTGAGTCACTGTTGAACATAAACTCGCAAAAATCCTATCGAGAAAACAGGTAACATGAAAGGGTGTTATTTGTTCTTGTTGCTTTAATCATTATCCAGCGTCTGCTCGAGCTTCGTCATGCTAAAAATAACCTTGCGTGGGCGCTGGCAAACGGCGGTAAAGAACACGCCCCAGAACATTACCCCTACATGGTGGCACTGCACTCGAGTTGGGTGCTGGCGCTGCTGCTCGAGGCGTGGTGGCTGCGCGGTGCGGTTCTCTCGAGCTTGTGGTGGCTTTGGCTGGGGCTATTTTTGATCGCTCAAGTCTTGCGCTATGTTGTTATCTCGAGCCTAGGTAGGCTTTGGAATACCCGAATTATTATTGTGCCAAACGCTAAACTGGTGCGCTCTGGGATTTATAGCGTGGTCAAGCACCCTAATTATATGGTTGTGGCGCTCGAGTTACTGGTTACGCCGCTCATTTTTGGCGCATGGATAACTGCGATTGTGTTTTCAGTCCTGAATGCGATTTTGTTGCTGGGTTTTCGTATTCCTGCCGAAGATAAAGCGCTCAAGACCATTTCGGGTTCTTAAATCGGGTCTGCGGCTTGTTATACTGCCGCATGACTTTAACTTTGACTAAACCAGTTCCAGAGATTGCCAGCGCTGTTTTCTCGAGCCAAGCCCTTGAATTTGTGGCGCAACTCGAGCAAAAGTTTGGCGGTCGCAGACAAGAATTATTGGCGGCTCGAGCCGAACGGGCAGTGCGCCTTAAAAATGGAGAACTGCCGCATTTTCTGCCCCAAACCGCTCATGTTCGCGCTGCCGATTGGCAGGTAGCCGCCTTGCCGCTCGACCTTCAAGACCGCCGCACCGAAATTACGGGTCCAGTAGACCGCAAAATGGTGATTAACGCCCTGAACTCTGGCGCAAAAGTTTTTATGGCGGATTTTGAAGATGCCAACAGTCCAACTTGGTCAAACACCACCCTTGGTCAAATCAATTTGCTGGATGCCAATAAGCGCACCATCTCGCTCGAGCAAGGCGAAAAGTCGTACCGCTTAAACGAAACGGTGGCAACCCTAAAAGTCCGTCCGCGTGGTTGGCATCTCGAGGAACGCCATGTGCTGCTAGATGGCAAGGCGGTTTCTGGGTCGTTGTTTGACTTTGGGATTTACTTTTTTAATAATGTTCAGGTCTTGTTGGCTCGAGGCTCAGCCCCATATTTTTACTTACCAAAACTCGAATCACATCTCGAGGCTCGGCTTTGGAACGATGTTTTTGTCTTTGCCCAAGACTACTGCCATGTGCCACAAGGCACAATTCGGGCGACGGTCTTAATCGAGACAATTCTGGCTTCTTTTGAAATGGAAGAGATTTTGTACGAACTGCGCCATCACTCGAGCGGCTTAAATTGTGGGCGTTGGGATTATATTTTTAGCTTTATTAAAAAACTCGGTCACGACCCCAAATACATTTTGCCAGACCGCGCCAAAGTAACAATGGCAACCCAGATGATGCGCTCGTACTCGAGGCTGGCGATTCAAACTTGCCACAAGCGTCAAGCCCCAGCGATTGGTGGCATGAGCGCCTTTATTCCAGTCAAAAATGACGAAGCCGCCAATGCTCGAGCTTTTGAGCAAGTGCGGCTCGATAAAGAACGCGAAGCCGGCGATGGTCACGATGGCACTTGGGTGGCGCATCCGGGGCTTGTTCCTGTGGCGCTTGAGGTTTTTAACCGCCTGATGCCAACCCCAAACCAAATTTCTAAAATGCCAACCCAGCCCGTTCTCGAGTCGGATTTATTGACCGTGCCAAACGAAGCCATCACCTTAAACGGGGTGCAGCAAAATGTTTCGGTGGCATTGCAGTATCTCGAGGCATGGTTGCGCGGCAGTGGGGCAGTGCCGATTAACAATTTAATGGAGGATGCGGCAACCGCCGAAATCAGTCGGGCGCAACTCTGGCAATGGGTGCATCATGCGGTTAAGCTCGAGGATGGCAGTGTGGTGACTCGAGCTTTGGTGCTGCAAACAATTGCGGCGAATCTCGAGCAGTTTAGGGCTGAGGGTAAGCGTTTTGAAGAAGCAGCGAAACTGTTGATTGATACGACCGCCGAACCATTTGCGGAGTTTTTGACGACCAGCGCGTATCAAATTCTCGAGTGAATTTTAGTGGAAACAGATTTTCATAATCTTTTTGTACTTCTATCTGCGTGGTTCTGCCACAAATTATTGAATCATGGGCAAGAGTTACAGGGATTTTGAAGCAGTAAAATTGTACAGGCGGTTGAGCGTATAGCCCAACCGCCTGTCTGAAACAATGATAGCTGCTTTATAGATAATTTACAAGTCTTATTGTGCAACTAAAACTCGAAGTAATCATCGTTCGCCGCGAATATACGGTTTGCCTAGGCTTTCGGGGGCTGCGCCCTGTCGTCCTCTCGAGCCAGCCAAAGCCAAAACCACAATCACCAATAAATACGGCATGGCAGCAAAAACTTCGGATGGGATACCGATTTTACCTTGCAGGGCAAATTGCAGATAGTACAACAGCCCAAAGAAAAACGAGCCAGCAATTGCTCGCAATGGATTCCAGCCGACAAAAATAACCAGCGCCACCGCTACCCAGCCTAAGCCAACCGTCATCCCGTCCGTCCACGATGGTCTCGAGGCGATGCTTAAAAAAGCGCCAGCCGCCCCCGCCATTGCGCCACCAAATGCCACGGCGATATAGCGAACCAATACCACATTCATGCCAAGTACATCGGCGGCAGCAGGGTTTTCGCCAATCGAGCGCAGCATTAAGCCTAAGTGGGTAGCCGACAATAAAAATGCTAATAAAAGTGCCAGCAGTACGGCGGCGATTGTAAAAGGATATTCGGGAGCTTGGTTAAAAAGCGGCATTCCTTCAAAGCGCTTGCCAAGTAAGCCAGAAATACCAAGCCCAAGCATGGTTAAAGCCAGCCCAGAGACAAATTGATTAGCGCGTAGCGTAATGGTTACAAAAGCATGAAGTAGGGCTGCCAAAGCACCAACCAGCATCGCAGCCAGTACCGCCAAATATAAACTGCCGTTGCCCGTGCCGTCGCCGTAAGCTACTGCAAAGCCAGCCAAAGCACCCAGAATCATCATCCCTTCGACCCCAAGATTGACCACGCCAGCCCGTTCATTGATGATTGCGCCCAGTGTTGCCAATAAAAGTGGTGTGCCAAACGATAACGCCCGCAAGACCGCGCCGAGAATCTCATCCATTATTTCCCCCATTTTAAGCGGTTATTGATAAAAATCTCGGAGGCGATGAGCGACAAAAGCATCACGCCACTAAAGACATCCACCACGCGAAAAGGCATATTCAGCACAATTTTAAGTAAATCGCCACCAGCCAAGATGATTCCCATAAACGGCGCGGTAATCAGTACCAGTGCAGGGTTGCCTCGAGCCAACCACGCCACAATAATTGCCGTAAAACCGTAGCCCAAGCTAATCTGGGCTGGCTCGAGTAAACGATGGTGGATTGCCGAAACTTCGGCTGCCCCAGCGATGCCCGCCAATCCGCCAGTGATGGCTGCCATGATAATCACGATGCGCGGCACAGAAATACCAGTGTAACGGGCTGCACCAGCGTTTTCACCAACCACCCTCAGTTCAAAGCCAAGCGTGGTTTTTGATAATAAAATCTGCAAACCAATCGCGGCGATAATCCCTAGAATCAGGCTTGGATAATGCACCAGTGTTCCGCCAATAAGCGGCATCTGGGCGAAGTCTGGGAATTCATCGGTGTAAATAAAACCGCGTACATTTTTCCCTTTCCAAGGTCCAGCAATCAGGTACAGCACAAGGTAATATGCACCATAATTAAGCATTAAAGTGGATAAAATTTCATTGACCGAAAAACGCTGTCGCAACCAAGCTGCCAAAAGTGCGCCTAATCCACCGCCGATTGCGCCCAAAATCATCATGACTGGAATCGAGAACACACCAAGTGGAAAAAAAAGTGGCACGATGGCAGCAAAGACCGCCCCAAACAACATTTGCCCCTCTGCCCCAATGTTAAAAAACTGCGCCCGAAAAGCCAAGGTCAAACCAACACCAACAAGCAGCAGTGGAATCGTGCGCCGTGCGACTTCTGCCAATCCTTGGGTCTCGAGCAACGTACCTTTGAGCATCGTGGCATAAACCTCGAGCGGGTTACTGCCGTAAGCGGCAAACAAGCCACCAGCCACCAAAGCTGCAAACAGAATCGCGCTCAGCGAAACCCAAACAGCACGGTATGGGCTTGGGCTGGGGTCAGCAACAAAACGAATCATGCCATACCAACTGTCGTCTGGGTCATGCTGCACCAACTGTCGTCTGGGTCATGCTGCTCCCGTCATGTAAAGCCCGATTTGTTCTCTCGAGATGTCGCTTACTGCAAAAGGACCTTTGAGTTGTCCGTGGTACAACACCGCAATTCTATCGGACAACGAAAGCAGTTCCTCGAGGTCTTCAGAAACCAGCAGCACCGCCGCCCCAGCTTTGGTCTGCTCGAGCAGCACCGAATGCACTTGGTCGGTTGCACCAATGTCTAAGCCATACGTCGGGTGGACTGCCAGAATCAGCTTGGCTTGCCCGCTCAGTTCGCGTGCCAGAATTACTTTTTGGATGTTGCCACCCGATAAAAGTCGGCTTGGGGTCTGGCTGCTTGGCGTGGCAATACTAAACTCGAGAATTTTGTTTTGGGCGTTCTGCTCGAGGGCTTTTTGATTTCGCATAAAACCTGTCGCAAGTGGTGGCTTGGCGTAAGTTCGCAAACTCAGATTTTCGGCAACACTCATGCTTGGCACTGTTCCCATTTTGATTCGGTCTTCGGGGATGTGCGCCACACCCATTGCAAAGCGTGTGGCTGGGTCGGACTCGAGTGGCTGCCCTTTTAACAACACTATCCCTGAGCTTTTTGGGTGTAAGCCAGCCAAAACTTCAATCAGTTCTGATTGCCCATTGCCAGCCACACCAGCCACGCCCAGCACTTCGCCTTGATGCAAGGTTAAATTGATATTTTTAAGCCCTTCCAGCCCTCGGCTATTGAAGGCGCATAGATTTTGTAGCTCGAGTAGTGGCAGACCAAAACGGCTGGCTTGGCGTTTACGAGTAAAATCTACATTGCGCCCGACCATTAACTCGGCAAGTTTAGCTTTGGTGGCGCTGATGGTCTCGAGTTCGCCGACCACTTGTCCACGGCGCAGCACCGTAATTCGGTCAGTGATTGCCAGCACTTCCTCGAGCTTATGGGAAATAAAAATTAAAGATTTCCCCGCTTGGCGCAGACTCCGCATAACCACAAAAAGTGCTTCAGCTTCTTGAGGCGTTAAAACACTGGTTGGTTCATCGAGAATCAGCACTCGAGCGCCACCAAGCAATGCCCGTACAATTTCGACCCGTTGTTTTTCGCCCGGCGATAACTGACTGATTTTAGCATTGGGGTCTATGGTTAAGCCGTATTCATTTGCCAATTGGACAATTTTTGGCGCAATTCGTTGGGCTGGAAACCAGCCACCCAGCCCAAGTGCCAGATTCTCGGCGACCGTATGACGACTGACCAAGACTGGATGCTGTGGCACAAGCCCAATGCCAAGTTTTAGGGCATGGCTAGGCGAGGAAATCTGAACGGGCTGACCCTCGAGTAAAATCTGTCCTTCGTCGGGGCGATATAAGCCGTACAAGATACTGATTAAAGTGCTTTTACCAGCTCCATTTTCGCCGAGCAGCGCCAGCACTTCGCCGCTTTTGACCTCGAGTGAAACGTTGTTGTTGGCAATCACGCCCGGAAAACGCTTGGTGATACCGCGTAACTCGAGAAAATTAGACATTGATAAGTTCCAGACTTGGCTCGAGATTTTGGCTTTGTGGCTGTAAATACCCAATTAACTGGGCAGCCACGGCAATCGCAATAATTTCTGGGGTTTTGCCCTGAATTTCGGGCAGCCCAATTGGGGTGGTGACCCTAAGAAGATTAGAGAATCCAGCCTCGAGCAGCTTTTTCTTAAAAATTTGCCATTTGGTGCTTGAACCAATTAAGCCAATAAACCCTAAGTCGCTTCGAGCAAGGGCAGCTTTTAGCACAAATAAATCTTCGCTGTGGTCATGAGTCATGATGATACTATGCGCTCCAGATGGTAATTCTTGTACTATTCCATCCAAAACTGGCATTGAATGCGGATACAGTTTCGCGCTACTAAACTCGAGCGGCTTTAAGCGCTCGGTGCTAAGCATTTCGGGGCGTGAATCAATCAGCCATAAGTTTACCGGTAAAATACTCAGCACCTTGGCAAGCGCCAAACCGACATGACCAACCCCAAAAATAGCGACACAAGCTCGAGTTGTGGCGACTGGCTCGAATAACATTTCAACTTCGCCACCGCAACACTGCACCCCAAAAAGGCTTTGCTCATGGGTTAGTTTTAGGACTTGGCGCAGTGGTTGGGTTGACTTTTTCTCGAGCATCCCACGAGCAATTTCGGTTGCCACCGCCTCGAGATTCCCACCGCCGATGGTGTCAAAATTTTTATCGCTCGTCACCAGCATTTTTGCACCAATTTCTCGAGGCGCATGACCACGAACCGCAATCAATGTGACCATCACCACAGGCGTAGCAGTGTTTTTTAGGGAAATCAGATGCTCGAGCCAACTCATTGGGCGTTAGGCTAACAAATTGCAGTTATCAAAGGCAACTGCGGGTTATTCCACAAAAATCAGCCGAATGTCGTTGAGGTTATGCCCTGTCGCACCTGTTATAAACGAATCCTCAAGTTTAGAAAAGAACGTGGCTGAATCATTGTTGGCTAAGTAGCGCTGAATCTCGAGGTGTTGCGCTCTGGCGCGAGTATGGCTGTCTGGGCTTAAAAACGCACCGGCGGCAAGGCTATTTCCATCTATGCCATCCGAACCTGCCGATAGCGCATGAACGCCGGTTTCGCCCAGATTTTGCAATAACCACAACATAAATTCTTGATTGCGTCCGCCAAAACCGTTGCCGCGCACGGTAACAGTAGCCTCACCGCCTGAAATCAGCATGATTGGGGCTGACACTGGTTGCTGATGCTGACGAATGCTTTTGATCATCGCAGCGTGAAAACCAGCCAAGTCTCGAGTCTCGCCTGTGAATTGGTCAGACAGAATAAGGCTTTGAATATTTTGTGACTCAAGGTGACTTTTAGCGGCATTCAGAAGCATTACATTTGAGCCGATAATAATATTTTGGACTCGAGAACCAAAATCGCGTGCGGTTTGAGCAATTTTGCCCTGAACGCTACTCATCAGTTGTGCCAAGGCTTCTGGTGCCTTGATGTTGTATTTCTCAAGAATGGCTAAAGCCTGTTCAAAAGTGCTGGTGTTCGCAGCAGTCAAACCCGAAGCGATAACACTTGGGTCGTCGCCAACCACATCCGAGAGAATCAGGGCTGTTACGCTGGCTTTGGTGGAGGCGGCTAAACGTCCGCCTTTGACTCGAGAAAGGTTTTTACGAACCGTGTTAATTTCGGTAATATCCGCTCCAGATTGTAATAATTGCCTTGTTAAATCTTGTTTTTGCTCGAGTGTCACGCCCCACGGCGCACAAAAAATTGAGCTACCGCCGCCCGAAATGAGCATCAAGACGTGCTGAAACTCGGTCAAGTTCTCGAGAATTTCTAGCGCTCGTTCGGCAGCTTTCACACTTCGCAAACTTGGAATTGGATGTGAGCCAAAAATAATTTCGCCAAACTCGAGTTGTAAATCCGTACCATTGGGCGGCACAGCCAGAAAAGGCACTTCGGGATAGGCTTCTCGGGCTGCCTCGAGCATGGTCAGGGCAGCTTTTCCGATGGCTAGAATAAAATTTGGGGCTTTGTGGGGCAAGTTTTTCTGAACCAATTTAGCAGGATGTGTAGCAGCCAGAGCCGCAAAAAACGTTTCCTCGAGTATCTGGCGCATGACCCGATTTTACCTTGTTAGAATGTAGCATGACGATTGCCCAAATCAATCAACTCGAGCCGAATCAATTTCAGGCGTATTTTGGCGGCGTTCTCGAGCATTCACCGCATTATGCAGCCCAAGCCGCGCAGCAAAGACCATTTGCAAATCTTGACGAGCTTTTTTTAGCCTTCAAAACCGCAATACTCGAGGATGACCAAAGTGCTCAACTCGAGTTAATTCGCGCCCATCCGGATTTGGCGGGTAAAGCGGCAGTGGCTCTAACGGCAGAATCGGCTTCGGAGCAAAAAGGAATTGGTTTAGACCGTCTCAGCCCCGAAGAATTTGCTCATTTCACAACGATAAATTTGGCATACCGAGCAAAATTTGCCATGCCATACATTGTTTGTGTGCGCGAAAATACCAAAGAAAGTATTCTGAGTGGTGCAGCCCAAAGACTCGAGCATGATGTTGCTATCGAAATAAAAATTGCGCTTGAAGAAATTAGTAAAATAGCGCAATATAGAATTAAAGATTTAGTCGAGCAATTGTAGCGGCACGCCTCGTCCAACAGGAGAAAAGTATGTCAGTCACAGTTAAAATGGGTCAGAACAATTACGGTAAATCGGATGTGCGGCTTTTTAAGGTCTTTAGAGACTCGAGCCGCCACGAAATTAAGGATGTCTGGGTGGATGTAGCCATGCAGGGCGATTTCGACGCAGCCCACAGCCACGGCGATAACACCGACCTTTTGGCTACGGACACGGTTCGCAACACAATTTATGCCCTTGCCAAAGACGGTTTTAGCTCGAGTATTGAAGAATTTGCCAAGCACTTGATTCGGCATTTTGTGAGCGCTGGACCAAAAGTCAAAACCGTGCGGGTCAAAATGCTCGAGCATCGTTGGGCGCGAATTCTTGACCACGACCACAGTTTTATCCGCGATGTTGGTAAGCGCACGGCAACCATCGAAGGTGATGGTACAAATTTTACAGTCTCGAGCGGAATAGACGAATTATTTGTGCTAAAAACGACCAATTCCGGCTGGGAAGGGTATTTACTCGAGCAATTTACGACCCTCCCAGAAACCAACGACCGCATCTTGGCAACCGTGGTCACGGCACATTGGGAATACAACACGCTAAACCCAGACTACGATGCGCTCTGGACTCGAGTTTGGAATTCAATCTGCGCCACTTTCACCGACCACTACAGCCCAAGCGCCCAAAATACGCTCTACCGCATGGGAAAAGCGGTTCTCGAGCATTGCCCAGAAATTTCTCGAATTCATTTTTCTTTCCCGAATAAGCACCATATTCCGTATAACCTCGAGCGTTTTGGAATGCCGAACAACCAAGAAATTTTTCATGCCGATGCCGAACCTTACGGCTTAATCGAAGGTTGGGTGGAACGCGCATGAGCCAAGCCGGAGTAGATGCCCATGCAAATGCCGGTTTAACAACGCACGTTCTGGATACCGCCAAGGGTAAGCCCGCTTCGGGCATTATAATCTCGCTTTTTCGGCTCGAGGATGGCGCACGACTGCTGCTCAAAACCACAGTCACAAATGCTGACGGGCGCACCGACGAACCCTTAATTGCGCGGGGTTTACTCGAGACTGGGCGCTACGAACTGGTTTTTGAAGTCGGCGCGTATTTTAATTTGCCCGAGCCGCGTTTTCTCGAGTCTGTGCCGATTTGTTTTGGGATTGCCGACACAACCGCCCATTATCATGTGCCGCTCTTGGTTTCGCCGTGGGCTTACAGCACCTACCGAGGCAGCTAAATACGCTACAATAAAGTCATGGAGACGCATATTTCATACACCACAGCGCAAAAAAACTTAGGTAAGGTATTTGACCAAATTATTGACGACTCCGATATGGTTTTTGTTAAACATCGAGGTCGTCCTGCTGTAGTGTTCTTGCCAGCCGACCAACTCGAGCAAATGCAGCAAGAAATTGCTCGTTTGCAGCATCAAAATATCAGGTAGAACCAAAGCCAAATTACTTTGAACTAATTCCTAGCAGGGCAGACACGGGGGTCTGCCCCTACACACGGTTTTCTTGGATTGATACCTTAACTTAAATTTGCATTACTACTTAGAACCAAATACCAGTTAGCAGCTTGTGTTAAATTATTTTATGTCAGAAATCAATCTTGTCCTCAACGGCAAGCCAACCACTGCAACAAATCTCGAGCCGCACACCACTTTGTTAAATTGGTTGCGGGCATCTGGTCTAATCGGTTGCAAAGAAGGTTGCGCCGAGGGCGAATGCGGTGCGTGTGCGGTGCTGCTGACCAAAGCCAATGGCACTGGCTCGAGACTAACATCGGTCAATGCTTGCTTAACCCTGATGGCTGGCTTGAATGGTCAAGAAATTGTGACATCCGAGGGCTTGGGAACTCCTGAAGACTTACATCCGACCCAAGCTGCGATGGTCGCAAGTGGTGGCTCGCAATGTGGCTACTGTACGCCCGGTTTTATCTCGAGCATGGCGGATGAGTATTACCGCCCAGACCGCCAAAAATTTGACATCGAGGCATTATCTGGGAATTTATGTCGTTGTACGGGCTATCGCTCGATTCAGGAGGCTGCTTTTGATTTGGCAATGCCAGACTCGAGCGACCCATTTTTGCAGCGTCAATCCCGACCAGCCCCAGAACCCCAAGCCGTAATTCTCGAGCAAAATGGAATGCTTTTTCATCGTCCAGCTAACCTTAAAACTGTCCTAAATTTACTCGAGCAGCACCCAAATGCTAAACTCGTGGCGGGTAGCACAGATTGGGGCGTTGAGGTCAATTTGCGTCACTCGAGGGCAGATGTGCAAATTGCGATTGAACACTTGCCAGAACTGCGCCAGATTGTTTGGACTCCAGATTTTGTTGAACTTGGCGCAGCTTTAACGCTGTCCGAACTCGAGCATCAGTTAGAAGCTAAAATTCCTTTGCTGCACCAGTGGTTTCCAATGTTTGCCTCGCGCCTCATTCGCAACAGCGCTACGCTGGGCGGCAACCTTGGCACGGCTTCACCAATTGGCGATTCACCACCGATTCTACTGGCATTGGACTCGAGTCTGGTGTTGGTTTCCTCGAGTGGAACACGAATTGTGCCACTATCCGAGTATTTTGTCGGCTACCGAAAAACCCTGCGCCAAGCCAACGAAATCATCCAAGCGATTCGGATTCCGTTGCCACTTGCACCATTAACCAAGTTCTACAAAATCTCAAAACGCCGTATGGACGACATCAGCAGTGTAGCGGTTGGCATGGCGCTAAGGCTCGAGTCTGGGCTGATACAAACAATTCGCATTGGGCTAGGAGGTGTGGCAGCCACACCACTTCGCGCCCTCGAGACCGAAGCCTTTTTAACGGGCAAACCGTGGAATCTCGAGACCGTGCAAACGGCTGCTAAAATAATGGCAACCTCTGGAACACCACTCGATGACCACCGAGCCAGTGCTGCCTACCGAAAAGCCATGCTCGAGCAACTGCTCCTTAAATTCTTCGCCGAGGTAAACCCATGAACTTACCAATTCAATCCGTCCTTTTTTGGCACTGCCTAACCCCCTCGTGGAGGGGGTCGCCTAAGGCGGGGGGAGTGCCTGACAGCCCCCTGTTTTTCTCAACCACTCCAAAAGTATTAACATCTCGAGGTCAGCCATGAGCCTCTCCACCCGTCCACCCGACCCCGTTGTTGGAAAATCTATTTCACACGAAAGCGCCGCGCTGCACGTCACCGGAGCAGCCCTCTACACCGATGACCTCGGCAATCGTTTGACCAATTTGCTCCACGCCTACCCTGTGCAGTCGCCTCATGCCCATGCTCGAGTCACTAAGCTCGAGTTTCAAGGTGCGCTCGAGCTTGCTGGCGTGGTGCGGGTGCTGACGGCTGCCGATGTGCGTGGGGTCAATGACGCTGGGGTCAAGCACGACGAACCGCTTTTTCCTAGCATCGTAATGTTTGTCGGTCACGCGGTCTGCTGGGTACTGGCAGATTCGATCAGTGCGGCGCGGCTTGGGGCGGCGGCAATAGAAATTGAGTATGAGGTTTTATCTGCGGTTATTGCCTTAGAAGATGCGATTAAACTCGAGTCGTTCCAGGGCGCAGCCCAGCATTTACAGCGCGGCGATATTACGCTGCTCGAGGCAGCCGAACATATTTTTGAAGGGCAATTTGAAATTGGCGGTCAAGAACATTTTTACCTCGAGACTCATGCTTCGCTGGCAACCATAGACGAAGCTGGTCAGGTTTTTGTGCAGTGCAGTACGCAGCATCCATCAGAAACCCAAGAAATTGTGGCTCATGTGCTTGGTTTGCCCAGCCATGCCGTGACAGTGCAGTGCCTACGAATGGGCGGCGGCTTTGGGGGCAAAGAAATGCAGCCGCATGGTTTTGCGGCAATTGCGGCGTTGGGAGCAAGCCTAACAGGTCGTCCGGTCAGTTTGCGCTTGAATCGTACTCAGGATATGACCATGACCGGTAAGCGCCATCCATTTTTAGCCCGTTGGAAAGTTGGTTTTGACTCGAGCGGAATGCTGGTCGGACTCGAGGCAGAACTCTTTTCCGATGGTGGTTGGAGCTTGGATTTGTCCGAACCCGTGCTGGCAAGGGCGCTATGCCATATAGATAATGCCTATTTTATCCCGAATCTTCGTCTTCTCGGGCGGGTTTGTAAAACCAATAAAACCTCCCAGACTGCGTTTCGTGGCTTTGGTGGTCCGCAGGGAATGCTGATTATCGAAGATATTCTTGGGCGATGTGCGCCAAAATTGGGAATGCGGGCAGAAGATTTACGGTTCAAAAACTTTTATCAAGCTGGTCAGGTCACGCCGTATGGTCAGCCAGTCAAGGACACCAACCGAATGACTCAGATTTGGCAGCAGTTGCTCGAGACCAGCGATTTTACAGCCCGCCAACAGCAGATTCTCGAGTTTAATGCCATCCATTCAAATAAAAAACGTGCCATCAGCATCACGCCAGTTAAATTTGGCATCAGTTTTAATTTTACGGCTTACAACCAAGCTGGCGCACTTGTTTTGGTGTACAAAGATGGCAGCGTGCTGATTAACCACGGCGGCACCGAAATGGGTCAGGGGCTGCATACCAAAATGCTGCAAGTTGCCGCCACGGCGCTCGGCGTGAAGCTCGAGAATGTGCGCCTTGCGCCAACCCGCACCGATAAAGTCCCCAACACCAGTGCCACCGCCGCCTCGAGTAGCACCGACCTAAACGGTGGCGCGGTCAAGGATGCCTGTGAGCAAATAAAAGCCCGATTAGCCGTGATTGCCTCGAGCCGCTTGGGGGTTCATCCCGATGAAGTGCGCTTCTCGAGTGGCAATGTATTTCCAATTGGTTACCCAGAACGCGGGTTGCCCTTTGCAGAATTGGTCTCCGAAGCCTACTACAAGCGGGTTTCCTTGTGGGCAAGTGGTTTTTTTCGCACCCAAGGGCTGCATTGGGATAGAGTTGCGATGCACGGACAACCCTTCAAGTATTTCTCGTATGGCGCATCGGTTTCTGAGGTCGAAATAGATGGTTTTACTGGTGCTTACACCTTGCGCTGCGTGGATATTTTGCAGGATGTTGGCGAGAGCCTTAGCCCACTCATAGACCGTGGACAAATCGAAGGTGGTTTTATTCAAGGGCTAGGCTGGCTAACTTTAGAGGATTTGCGCTGGGATAAAAACGGGCGGTTAGCCACCCAATCTGCCAGCACCTACAAACTACCGAGCTTCTCGGAAATGCCCGAGGTTTTCAAGGTTGCTTTCCTGACCGATGCCGCCGAATCGGATGTGGTTTACGGTTCAAAAGCGGTTGGCGAACCGCCGGTCATGCTGGCAATATCGGCTCGAGAAGCCATTAGAAACGCAGCAGCAGCTTTTGGTTCAGGTTTAAGCCTCGAATTGGCTTCGCCAGCCACACCCGAAGCCGTATTCTGGGCGCTTGAGCAAGCAAGGAACGCATGAAACTGTACCGCTCGAGTATTGTACACACGCCACAAAATGCTTTTTTGCACCCAGATGCACTGGTAACTCTCGAGGATGGGGCTGTGCTGGTCGAGGCTGGACTGATTCTCGAGTGTGCTGATTATGCTGTGTTACAGCCACAATTTCCAGATGCCGAAGTTGTGGATTTACGCGGTGGGATGCTTCTGCCCGGTTTTATTGACACCCATGTGCATTATCCGCAAGGGCGGGTGCTGGGTGGCTTGGGCATGGGTTTACTCGAGTGGCTCGAGAAAAATACGTTACCGACCGAAGCCAAATTTGCCGATGATGTATTTGCAAAAGTCGTGGCTAAAGAATTCCTGCATGGTTTGGTTTCGCATGGTACGACCACCGCGTTGGTGTTCGGGTCGCATTTTGCCAGTGCGATGAAGGTTTTTTTTGCCGAGGCTGCCAAATCTGGACTTAGAATTGTAGCGGGTCAAGTCGTTTCGGATAGATTGCTGCGCCCCGAATTGCACACCACATCAGAACTGGCATACAGCGAGGGCAAGGCACTCATCGAGGCGTTTCATGGTCTGGGACGTTTATTGTACGCAGTCACGCCAAGGTTTTCGTTGTCGGCTTCCGAAGGGATACTCGAGGCGTGTGCAGCGCTAACCCAAGAATTTCCAACCGTGCGTTTTACCAGCCACATCAACGAGAATCTGCAAGAAATCCAAACTGTGCGTGGCTTATTCCCGACCGCAACTGATTACCTCGAGACTTACGAAAAGGCTGGTCTGGTCTCGCGCCGTTCCGTGCTTGCCCACAACATTCATGCCACCGATTCCGAACTAGGGCGCATGGCAAATGCTGGCGCAAGTGCTGCCCATTGCCCATGCAGCAACTCGAGCCTTGGCAGTGGATTTTTTCCGTTGCGGCGGCACTTAAAAGCAGGGGTTCATGTCAGCCTCGGCACAGATGTCGGTGGCGGTACGGGTTATGGGATGCTCAAGGAAGGTTTGCAAGCCTATTTTATGCAGCAATTGATGCCAGAAGGCGCTCGGCTCACACCGAGCCAGCTTTTGTATTTATGCACTCGAGCTGGCGCACAAGCCCTAGATTTACACGATACGGTAGGCGATTTCTCGAGCGGAAAGGCATTTGATGCGGTTTATATTCGTCCCCCCGAACATTCGCCGCTTGAAATTGTCATGCAGCACGCTGAAAGTATCGAACGAAAGCTGGCTGGACTCTTTACCTTGGGCAACTCGAGCGATGTAGTGCAAGTGTGGGTTGGCGGCGACATCGTTTTTCAAAAATAATTGTAGCGTCTTACTTTACGGATTAGCTGCTTTCCATTTTTTAAGCAACTCGAGTAGTGCCTTTGGGGCATTGCTGGGTGTGGCTGCTCCTGCTTGGTCTTGGTCATTTAACCCGTGACAACTTGTACAAACTCGCACTTCGCCGGGTTGGAAAGTCACCCAATAGCGTTCGCGCACCACTGGTGTTCCGTTGGGGCTGCTCAGTTGCCACGACAAAGCGCGTCTGGCTGGCACAAAAGCGGCGGCGCTGCCGTCAGTAGCAACTGCTAGGCTGCCAGTGCTGGGTGTGAAATCGGCATAAGCAGTGTTGCTGGCTATAGCTTTGGTATCGTGTAGGGTTTGTGCCAACACGCGCCGTCCAGCTTGGGGGGTGGTTGTACCACCGTAGCCGCGTATTTGGTCGGCTTGGAAAAATTGAAGCTGACTGACATCATAAATTTTTTGTCCAGCCGTGTACTTACTGCTTAGGCTCTGCACGCCGTTGGGAACTTTAAGGTTAAAAGGTTGCTGTAAATCGGCAGCATCTCGGGTGGTGACATTACGCACCACTGCCAATGCCAGATTATTGCTGGTCAGGTAGGCTTTGAGGGCAGTTTCGCTGACCCCCGCTTGGGTTAGAACTTGTGCTTCCAAACTCGGCAGTGGCTCGGTGCGTTTTGCTGGGCGTTTTTTGGCAATCAGTTCAATGGGTTGTAATTCCCATAGGTTGCCAGCATAGGTTATTTTTACGTCTGGACTCCAAAACTCGAGGGTTTTCTTAATCCCGTCGGTCAGGGTTTGGTCGGCTACAAATAAACCATTACTTTGTTTTTTAAGGTTTTTTAAGCGGTAGGCATAACGCGAATTGGTGATGCTTGCGCCAGCTTTATCGGCTCGAGTCTCGGGGCTGTGGGCTATAATCAACTCGCCGTTTTTAAGTGGCAGAGGGTCACGGTACATTCCAGAGTGATTTGGGTTGGCAGTTGCACCGTCTTCGCTCGGATTCGCCGTGGCGCGGTCGGTGATATACGTAATTTTCATCTCGTTGACGGCTACATTTGGCGCACCATTGAGGCTGACGATTTGCCCACTGGCATGGGTGTTAAATTCTGGGGCGTTAATGCCATAATATGTTCCAGCACGGCTTGGGTCTTCGCGCAGTTGAAACATATTTTCAATGTAATTCTGGTTTTTACTAAGATTTGGTGGGCTAAAAGTCTCGAGGGCGGGGTCGTCAGTCAAACTTGGCTCGATATAGCCCCTTGCATCACCGCTCATCAATTCGTGCCTGCCAGCATGGTTGAGCGTTTCGGATTCAGTACCATCCTCGAGAATCATCCATGGAAAAAACTGGTTAAAATCGTGCTTATTGAGGTTTGTACCAGCAATTTCTTGGTCTACTCGAGGCTCAGGGAAAATCTCGGTGCGGCTGTTTGACTTGGCGGCATTGGGGCTTTCCGAGGCATAGTTAAATGTGCCAGAACTACCCCCCGCATATTTGTCGGCATCAGCTTGCTGGTCGCGCTTTAAGTGGTCCCATTGGGTAAAGATAATTCTGCCAAAGCTGTCTAAAGTCGGTGTAAAATTGCCGCTCGGGGCATGGTTCAAAAGTTTAAGGTCGTTGCTCGAGGGATTTAAGCTCCACAAACCCGTATTGGTAAACGCTGATTCGTACTCGTCGCGCTGTGGATATAAATGGCTTGAGTTATCTCGAGGGCGGTCTGAAGTAAAAATAATGCGGTCGTCCGAGCCATAAATCGGTGAGATATTGTTATAGACCGGCTGGTTTGGAATTTTTGTAATGATAGGGGTTTGGTTTGACTCGAGATTACTGATTTCGTAGAGTTGCCAATTGAAATTTTTGACTTCGTATTGTTTGGTCGGTGCGCCAACAACCATGCTAAAAATAACTTTTTTGCCATCCCAATGGACACTCGGGTCGCGCACCGCAATCGAACTTGCGCCCTGCATTCCACTCGAGACCCCATAACCAGCAGCTAAAGTCAAGTTTTTAAGTTTGCCATCGCCATAACGAATGTACAAATCGCCACCTCGAGCCACCGATTCCATGCTGCCAAGGTGATTACCAAAAGTTGAACCGATGGTTGTAAAATCTGGCGCAATCGGCACTTGGGTTACAAAAATAATCGGGTTTAATCCGTTTGGCACAGCCGAGTTGGAAATGCTGCCACAGGCAACTGCAAGGATGCCAGCCAAAACCAGCGAATATCGTCTCATCACAAAAGCGTACACCTATTTTGGAAATTGACTGTGAAATAATCGAAATTCACCGCACTACACGCCAAGGCTACGCAGCAACCAAAAGCTAACCATCCCAGCAAATAGCCCAATCCAAAGTTGTTTGGTGCGCCAAGCCAAAAAGCCGCAGAGTATCGCCCCTAATAAGCGCGGCAGCCCTTCGCCGCGTGTTCCCTCGAGACTTGGAATAATTAAAGCTGTAAAAACCGCAATTGGTACAAAGCGCACAAATCGTGTCCAGAAAGGCGGAAGCGGCACGGTCAGCAGCATTCCAGCCAACCTCGAGCCAAAAGTCACGACCAGCATCCCAAAAACCGTCAGCCAGAAATTCATGCGATTTCTCGTGTGGCATCTTCAGGCTTTATTGGAGGCACTGGTTCATCTCGAGTTAAAAAAGCACCAAGCAGACTGCCCAATACACCCACCACCAGAATTCCTAAGCCAGATGGTAAACGCGGCACAAACACAAAAGCCATGAGGCTCGAGCCAGCCGCTACCATCCATTCGCTTTTGGTTTTTAAGAGCGGCATTAAAATTGCTAAAAAACTCAATGGAAACACCAAATCTATTCCCAGTGCTACGGGGTCTGGCACAAGGCTCGAGGCGAGTGCGCCCACCAGTGTAAAGGCATTCCATGAAACAAACAAGCTCAGGCACGCGCCGAGTAAAAATCGGTAATCGCGCACACCACTGGCTAAGAATGTTCCAAAGGCTTCGTCGGTCAAAAAAAATGCCCCAATAATCCGTTGGCGTAAAGTCATGTTGGGCAATGCTCGAGCTACAGCAATACCGTACAGCAAATGCCGTACATTGAGTAAAAAAGTGGTCAGAATAATTGCCAAGCCATTTGCTCCAGCCCCCAAAAGTGGCGCGGCACTAAATTGACTTGCGCCAGCAAAAACCAGCACCGAGAGCGCTTGGGTCTCGAGAATGCCTAAGCCACTTGCTCGTGCGGTCACGGCATAGGCAAGGGCAAATGGAACAACGCCAAGGTACAAGGGCATGATTGCCCGAAATCCACGCCAGAACATCAAAGGCTCGTTTCGGGTTTTGGGGTCTCAAGCGCATCCCAAAGGGTATCGTCAAACAACTGGGCTTTGTCACCGAAATCTTTGGTCAAACCGCGTTGCACCAAGTAATACGCCAAGCCAAACGCCGCAAAACTGGCTAAGGTACTCGGTAGGTACAACACGCCGTTGGCTTTAGCCACCATCGCGTTAAAATCTTTTGTACCAAATTTGGCAGTCACGATATTCAAATTGACCGCAAAGTTAATGGCTGCCATGACGATACTCTCGAGTCCGATGGCGGCAGTACCTTGGAATAAACCAGCCTTGACATTTGGGGCTGCCAGCAATTTCTCGAGGATTGGTTTTCGGGCTGGGGTCACATCCTGCATGGCTATTCGCAAGAAAACTGCAAAAAATGGCTTACCCAGTAATAAACTACCGAGCATAATAATCGCAAAAACAATCGGGCGGTACGAATCTTTTAAGGCAAATTGCCAACCATCTATTTGTAAAAAAGCCAGTCCGCCACCGATTAAGGCACTCGAGGCAGCCACGGTCGTAATCGGATTAAAAACTCGAGTCCGCAGTGTGTCTATTAAAATATAAAAAACTGGAATCAAGGCAGCAATCACATAGGCTGGAACGTTTCCAATGATGTCCGAAACGCCAAAGCCAACTTGCTTACCATCAACCGTTTCCGAACCCAAAAAATGAATCCCACCCAATGATAAACTTGGGGACAGAATCGAGACTGGAATTAAAAGCGTAAAAATTAAGTCCCAAACAATTTTGGGCAGACCAGTGGATTTTTTTCTGACTTCGGACATGAGGAGTAGTTTAACCTGCGAAGGTGAAAAGGTAAAAAGGGCAAAAGTAAAAGCGCAAGGCTCTGGTTGCCTTGCGCTTTTACAAAAGTCAGCTTGTGGTTTTACAGTTCGTTTTCGTCAAGGTCAGAGTGCTGTGCCATGCGCTCGAGCATTGGGTTATTGAGCAGCGTAATGCGGCGGTAGCCACTTTGTAATAAGCCTTCTGAACGCAACTCGGTGATGATTTTAGAAACACTTTCTCGAGTGCTGCTTGTGCCTTCGGCAATCAGTTCGTGGGTTGCACGGACATAGGTGCGGTTAGATTCATCGGTGCCGCCCAGTGGAGTTTGTGCCAGTTGCAGCAAATAACGCGAAACGCGCTGCCGCAGGTCGCCAATTTGTAAGTGGTACTCGTATGCCATGACCCGTTGCAGTTGGTCGGATAAACTGCGTGTCACTACCCCAAGGTTATCGCCAGTGATGCTCTGTGGGTCTACAGGTACAAGAGTTGCGTCGGTTAGGGCTTCGACTTGGTGGTCGCGCCACTGCTTATTGAGGGCTTCTTCGCCAAAGTAATCGCCGGGTAAAACATGGCGCACGGTTAAAACCCGTCCTTTGGGGGTCAGTTTGGCAATCCGAATTAAGCCGCTTTCGACTCGGAATAAAGATAGCGCGGGGTCGCCTTCGTAGTAAACGGTTTGTCCACGGCGGTAACGCATTTGATGTGGTCGGTTTGTACCTAAATTCATCATAAAAGCTCCTGACATTCTTTGCGGGAATGCACCGCACGAGGTTAGGTTAGGTGCGCCAAATAGCGCCCAGTTGTCCGAGCCGCATTAAAGCCACTGACGGCAACGCCGAGTGTGCCTTGTCCGGGAAAAACAGTCTCGCCGGCAAAAAGTAAGCCCGGTAGACCAGAAGTGTGGTGCAGCGCATTAAAATTAGCACTGTGAGGCATTTGTGGGATGCCTCCAACCCTTCCGAGGCTGTGCAGGGTAAAACGCTCGAAGGTGCGCGGCGTTCCACTTTCTAAAAGCACGATACTGTCGGAGAATCCAGGAAAAAGCAACTCGAGACGGCGCAAAATACGCTGTTCAAGAGCAATTTTTTGTGTGCGGTAATCCTCGGGGCTGAGGTTAAAAAAGCCTTCTGGTCTGACATGGGTCGAAATCGTGATGCTGCGGTAGCCCTCTGGGGCGCGAATTCGGTCGTCGTGGCTCGAGATTGAAACCAGAAAATTCTCGGTTAAGCCGTTTTCGTCGTAATCAGAAATTTGTTCAAAAAGACCAGTGCCTTTGGGCAAGACTTTTTCGTTAATCCCAAGGTACATCGTAAATGCACCCCAGATTTCGGGCATTTGCTCGATTTTTTGCGTGGCTGGCAGCAGCCGTGGGTCAGAAACTAGCTTCAGGGTGTCGTGAACTGGAGCAGTTGAAATCACCACGGGCGAAAGAAAATTGCGCCCATGACCTTCAACTCCTTTTATTTTGCCAGACTCGAGCAGGATACTTTTGGCTCGAGTTGCATAATGAACTTTCCCACCGTTGTTGTCTATAAATCCAGCCAAGTCTTCGGCAAGGGTCGCCAGTCCGCCCGGCACGTACTGCGCCCCAAAACGGTAGACCTCGAGTGCATAAGCGCCATTTGGGGCAGCGCAATCTTTGGAAACACATTGCATCGAATCGAGCAGTTGTCCGTCTATAAAAGCGCGGTGGGCTGGGTCGCTAATTTTGTGCTTCTCGAGCAGTTGCCCGACTGTCTGCTTGAGGCTCAGTAAAACCTTAAAGACCCCCGGATGAATTCCTTGGGCGGTGTCCCAGACATCCCAAGCGCTTTTCCACGGCATACTTGGGAAACGCCGTGCAGCATGGTGCATCGTATCGGCGAGGCTTTGAATTTCAGCCCAAAAGGCTTGTTTTTCTTTACGTTGCCCGGGAAAGGCTCGCTCGAGTTCGTTCTTCCAAGCGGCTCGAGTACCCAAAACACGGGCTTGGCGTTGGTTGAGGTGCAAGCGCATCACAGGGTCAAGGTTGGGCAAATCGCGGCGTAAGCCAAGGCGCTGATAAATGCCATGGAAAATGCCATTTGGCTCGAGACCGGCGCAGACAGTCGCGCCAACTGCAAAAGAAAATGTGCCAAGCGGGTGCTTACGGCTGTAGCGGGCGGCACAGCCACCGGGGTGAATATCGCGCTCAAGAACCTGAACTTTGCGCCCCGCTTTGGTCAGCAGCGCCCCAGCCACCAAGCCAGCAAAGCCAGCCCCGATAATCGTTACCTCGGCTTGTTGGTCTTGGCGGGTCATGCGGTTACTCCTAGCTTGGCTAAAAAGTAGCCAAGGGCTTGTCCAGCATGAGCGCCGGCGTATTCTCCCCCAAGTTCTTTGGCGAGGTCTGGGCGTTCGTTAAAAGCCCGTCCACCAAAAATCAGGATAGGTACGACTTCTTGCAATAAATGCACCTGTGCGCGGATGGCATCAATCACTTCTGCCGAACTGCACGAAAGCATGATCGCACTGGCGCGGACTTCTCTCGAGAAACGTGCCAAATCCACCACGGGCATATTTGCGCCCAAGTAATGGGTGCGAATTCCCGCCCGCCTTAAAAAAATCCCGATTGCCAATGCGCCAATTTCGTGGTACTCGCCGGGTCCGCAGGCAATCACGACCACAGGTCCGCTGCGTGGAATGCCCGCCAATTCAAAGAGTTGCAGCATTCTTCCTTTGATAAAACTGGTGGCTTGGTGTTCGTGAGCAATCGTGATTTCACCGCGATGCCATTTTTCACCAATTTCAATCAGGCTTGGCTGAATCACCTCGAGAACCACATCTTCGACTGGCATGGTGGCATGACCTTGAGCGAGTACCTTTTCGACTCGAGCCATATCGCCAGCCAAGGTTGCGGCAATCATCTCCGTGACCAACTGACTGGCTGGCATGGTTTTGGCTTGGAGACTCTCATTGGGTGCTTCACGCCATAGCTCGGCAGCCCTCGAGATTGGAATGCCCTCGAGAATATGATTTTTCAAAAATTCGATACACGCCATGTCGAGCGGGCTGTACATTCGATAGCCACTGGCGGTGCGATTTGGGTTTGGCACACCATAACGCCGTTCCCACTGGCGCAAAGTGGTCGCGGGTACGCTGGTGCGAGCTTCGACCTCGCTGGCAGTAAAGAGTGGTGTGGTGTCGGTGGTTTGGCTGGTCATGGTTTCCTTGGGTTTGAAAGATTGTAATTTGACTCCGAATGCCCATATATTCGTACAAGGTTTGACAAATGTCAAGGGCGATTCTTGATAGAAAGTAAAATGCTGTTTAGAACGATTAAATTTCTAAAAATTAGATACCCTCAGGTTTTCAAATCGTAGCAAAAGCTCATTTTGTCTGTATAAGGTTTGAATTGTTGTATTACCAGAGCTTGTGGGCTATAGAAATATCTTGGGCGAGTCTGGCGTGTAGACTGACCACAATGACTATCGCCAGTAAAATGCCAAAAAATGCCAGTTATACCCTCGCCCAAAGCAGTAATTTTCTGCCCTTGACGGCACAGTTGTACGATCTTTGGCGCGAGCGCTCGTTATCGTTATTGACTCGAGAAAACTATACTTTGCAGCGCGAATTTGCCTTATTGAACGAATGGATGGCAGTCCAACCAGCCCAGAATTTTTTAGATGTTGGCACAAGCACCGGTAATTATGCTCGAGTCTTGGCAAAGGCTGGCGGAATTGTAACCGCCATCGATATTTCAAAACCGATGCTCGAAAAAGCCATGGCTCGAGGCGATAACAGTGGTATTGCCTACGAACACGCCAATGTCGAGTACCTGCCCTATGCCGACTCGAGTTTTGATGGCATTGTCATGGGTGCAAGCCTCAACGAGTTTTTTGATACGGCTCGAGCCTTGGCGCAGTGCGCCCGAGTTCTCAAAGACGGTGGCAAGCTCTTTATGATGTACTTGTGCGAATCAGACACAAACTTTGGGCGTTTGGTGCAAGCCCCGTTTAAGCTCAGTGGGGTGCGTTTCCCCAACCGCCAAAAAGTGGCAGCCATGTTAAGCCAACTCGGTTTACAACCTGCTCGAGCCGAAGTGCGCCGAGCAGTGGCAATTGAATTGTACATCAAAACTGTAAAACCTCCAGAATCCAGCCCTGAAACCCGAGGTTTAACCCGTGCTGCTGGAAAACCAGCTCGAGAACCGCTTGTATGAAAAAAGTCTTGGTTTTGCTGCTTTTACTGTGTTGCGCCAAAGGCTTGAGCCAAAACCAGAGCCTAACGATTTTTGCCGCCTCGAGCCTGACCGAAAGTTTTACCGAGATAGGGCGTGAATTTAGCAAAGAATCTGGGGTAGCGGTGCGTTTTCAATTTGCTGGCTCACAAATTTTACGAACTCAACTTGAGAATGGGGCAAAAGCCGATGTCTTTGCCAGTGCTGATACCAACACCAAACTCGAGAAAATTCTTGAGCCACCACAAATTTTTGCCCGCAACCGCCTGATTGTTATTACGCCAAAACGCGGTTTGGCTCGAGTCAAAACACTGGCAGATTTAGCCCAGCCCAATGTCAAATTGGTGATAGCCCAAGCGACTGTGCCGGTTGGCATATACACCCGACAGATGCTTAAAAATCTGCAAGCCACCAAACGTTTTGGCGCAAACTTTGAAAGTCAAGTGCTTAAAAACGTCGTCTCGGAAGAAAGCAATGTCCGTCAGGTAGCGCTTAAAGTCCGACTGGGCGAAGCCGATGCTGGCGTGGTTTATGCGACCGATGTGACTCCAGAACTTCGTGCCAATGTTATTGAGATTGCCATTCCAGAACGCCAAAATGTTGTGGCAAGCTATCCAATTGCGGTGCTGCGCGAGGCGACCAACAAAAACGCGGCTCGAGATTTTACGGCATATGTACTTGGTTTAGCTGGACAAGGTATCTTGCACAAATGGGGATTTATCAAAAAACCTTAAAAGCCAAAGCCCCAATCTGGATGCTGATTTTCGCGGCGGCTTTGGTGCTTTTTTTGCTTGTGCCAGTCGGTGTTATTTTGTGGCACGGTCTCTCGAGCCTTGGCGCACTAAGCAGCTTGGCGGTTCTCGAGGCATTGCGGGTCAGTGCTTGGACAACCATGATTACGCTTTTCATCACCATTATTTTTGGTACACCTGTGGCTTTTTTATTGGCGCGTTTTGACTTTTTTGGCAAACCAGTTTTGGATGCTGCCCTAGATTTGCCGCTTGTTTTGCCGCCAGTCGTGGCTGGATTGGGTTTACTGCTTACTTTTGGGCGCAATGGCTTACTTGGTTCTGGACTCGAGTTGGCTGGGGTGCAGATTGCCTTCTCGAGTACCGCCGTGATTATGGCGCAGTTATTTGTGGCAGCGCCCTATTTTATTCGCACCGTCCGTGCAGGTTTAATGCAACTCGACCCAGACCTCGAGAATGCCGCCCGAGTCGATGGCGCAAACGAAACCATTGTGTTGCAGCGTATTACTTTGCCACTCCTGCGCCCAGCCTTGCTCGAGGGGGCAGTCTTGACTTGGACTCGAGCCTTGGGCGAATTTGGGGCAACGATTCTGTTTGCGGGTTCACTTGAGGGCAGTACCCGCACCATGACGTTGGCGGTTTACGGAGCGCTCGAGTCTGATTTTGCGGCAGCTTTGGTTTTATCGGGGCTGATGGCAGTCTTGGCGTTTGTCTTGCTTTTTTTACTGCGAACTTGGGGCAAATCTACCGCTTGAGCCATTTGGTAATCATCCCCGAAATCGCATTGACTCGAGGCAAAACCTTCATTTTTGACTGACCAAGGCTTTCTGGTGGTTCTGGAATTCGGCTCGAGACCACTGGCGATTTTTGTACCACGCCGTTTTGTTCGTCCAGACTCTTGATCGAAAACTCTTTGCGGCTTTTGATGTCCACCAAGCCAAGTTCGTGCAGTACGTGCTGGGCGGTTTGTGGGCGGTCGGCAATCCGCTCCTCGAGCATATATTCGAGGGTACTCGAGAATTTCTGGCTTATCTCGGGGTTAATGCGTGTGACCGGCACAAGCCGCGCCCCTTTGCGTCGCTCCAAAGCACTGGGCGGCGGCACACCAGTGATGGCTTCATAAAAGGTTGCTCCAAGGCTGTATAAATCGGTGTAGGGTCCAAATTTGGCTTCCGAGGCATACTGCTCGAGTGGGGCATAAGCTGGAGTCACAACCCGATGAGAGACACGCACACTGTCTCGAGGTGAAAAATCGGCGGCGCTGCCAAAGTCGATCAGCACCGGTTCGCCAGCCACAATCATGATGTTGCTGGGTTTAATGTCGCGGTGTAGCAAATCTCGCTCGTGCAAATCAAATAAGCACTCGAGCAGAGGCACAAGCAGCCGTTTGGCACTTTTTTCCGAGAGTTTACCTTGCAGTATGCGCTGCTCGAGCGTTTCGCCCTCGAGCATTTCCATTGCCATATATGCCGTGCCAAGTTCCTCCCAAGTCTCGAGTACCGTCACGGCGGTCGGATGTCGAACTTGGCGAATCGTATCGGCTTCGATTTCAAAGCGCTGTACCAAAGTGCTTAATGCCCGAGCTTCGCCAGAATTGGGCAGCACCAGACCAGTTTCTTGGTCTCGAGTCACCAAGCCGTCTGGGAAAAGTTCTTTAATGGCGACATATTCGCGCCGCTCGAGGTGAAAAGCACGGTAAGTAATTCCAAAGCCACCCCGCCCAATCACCGACAGCACACGGTACTGGTTACCATTTAACAATTGCCCTGCTTGGAGTTCATCGGTCACCACCTGAGTTACTTTTGATTCTAAAAACGAAGTGCCGCAAACCTCACAAACCGTGGCATCGGCTGGATTTTGGGTATAGCAAATTGGACAGTTTTGTTCCATGCAGAGTTCTATACTGACCTGTTTTTGATTCTCAAGCAATGTGCTACGCAACAAAGTCAAAGCCGAAAGCATGGTTGCTTTCGGCTGCTCGAGTCATTTTGTTCAAAATCCCGAACCAAACTTTTTCCAGAAGCGCGGCGGGTGAGGGCTGCCGTTAAGTATAACCCCGAAATGTTTTAGAGTTCTTTGCTAAAACATTTCCGACTAAAAGGAGTAGGGACAGTGTATCTGCCGCCGTAATGAGCGCGAGTAGCCCGTGAGGTGCTATTTTACGAGCAAGAACAGAATTGCCGCTTTTTGAAAATTCTAAAATGTAGGCGGGA
>JAYWGM010000017.1:0-2996 GCA_043778225.1 Deinococcales bacterium | reverse complement strand
TTGCAGCAAAGCCAGAAGCTCGGCTTTCACTTCGGTATGAACAGGCATATTCATGGCAGTAGCAATGGCACTTGGTAATCCGGAAATATCTTCAATATCGGCTAATGTGACCAAGTAAACCCCATCAAACCCAGCCTCGAGCCAAGCATGAGCGGCTTGCAGTGCCAAACGGGTTTTCCCCATGCCGCCCAAGCCCACAACCGTAATTAAGCGCGACATTGGGTGTTCGATAATTTCATGTAAGGAACGCAATTGCTGCTCCCGCCCAACAAACGGGGTACTCGAGAACGGCAAATTATGAACCGTGACGACTTGCGAAAAAGCAGTTAATTGATCAAATAAAGCTAGTGTTTTTGGATGCGGTTGCAGACCTAATTCGCCAATGGCTTTGGCAAAGTTCCCAAAAACCAGTTTGGCTTGGTTTGGTTCAAAACGTTCAAGAAAAATCTGGACTGCTTCTTCGCATAGTCCATCCTTTTGCAGAATCTGTTTAAGGATTTTATCTGCCTCAAAGGGGTCGGCATGGCGGGCATACTGCAAGGCGTTTTTGAGCCAAGCTGCTTGCAAGGACTTACGTTCAAGCTCGAGCCATTCCATAAATTCTGGTGCGTCGGCGAGGTACAAGCCCTCGAGCAGGGCGTTTGAAAAAGCTGATGCTTGGCTAAAATTTTTTAACTCGAGGGCGGTTTTGAATTCTTCTACATCGCAATCCACGATTAAACGCATTCTCGATGTTTTATTTTCGATTTCCAAGTCTTGCCAGTCGGATTTTAAGCGCAGCACCAATTGCCGTAAGCTGTTACGGGCATCGGTTTCAGAAGAATCGGGGTAAAACAAATTCAGCAACTCATCTCGAGCCACCCACTTATTTTGGACAATCAAATAGGCTGCCAAGGCGGTTAATTTAGACAATGGCAAAGGTCGCTCACCAATTCGTGGCGAACCAAATAAGCACAATTGTGGATTTTTCACCATTGGTAAACCATGAACCTTAGCGTATCACGAAGAGAATATCCAAGATACAAACCATATAACGGCAATATAACGGCAATATACGCGCCGCTTTTTATGCTGCTCCTAGATTAAGGAGTGATGATGAACTTAAAACAAAGTTACACCCCGCCTACCCTCGAGTCACAACCTACTTTTACTGTGGTCACGGGGATTAGTTTACCGATTGGGACAAGTGCTTTTGGTACTTCTCGAGAGCTAGATTTTCTCGAGAACATGGATTTTATGGAAGGTGAACAATGAAACGCTTCTTTCTATTATTGTTGGCATTTGGTTTTATGTCCTGTCAACAAAATCTAAGTCCAATACTCACTAAGCCCAAAGCCATTGGAAAACTCGAGCTAACTTTTGATTCACAAACCAACAAAGCCACGGCTGTGGTGAGGACTGGATTACAAACCCAAGCGGTGCAAACCTCGAGCAGTATCAGTTTTAATGCTCCCTCGAGTTTAAGTGTTTTAAGTGAGGTTGGAGTGGTGCAGTACATCAATGCCCAGTTTCAAGTCAACAACTTATTGCCCAGCACCAACTTAACCGATTTAACCTTGATTGCCTATCAAAAAACTGGCAATATTGGTGGAACAGCCTTAAAAAATGTCTATAACTTTGCTGGCTCGAGTATATATCCACCAAACGACCCAACGGGTATTGCTTTTGCTCGAGGAGTAAAACCAAGCAATCCACCGAACAGTTTAGTTCCGTTTACAGTCAATAACAATGTTTCAGATTTACAATTGTTCACTGAAACCGAAATTTCTTCTTTGGAGTCAGCCGCCAACACCGCAGGAGAACTGAGTCAAGCCAACGGTGATTACTTACTGCCGTATGGTTATGTGGCAAGAAACTCTGCAAGCTCGAGAACGTTGTTAGCCAATACCAACAATGCTGGTGTGGTGAACATTGCGATTCAAATTCCAATTAGCAACTCGAGCAGCGCCACAACTGGCTACAGATTTAGCATGACTTTTATTATTTTTGATGCTCCTGTGGCAACTCGAGTTTCTGAAAGTTTACAAGAACAAGGTGCGAGTAGTGGTGCTGTTACCCGTAAGACTGGTTTTTCTGCGACAGAACTCTTTGCGCTTGGTGGCTCGAGTTTATTATCTGACCCAAGTGTCAAACGTGGTTGTGTGCTTCGCACGGCTGGGTCTGCAAATACACCGCTCGAGTATTTGGTCAATACGTTTAACTTCACAAACTTTTTACCGAGTGCGAACTTAAATGCTGTGGCTCGAGATGCAAATATCAGCGTGACGACTGACCAAACCATGAGTGCTGCGACTGCCTCGAGTTTGGTGGTGCGTGGTAGTTTCACTGGCACGAAAACTGGTGTTTATGGTGGGTCTGGCTCGAGTACGCTTGGTTTTAACCCGACCGTAGATTTTATGGCTGGTGAGTTGGTCACAGCCCAAGCTGTCGGGTTGACCAATACATCTGGCGGCAGTGCGTGTGAAGCGGGAACTCGAACATGGCAGTACCGTGCAAAAGTGGCGGTACAAGGGTCTGAATTTTTTGACAGTAAAACAGATTACACCACGGGTGAAGCCCCTCGTTCTGTGGCGATAGCTGATGTCAATGGGGATGCCAAACTCGACATCATCACTGTAAACGCCAATGATAGTACCTCGAGTGTTTTGCTTAACAATGGCAGTGGTGGTTTCTTAGCCAAAGTGGATTATGCCACAGGTGGATTTCCTGTTTCTGTGGCTGTAGCTGACGTGAATGGGGATGCCAAACCCGACATTATCACCGCAAATTACAATGGTTGGTCCTCGAGCATCCTTTTGGGCAATGGCAATGGTACTTTCCAATATAGGGTGCATTACACCACGGGTGCAAGTCCTTTTTCTGTAGCTGTAGCTGATGTCAATGGGGATGCCAAACTCGATAGGGCAAACGCACCAACTATGCCTTGCCTGATAAACCAAGTAACGATAGCAAGTAATCATCATGTAATAACGCCTTCAAACGTTTCCGTCGCTTAG
>JAYWGM010000016.1:0-8381 GCA_043778225.1 Deinococcales bacterium | reverse complement strand
GTTTGGATACCATGATGGCATCAAAGTTGCACATGAAAAAAGACGATATGATCATGAAATGAGTAAAAGGCAATCGAGAGTTAGGGAAACCTAGAGTGATTATAGATTCGTAAAAACTCGATCAAATTAAAAAAAGAAACAGAATTATAAAATGAGTTATAAAAGAAACCACGTAGTTCACTTTCATTGAGATTGATTCTGTTATTTATATAAGAATCCACTATGCTCATAACAGAATAATCGTATTCAAAAACCAACGTATCGTATTTTTTACTAATTATCAATCTTTTAAATAAGCAATTTTTTAATTCATTGATATTTTCACTCCCGTGGGTGGTCTCACTCAAAATAAGTATTTTTTGTGCTGAAATTTTAGTGTCGTTACAGTCAAAATTACTAACAGTATTTTGATTAAAAATAGCATTTTCATTTTTAATCAAATTGAAAAATGAAAAGCCACCAAAGCCCAGTATGACCAACAAAAGCATAAAAACTGTAAAAATTTTCATTTCAACCTTTCAACTCTTAAAAGTCATCGTTGGAATTTATGGATTTATGGAGCATATTCAACGATGACTTCAAATAGATTTAGCATTTGTTTACTTTGCCATCCGATTAGACGACAAGATGATTTCAAGATGTCGCGGTGAGTTTCACTGGATACCTTGAAACTTGCCAGTAGCTGACCTACCTAAGTCATAATCCATCTTCAAAAGCATGGCGCGGATGGAATACCTCCCCATCGTGATTGACCTAGAGGGCAAGGCGGTACTGTAGGTTCTATTGTCCCATGATTGGGTATTTTAGGGACTCCACCAAGAGTTCCCCCGTTTGGTAATTGTATTGGTGGAATGAGCCAATCTATAGGTTTCGGTGGTGTATAGCTGCCGCCGCCGCCACTTGATCCATCATCGTATACGTGTGGGTCGCCGCCAATTACTTCAAGAGCTTCCTGCATTGCCAACTCACGAATCATAAATACTCCTGTCCTACTTTATTTCTCAACTCCTTTCGATTGGAGTTCTCCAAAACCATAATCCTATTTTTCTATTAGCGCGTCCCCAATTTTGGGTACGCCGTTAGTATTCTAGGCTACGTTCTATTAAATGCCATTCTCTACGCTAGTAAAAAACCAAGTGTCGGTTGTTCTCGAGTTTCAAATCAGGAAATGGGCAAGCTATCCAACTTAAAATACTTATCCAGATAAAGAGTACAGCGTGGCTCGAGAAGAGCCATTTCAAGCTACTTTATCAATAATCTGTCTTTCACCTGCCCTCGAGTCATACTGAGGAATTAAAGCCAGGCAAGTGCTTCACGTAACCATTCGTGCAACGGCAACATTTTTTGGTAACTCGAGAGAACAAATTCTTCTAGGTTGCTCGAGCCTACTGCCAGTGCATCAAAGTTTTGACTGACGGTAAAACTCTTGTATTTTAGGAGGTCTGAGCCTTGGGTGTAACCTTTGGGCAATCTGGTCAGAACATGGTCTGTGTCTAAACCCCCAAATTGCTCGAGCAGGACTTTATTTTTTAGCAGCCCATCGGCTTTTTTTGGGTGCTGTGCGATGTAGCGCCGTAAAGTAGCCAATTGCTCGGTCTCGGGCAGATAAATTCCGCCAGCCAGCACCGATTCTTCGATGCCATGTTGCAGGTAGTAAATCGGCAGACTCGAGTGCCGCCCACCCGAGGCAAGGGCAGCACTGAAATGCGTTTTGTACGGGTTTTTGTTATGGCTAAAGCGTGCATCGCGGTTGATTCTAAAAAGCGTATCTTTGGCAATCACACCTTTGATGCTCGAGTCAAAGGTGGCAATTTGGGCAACTAAGTCTGCCACAAGTTCGATAAACTCGAGCTTCAAGATTTGATATTCTTTTCGGTGCGCGTCAAACCAAACTTTAGAGTTGCTAAATTGCAACTCGATTAAAAACTGGGTTAGCCGATCGAGATTCACGCTCTAATTCTACAGCTTTGGGCAAGACCAAATTCTAGACCTAAATCGCAGTTATCGCTTCTTTTTTTACGCCCACATTGGCAATACTGGCATTGACCACTTCAAGCCATGCTCGAGCGCTCGACTCAACAATATCGGTGCTGACTCCGTTACCACTGTAGACAATTTCGCCGATTCGCGCCCGAATCGAAACTTCGCCCAGCGCTTCGCTGTTGCCTGTGACTGCCTCAATGCGGTAATTCTCGAGAACTGGATAGATATTGGTAATCGCGTTAATTGCTCGGTAGACCGCATCCACCGGTCCATCGCCACTGGCAGCCTGCTGCTTTGGTCCTTGCGGGGTCTCGAGCGTCACGGTGGCGGTGGGGACAACGTGTGTACCCGATAGAACTTGGATACTCTCGAGCTTATAGACTTCAGGAACTTCAATGTCTAGGGTTTCGACCAGGGAGCGAATTTCTTCGCTGCCCAATGCGCCTTTTCGGTCAGCAATATCCTTAAAGCGGTTAAACAGACTTTGCAAACGCTCTTTATCGAGGGTATAACCCATGTCCTCGAGTGCCTTGTTAAAGGCGGCGCGTCCCGAGTGCTTACCAAGTACCAAGACACCAGCCTCACGCCCGACCAGTTCAGCATTCATAATTTCATAAGTGGCTTTGTTTTTTAAGACCCCATCTTGGTGGATACCAGCCTCGTGTGCAAAAGCGTTATCGCCAACCACAGCTTTATTGGGTTGCACCACCATCCCCGAATGCCGGCTCACCATTCGGCTTAACCGATAAATTTCTTTGGTATTAATTTTGGTCTCGGCTTGGTAATAATCACCGCGAGTGTAGAGCGCCATCACAATTTCCTCGAGACTGGTATTGCCAGCCCGTTCACCAATTCCATTGATCGTACATTCGACTTGGGTCGCGCCATTTTCTACGGCTGCCAGACTATTGGCGACCGCCATACCAAGGTCGTCATGGCAATGGGTCGAGATAAACACATTGCGGTCACGCACAACTTCGTCGCGGATTCGGGCAATCAAGCGCCCATACTCGAGCGGCGTGCCATAACCAGTCGTGTCTGGAATGTTGATTGTGGTTGCACCGGCTTCGATGGCGACATTAAAGAGTTGAATCACATAATCAAAATCTGCCCGCATCACGTCTTGGGCGCTAAATTCGACATCATCACAAAAGGTTCGGGCATAGCGAATCATCTCATCGCTGATTTCAAGAATTTCGGCTCGAGATTTTTTGAGCATAAATTCCAAATGCACATCCGAAGCGCTGGTAAAAGTATGAATACGCCATTGTTGGGCAACATCCAAGGCTCGAGCCGCAGTTTCAATGTCTTTTTTGTGGGTTCGCGCCAAGCCACAAATGTTGACACCACGCACTTCTCGAGCAATCCGATGGACACAATCAAAATCGCCTTGACTGGTAATCGGGAAACCCGCTTCGATGATGTCCACCCCCATTCGCGCTAAACCGTGGGCAATCTCGAGTTTTTGAGGTACAGAGAGGGCAACGCCCGGGCTTTGTTCGCCGTCGCGCAGGGTGGTGTCGAAAATTTTAATATGTCGCATAGAAACTCCTTAAAAACCGTAGGGGTGAGGCTCGCCTCGCCCATGAGACCAAAATAATGTGTTATCGCCAAGATAGTCGTTCTGAATGGATTTGAATTCGGTTCATAGAATCCTCAAGAGTTGAGTGGTTTACCTGAAATGACATGAAAATGCAGATGTTTTGAGTCTTGATATGCACCTAAATTCGTAATGACTTTAGCCGCACCATGCGCTAATGTGACTTCTTTCGCAACCATTTTTACAGCATCAATCAGTTCCAATGTCAAAACGTCATCCTCGAGAACAAGTAAGTTATCTATAAATGCTTTGGGAATAACAACGATATGGACGGGATAGAAAGGTTGAGTGTGGTGGTATGCCAACACCGTCTCAGTCTCGAAAACTGTATGAATTTCGATCTTTTTTGGCAAAACCAAATCCCGATAAAAATTCATTGCTGCTCCAATCCAAGTCGTTTTCGAGCAAAGGCACGTAACAATTTTGTGTAGTTCATTGCATTTTGCACATCAACTTTTGTGAATTTGAATTTTGGGTTTGGATACCTAGCTCGAGGTAAGAAATAATTGAGTTCTCGAGCAGCTTTAACATAATTTTCTGATGGATTTGGTTCGATGGTTTTCAGAAGCAATACAAGGTCATGTGAACGCTCTGGTAATTTTTCTTGCATAATCCAAATTGCTTTTAAGTATTTTTCCACTGCTTGATGTGCCAGTAAAATGGCGGTGGAAGCACGGGTTTCTTGATTTTCGAGGGCAACCAGATAGTTTTCTTCAGCAAATTCAATCCAACTTTGCCATTCAATTGGCTCAGGCATACGCCACCTCTTGAGTTTCAAAAAGCGTGATACCTTCACGCCAAACCATTCGTGCCAGAACATTGTTTCCTGTGGTGAATGCTGCAAGTGTCATTGGGATTACATCTATCGAAAAATCAAAACCACGTTCAAGTAAGGCGTTGTGTGCGACTCTGGTTGTGTCTAATTCTTCTGAGAAACAACTTGGATTCCAAGTTGCAGGCATGACCAACAAAAAATCCCAATCGCTACTGGCATCAAAGTCGCCTCTGGCACGTGAGCCAAATAAAATAATTTTACTTGCACCACTGGCTTTTGCCATGATTGCTGCTATTTCTTTTAATTCGGTTTGGTTCATATGTTCTCCAATCCGAGGCGTTCTCGAGCAAAAGTCCGTAAAAGAATGGTGCTTTGAATGACTTTTTCGACACTTTCAGCACCAGGTTTTTGTGGGGTGTTCGGGTATCTGGCTCGAGGTAAAAAGTAATTCAGGTCTCGAGCCGCTTGGAGCAAATCATGGTTTGCATTGGGTTCAATTGTTTTTAGGAGCAAGACAAGATCATGGGAACGTTCTGGTAACTTTTCTTGTTTTATCCAAATGGCTTTCAGGTATTTTTCTGCGGCTTGATGTGCCAATAAAATTGCGGATAAACCACGTTTTTCTTTGTTTTCCAAGGCAGCCAAAAAGTTTTCTTCAGCAAATTCAATCCAATCTTGCCAGTTCATGCTGTCACACCCGTTTCTACTAAAGTGATTCCCTCTTTCCAGACCACTCGAGCCAATACCGTTGTACCTGCTTCAAAACCTTGTTCAGAAATCAGTAGAATATCAAGTGAAAAATCAAAACCTGCATCTAAAAGCGCTTGATGTGTTTTTCTTACCAAATCCATTTCAGTTTCAAAACTTTGCATCCAATGACCCTTTGGCATGACCAGCAAAAAATCCCAGTCGCTCGAGGAATCAAAGTCGCCCCTCGCTCTCGAGCCGAACAGAATGACTTTACTTGCACCACTGGCTTTTGCCATGATTGCCGCAATTTCTTTTAATTCGTTCTGGCTGACGCTGTTCATTATTTCTCCAAAATACCACTAATAAAAAACCCCCGAGGATTCTCGAGGGTTACGGGGACAAAAAAATAACTAAGCCGCGACCCTCGAAGGGTTTAGGGCTAGAAGTAGCTTGGCAGAAAATTTCATGTACGAGAAGCCTATCAAGGGACAAGGTTTCCTGTCAAGCCTGTAGACTCTTTTTATGCGGTCTTATGTGCAGTGGCTTGAGATGATTTCCAGAACCCGTCCGAGTGAATTTGCGGTCAAGGCACTCCAAACACAACTCGAGAAGGAACGAGCCAATCTCGAGCCAAGTGAATTTGAGAAGTTGCTGCTGGCTTTAACGCAACTCGAGGTGCAACCCGAGAACACCAACCAGCTTGGTGTGGTGAACATAGATTATCGCGCCGATGGCATGGGCGGTCAAGGCAGGTTATACCTTGAAGTTGGTGGGCGACCCTTGCGTGAAGTGCTGGACAACCAAGCGCTCGACGCAGTGCAAGTCTATGTTTTTATGAATGGCTTGCAGTTGGCTGGCTTACAAGTGGATGCCGCTAATTCGTTACCAGAGCGGTTGCCAGCCGCCTTGCGGGCATTAGCCGACCTCAATCTGGAGTTGCTCGACTGCCCAGATGTTGGTTTGACCAGCGCGAGCCTTGCGACCATCCTCGAGACGGCTGCCCGACGTTATCTATTCTAACTTGCTGATTTCACGTTTTGGCGCACCGTCTTTGTAGGCTGCCAACATTTGATCAAGAGCTTGCCCTCGGTGCGAAATAGCACGTTTTTGGAGGGTGGTCAGTTCGGCATAGGTTTTGCCTAAATCTGGTACATAAAAAAGCGGGTCATAACCATGTCCGTCTTGTCCGCGTGGACCCTCGAGAATCTGACCATGGGCTTCGCCGCGCCAGCTTTCGACATAACCATCTGGAAAAGCCAAGGTTAATACACAAACAAATTTGGCGGCTCGAGGGGCTGGAACATTTTTAATCGACTCGAGCAAGTATAAATTCCTGTCCATCTCGCTGACCAAACCACCAAAACGGGCGCTGTAGACCCCCGGAGCGCCATTTAATGCCTCAACCTCAAGTCCAGAGTCGTCGGCAAGGGTTGCGGTTTTTAGGGCATGACAAATGCCAGCCGCTTTAATCAGGGCATTTTCTTCGTAAGTGCTACCGTCTTCGATTGGCATGGTCAGACCAAGTGGCATGGACAAAAGCTCCCAACCAAGTGGCAAAAGTGCCTGTTGGAACTCCCGGAGTTTTCCTTGGTTGCTGGTGGCAAGAACAACACGCATTGACACTCAGGCTACCGTGACTTGGGCTGAGTTGCAAGCCTGCTCACTTGGGCTGAGTTGCAAGCCTGTATGGGTTATGCTTTCAAGTATGAAAATCGAACGGGTCGAATTGCGTGAAATCCGCATGGTCATGAAGCATCCTTTTGAAACCAGTTTTGGAGTCACCACCGAGCGACGAATTATTTTGGTGGCGGTCTCGAGTGGCGGAATCACGGGTTATGGCGAAGTCAGTTGCAACGAAACGCCCGGTTATTCCTATGAAACCACCGACACAGCTTGGCATCTGCTTCATGATTTTATTGCGCCTCAGAGCCTTGGCTTGGTTTTTGAGCATCCCAAGGATTACCAAGACCTGATTAAACCTCTGCGTGGGCATCCGTTTGCCAAGGCGGGCTTTGAACTAGCACTCTGGGATTGGTTTGCCAAAGCTGCCGCGCAGCCCTTGTGGCGCTACATTGGTGGCACAAAAACCGAGTTGCCAGTCGGTTTAAGTGTCGGCATTAAAAAAAGCCCCGAAGCCTTAGCCGATTTTGTTCTCGAGCAGCAAGCCTTGGGCTACCAAAGAATTAAACTTAAAATTGGTCGTGGGCGCGATTTAGCCTATGTGGCGGCGGCTCGAGCCGCACTGGGCGACTTTAACCTGACCGTCGATGCCAACTCGGACTACACCCTCGAGGACACCGCGTTGCTCCAAGAATTCGACCAATACAAATTGCAGTACATCGAACAGCCACTCGAGAACGACGACATTATTGACCACGGTACATTGGCAAAAAGCCTGACCACCCCACTTTGCTTAGACGAACCGATTCATAGTGCCGCAGATGTGCGCCGTGCTTTGCAAGTTGGGGCGGCGCAAGTGATTAACCTCAAAATCGGGCGGGTCGGTGGACACCTCGAGTCGCATAAAATTGCAGCGTACTGCCAAGCCAACCACCTTGCTTTGTGGTGTGGCGGAATGCTCGAGAGTGGGATTGGGCGAGCGCACAACGTCGCACTGCAAACCCTGCCCGCTTTTACCCTGGCTTCGGACACTGCCCCAAGCAACCGCTACTGGTTTGAAGACATCATCGAGCCAGAAATCACGATGGTTGGCGGCATCACCAAGCCACTGACAGGCATCGGTATCGGTGTGGAACTGCGCCACGATTTGATTGCACAATTGACTACTCGAGTGGTCAGTTTTTAGCGGATGCGGCTAAGGCTACAGGGTACATCGGCAACTTTGCGCTCGTTTTGGTACTGTGCGCCCGTGCCAGTTACCCCGCGAGCAAAGTTAGCGCTCAATGGCAGCACACAAGAAAATTGTTCTGGGCTGCGCTTAAAAACCAAAACAAGGTATTTTTGATCGTCTGGAATCACCCCAGCCCCAAATAGGGTCGGGTCGGCACTTTTGAAATTGGCATAAAGCCAGTTGTCTTTGGCGGTGGTGGGCTGGTTTGTCAAAGAGAATTCGATGACTTGACTCGAGCCAACTTGTAAATTCCATAATTCGCCAGCTTGAATTGGAAAAATACCAATCGTGTCGGTTCTAAGCCCCATTGGAGCGCAAGCGCTAAACAAAAAAGCAGCACCAAAAGCTGTAGCCAATAATTTCATGGCTCGAGAATACCTCATCTGATACCAAATTGTGTTAATCAGTCGCGTATTTTGACTGATTAACCGACTAAAAGGAGTGACAACGAAACCGAATTAACGTTTGAACGACAGTTTGAC
>JAYWGM010000015.1:0-119030 GCA_043778225.1 Deinococcales bacterium | reverse complement strand
GGAGGACAAGCTCGAGAACATCGGCGCGAAGCTGCTGATCGAGATTGCCAGCAAGACCAACGACATCACCGGTGACGGCACGACCACCGCGACGGTGTTGGGTCAAGCGATCGTCCGCGAGGGCCTGCGTAACGTCGTGGCGGGTGCGAACCCATTGGCGCTCAAGCGCGGCATCGAAAAAGCCGTCGAAGCGGCTGTCGAGAGCATCAAAGCCATGAGCGTCCCCGTCAATGACCGCAAGGGCATCAACGAGGTCGCCAGCATCAGCGCCAACGACGCGAGTATCGGCGAGCAGATCGCCGACGCGATGGAGCGCGTTGGACACCAGAACGGCGTCATCAGCATCGAGGAGAGCAAGACCCTCGAGACCGAGGTCGAGGTCGTCGAAGGCATGCAGTTTGACAAGGGTTACGTCAGCGCGTACTTCATCAACAACAACGACGCGATGGAAGTGATCTTGGAAGACCCATACATCCTGATTAACGAGAAGAAAATCACTGCCCTCAAAGACCTGCTGCCCGTCCTCGAGCCAGTCGCGCAGAGCGGTAAGCCACTGCTGATTATCGCCGAAGATGTCGAAGGCGAAGCGCTGGCCACATTGATCGTCAACAAGCTGCGCGGCACGCTGAGCGTCGCGGCCGTCAAAGCGCCGGGCTTCGGGGATCGCCGCAAGGAGATGCTCAAGGACATCGCCGCCGTCACCGGCGGACAACTGATCGCCGAAGAACTCGGCTTCAAGCTCGAGAACGCC
This sequence comes from Deinococcales bacterium, assembly GCA_043778225.1. GTDB lineage: Bacteria > Deinococcota > Deinococci > Deinococcales > JAAFIG01 > JAAFIG01. The sequence continues at coordinate 118,279 of JAYWGM010000015.1, read as the reverse complement.
ACGATGGGCATGCTGGGCCGCGCCAAGCGCGTCCGCATCACCAAGGACGAAACGACGATCATCGACGGTCTGGGCAAGAAGGACGAGATCGACTCGCGTATCAACGCGATCAAGCGCGAGATCGAGACGACCGACAGCGACTACAGCAAAGAGAAGCTCAACGAGCGTCTGGCCAAGCTCGCGGGCGGCGTCGCCGTGATCCGCGTCGGTGCGGCCACCGAAACTGAACTCAAAGAGAAAAAGCACCGCTACGAAGATGCACTCTCGACTGCACGGGCTGCCGTTGAAGAGGGTATGGTACCGGGCGGCGGCGTGACACTCTTGCGCGTTATCCCAGCCGTCAAAGCAGTCTTCGAGAAATTAACTGGCGACGAAGCCACTGGTGCAAAAATCGTGATGCGTGCTTTGGAAGAACCAGCCCGTCAAATTGCAATTAACGCAGGTTACGAAGGCAGCGTTGTTGTCAATGCTATCGTGAGCGGCGGTACAGGCGGTTACGGATTTAACGCCGCGACTGGCGAATACGGCGACCTGATGGCATTTGGGATTGTAGACCCAGCCAAAGTCACCCGCACTGCCCTACAAAACGCAGCCAGCATCGGCAGCTTAATCCTGACCACCGAAGCGATAGTTGCAGACCGACCAGAACGCAAAGAAGGACACAGCCACGCACCAGCCGGCGGACCTGGCGGTATGGGCGGAGACATGGACTTCTAAGCAATCACCCCACAAGAGCAATCCCCTCGAGACTCGAGGGGATTTTATGTTGTTATGTTATGATGTTGTTATGCAAACCCTTGAGAAACGCCGAACCACAATTTACATATCCCCAGAAGTCCTCGAGTTTCTAAGTATCCGACGGATTCGTGGGCTTGGCAGTGTTTCACAACAACTCGAGAATCTAGCCAGACAAGAAATGCCAAAAAATACTGCATTGCTCGAGCAACAACACCATGAAGGCTATACCCGAATTCCAGAAAACGACGAATTTTCAGATTTAATCGCAGCGCAACCAATGGACTTAGATTTGTGAGACGCGGTGAGATTCGCTGGTTTACTTTTGAACCACCCAATAAACGTCGTCCCGTACTGATTCTGACTCGAGATTCTGCACTTGGACTCCTAAAGAACGTAGTCGTCGCACCCATCACCACCAACATTCGCAACATTCCCAGCGAGGTTTATCTTGATCAAGACGACGGAATGCTCGAGCCTTGTGCGGTTAATTTCGATAATCTACTGACTGTGCCGATAGAACGTTTAGATGGTTTGGTTTGCCAATTAAAATTTGAACGATTACTCGAGGTAGAAAATGCAATTGGATTTGCTCTGGGTTTTATGCTGAACAGTCATTTATGAAAAACTAAATTTTTCAGATATAGGTCTCGAGAATTTGCTTAAACATACCTAAAATCTCGGGTAGAGAATCGAGCCTATAACGATTGGTGTCTAAAATCAGTTTATTTTCCTCAAGACTCAAGAATTGCCAAATTTCACCAGTGGTCACACAACCATACAACCTTGGAAAATTGGTGTCGTGTTTCTGGTTAAAGTGTCGTGCAGCCAGCAGTTGTGCTACACACTGCCCAAGCCCAACTTCAACATCTTGTTTTTTAGCCTCCAGTACACTAACAATTGGCGCACGAAGTGCAAATACTGATGGGCTTTTTGCAAAAATAAAATCACACTCGCCCGTCAAACCCAAACTCGAGTCGGCATCTAAACGCTGTCCAGAGTAAATTGTAAAAATGTTCTTGGCGTTGCTTCGAGCCTCGGCTAATATGGGAGCAATAATAAATTCTGAACGTGATTTTTCTGAAGTAAAAGCCATTGGCTCAAAGCGTTCTAGCGTCTCGAGTAACCAAGCTGAAGGTTGCATCGGCTCGAGTTTAGAGAATAGCTCGAGTCTGTCTGGTAGAAGATTAAATTTATCCAGCACGACATCGAGCGTAAAATCGGTAAAAGCCATAACCGAATTTTACGCCTTTGGTATGAGGACTCAAAGCATCTCGAGATAGCGCGTCAGTTCCCATTCGTGAACCGTAGCTGCATACAATTTCCACTCAGCCCGCTTGGCGTGTAAAAAATGGCTGTAGATATGGTCGCCAAGTGCATCACGGATGGTGCGATCAGACTCGAGTTCGTTTAAGGCTTCGCGCAACGTGGTTGGCAAATTTTTGACTTTGTGCTTACGCTTGTCACGCACACTCATGTCGTAGATGTTGCGCTGAATCGGTGGCGGTGGCTCGAGCTTGGCTTGAATACCGTGCAGCCCCGCACCGAGAATCGCAGCAAATGCGAGGTATGGGTTGGCGGCTGGGTCTGGAATCCGCAGCTCAGTGCGTGTGCCAACGCCGCGACGGGCTGGAACACGAATCATCGCACTGCGATTTGAAGCACTCCAAGCAATCGTGGTCGGGGCTTCAAAACCCGGTACAAGGCGTTTATAACTGTTGATGATTGGGTTGGTAATCGCCACCATGCCAGCCGCGTGTTCGAGCAGTCCACCAATAAAGAACTGGGCGGTTTTGGAGAGTTGAAATTGTCCTTTGGGGTCAAGAAAAGTGTTCTGCTCACCCTTAAATAAACTTAAATGGAGGTGCATACCGCTTCCGGGCATGGTCGCTACAGGTTTGGGCATAAAGGTTGCATGGAGGTTATGCGCCAAGGCGACCCGCTTGACCACAAACTTAAAAGTTGAAATCGCATCGGCGGTCTCGAGGGCGTTGGCATACTTAAAGTCTATTTCATGTTGTCCAGGTGCAACTTCGTGGTGAGCCGCCTCGACCTCAAAGCCAAGGTCGAGCAAATGATTGACCATATCGCGTCGCGCTTCCTCGCCTTTGTCGAGTGGTGCAAGGTCAAAGTAACCCGCCGCATCGTGGGTGATGGTCGTGGCGGTGTCATTGGCAGAGCGCTGAAACAAGAAAAACTCGAGTTCGGGTCCAAAATTAGCACGATCAAAACCAGCTTTGGTGGTTTTTTCGATCATTCGCTTTAAGGCAAAACGCGGGTCGCCTTCAAAGGGTTTACCGTCGGGCAAGGCAATATCGCATATCACTCGCGCCACCCGTCCACGCTTGGCATCGGATTCGCTAAAAACTGGATAGACCCGAAAAGTCTCGAGGTCGGGGTGCAGCAACATATCGGATTCCTCGACTCGAGTAAACCCTTCGATACTGCTGCCGTCAAACATAATTTGACCGTCGAGGGCTTTTTCAAATTGATTGACTGGAACTTCGACATTTTTGGCAACGCCAAGCACATCGGTGAATTGAAGGCGGAGAAAGCGGACTTTTTCAGCTTCTAGGGTTTTTAAGACTTCGGCTTTTGTAGTTGGCATGGTGTCACCTCTAAACGTGCAGGATGATACCTTATTTTAGCGCAAAATGCAGGAAAGCCTAGAAATTATTTTCATTCCAAGGGGAAAATAAGCTGTTGTGTCTTTAATTTCCTAATAGTTTAGTTAATTTTATCTTCGTTTGAACTTGCCGCAAGGCTCATGGGTTCAGTTGCCGCAACGATTGTGGGTTCAGTTGCCGCAACGATTATGGGTTCAGTTGCCGCAAAGTCGATAACATCATCCGAAGTTGCGTCTTTTAGCTCTTTGGTAGTGCTGTCTTGCTCGAGCAGTTGCGCCATAACGCTCTCGCGGTCACGCATGATTTGGGTCAAACGGTCAATCTCGAGCAGCAAAGGCGCAAGTCCATCCGTATCGGCAGCATTGGCATGATATGCCCGCCCAAGACGTGCAAATTGCTGGTTGCGTTCGCGCTCAAGCCGTACCAAATCAAGGCGTAAGCGTCCGATTCGAGCGCCAAGTTCGCCTTTTTCTTTGGCGACATTCCAACCGTTTTGCAAGGTATTTTTTAGGTTCTCGAGTAAGCTCATATTGCTCCGTACAGAAGGTCTACCGACGATTGCGTTATCCTGTGTGATATTTTCTACATTTGTAGTGTATCAAAATTCTCTTTCAAGATTCTTACGCCACTAAAAATAAAGCAATTGATTGAGCATACAATTTTGCCGCCAAAATGAGCTCAGAAATTTGCACAAATTCATTTGCCTGATGTGGTATTTCGCGGTCACCCGGACCGACCGTGACAATCGGCACACCCGCCGCGTGTAAAAAAGTGCCATCGGTTGTACCGGGAACACCACCATAACGTGGTTCACGCCCCAAAACCAGACGACTGGCGGTCTCGAGAACCTGCACAATTTCTGCCTTGGGTTCGGTGTGCGTCCATGGGCGGTCATCGATAATCTGGTAAGTCGATTTGGCATTTGGAATTTCTTGTAAAATGGCTTGCAGTTTTGCATGGATTTGGCTGTGGTCTACACCGGGGATGGTACGAATATCGAGGGCTAAAAGTGCTTCGCCGGGCATGACATTAAGCTGTGGCAGACTGCCCGCCTCGAGAACGGTTGGGGTGATATACGGCTTACCCAACACTGGATGCTCAATAACTTGCAGTTCAGCTTCAAGCCGACCTATGGCTTGTATCGCTTGTGCCAACCATGGAATTGGATTGATGCCAGCATAGGGCATTGCGCCGTGGGCTTGTTTACCGATAAAGCGCATCGCAACCCGAATACCCCCACGTTGAAACAGGCAAAGCTCGAGTTCTTCGGGTTCGCAGATGATTGCCCCGTCGGCAGGCAATCCATTTTTTGTGTGCCAACCATGGCGCACCATTTGTTTAATGCCCGACATCATGCCTTCTTCATCGCAAGGAATCAGCAAGCGCAACTCGCCAGCCAAATCTAGTTTTCCCTCGAGAAAAAGCGCCCGAACAGCCGTAGCCGCCACAATTGCTGCCGACAAACCACCTTTCATGTCGGCACTGCCACGCCCCCATAAGCAATCATCGGCAATTTCGCCCGAAAATGGGTCTTTATGCCATGCACTCAAGTCGCCTTCGGTCACGACATCGGTATGACCCTCGAGAATCAGCAATTTCCCGAGTTTGCCTGTGTCAAAACTCGCCATCAGATTCAGGCGTTGCGGAGCAACTTCTTCGAGTTGCACCACAAAACCAAGTTGCTCGAGATAATTGGCTAAGTACCTCGCCACGGCTTCTTCGTGTGGACGGTTAGGCGCAGCCACCGAATCCATTTGCACCAGATGCTGTGCCAAACGAACCAATTCGGTTTGGTCAATTGCAATCACTTTGCCCCACCCAAAAGCAGCAACAACGCCCCAAAAAGCACCACATACAGCACAATCGCCAACGGCAGCAACCAACGGCGCTGTGAAGCCTGAACCGCACTACCTTCATAAATAATCGTACTGGTTGGGTCTTCTTGTAAATCTGGCGAATAACCTTCATCTTTAGGCAATTGTGGCAATGGGTACGGTTTGCTGCGTGGCATCAGCCGTTTGACTCGAGCCACCACACAGGTGATGTTATCGTGACCACCAGCCTCGTTGGCTAAGCGAACCAATTCTTGGGTGACTTCTTCGATCGGGTCAAAAGCGTGTTCAAGCGCCACTTGCAGCATTTGTTGCGAACTGACCAGATTGGATAACCCATCCGAGCAAAGCATAATCATATCGCCCTCGAGTAAATTCATGCCAAATAAATCGAGTCGCAGTTGTGGTCTCGAGCCGAGCGCATTGGTAATCACATTGCGCCATTTATGGTCGCGGGCTTCTTCTTCGGACAACAGCCCTTGGCGTACCCGCTCGGCAACCCAAGAATGGTCTCGAGTCAGTTGTTCGATGCGGCTACCACGAATTAAATAAGCGCGTGAATCGCCAACATGACCAAAAATTGCGGCGTTCCCATCCACCACCACCGCAGTCATGGTTGTCCCCATACCGCGTGATTCAGCTTTGCGGCTGGCGTGTTGGAAAACCGCCAAGTTGCTGCGCTGCATGGCTCGAGGCAAACTCTGGGTTGGCACATCGGCAAGTTCACGCATGGCAACCACCAACGATTCGGTTGCCATATTTGAGGCGACTTCGCCCGTGCGGTGTCCACCCATGCCGTCGGCAACCAAAAATAATTCGCCGTAGGGCAGTGTTTCTCGCGCCCAAGTGTCTTCGTTTAATTCCCGAACTTGTCCGGGGTGGGTAAATCCAGCCACCTCGAGTGGCACGAAGCTCTGCGTCATGGTTTAACCAGTATACGATACTGCACAGCTTCTTTGGGCTGAGGAAAAGCCGACTTTTGTACTTCAAATTCTTGCCAAATTCCAATTTTGGGTGAGTTTTCAAACCAATTTACAAAAGCCATAGCACCATTGTGCTGTATTGGAATACCGAAAGTCAAAAGCTGTGGTTAGGATACATCGCAAGCTGTGGTTTGTGGTACATCGGTTATGGCAAAAATCGGTCATACTCGAGTCTATGAAAACTGCTCTGATTACTGGTGGAAGTAAAGGAATTGGCTACGCCATCGCCGCCGCGTTGGTACATAATAACTGGAATGTGGTCATCACCTCGCGTCATGGCGACGAACTTGAGCAAGCTACCCAAACCCTGAACAGCTTACAAGCTGGTCGAGCCGTTGGTGTGGTCGCTGATGTCAGGGATTATGCCAGCCTAGAGATGGCTGTCGAAACCGCAACTCGAGAATTTTCCACTTTGGATTGCTTGGTTGCTAATGCTGGGGTTGGCATTTTTAAGCCCGTTCAAGATTTAACGCTCGAGGATTGGAACAGTGTTATCGAAACCAACCTAACGGGCGCATTTTACAGTGTCAAAGCCAGTATTCCAGCCCTACAAAAAAGCCAAGGCTACATTTTTACAATCTCGAGTTTGGCTGGAAAAAACCCCTTTGCTTCGGCTTCGGCATACAACGCCAGCAAATTTGGCTTAAATGGCTTTTCTGAAAGCATCATGCTTGACCTGAGGGCATTGGGCATTAAAGTCACGCAAATTATGCCCGGCAGTGTAGCTACTTATTTTAACAACCACACCCCAAACCCAAACGACGCTTGGAAAATTCAACCCGAGGACATCGCCCAGATTATTGTGGATTTACTCGCCATGCCAGCCCGAACCCTGCCTTCTCGAGTCGAAGTTCGCCCAAGTCAACCAGCTAAGAAAGGTTAAAAGGCAAAAAGGTAAAAGGGTTAAACTTTTGCCCTTTTAACCCTTTGCCCTTTTAACCTATGCTCTACCCATGCCCAAATGGTTACGCAATACCCTAATTGTTGTCGGTTCAATTTTTGCCGCGCTCGGTGCAGTAGTTTTTGTGGTCTCGAGACCGCTACCTGCCGAGCGTCTTGCGCTGGCTGCCATGACCTCAGGCAACGATTTAACAGTCGAGAACACCGACAGCAGCATTTTCTTTAAGCCCAAGACGTTTGGCAAAACTGGACTGATTTTTTACCCCGGCGCTCGAGTTTCCCCAGAAGCCTATGCCGTGCCGCTTCGCGCCATTGCCGAGGCTGGACATTTGGTCTACATCATGAAAATGCCACTCAATTTTGCGGTTTTTAACATCAATGCAGCCAACAGCATTATCGCCAGCAATCCTGAAATTGGTTGGGCTATTGCTGGGCATTCACTGGGTGGAGCAATGGCTTGCAACTACGCCAAGAACAAAGGCAATGTCACCAGACTGATTTTTTGGGCGGCGTATTGCGATAAAAGTTTTGATTTCTCGAGCAGCCAAATACCCGTCACTTCGATTAGTGGCTCGGAAGACGGCTTAGCAACCCCCCAAAAAGTGATTTCGACCAAAATCTTTTCCCCCTCGAGTACCAAGTATGTTGAAATTAAGGGCATGAACCATGCCCAATTTGGCGATTATGGCGAGCAGAGCGGCGACAAACCAGCCACAATTTCTGCCGAAAAAGCCACCCAAGCGGTTGTGGCTGCCACGCTCGAGGCACTGCGCTAAGGCTTTAGGTTCTAAGTACCAAAGCCGAATTACTTTGAACCAATTCCTAGCAGGGCAGACACGGGGGTCTTCCCCTACACACGGTTTTCTTGGATTGATACCTCAACTTAAATTTGCATTACTACTTAATTTATTCTGATTGGTTTTTGGGTAATGGGCGCAGTGGCACAAAACTGTTGATGTGGTCTGAATCTTGGTGTCCTTCATGCCAAGCGCCATCGAACGCCAAAACTGCAATGGTGCAACGGCTCGAGTCAGCACTTTTTTCGGATTGGGCTTGCTCAAGCACTTGAGAGATTTCCTGCACCAATTGCTGGTAACGCTCCCGACCCAAATTCAGCGTCCGAGAATGAAAATGGGCTGGGTGTTTCTCGAGTATGTTTGGCATAAAAGGTTCGACTTTTGGGCGTGGAATGTGTGAATCAGCAAAACCATGAACATGGTAATCGGGGTCTTGGGATGCCAGCAGTGCGTCTGAACGCTGATAGGCAGCCAAAAAAGCAGCACTGAGCAATTTCATATCCTCCACTTCTTGTTGCTCGACAGGCAATAAATCTCGAGGGTAAGTAAAAGTGCGAGCCGCCAATTGGTAAAATACTTTGTTCTTTTCACGCTTCATCTCGAGCAATAACCCCAGACCCAAGGCTTTTTTGGCATGATGATGCACCAAATTGGCGGCGATACCTGCTTTTTTGGCAACCTCACTCGGATTAGCAGCCTCAAGAAAATACTGCAAAATACTCGAGCTGCGAAGGGCTTGGGCGGCTTCTGGATTGGTGATGCGAATTTTGTCTTTTTGCATGGGCTTAGTCTGCGCTGTTTGGCTTTCAGTGCGCTAGAGCCTTGGCTGAAACTCGAGCGCTGCCTGAATATCGGCTTCTTCAAGGTCGGGGTAATCAGCAAATAATTCTGTTCTGTTTGGATAAGTTGCTAAAGCACTCAAAATGCGATGCACGGTCAAACGCATTCCCCGAATACAAGGCTGACCGTTCATTTGGGCTGGATTGATTGTAATTCGAGTTAGAGTCATACTCGAGAGTGTAGTGCTTTTCTCGAGATGGTACAAGTTTGCTTTAATTTTCTTGATAGGCACGTTCAATGAGTGGTTTAGCGATTTCGAGGTCTTCAAGCGACCGAAGCTCGAGTTGTAAATCACCTGTCCCCCAGTGGGAGACTTTTCGCATATCAGCAGCCTTTATTACTGTATATTGGCTCAAATCGATTTCATCTGGGTTAAGTTTGAGCCAAAGGTGTAAAACTGACTTAAAGAGTGTAACGCAAACAAAATTTTTAATCTTCTGGAAAGCAAAGTAAAATTTTAATTCTTTAAGTTTTATATCATCGCCTAAGTCGAGAATAAACGTTTCTAAAGACAAATAAACCTCTTGAACCTGAGCATTTGATTTTGCTAAGTCTTGACGAACAGTTTTTATCTCTAAAGGTTCAGCAATTTCACTTTCTACACGTTGAGGCTGGAGCGTATTTTTTACGGTTTTGGTGACATTGACCACAAGTGCATCACTGACTAATTCAAGTATCAATAAATCATTGGGATAACGACGATAAACAAGCAATTGAATATTGCGATTCATTTGCTTAACAGCGTAAGAATCATATTTACCATAAGTCTCGGCAACACAAATTAAACGCGGCGAAGTCCAATCTATTTTTTCGGCTACACTTTTTCCAAGTTTCTCGAGAACCAATAACTTAAAATCTGCTTTGTGGTTTACAAGCCAGTCCAAATAAAATAATCCTTGACTGATAACATTTTCGTTACGGTCACGTTTATATTCAATCACGACAGGATTTAAGTTTTCGTCAATTCCAACAGTATCTATTCGTCCTGCATGGGTTATATCAGTTATAAATTCCGTTGCCAAGAATTGAACGCCCAGCAATTCCTGCAAGTGTCTTTCAAACAATTTCTGTAAATCTTTCTCGAGCTTAAAGGGCTGATGCTCTAGGCGTTTGGCGGTTTCTGAATTCAAGTAAAAAAGCTGAATATCACTCATGTGGACATCATATCGCGCCACACCGCCAAACTCGAGCAAGTCGGCTATCTCGAGGTGATCAAAGCCTTTCGCGGCAAAGTTCCAGTCACCAGTTTTAAGATTACCCAAGCTGGGCGCGATGCTTTGGCTGGGTACTGGACTGCTTTGCGCGGCGCAATTCCAAGTGGCTAATCGCTTGGCAAATTGGCGTAAAGCGATTCTATTTGAAGTTCGAGCGGCAGTGGATACAGTTTTAAGCCACCTTGCTCAAGAATTTCGTATTGCCATGTTTGGTTTTCGAGTCTCGAGTACACTTCGGCACAGGGTTGGTCTTGACTGAGCAAAATATAGGTCTGTAAACTTGGAATTTGGCAGTAGCGGCGCAGTTTTTCGCCTCGGTCAATGGCTTCGGTACTTGGCGATAAAATTTCGATAATCAGGCATGGTTTTCGTTTCACTCGAGCTTGATTATCTGATGGGTCGCAAATCAGCATCACATCTGGAAAATATCCTGTTTCGTCTGGTGTTTTTAGGGCAACATCGCTAAACAAAAGTCGGCAGTTGTGTTCTGTGGCAACAGCAAAAACTGCCGCGATAATTCTTCCGGCTATTAAGTTGTGACGTTCTGTTCCGCCAGGCATTTGAAATAGATTACCATCTACAAATTCGTAACGTTCTTGGGTCGTTTCTAAAAATTCCAAAAACGCTTCAAAACTTGGTGCAGTTTGCACAGCTATTGGGCGCGACATTGTGGCATTATAGCGAATTTTTTATTCGGGTCTGTGTCAAAATAAGCCATGCCATACTCCGATTCGCTTGGAAATACCACCAGTGCCACCTCGCGCCAAGCCGTAACCCACCTCGAGAACGCGCTGGATTGCTTTTTGCATTTTCGCGGTGCAATGCCAACCGAACTGAACTTGGCGCTCGAATCCGATCCACACAATGCCTTGGGTTGGGCGCTGAAAGCCTATTTGGGGGTGCTTGGCACAGAACCTCTTGATGCGCTGGCGGCTCGAGAAGCCTTTGCAACTTTTCAAATCCCGCCCAATGCCTTACCTCGAGAACGTGGGCATCTGGCTGCGGCTCAAGCGCTGCTAGAAGGCAATTTTTTGGAGGCTGGGCGGATTCTCGAGGAAGTAACCATCGCGCACCCACGGGATTTATTGGCACTGGCAGTCGGGCATCAAATCGATTTTTTTACGGGCAACAGCCGAATGCTGCGTGACCGTCCAGCGCAGGTTTTAGGGGCTTGGGATAGAAGCGATAAGAATTACGCCAATGTACTGGGAATGTTGGCGTTTGGCTTAGAGGAAATGAATCAACACGATCGGGCGTTTGAGGTTGGCTTTGAAGCGGTCGAGCGCAACCCACAGGATGTTTGGGCGCTTCATGCGGTTGGGCATACTTTTGAGGAAACTGCGCGTTTTAGTGATGGCATGAAGTATTACGATGCAAGGGCAAACGATTGGACGACAGGCAATTATTTTATTATTCACAACTGGTGGCATTACGCCCTGTTTGCGCTCGAGGCTGGCGATATTGCGCGGGTTCTGAACATTTTTGATGCGGTGCTTTTTAACGATTCTAACGGCGGACTGGCTTTGCAATTGCTCGATGCCAGTGCGCTTTTGTGGCGCTTACGACTCGAGGGACATTCTGAAACGGCGCGTTTCTCGAGACTTGCCGAAAAATGGCTACACCGTACCGAACCCGCCTATTATGCCTTTAATGATATGCACGCCGTCATGGCACTGGTTGGCGCTGGCTGGGAGCAACAAGCCCAAGCCCTGATTCAAAGCCGCGAGCGTTGGCTCGAGCGTAACCCAGCTAGCACTGTCAACAACGCCGCCATGACAAGGGATATTGGACTGCCAGTTTGCAAAGCGATTTTGGCATTTGAACGCGGACATTTTGAAACCGTAATCAGCCTGCTCTATCCGATTCGGCGGCGAATCCACGAATTCGGCGGTTCTCATGCCCAGCGCGATGTGGTCTTAAAAACCTTAATCGAGGCTGCACTGCGTGGCAAGAAATACGAACTTGCCCAAGCGATGTTGTCTGAGCGGATTGCGGTGCGCCCAAAAAGCCCGTACAACTGGCTCAAATATGCCGATTCGCTCGAGGGCATTGGCGCACAAACCAAGGCGGTGCTGGCTCGAGCCACGGCGCTAGGTTTTTTGACTGCGCCGCGCCAGTAAAACCGCCAAAATCAACAACGGCAGACCCAAAATCGTGATGATGACTGGAATGTTGTTTGGGTCGGTGGCAAGACTCGAGGCAATTGGTGGAATCAGCACCGCCCCCAAATTAGCCGCCGCCACCACCAAACTCGCCGCCGCCACGCTCGAGGGGATGGCTTGGGTCAGCCAGACAAAACCAGTTGGAAAAATCGGACCAAAACCAAGCCCAGCAATAATATAGGCATAGGGCGCAAAACTTGGGATAAAGGTCAGCGCCAAGCCAATCAGGGAAACTGCGGCACTGCCCATCACAATCACTGGCGGTTTTAAGCGCAAGGCAATCGGTACAATTAAAATTCTCGAGGCGGTGATTCCACCCCAGTAGAGCGCGTTCCATTGGGCGGCACTACTTTCGCTTAAACCCAAACCATCTTTTAAGTGCCGTGGCTCGAGCGTGGCAGCACTGACCTCGACCCCAACATAGACAAAAAACATCAGCACAAATAAGCCAAACAAGCCCGTAAACACAAAGCGAGTCGTGGCTTGCTCGAGTTTGGTGGCACGTAAGCCAAGTAAAAGTGGCATCAGAATCAGCGTCGCACCTGCCGCAATCAAAAACGGAGTTCTCGAGTCGTTAGGAAAAGCACTGACCAGAATAGGTCCGACAATTGCCCCGACCCCAAAAAGTGCATTCAGGATGTTGGTCATGGCGGTGCTGTTGTTACCAAAACCGGTCGAGAAAATGGTGTTGAACGATAAATCCATGCTGCCAAAGCCCAGCCCAATAATGACTGCACCAAGCAGCGCCAGTATCCAAATTGGGGCAAATGCAACACTTAGGCAACCAGTAATCAATAGGCTCGAGCCAAGCAGCAAGACTTTGCGCCAACCCAGAATCCGCTCGAGTGGGGACAGCAGTAAAATACCTGTCATTGAACCCAAAAAATGTGCCGAAACAATAAAGCTGACCGCACTGGCATCTATCGCAAAGCGTTCACGCAACGCAAATTGGGCAGGTCCATAAAAGGCTTGAATCGCACCTATCAAGAAAAACGCAAGGAAACCAGCCACAGTCGCAGTCTTAGACACGTGGTCAGTGTAACCCACAGATCATCTCAGCCAGTTATTATGTTACGCTAGGAGCGAAATGGACACCAGAAAATCAAGCCTTGCACTGATGCTGTTCACCTCGCTCGCCTTTGCTCAACCACTCCAAGCACCTGACAGTAGTATATATACCGTCGTCAAAAGCGCATTTGTGGTCGAAAGCTATGGTCCTGACGGCGACAGCGCCCGTTTTATTGCCAATAACACCAAAGATTGGGATTTACTCGAGAATGCCCAAAGTATTCACCGTGCCTACCTGGACACACCAAGCAACAATAACCAAACCGACCCAGACAAGAAAAACAGTGTTCAACTTAGATTTGAAGGCATTGACACCCCCGAATTTGGTGACGGCGATAATCGTCAGCCCTACGGAAAAGAAGCCAGAGATTACACCCTCAGTTACTTGGGCTATAAAAATCTTGAATACACCCCAAAAGGCAAAGAAGTTCGTCAAGCCACACCAAACCGCATCCGTGCTGTGCTACTGACTCGAGCCGCACCAAACGGGACAAACGGTCGCCCCGTGGTCTACGTTTACCGCGAAAAAGATTGGACATACAGCCAAGAAAGCCGCACCCCAATTAAAGCCGAATGGCTCGAGACCAGCCTGAATTACCAGTTGCTCGAGCAGGGTTTTGCCTACCCAGAAATGTATTTATCTCAACCAAAAGCCCACCGTGAAGCGTTCAAAAAAGCCGTGGTACAAGCCAGAAAAACCAATGCTGGTATCTGGAAACTAGACCAAAGTCAAGACTTCAGCGCCCCCAGTTTTGAGAACATCGGTGAGAACGGCGCACTGATTCTCCCAAAGCTCTACCGACGTATGGACAAATACTTTACCGCTCAACAAAAACAACAAACCGACCTAACTTTTTTTGAATACTTGCGGACAGGCAAAGCTGATAACGACCGTTTACTTTACCAAGGCAAACGCCTAAAACTCAGCGACCTACTCGAGCAACGCGGCACACAATTTAACTTCAATGCCGACCTGAGCGAAATTGTCTTTGAAGAATAATTTAAGTCTCCACAATCAAGTGCTTTAAGCCACGAATCACAAAACCTGTATACTCGAGTGACTGCTTTGGGACAACATAATTTGGGAATTTTTGCAGAAACATCCGCAGCGCCACACCCATCTCGAGCCGAGCCAAAGGCGCACCAATGCAGTAGTGTGTGCCAAGCCCAAAGGTCAGGTGCATATTTGGTTCTCGGGTCAGCATCATCTGGTCGGGATGCTCGAATTTATTTGGGTCGCGGTTGCCACTGGCATAGAGTAGCGCCAATTCCATTCCTTTTTTAAGCTGCACCCCAGCAAATTCCATGTCCTCGAGAACCCAGCGTTCAAACATTGGCAGTGGCGTATCAAAGCGCAGCAGTTCGTCTATGGCAGTCTGCCAGATTTTGGCGTTGTCTGGCTGGCTGGTGGCAGCCACCAATTCGGCTTTAGCACTCGGGTGATTGTGCAGTGCCAACAGCGCACTCGAGAGACCATTGACCGTGGCTTCATGACCCGCATTCAAAAATAGTATGCAGTTTGCCACCAATTCGGCATTGGATAACTTCTCGCCTGCTTCCTCGACTTCTACCAGTGCCGAAATCAGGTCGTCTTCTGGCTTTGTCCGACGCAGATTGGCAAGGCTTTGGATGTAGCTCGAGAACTCGAGAACCGCCGTGTTACCAGCCATGGCAGTTTCGTCCGAGTACCCCAGTTCGTAAAGCTTAACAATCGCGGCGCTCCATGGGCGCAACAAATGCCTGTCGGTTTGCGGCACACCAAGCAATTCGGCAATCACCGTGACCGGAAGCGGCTCAGCAAAATCACGCACCGCATCAAAAGTTTGTGGCAAATGATTAAAACTCTGTGCCACCAAATCTCGAATTCTCAGGCGCAGATTCTCGACCCTCGAGGGCGTGAAGGCTTTTTGCACCAAGCCACGAAGGCGCGTATGCCCGCGACCTTCCATATCCAAAATATGATGTTCTTGGAAGGCATCAAAAGCAGTTAAACGAGCATCTGGCGGTGGAAAACCCAATTCGTCACGGCTAAGAACATGGAAAATACTGCGCCCAAGGCGTTTATCGCGCAGTAAGCTCGAGATATGGTCGTAGCGCAGCACAAAGACTTTATTCCAAGTGGTATCAAAAAAAATCGGCTTGGCGTTGCGTAATTCCTCGAGCAACGGGTACGGGTTACGAATAAAATCTGGGTTGTTCAACTCGAGATGATGGGTTTGCATGGTAAGTATTATACTTATCACACGAAATTAAGTTAATCAGTCGCGTATTTTGACTGATTAACCAACTAACAAGGAGTAATAGCGATACCAAAACCGAACCTTGTCTAAATTTTGCAATGAAACTTGCCGTTTAGCGCTTAAAAATCTCGAGACCGTTTTCTCCAGCAATAATTGCCATGTCGGCATAACCAACAAATAGACCTGTGCCAATCACACCTGGAATATGGCGCATTCTGGCATCGAGTTCTCGAGGGTCTATAATTTCCCTAAATTTGCAATCGGCAATAAAATTACCGTTGTCTGACAAGACCGTTTGCCCATCCTTCATACGTAAACGCACTTGCACCTGCGGCGCAATATCCGCCAGTTTCACCATCGTGGCTCGAGAACCCCATGGCATCATTTCGACCGGCACAGCCCATTTATAACCGAGGTACGGCACAAGTTTGGTGTGGTCTGCCACGACAATAAAGCGTTTGGCGCTAAATTCGACCAGTTTTTCACGCACCAACGCACCGCCACCGCCTTTGATTAATTCGAGGTTCGGGTCTATTTCGTCTGCGCCGTCTATGGCAAGGTCAACCCCAGCCGCACTGAGTTCCATCAGTGGAATACCGCACTCGAGCGCCAGTTTTTCGGATTCAAGGCTGGTGGCTACACCGATAATATCTGCCAAGCGCCCAGCCTTTAAGCGCCGCCCCAACTCGAGAATCGCGTGTTTGGCAGTGCTGCCAGTCCCTAGTCCAACCGTCATACCTGTTTCGATATAGTCCACGGCTTTAATACCAGCTTGTTCTTTAAGTGCCTCGAGATTCACGCCTGTGCCTCACGTAAAACTTTTTCAACATCGGCAGCGTGGCTATCGGTCATCACTTTTTTCCACGTTTTAACGATTTCGCCTTCTGGATTGATTAAAAACGTATGGCGCAAAATGCCAGTAAAAATCTTGCCGTACATATTTTTTTCGCCATAAGCTCCATATGCTTTAGCAATTTCTGCGCCAGCATCGGCTAAAAGTGGAAAATTGAGGTTGTACTTGCTTGCAAATTTGCCGTGGCTGTCCACGTTGTCGGCACTGACTCCAAACACTTTTGCCCCGAGCGCGGTTAAGTTGCCTAAGCCATCGCGGAAAGAACAGGCTTCTTTGGTGCAACCGGGGGTATCGTCTTTTGGATAAAAGTACAGCACCAACCAGCTACCGTGGTACTGCTCGAGGCTGTGGGTTACATTATTTTGGTCAGATAGCTTAAAAGTAGGCGCTTTCATGACTTTATTCTAACGCCAAGCCATAGATACGAACGTCTCGAGGCGAGTCAGAATCCCACGTCTCGAGGTGTGCCGAGTCCCACGTCTCGAGGTGTGCCGAGTCCCACGTCTCGGGGTGTACGGTGCATCACGTCTCGGGGTGTATCAGACCATTACCTCTCGAGGCGCACTGTTAGTTTTGCACCAACAGCCTCAGCCAACCTAGAAAGTGCCGAAATACTATGACCAGAGTATTTTGGATCTCGCATTCTTGAAATTGAACTTGGCGTAGTTTTCATTCGCTTGGCAATTTCGGATGGTGTGAGTTGACTTTGGTCAATAGCCCGAGCCACTTCTAGACTCACAGGGTTTATCTCGAGTGCGGTAATCAGGGTAGTCTCAACCTCCGACAACCCTTCAAGGTCATCAGGGTGAATTTGATCAAAAAGCTGGATTCTTTCGGTTGGCACAGGATATTCCTCAAGGCATAATCCCAGTAATTCCGATAATTTGTTCAGCAATGCACTCCTCGAAGATGCTGTTGTAAAAGCATCAGGAAAATCAGGAAAAAACGCATTCCAACTGCGCGGTGCAGCTTTACCAATAACAGCCAAGTATTTCATTTGCGTTTTACTCCTATAGATTTCAGTATCTTGTTAGCGATTCCAATACCAAGTTCAACACCGTTTGCCCCATCTCCAAGTGTGATTTTATGTCCAGCTTGATTGATCCAGATTTCATGGTCTCCTTTTCCATAGCGATGAAAAAAATACCCTTGTTCTACAAGTAATTTCTTGATTTCACGGACTTTCAAAAGCGCTCCATGTGTATGGTTATATTAGCAAATTTGCGAAGTCTTGTCTATCACTGTTGTTTACACAAAGTATTTGCTATTGTTTCAAAGTTTGCTCGAGAATCCTCGAGTTGGAGGACATATGTTAGGAATTGGAATCGTGGGCTTGCCCAATGTCGGAAAATCAACACTTTTTAATGCCATCACCAAAGCGGGCGCACTGAGCGCCAACTATCCATTTGCAACCATAGATAAAAACATTGGTATGGTCAGTCTGCGCGACACTCGACTTGACCAACTTTCTAAGCTCTACAGCAAAGGCGAGCGTGTGCCGCAAATTATCGAAACCCATGTTGAATTTGTGGACATCGCGGGCTTAGTCAAAGGCGCAAGTTCTGGCGAAGGGCTTGGCAACCAATTTTTAGCACACATCCGCGAAGTCAGCGCTATTGCTCATGTGGTGCGCTGCTTTGAAAATCCAGATATTATCCATGTGGCGGGTAAAATTAATCCGCTCGAGGACATCGAAATTATCAACATCGAATTGGCACTGGCAGATTTACAAACTTTAGAAAAACGAATTGACCGCCTACGCAAAAACGCCAAAGGCAGCAAAGACGATGCCGAGTTGCTCGAGAAAGTCGAGGCGATTCTCAAACCGCTTGCCGATGGTATCCCAGCCCGTTTGACGGGTATCGAGATTCCAAAAGAACTTGGTCTGATTACCTCTAAACCTTTGCTGTACGTGATGAACGTAGACGAAGAAACTTTAGCCGAAGACAACGACCATGTAAAAACGGTACGCGAGTATGCTGCCAAAGAAGGCGCAGATGTGGTTAAAATTTCGGCGCAAATCGAAGGTGAAATTGCCGACCTTGAGCCAGAGGAAGCAGCCATGTTCCTCGAGACACTGGGCTTGACCGAATCTGGTCTCGAGCGACTGGTCAAAGTTGGTTTTCATTCCTTGGGCTTGCAAACGTTTATCACGGCTGGCGAAAAAGAAACCAGAGCTTGGACAATTAAAAAAGGCACAAAAGCACCGCAAGCGGCTGGCGAGATTCACACCGATATTGAACGTGGTTTTATTCGCGCCGAAGTGATTGAATGGGAAAAGTTAATCGAAGCAGGGAATTTGGTGGCTGCTAAAGCCAAAGGCTGGGTCAGAAGCGAAGGCAAAGAGTACGAAATGCGCGATGGTGATGTGGTGAATTTCTTGTTTAATGTTTAGATTAAATTGTGGTGCATAGATTAACTTTATGCACCACAATTTCAAGTTGAAGGAAAAAATGCAGCAAAAACAATTAAAAGTCGGAATAGAAATAGATTTTGTGGGCGCAAGCATCATCGAGACTGGAATCCCAGATGTACCAAAAATAATCTCGCTTGTTGCCAGAGGCATGGTAACTCAAGGGCAAAAACTCGAGCTTTTAGAAAAAATAGAACAGCATTGCCAAGAAAACCCAAGCCACTACTTGCTGATTGCTCATGATGGCAAGGCATCAGGATTTGCGGAGCTAATAAGTCAAGGCTGGCACAAGGAAAACACGCTGGGTTTTTTCGTCATCACGACAAATACTTTTAGACCACTGCATCAGCAAAATTCAGAAAAACTCGAGAGCTTAGAATCAGATATTTTTGAGGAAATTCGTTTTGTTGCCTAATTCATTCTTTGTAATCCTCAGATTTGTTAGACTTGCACCATTCCAATGAGGAGGCATCATGTTTGAACTATCGATTCTCGAGAAAATTGTTTTTATTCTCATGGCTGGTTTTTTTGGTTCGTGGGGAATGCTCTATTTTTACCGAATTTTCCTCGCCATTCAACGCGGCGCAAAAGACACCGAAGACCGCTTTGACAACCTTCCAAACCGCATTGGCGCGGCGCTTTGGACAACCATCACGATGTCTCGAGTTTTTAGAGACCGCTTTTGGGTCAGCGCTTTACATTCTGGGATTTTTCTGGGTTTTACTTACTATCTACTGGTCAATATCGTAGATGGACTCGAGGGTTTCTTTGGTTTCCACGTCAAAAGCGATACATGGTACACCGCCCTCTATTTACTCGGTGCAGACTTGTTGACAGGGGCAATTTTACTTGGCGTGATTGGACTCTGGATTCGTCGCTTTTTTACCGCCAGTGGCGCAAAGACTTTTTCCTTTAATCCGCGCACCCTGCTGCACAAGGCAGTGCAAAATGGCAAGATTCCCACCGATAGTGGCATTGTTTCGGCTTTTATTACCTTTCATGTTGGAATGCGCTTTGTTGGACAAGGACTAAAATTGCTCGAGTCTGGCACAAGCCCAGATGTATTTCAGCCATTTGCTTCTCTGATGGCAGCCGCCATTGCCACCTTAGCCCCTTCCGAGAGCAGTTTAATTGTTGGGCTTCACATCACTTTCTGGGGAGCGCTTGGCAGCATTCTGGTTTTCATTCCCTATTTTGCTCGGTCTAAACACATTCATATTGCGATGGCGACTTTTAATTATGCACTCGAGCGACGGCAAGCTGGGCAACCCGTTTCGAGTGGTGTGATTCCATTCATGGATTTAAGTATTCTGGAGTCCGACGAACCTAAAGTTGGAGCTTTAAGGCTCGAGGATTTAAGTTTCCCAAGGCTTTTAGATGCCTATGCCTGCATTCAGTGCAATCGTTGCCAAGATGTCTGCCCTGCTAATGCGACCGGCAAGGCGCTCAGTCCAGCCGCACTCGAGATTAACAAGCGCATGGAACTCAACACCTTGATTGGCAGCCCGTTTGAGTTGCGCCCAAGTTTTCTCGAGGGTCATGCTTCGCCACGACCCTTACTCGAGTTTGCCATTAACCCAGAATCGGTTTGGGGCTGTACCACTTGCGGCGCTTGTATGCAGGTTTGCCCTGTGCAGGATGAACAAATGCTCGATATTATTGATATTCGCCGTGAGCGGGTGATGATGGCTGGGGAATTCCCAAAGCAACTGCAAAACGCTTTTACGGGCATGGAGCGCCAAGGCAACCCATGGGGAATCTCGAGCGAAAAACGCATGGAATGGGCAGATGGTCTAAATGTGCCAACCATCGAGCAAAATCCAAATCCAGACGTGCTGTACTGGGTTGGCTGCGCTGCAACTTACGACCCGAGCGCTCAGAAAGTCTCGAGGAGCTTTGTGCAATTGCTGCAAGCCGCCAAAGTCAATTTTGCGGTGCTGGGCAAAAAAGAAAGCTGCACTGGCGATACCGCAAGGCGCACGGGCAACGAATACTTGTATCAAGAACTGGCGAATAAAAACGTCGCAACCCTAAACAGTGTCCAGCCAAAACTGATTGTTGCCACCTGCCCACACTGCATGAACATGATTGGCAACGAGTACCCACAACTTGGCGGCAATTACACAGTTATGCACCACACCACCTACCTCGAGCAATTGGTCTCGGATAAATTACTCGAAATGGGCGATTTCTCGAGTGGCAACATCACCTATCACGACCCATGTTATTTAGGACGGCACAATGGGGTCTACGATGCGCCACGCGAGAACCTTAAAAACATTGGCTTTGAAATTCTCGAGCTTGAACGAAGTCGCGATAAGAGTTTTTGCTGTGGCGCGGGCGGTGGGCAATTCTGGAAAGAAGAAGAACACGGCACAGAACGGGTCTCGGACAACCGAATGCGGGAAATTAAAAATACAGTCTCGAGTCAAGCCGAAAAGACCGTGGCTGTTGGCTGTCCGTTTTGTAAATCCATGTTGCAAAGCACCCCAGAAGCCCAAGACAGTGGTGTGGCAATTAAGGACGTTGCAGAACTAATGCTCGAGAATCTACAAACTGGGCGCAGTAAGGGGATTATGGGTGTCAGTGGCAATGACTGAGTAGAACTTTCACCACATCGCAACTTTTTCATCTTGGGTCTCGTAAAGTAAGAAGTGATGATTGACGTTCAGAATCTAAGTAAGCGATATTCCCCAAAAGTCATAGCCGTGGATAACCTCTCATTTCAAGCCAAAGCTGGCGAGATTTACGGACTTCTTGGTCCAAACGGCGCAGGTAAAACCACGACCTTACGAATGCTGGCAACTTTGCTCGAGCCAACCAGTGGCACGGCTACTGTGGCAGGTTTTGACACCAAACGCCAACCCGAGGAGGTACGGCGCACGATTGGTGTGGTCAATGGCGGCATGGGCTTATACGACCGCCTGACGGGTAAAGAGATTCTCGAGTATTTTGCTGGTTTCTACAACATGGGCAAATTAGATACCGAAAAACGCATTAAAGAACTGTCCGATGCGCTCGAGATGAACGAACTCTTAAACCGCCGGGCTGGCGAGTACAGCACCGGTATGAAACAAAAAATTGTGATTGCTCGAGCCGTGATTCATAACCCCAGTGTTTTGATTCTGGACGAAGCCACCAACGGCTTAGATGTGGTGGCGCGTCGGGCGGTTCTCGAGTTTGCACGCAGCTATAAAAATTCAAACCGAGTGGTACTCTACAGCACCCACATCATGTCCGAAGCCGAAGAACTCTGCGAACGGGCGGCGATTATTGACCACGGAAAGTTAATTGCCGAAGACACCCTCGAGCATCTAAAAACCAAAACTAGAGCAAGCAATCTCGAGGAAGCCTTCTTTAGACTCACAAGGGGTGTGGCATAATGCGTTTTCACTTTATTTGGCGCGTAGCGTATAAAGAGTTACTTTCTACAGTGCGGGATGTCAAGGCGTTTCGCGCCAGCATCATCTTGCCATTTATCATGACTCCGCTCTTTATTATTGGGTTTCCATTGCTGTTTGGCAATTTATTTGGTGGCGAAGTTCAGAAAAAACAAATTGTGGGGGTAGAAAACATTGCCCAAATGCCGCCAGCCTTACGCACTTTGCTCGAGTCTGGGACGGGTGGCGCAGGGGTCGAACTCAAACCGATTCAAAAGCCACTCGAGGCTGTCCAAAATGGCGAGGTCGAAGCGGCGCTTTCGATACCCAAAAACGGTGTACCCAATTCGGCTGGTGGAAAGCCAGTGGATATTCAAGTCTTTGTTAAATTTAGCAATCAGAAAGCCTCGGTGGTTCGCAATAAAATTGAGGATGCGATTCAAAATTACTCAAAGTCTTTGGTGGTTAAAAAATTGGCTTCGGTTGGACTTACGCCCGAGACCCTCGAGCCAGTTAGGGCTTCGGCGGTCAATGCCGAAACCGTTTCGGAGCGTTCCGGCGGGGTCTTTGCTTTTTTATTCCCGATGTTTATTTTCTTAGCGATTCTGGGTGGCGCAAGTACCGTGGCAGTGGACAGCACGGCTGGCGAGAAAGAACGCGGTAGCCTTGAGATTCTGCTGGTCTCCCCTGTCAAGCGGCTCGAGGTCGTGCTGGGTAAATTACTGGCAGTCACCTTGTTTGCTCTGTTTGGTGTAGTCATGCAGGTCTCGGCTTTTGTGGTTTCTGGGTTACTCAGCCCAATTGTCCTCAAGCAATTTGGTTCTAGCGACTCGAGCGAAATCAGCGCTTTATTTGGTGGTAACTTAAATCTCGGGGTAGAAGGATTTTTATCGATGTTCTTGATTGGAATTACAGTGGCGCTGATGTTATCTGGTATTTTGGTCTCGATTGGCATTTATGCGCGTTCGTTCAAGGAAGCCCAGACGTATCTTGTGCCTTTACAAATCATTTCTCAGTTTGTGTCAATCGGGATGCAGTTTGGCGATTTTATTGCTCGCAGCACCTTATTGTATGCCACACCCATCATTGGCAGCACTTTGGGAATACTTGATATTGTCAAAGGCAAAGCCACACCAGAAATTATAGCAGTCATTGTGATTGCCAACCTGATTTTTGCCGTCGGAACAGCATTCTTAGCGCTTCGCAACTTTAGCAAAGAACAAGTGCTGTTTCGCAATTAAGCCACCTCGAGCCGCGAAATGTTATCGTGTTTTATGCTGTCTCGAGGTCAAATGTGAAAAACGCGATTCAAGCCTTACTCATTACACTGGCTTTCTCGGCGCTGGGTGTCTTTGGTCTGCTCAGTCTGGGTAAAGAATTTAACCCCGAAGAATTTAGCCGCACCGTTCAGATTCATCCACTTTGGGCGATTGTTTTTGTAGCATCGGTGGTGGCTTGGTGGTTGGTGGCTGGTTGGCGCATTCAACTTTTATCAAACAACAAAAATGTAACCCTTGCTCGAGCTACCCGCGCCTTTTTGCTGTATTTGTTTGGTGCAGCCACCACACCCAGTGCCAGTGGGGCAAATGTGGCGATGGCGTGGTATTTATCGCAGTATACCGACTCGAGACGCGCCACGGCGGTAGCAATTTTTTCTGTTTCGCTTGACCTTGTTTTTTATGCCTATGCTCTGCCATTATCTTTTGCTTATTTGTACTTTGCTGGTATCAACTTAAATCTCCCCGTGATTGGCTCGTTTTTAGGTCTGCTGGTTGCTATTGGAACAGTCATCGCCATTGGCTTAGCCTATGGTGTGGCATACCAAGCTCATCGGCTCGAGAAATTGGTTTTTATGATTTGCAACCTTAAATTTCTAAAACGTTTTCAGCGCAGTGCATTGCGTTTTATTGCTGAAACCGCCGAGGCGATGGGGCAAATGCGGCAATTGTCTTTTTCGACTCAAGTCAAACTGCATTTATCCACCTTCCTTAATTTTACATTTCATTTTGCTGCCGCCAATTTGGTTTTGGCAGCACTTGGTTATACAGTGGATAACTTTGGCTTAATCGCAGCCCAAGTCTTGCTGGTCTATTTTAGTTTCTTTATTCCAACCCCCGGTGGGGCTGGATACTTTGAAATCGTGCTTGGTACAAGCAGTTCTGCGCTTGGGATTTCCAAAGAAGCGGTCGTGCCATTTGTGCTGATTTGGCGGGTTTTATCATATTACTTGTATTACTTAATTGGTCCGTTTATTGGTGGTTCGGCTGTACTGGCACAGGCGACGGCTCAAGCTGCCAAAAAACTCGAGACTAAACCATGAAACGCATTTTATTCTTGATGTCCGACACTGGCGGTGGGCATCGGGCAGCTTGCAATGCAATAACCGCCGCACTCGAGGAAAAACACGCGGGCGAGTTTGTATTTGAAATGGTGGATATGTGGCAAAGTTACACACCATATCCGTTTAACACCATGCCGACCACATACGGCAAATGGGTCAATTTTCACCCCGCCAGTTACGAAGCCCAATACTGGATTGGCGATAGACTCTTTAAGAATAAACTGGCTGCTCAGCTGTACGAACGCAATATGTACCCACGCATCAAGCACCTGTATAAGCGCCACCCAAGCGATATTGTGGTTTGTGTTCACAGTGTTTTTGTCCGCCCCAGCGTTTATGCCTTGCGAAAACTTGGATTAGCTACCCCATTTATCAGTGTCATTACCGATTATGCCCTGCCAACCATTCTGTGGTACGACACTCGAGCCGACAAAACCCTTGTGCCAGTCCAACCAGCTTATGACCGTGGTCTCGAGCTTGGGCTAGACCCGAAGAAACTGATTTTAACTGGTCCAGTGATGCACCCAAGATTCTCAAAAATGACCATGACTAAACTCGAGGCTCGAGAAAAACTTGGCTGGGATAAATCCGCCAAAATCGTTATTCTGGTCGGTGGTGGCGACGGCATGGGTCCATTGCTCGAGACCGCCAAAGCCATAGACTCGAGCCTCGCCGATTCGCAATTGGTGGTGCTGGCTGGAAAAAATAAAACCTTAAAAGAATCGCTTGAGGCTGTACCTTGGAAGAAAAAGACTTTGGTCTACGGCTTTACTTCTGAATTTGATGTCTTTTTACGAGCCGCCGATTTACTGATTTCTAAAGCCGGACCCGCCACCATTACCGAAGCCGCCGCGCTTGGCACACCTATGATTATCAACGGTGCAATAAAATTTCAAGAATCTCCCAATGCCGAATACGTTGTACGAGAAGGTGCTGGGCTGTATGCCGAAGGCGCTAAAAACGTTGCCGCCGCACTCGAGGATGTGCTTTCTACTCCACATAAACTCGAGGAGTTAGAAGCTGGGGTTAAAAAACTAGCCGATGCCAAAGCCGTGTACCGAATTGCCGATGAAATCTGGGCAAGTATTCTCTAAAAATTGCACACAGATACGTGCAAAATGTGCTAGTATTTTGGTATGGAAACCCAAAATGTAACCCTTCGACTACCAAAATATCTGCTTAAAAAAGCAAAAAGTGTCGCGGCAGAACGTGGTACAAGTATAACGAGCTTGGTTATTGAAGGCTTAACCCGTAGCACAACTCAAAATGACAGTTATCAAGCCGCTTGGGAACGACAAAAAATGATGATGGAAAATGCACGACCTTTACGCAATCCAGGTGACCCAATGCCAACTCGAGAACAAGCCTATGAGCGCTAAACTCGAATTTATAGATACCAATATACTTATCTATGCTTTTGATCCAAGCAGCACACATAAACACCAATTCGCCAAGCAATTACTTGACCGACTTTGGTTTGAACATACAGGTTGTTTGAGTATTCAAGTGATGCAAGAGTTTTTTGTGAATGTAACGCGAAAAATTGCACATCCACTTTCAATTTTAGAAGCAAATCAAGTTCTTAAAGATTACAGCGAATGGATAGTTCATTCGCCTAGCCCAATGACTGTAATCACCGCAACCCAGTTACTTCAAGAAACAAATATTTCTTTTTGGGACGCATTGATGGTCACGTCGGCACTCGAATTAGGTTGCAGTATTTTATGGACTGAAGACCTGAACCATACGCAAAAATATGGTGATTTGCAAATCCTCAATCCGTTTCGTGACTCGAGCAATTAACCACGTCCAGATTCTATGGCTTGTACAAACCAAGCTGGAATACTGTTCTTAAAATACTGTTCTCCCCACTCGAGCGCCCAATCATGGTAGTTATTTTCTAAAATCGCGGCTCGAGCCGCCTCAGTAATTCGGTGCAAAAAGCGCAAATTGTGCAAGCTCAGTAAGCGCGGCGCAAGCATTTCTTCGGCACGGAGCAAATGGGCAATATAAGCCCTCGAGTGATTCTGACAAGCATAGCAATCGCAGCCTGCCTCGAGCGGCGCGGGGTCGGTGCGGTTCTTGGCATTTTGCAAATTTAAGCGCCCTTGGGAAGTCAGTGCGTAGCCAAATCGCGCCGTGCGAGTCGGATACACACAATCAAACATATCCACCCCAAGTGCAATGCTGGCAACCAAGTCCTCGGGGAAACCAACCCCCATCAGGTAGCGCGGCTTATTGGTCGGTAAATGTTGGGTCGCAAAGTCCACACTGGGGTACATTTCCTCTTTGCTCTCCCCTACGGCTAAGCCGCCAATCGCAAAGCCGGGTGTGGCAAATGGCAGGGTTGCCTCGAGACTACGGCGGCGTAACTCGAGGTCAATTCCACCTTGGACAATTGCAAACAAACCTTGGTCATCTCGGGTTTTGGCTTGTAAGCAGCGCTCGAGCCACCGCACGGTACGCTCTAAGCTCGCCTTGCCGTAGTCAAAGGTTGCAGGGTGCGGTGGACATTCATCAAATGCCATGATGATGTTCGCTCCTATCGCTTCTTGGGCTGCTACACTGCTTTCTGGAGTCATCTCGAGCTTGTCGCCGTTAATATGGTTCTTAAAAACCACACCATGTTCGGTAATAGTTCGCATATGCCCAAGGCTCATGACTTGAAAACCACCAGAATCGGTTAAAAATGCACCAGGATAAGCTGTAAAACCACGTAAACCGCCAAATTGCTGCATTATCTCGAGTCCAGGACGCAAAATTAAGTGGTAAGTATTGCCTAATATCATCTGCGAGCCAATTTCGCGTAAATCCCGTGCCGATAAACTCTTGACACTCCCCTGTGTGCCAACTGGCATAAACATTGGCGTGGTCACGGTTTCAAATGGTGTAGAAAATGTCGCTACTCTCGAGCGACCAGATGTGGCAGTGGTTAAAAACTCAAACATAAAAGCGAGTATACTTTCTTATGCTTCGAGAAATGCCAGTCAAAACCGCCACAACTTTCGAGCAGTACCTCGAGTTTGAAAGCCACAGCCAAGAACGCCATGAGTTTGTAGATGGTAATCTGTTTGTTATGGCTGGTGGAACTGATAGGCATAATTTAATGGCTTTGTTTTTAATTGCAATGATTCTGCAACACGCCTTAAAACGCGGCTACTACACTTATAACGATGTCAGCTTACAAACACCTTCTGGGCGTGGCTACTACCCAGATATTTATTTTGTAAAACAAAGTGCCGAAAAAAAGGCTCGAGTCCAGTATCACCCAACAATTATCATTGAAATTCTATCGAGCAGCACCGAAGCCATAGACCGTGGCGAAAAATGGCAGGCTTATCAGCAAATACCAAGTTTAGAGCAGTACGTTTTACTTTCACAAACCGAAGAAATCGCCGAAGTGTACTCGAGGGATGGCTCAGATTGGCGTTATAAAAAACTTGAGGGTGAGGCTGTACTAAAATTTCCGAGTTTAGAATTTGAAATCGTACTATCTGGTCTCTACGCGCAACTCCCACCGCTCGAGTAAGTTAGACTGCTGCTCATGACTCGAGATGAAGCCTTTAGATTGGTCTGCGAATTTACACAATCCGAATCCTTGCGTAAACATATGCTGGCGGTCGAAGCGGCGATGGTGCATTACGCCAAAATTCTCGAGGGCGACGAAACTGAATTTGCAGTCACGGGCTTGTTACACGATTTTGATTATGAATCGCATCCAGATTTGGGCGAAAATGGTCATCCTTTTTGGGGCGTGAATTATTTGCGGACAAACACCGATTTAACACCAACCATGCTCGAGGCAATTTTAGGGCATTACACCGGCAGTGGTGTGGCTCGAGTCAGCAAACTCGCCATTGCACTTTTTGCGGTGGATGAACTCTGTGGTTTTTGTACGGCTGCCACCTATGTGCGCCCCGATAAAAGTATTCATAATCTCGAGGTCGCAAGCGTCAAGAAAAAACTCAAAGACAAGGCTTTTGCTAAAGGCGTAAACCGCGAAGACATTGCGCTAGGACTTGAGGAGCTTCAAGGCATCATGCCCGAACTTACCTTAGAAACACACATCGAAAATGTTTTAGCTGGACTACGTGCCAAAGCCGATGCGCTTGGTTTAGCTGGCAGTTGAATCGGTTGTAGGCTCAGTGTTTTGGGCAAGTTCGTTTTGCGGCTCTTGGATTAGAGATGTCTCGACGGACTCAATTTCTACTGCACTCGGAACAATTTCTTCGGCAACCATCTGCTGAGCTTGCTCGAGTTCTTGGATTTTGACTCGAGCCAATTCAAGTTCAGCATTCCCAGCCGTCTCGAGTTGCGCCACTCGAGCTTTATAGGCGCTGAGTTCGGTCTCGAGTCCATCGAGTTTGGCTTGGGTTTCGTTGGATACCCCACGCGCCTCGAGTTCGTCAATTCGGGTTTTTAAGCCCTCAAATTGCTGCATTCCAGCCCGAGTCCGAGCAACTTCGGCAACACTTTCTTGCAAACTGGCACGGAGTTTTTGTTGGGCAGCTTCGGCATCGCTGGCTTTTAGCAGTGCGGCTTGCACAATTTTTAATTGCTCGGCTTTCTCGAGTTCAAATGCACCAATATTCTGCTCGAGTTCGTCGGTACGAGCCGCTTTTGCCTGAATCATTTCAAAACCAGAAGTTTTGGTTTTAAGGCTTGAGAATTCAGTTTGCAAGGCTTCAAAGCGGTTTTGCAAAGCATCAAATTCTCCAGCTTTTTGGCGCAGAATGCTTAATTCTGTTTCAGCATTGCCCAGTTTTTGTTTAAGATTATCAAAGCCCTGCATTTGCAGCCGCAAATCGGCATTGGCTCGCTCGAATCCCTCGAGTTTTGGCAAACGCTTGGTCAGTTCGGTGTTGGAGGATTCAAGGCTCGAGGTCAGCGCCATTTTCTCGGTCAATTGGGTTCTGACCCGTTCAACTTCGAGTTTGACCCCAGATAATTGCTGTTTGGCTTCACGCAATTCACTTTTCACCTGACCAAGTTGTACACGTCCGAGATATGCCTGTACAAACCAAGCCAGAATTCCAAAAACCAAACCACCAAGAATAAACGAAACCGCATCAAAAACCATGTATGCCCCCTGAGATGTGCCTACTTTATGGCATCAAGCGCTTGCTGTGCAAGACTACACCAAAGCCAACAATTGCGAGATTTCTTCCCAGCGATTCATCGCCTCGGATAATTGTAGGTCAATCTCAACATTACGCTTCCCAAGGGCAGCAAAATCCGAACCCACTTTAGGGCTGCCCAATTCGCTTTGTACTGCCAATTGTTCTGCCTCGAGCGCCGCGATTTGAGTCTCGAGGTTTTTCATTTCCACACCCAGTTTCCAAGGATTGGTTTTTGCCTTGGCTTTTGGCACTGCTGCCACGACCGCTATTTTTTCCTCGAGAATCGGCGTTGGTGTAGTGGCGGCTTTGTGTTTCTCAAGCGCAATCGCATAGGTGTACGGATAAGTAAACAATTTACCATCCTCGACAATCCAGATTTCGTTGGCTACATTTTCGATAAAACGTCGGTCATGTGAAACCATGACTAGCGTACCGGGAAAATTGGCTAAACCAGTCTCGAGCTTCTCGAGCATTTCCATATCCAAATGATTGGTCGGTTCGTCCAAAACTAAAAAATTACATTCTTGTAACGAAAGTTTGAGCAGAGCCAGTCGCGCTCTTTCGCCACCCGAGAGCATCGAGATTTTCTTGTCTTTGCTGCTGTGCGGAAATAAATACGCACCCAACGTGTCAAAGACCATCTGGTCTTTTTCAAAAAAAGGCTTAACCTCAAGAAACAGCGTGCTGTTTGGGTCTATGCCACGCAACTGCTGATCGTAATAGCCAAGTTTGACCCTCGAGCCAAGGCGGACGGCACTGCGCGAATCATCCGATGGTTCAAAACCCAACATGGTTTTTAGCAGCGTGGATTTTCCTGCACCATTGCGCCCAATAATTGCAATTCGTTCACCTTTTCGGATGGTCGCTTCAATGCCCGAAAACAATTTGCGTTCACCAAAACCACGGGTGATATGGTTGCCTTGAAATATAATCTCGCCCGTTTCAGAAGCGGCAAAACCAACAGTTGCCGTGCCTTGTTCAGCCGCCAACTGGTCTAGCACTGTATCGGCAAAGCGCTCAGCACGTTTTGCCATCGCTCGAGCGCGAATCGCTAGTTTTTCGTTGCTGTGTCCCCATTGACGAGTTTTCTCGGCACTGGCTTCTAAGCGCCCAAGTTCTTTAAGTTGGTTGACTCGAGTCCGCCCATGCACTTCGCGCTCGGCTTCCCATGTAACCTTAAAGGCACTGTAGTTGCCCGGATAGCGTTTGACATTTTTATTAAAAACCAGCGCAGTTTCGGTGGCAACTGCATCCAAAAAAGCACGGTCATGCGAAATCATTAAAATTGCGCCGGGATAACCACGCAAAAAACTTTCTAGCCACTCGAGCATCACAATGTCTAAATGGTTGGTCGGTTCGTCCAAGAGCAGCAATTCGGGCTGTGCCACCAAAATCTGTGCCAATGCCAAGCGGGTGCGCTCGCCACCGGATAAACCATCCACAATTTCGCTTTCGCGCCCCAAAAAACCAAGGCTACTTAAAACAATATCGCGCCGTGTACTGCGGGCATAACCTCCACGCAAGCGGTAATGCTCTTCGAGTTCGTGGTACTCGTGCATCTTGTCTTCGTCCTCGAGAAACGGCTCTAAGGCTCGCATCTCGGATTCTATCGCATCAAATTCGGTAAAGGCAGATTCGACTGCCGCAAGAATCGTTTGCTTGGACGGAAATTCTGGGTCTTGGGCTAATGCCCTCACCGACAGACCGGGAGTACGAACCACCTTGCCCGTGGTCGGTTCTTCTGCGCCCGACAGGAGTTTGAGGATGGTGGTTTTGCCAGCGCCATTGCGCCCAACCACCGCGAGGCGTTCGCCTTCGTAAATGGTGAGACTACAACCGAGCAGAATATCCTGCGAACCGTAAAATTTTTCGACGTTATCTAATGCAACCAGCATTAGGGCAGTCTACCCGATTACAAAATAAAACTCGAGGGCAGACTTTATGGTGCGACATTTGCCGTTGCATTTGACCCAAGCCCAAGCGCACCGCTTGTTCCAGCAAATAGTATACAATCACGGAGAGCAAGGACTGGTATGTTGCCTGGCGAACCGCCAATGCCCGATGTATACAAATTGCCACTGACCAAAGCAGCACCGTTTAATGTTCCACCGGTTCCTAAATAAACGCCGCCGCCCAAGGCATCTCCGCCGTTGCCGCCGTTGCCAGGTCTACCATCGCAATCACGGTCAGCACCAAAATCATAAGCGTCGAAACCATTTGCTCCTTTTCCGCCAAGCACGGCATTGTTA
This sequence comes from Deinococcales bacterium, assembly GCA_043778225.1. Lineage (GTDB taxonomy): Bacteria > Deinococcota > Deinococci > Deinococcales > JAAFIG01 > JAAFIG01. Next base: position 86,525 of record JAYWGM010000015.1, on the reverse strand, counting down.
CTGACCAAACTGCTTTGCAATGTAACTGCGTTTGTACTGTAAATGCCACCACCTCTTGCATGACCACCGACTTCCCCATTGAGGATGACATCGTTACTAGGTGCCGCAATGACTGAGGTCGTATCCGCACCTTGGGCTATGTTGCTCGAGATTTTGCTGTACTGCAAAGTCAATGTGCCAGAATTCTGGATACCACCGCCTTGGGCTGCACCACCTTGGGTGCTTGGTGCGGCGCGGTTATTCTGCACTCGAGTGCCAAACAATGTGGTAGTCCCAGCATTTTTGATACCCCCACCAGTGCCGTTCGTGTCGCGTCCGTTTTCCACGGTCACACTATAAAGGCACAGATTGCCACTCGAGCTTACCGAAATAATTCCAGTGGTAGAATTTGTCCCATTCAGCGCTGCATTTTCTCCAGCCAGCAAATAAATGTTCTTGTCAATCACTAAACTGCTGTTCAGGGCAATCGGCTGGGTAAAACAAAAGATACCGATTGACTGTGCGTCGCTGATGGCGGTGCGTAAACTGCCCAATCCAGAATCAGCATTACTCGAGATGACAATGACTGCGCCAGCTGGGTTTTGAGTTTCGGCATCAAAGCGTTGGGTCGAGCCTGTGTCAGCAATCACAATTTGTTTTTGATAACGGTTGTTACCACTCAGTCCGCAAGCTGCACCACCCAACAAAGAAACTCGAGCCGTACCAACAGGCAGGGCTGCCAAACCTGCGGTCGTGCCAGCCAAGACATCTTCTGGGGTTTGTACCAATTCGCGCACCATGTCGGTAAACAGTAAAAACGTCATGCTAAAGCTGTAAACCGAATTTGCAGTGTTCGGAACTTTTAAGCCGATGGTCACGGTGGCGGATTCATTATTGGCGATGGTGCGGTCATCGGAGTCGGAGACCGATTGTGCGCCGCGCTGCCGCGCCAAATAGCCATAACCCAGTAAAAGCTCGCCTGAGTCTAAGTTTGTGCCTGCACTGGTGGTACGAGCAGTAATTTCGGCACTCGAGTAGACTTGTAAATCAGCTTTGGCTGGGTCTGGTGCAAACGGCGCAGTTGTACAACTGCCCAGCCCATGACGCGGCTGAACCGAACTGACCAAGCTCGAATTTGTGTTGCCACCAAAATCCACAATGTTTTTTAAGGCGCTCGAGTTGACGTTACCTAGTTTTTTATAGGCATGAAGCTGCAAATTTTCTAAACTCGAGCCAGTGGTATTGGTCACGGTAAAACTGCGGTAGATATAGCGAACATTGCTGGTGGCATCGGTGCAAACCACTGCCGAAGCAATTGGGTTAATCACGATTCCAGTTTCTGATTGAAAACTGCCAGCTTGGGTTTTTAGATTGCCAAAGTCGATTTCGACCTGACCAAAAGACTTCTGGCTCGAGATAGGGCTAACTACACTGCTTTGGCACGAGACAAACAATGCACCAAAGGTAAAAATGAAAGTGAAGAGTGGCTGAATTTTCATATAAACTCCGTGGCAAAATACCCCTGCACCTGTTCGGCTCGAGGTCAAGACCCTATTTTACATTCTAAAAACTTGTTGGCACTAGGGTGGTAGCCCTTAGATGATTGCGGAAAACACCTATTTTGCTTACTCTGCCCAAGCCTTAGCGCGACCAACGGCTTTTTTCCAGCCTGTATAGAGCTTTTCGCGTTCGGATTCGTTCATATTCGGCTCAAAACGTCGCTCGAGTTGCCACGTACCAGCAATTGAATCTAAATTCATTAGCCCAGACTCAAGACCCGCCAGAAAAGCCGCACCCAGCGCCGTGGTTTCGGTAATGCGCGGGCGCTCGACTGGTACACCCAAAATATCAGCCTGAAACTGCATCAAAAGGTCGTTGCTGGTTGCGCCACCATCCACCCGCAATGCCTCGAGCTTGACCCCACTGTCGGCTTGCATTGCCTCCAACACATCCTTGGTCTGAAACGCCACCGCCTCAAGTGCGGCTCTAGCAATGTGCGCCCTGCCTGTGCCACGGGTCAGTCCGATAATTGTGCCTCGAGCATAGGCATCCCAATGTGGTGCGCCCAGTCCCGCAAAGGCTGGCACAAGATAAACCCCGCCGTTGTCCGGCACACTAGCCGCCAGCGTCTCGACCTCTTTGGCATCGCTAAAAAACTTCATCTCGTCGCGTAGCCACTGCACCACCGCTCCTGCAATAAAAACGCTGCCCTCGAGCGCATAGGTGGCTGAGTCGCCAATTTTCCAAGCGGGTGTGGTCAGCAACCCTGAAGCACTCGAGACAATTTTAGAACCCGTGTTGAGCAGCATAAAGCAACCTGTGCCGTAAGTATTTTTTGCCATTCCAGGCTCGAGACAAGCCTGACCAAACAGCGCCGCGTGTTGGTCACCAGCCACACCTGTTATTGGCAGGTTATTGAGGGCTTTGGCTGTACCGTAACTGGCACTCGAGGCGCGGACTTCGGGCAAAACAGCTTGGGGGATATTTAGTAACTCAAGGATTTCGGTATCCCACTCGAGCGTTTGGATGTTGAAAAGCAATGTCCGCGCTGCATTGGTGACATCGGTGGCATGAACTTCAAAGCCAGTTAAATTATAAATCAGCCAAGAATCTACTGTGCCAAATGCCAGTTCGCCAGCTTCGGCACGTTGTCTTACACCCTCGATGTTCTCGAGCAACCAACGCAATTTTGTACCACTAAAGTAAGGGTCGAGTAATAAACCAGTCTTTTGTTTGAAGGTTTCTGCCAGACCTTGGGCTTTGAGTTGGTCGCAATAAGCCGCCGTGCGACGGTCTTGCCAGACAATCGCGTTATGAATCGGCTTACCTGTGCTGCGTTCCCAAAGTACAGTGGTTTCGCGCTGATTGACAATCCCACACGCCACGACTTCGCCCAACACCCCGGACAAGGCTTCTCGGGCGGTTTGTAATTGCGTGCTTAAAATCTCGTTGGCATCGTGTTCGACCCAACCGGGTTGTGGATAAATCTGGGTCAGTTCTTTTTGTGAACGGCTGACAATCCGACCATCCTCACTAAAAACGATGGCTCGAGACGAAGTTGTTCCTTGGTCTAAGGCAAGAATATGTTTCATTTGTCAGCATTCTAACGCATTGACTCGAGCTTCAGCTTTTGGTCTGAATAATAATCCCAAGCACCAAAATCACCAAGCCCATTGGAATCGTGACCAGTGCCGCTTCGGAAGGTTTAATTTCGGGCAGCAAACTCTGTTTTTTAGCCACACCAACAAGTCCAATTGCCAACATCAAAACACCACACAAGACCGTAAGAATACCCATGCTGGAGATTCTACATTTTTGCAATGAGCCGGATATGGGTCATTTTTTCTTTTTGTCTTTATGGAGTCCAGCCAGTTCAATATAGCCCTCAACCAGACGCACAATCACTGGGTTATGCGAATGTACCCCATGAACTTGGGCGGCATCTTCGGTCAGGTGGGCAATAACCACCGCTTCGCCATCTCGAGCCACCAAAAGTGGGCGCTGACCAGCCGCCGCAATTTGGGGCAGATGCTCTAAACTCGAGGAATGCACGACGACTGCACGTGCAGTCTTGGCGGCTAAACGTGCCACCAATTCGGGTTCGCCAGCCATATGCAGCGTTCGACTCGAGTTCAGCACAATGTCTTCGACCAGTGCCAGCGTCGCCGCTTCACCACGCAAAGGATAGACCGCTTCGGGGGCTGGTTCGGGCGCAAGTCGAGCGAGGCTGCGCTCGAGTCCTTCGAGTCTGCCCTTAAATTCGCGGTCGGCTCGGGTAATGTACTCACGAGCCGAAAGCGGCGCATACTCGAGCGGCGAAACTTGGGTGCGGGTCGCCAAGCCTCGAGCCTCAAGCCGCTCTAAGGTTTCGTAAACTTTGGGGCGTGGGATATTGCTGTGGCGTGCAATTTTAGCGGGCTGAGCGCGTCCTAGAGCCAATAAGGCAGTGTAGGCTCGAGCTTCGTATTCGGTCAATCCGAGTGCTTGGAGATAATGATGGGCTTCCATGTAAGCCTATGTTACTCGAGACGTGACAAGAGATGCAAGCCTCAGAACAAGATACATTTGACATATATAGGTTGTGCGTAGTATATATATGTTTAATATCTTACATCAGGAGTACACATGAATTATCTACCCGTTCTCAATCGTCACGACTTCGAGCAAGCCCTGAATGCCCTCGATAACGTCCATCTTGCCCTCGCCTTAATAGACCTTGACCACTTTAAGGAAATCAACGACAGCCTTGGTCATGCTGCTGGCGATAGTGTGCTTCGCAGTCTCGAGCGAACTTTAGGCGGCAGCCTTCCAGCCAATGCAATTGTGGGACGCATCGGCGGCGACGAATACGCTGCCGCCATTCCAGACAGCACCGCCGAGAGTGCCTTGATTCTGCTCGAGGAAATTCGCAATCATTTCTCGAGCAACTATGTCAGTGCCGAAATCCCGAGAAAAATCCAACTGAGTGTTGGCATTGCCGCCAAGCCACCACACGCCAAAACCATTGCTGACCTGATGCGCTGTGCCGACGAAGCGATGTACCGCGCTAAACGCGAAGGACGCAGCCGCGTGGCGATTTATGTTGAAGATAAAATGACCCTGAAAAGTAACTTTTATCCAAAAGCCCAACTCGAGCGACTGAGTAAATTAAGCAGCGCCACAGGTCGCACCGAAGCCAGCGTACTGCGCGAAGCCCTCGAGGAATTATTGGTCAAATACAAGGATGAACTATGACTTTTTGGGACACCCTCAAGACCTAGGCTCACCAATTCAAAGTACAATTGCTGCATGGCGTTCAGTGATTTCAAAAGCATTTCGCAGGTGCAACAAGCCTATCAAGTTAGGTATCTCGAGGAACATTTTATTCTTGCCTCTGGTCTCGAGCCTTCGCTTGGTTTTCGTTCTGAACTCGAGTTTAGCTTAGAGAATTTGGATGTATTTACTTCAGAGGCTGCTCGTTCTGAAACGATTATTTTTCCTGTGCTGCGCGAAGTGTACAAGAGTTTTGTGGATAAGTTTTCACTTTGGATTCAAAAAGCCATTTTTTTTGATACGGCGCTGAGCGGTACTCCCGATTACTTAATTGGAACGAAATCTGAGCTTGGTAAAACGGTTCTCGAGACACCTTTAATTTTGGTAGCAGAAGCCAAAAAGAACGACTTTGAACAGCGACCCTGCCCGTCAGGTGCGTGTTTAGGGTCAAGAGAAGGATGGGCGCAGTGTTTAGCCGAACTTATCGCCGCCCAAAAAATCAACGACGATACCACCAAAATCGTTTATGGCATTGTGACTGATGGTAAAGTCTGGGAGTTTGCAAAACTTGAGGAGCGTGTTTTTACCAAGCACGTCCAAAGTTTTACTGTGGATGATTTACCCGAATTATTTGGTGCGTTACATTTTATCCTATCGGCTTCGGCTCGAGCTTCGGCACTTGCATTTTTGGTACACCAAGCGGTATAAATTGTCCATGCGTTCACGTTCGCCGTTTTATGGCTTCTATTTTACCCCAGACACGGCGGCTGAGGGGACGTAAATTTGTTTTAAGACCCAACTAAACCGCCGATAAATTCGGCGGTTTTTTTATGGAAAAAGGAGCATATGCCACACAACACCGATGATGTCCGAATTAAAGCCATTCATGAACTCGCCCCACCAACCCACATCATGCGCGAATTTCCCATTTCGGAAAACGCGGCTCGAACCGTGTTTAACTCACGCCAAGCCTCGCACCGAATTCTGCACGGCATGGATGACCGCCTTTTGGTGGTGGTCGGTCCATGCTCGATTCACGACACCAAAGCTGCCCTTGAATATGCCAATAAATTACTTGAGGTCAAGAACCGCTTACATAACGACCTCGAGCTTGTGATGCGGGTCTATTTTGAAAAGCCGCGCACCACCGTTGGCTGGAAAGGTTTAATCAATGACCCAAAGCTCGATGGCAGCTTTGAAATCAACACTGGCTTGCGGGTGGCTCGAGAATTATTGCTCGAGATTAACGAACTTGGATTGCCAGCCGCGACCGAATACCTCGATACCATCAGCCCCCAGTACATCGCCGATTTAATTGCGTGGGGTGCAATTGGAGCGCGTACCACCGAAAGCCAAGTGCATCGTGAACTCGCCAGTGGGCTGAGTTGCCCGGTTGGTTTTAAGAATGGCACAGATGGCAACATTAAAATTGCGGTAGATGCAATCAAGTCCTCTTCGCAGCCACACCATTTTTTGTCGGTTACCAAAGCTGGTCATAGTGCGATTATCTCGACTGGCGGGAACGAGGATTGCCATGTGATTCTGCGCGGTGGCAAAACTCCAAATTATGACGCAACCAACGTCGAAACCGCCAGCAGCGAGATTGCCAAGTCTGGCTTGGCTGCACGGCTGATGATTGATTGCTCGCACGGCAACTCGAGTAAAAAGCACGAGAACCAGATTCCGGTGGCTGCCAATGTTGCCGAACAAATCGCGGCTGGCGACACCCGAATTATCGGCTTAATGCTCGAGAGCCACTTAAAAGCTGGTCGTCAGGATTTAATTCCAAACCAGCCGCTCGAGTATGGCGTTTCGGTGACCGATGCCTGTATTGCTTGGGATGAAACCGTGGCGGTTCTCGAGAATTTAGCCACCGCCACACGAATTCGTCGGGTTCAACAATCGGTGTCTGCAAAGTAAATCATAAAGAGGAAAAGTAAACTTTTCCTCTTTTTTACAAATTATTTTTTCTTGACAGCTTTCTTTTTAGGCTTCTCAAAGGCTTCTGTCCACTCGCGGATACCTTCAAAGACAAGGTGTAGAGCTTCGCCTTTTTCGGTCAGGCTGTACTCAACTCGTGGCGGTACTTCGGGAAAGGCTTTACGGCTCACCACATCGTATGATTCGAGTTCTTTTAGGCGCTCAGACAGCGTTCTTGGACTGACTTTTAAGGCTTTCTCGAGCGTGGTAAAGCGTGTAGCACCTTTCAGTAGCATTTCAAGAATCAAGAATGTGCCTTTACGACCAATCATACGAAGGGCGGTTTCTGTGGCAGAGATAGGTTTTTTCACCAAGGCAGTCTACATTGGCAAAACTGACAAAATTCTTAATACTTTCAATTTATACCGTAATCGCTAAAACTCATACTCAATGTCAGAGTTTGAGGCAAGCTATTCAAAAGTGCGTTATGCTCTAACATATGCGAGTTGCTTGGTTAATGCTGGACGGCGTGGGTTTACGAGAACCCAACGACACCATCGCCCACCCTTTTGCGGGTCTCGAGTTACCAACCTTACAAAAACTAGGCATCAGCACGCCCAACTTTACCTCGAGTTCAGAATGTATAACCAGACCAATCGATGCCAATTTGGGGATTACGGGCTTACCGCAAAGTGGCACCGGACAGACCACAATTCTGACAGGTATCAATGCCGCCGCCCATTTGGGGTTTCATTATGGACCTTGGGTCAGTCCGAGTTTGCGCCCATTACTCGAGCAAAGCATTTTCAAGCGCCTTGGCAATGTCCGACTCGCCAATTATTACCCGAATAGCTATTTAGAAGCACTACAAAATGGCAAAGTTCGCCTCAATGCGATTGCCACCAGCGCCTTAGCCGCAGGAGCAACCCTCGAGCAAGCTGACACTAAACAAGCTGGCATTGGCACTGAACAAGCCAAGGGTATTGGCACTGAACAAGCCACAAGCATTGGCATAGAACAAGCCAACGGCATTGGCATAGCCCCCATGCTGCATTTGCCCAATCAGCCTAACAATCTCGAGCAAATCCGCCAATGGGCATTTTTATTTATGGGTAGTCAAGCCAAAGTCACGGTCTTTGACCAATGGTGGACAGACCACCTTGGGCATAAAATGAATCTCGAGGAGGCTATGGCGTTTGCCCATCGGCTCGAGTCTTTTTGTTTGGCGTGTCTCGAGTTCCAAGCAAAGGACACGCTTTTTTTGGTCACTTCCGACCACGGCAACTTTGAGGACTTACGTATCAAAACCCACACCCGCAACCCAGTTCCATTCGCAGCCGTTGGTCAAGGCGCAAAGCACTTTATGGCGGTCTCGAGTTTGGTGGATATTGCCTCGGGTCTCGAGCAGATTTTTCAGAACCAGACTGTAGTCTGACTCTTAGTCTATAGACTCTCACCCAACGACAGGGTACATAATAAAAATAGTTCGGCGGTTAGAGAAACCCGCCGAAGCTAATGTGTATTTTGACCAGAGTGTATTAGAAAGTTGTAGTATCCTGTCTTAGCACTTCGAGCAGACTTCTGGGGGAATGTTTCCACCGAAAGTAGCAGATGCGACACCACTGAAGGCAAAACCGACTACAACCAGAATCAAGCTAATAATTTTTTTCATATGTGTTCCTCCGTACCGCTTAGTTTCAATAATCATAAGGAAGCCAAATTTATGAGCCTTGCAACCACGTATAGTCCTCCAATACAACCACTTGTACAGTCTGGGCGCTATCAAGAAGCCATAAGCGTTTATGGCGGCTTAGTTTCACCAACGCCACAAGAGGATAGGCTCATCGGACGAGCTTTCTGGGGTCTTGGCGACTTCTTACAAGCTGAGATATACCTGCGCCGCGCTTCAAAACGACAAGAAAATGGGGCAGCTGTTGACTTGATTCAATTGTCTGTGGTTCAGAATAAATTTGAAAATATTGACTATGAAATTCGACAAATTGATACGACAAAACTCTTAAAAAAAGAGTCATTACAACTTAGATACATCCAAGGCGAAGTTCTATTTCGCAACAACAAACTTTGCCAAGCCGAACAAATGCTAAAAGAGGTTTGGTTTGAGGCACAGACAGAAAAAAATATAGGCTCATTGGTACAAACCATCGCTCAAAGTCTCTCTACAGTTTTGCATCTGCGTGGGTTAGACAATGAAGCAATTAGAATTATTGATAATTCAATCGCAGGCGCATCAGAGATTTGGAAATCCTACCTTAATTTGAGTAAATCGCAGATTTTATTTTATCTAGGACAGTATCGGCAGTCTCGAGATTTACTTGAGAAATTTAGTGAAAATACCAATCCTCAGTTAAGAGTCAATAGAAGCATCGTATCCAATCTTCTGGCATTTGTAGACCAACAGGTAGAAGAATCCATAACTGGCTTATTGAGTATAACCAACTGTCCAGAGGCACAAATTGATTATAAATCCAGTATCTGTCGTGTATATTTCAACTTAATAGGGATAATTATCTATAAACAAGAGTACACTTTTGCTAGAAGTAAGTTTATTCAGTTTGAGCTTTTTGCAGAGCAACAATCCGAAAAAGCCCTCTTTGCTCACCGCAAAGGGCAGTACCACAATGCACTCGGCGAATATGAAACAGCCATCCCCTTTTTAGAATTGTCTCAAGCCACCTTTGCCGACCTCGAGTGGCGGCGCGAGTTGGGTTGGACTTTGTTACAATTAGCCTATGCACACGCCAAACTTGGACACGCCGCCAAAGCCACGACAATTTTAGATTCTTTAACCGATATTGTCAGCATCACCGAAAGTTCGGCATTTCTCGAGCTAGAAAAGCGTTTTATTGGTGATTTAAGTGTACTAACTGAGGTTGCCTCGAGTTATGGGATGCTTTCTTTGCAAGGCTCCAGTATCCCAAGCCAAGCTCTTTTTTCGCGCCCCCTGCCCGATACGATTTCGTTTCTTTCTTTAGGTTCACCGATGGTTTCGCTCAATGGTCAGCCGATTAGTTGTAAGCTCCAACGTTCCTTTGCAGTTATGGCTTACTTGCTAATTTACCCACAGAGTTCACTCGAGAAAATCCTGAGCGAGGTTTTTGAAGACTCCAAAGATGTCGAAGCAGCCCGCAATTACTTTCATACTTCGCGTTATGAACTGAATCAAGCTGTGCCTTCTATCAAGTTTGCTTACGATCGTTTTACCAAGTCCTATTCTGTTGATACTGGAAATATACCACTCGAATTCGATTACAACCAAGCTATGCAATTGCTACACGCCCCTTCCGAAAATGAGTTCTACCAAGCCCTCGAGTTGTGCCGTGGTCCATTTATGCGCGGCTTCGAGGGACAGTGGATCGAGGAGGTTCGAGCAAACATGGAATGGTTATTGGTTCGCAGTGGCTTAAAATTGGTGCAAGAAATGTATGAATCTGGAGACTTCCAAGCCTGTCGGCGCTTAACAGAACGGTTATTAAAAGTTGAACCATTGGATGAATCGCTCAACGAATTGTTGGTTCGTGCCACCGGGGAAGTCGAAGGCGCACTGGCAAGCCGCAAAGCCATGAGTAAGGTCGAATCGCAGTTTTTACATGAAGTCGGTGAATTGCCGCCCACCTTAGCGCAATTAAAGCGCGAGATGAAGTTCCGCGTTAATTAGTCTATGAACTACGAGGATAATGTGATTATCAATCGCCCAATGCGTGTGGCTGTGCTGGCTTATGACACCACAGTTCTCAACCCAGAGTTTCTCGAGTTACAAAGCATTGGAATGAGTTATATCCCAGCCTTTACACCCGAAGAAGTGATTGGTCTATGTGCCAGTGGTGTGATTGATGGTGTCATTTTAGGACCCGCCGAGGGGTACACGCCTCATTTAATTCGCACCATTAAATCCGACCCACACACCAATGTGCCAATTCTGGTGATGCTCAGTGCCGAACAACTCGATTTAGAAGATCATTTATTATTGATTGGGGCAGACGATGTTGTGGCTGCCCCTTGGAATTCTCGAGGGATTCGGACTCGAGTCGAGCGAATGTGCCGTAAATACCTGCAAAGTCTGGGCATTGAAGACCATTATGGAATCATGAAGTCTTTATCACAAACTGTCGAAAAGCACGACCCGTACACTGCTCTTCATGTCGAGCGGTTGCGCTACTTATCGGGTCATGTGGCATTGCAGATGGGTCGGGTTTCTCGAGAAGTGGCAGCCGTTCGGGCGGCTGGTTTGCTGCACGACATTGGTAAAATCGCCGTTCCAGCCAGTATTTTGCGTAAGCCCAGTGCGTTAAGCCCCGAAGAATGGGATATTATGCGTTTACACCCAGTTCACGGCGCAGAAATCGCCGCCAAGTTACCTCAAGGCGATGAAGTTGCACCGATGGTACGGGCTCATCATGAACGCTGGGATGGCACGGGCTACCCCGATAAATTAGGCGAAAGCGATATTCCTTTGGGTGGGCGAATTATTTCGGTGGTGGATGCTTTTGATGCCATGACCACGACCCGACCGTACCGAGCAGCATTGCCAATCCCCGAAGCTCGAGCGCGTTTGGAGCGTGGTGCGGGTTCGCAGTTTGACCCAGCCGTGGTGCATACACTGCTCAGTTTAAGTCCAAAGATGCTGCTCAAGCATTTCCAGACACCACGCGATTAGCGTTTGCTGGTGCTGTAGCGCAGAATTTGCCAGTACATTTTAAGACGGCGGGCTAAACCAGCAATCAGCCCTAGTTTTTGCTCTTTTATCACCTGCGAGACACCTTTTAAGTCTATGTACTCGAGTCTTAATTGCTCGAGCGCAATCTGGTCATTGATTGCCACTTCGATGCCATAGCCAGCCGTCTCGAGGTTTCTAGCTGATAAAATCGTTTGGCGTGGAATCAGGCGTTGTCCGCTCCATTGTGGTGTGGCTCGGTTGCCAAAATCGGTGATTGCACCACCACCAACAAAAAGCCCAGCCGTGGTATCGGCTTGCCCACGTTGGACTGGCTCGAGCATGGCGTGTAGGTGTTGCACCTCGAGTTTAAGTAAATCCGCATCGAGCAGCAGTAAATACTGACTCGTGGCTTGCAATGCGCCAGCTTTGACGGCTGCTCCTTTACCCTGATTTGGGTAGAGTTCAAGAACCTTTGCACCAGCATTTTTAGCCTGAATCACGGTTTGGTCAGTGCTGCCGTCGCTGATTACAAAAATCTGCAAAAAACCAGCTTCTCGAGCCACCTGAACCACATTTGCCACAGTTTTGGCTTCATTAAAAGCCGGAATCAAAACCGTAATCATCTTTGGTTGCGGCTCTGGATTCATCGCACCAATTTACTAATATCTTGGACAGTCACCAAGAGAATAAAGACCATCACAAAAATAAAGCCAGCAAAGTTAATTTTTTCTTCTTGTCCGGGCGCAAAAGGCTTACGGCGCAAAGCCACAATGCTCGAGAGTAGAATTCGACCGCCATCTAAGCCAGGTATTGGTAAAAGGTTAAAAAGACCCAAAGACAGGTTAATTACGCCAGCCAAGAACAAGACTGGAAAAAATCCTTGGCGTGCAACTTCGGCGGTGGCACTGACCGCTCCAACTGGACCCTGCAAATTTTCATCGCGCTGCAATGTGACCGTGCGGAAAATGCCGCCAACAATGGCTTCTATAAACTGTGGAATCCCACCGATTAAGGTCGTGGCACTTTGTCCAAAGGCTTCACCAATCGGCATTGGCTCATAGCGCGCTTCACGCCCAATCGAGACCCCAAATTTGGGACGGGTTTGTTCTGGGAAAACGGTCGGTGTCCAATCAAACTTGACCTCGAGAATTTTCCCAGCCCGTTCAATCGTAAAAATACGCTGACCATTGGTCTGTAAATGAGCGCGGACTGTATCGGTGTCTTTGACGACTTGACCGTTGATTTTAAGTAAAAAATCGTTGGTTCGAAGACCTGTTTTTTCGGCTTGAGAGGCGGGTTGTACCCCAAGCTGGATTCGTTCCCCTAAAATTGCTTTGCCTTGTCCCAAAAACGCAAATCCAACAATAAGCACTGCTAAAATGATATTAGAAAGTGGTCCTGCAAACAAAACTGCAAATTTACCCCAATAGCCCAGACGAGCAAAACCATGGGTTGGTGGAATTGGTCTGCCTTGGTCGTCGTATTGGTTTGGGGCTAAACCATCTATATCCACATAGCCACCAATTGGCAGCAAAGAAACCCGCCATTCGGTGTTTTTCCAATCTCGCCGCCATAAAATCGGACCCATGCCAATTGAAAACGCCTTAACATTCACCCCTTGCGCTCGAGCCGCCAAATAATGGGCGAGTTCGTGAACAAAAACCGCGACGTTAATAATAATCAGCCAGACAAGAATTCCCACGCCTTGATTCTACCTCGAGATAGGCAGTAAAGAATGTGGTTTTATGAGCTAAGCCTAACGCACCGCAAAACCTTCTCGCCATGCCAACTCGAGGCTTTGATTTTGCCAAAGGGCTGAGAGTTGCCCAAAAGAAATTTTATTCTCGAGTGCCGCATCAAAGAGTTTACGGTAGACCGCATCAGCCGTCGGCAACCACGGCGACCATTCAAAACGCTCTGGAATGACTTTAGAGGCGGCTTCGTAAATTTTAGCTGGATTTTCTTCAAAAACCACCGTGGCTGCTTGGGTCGTCTCGAGTAAATCAAAACCAGTTTTCATGGCAGGTAAACGGGCTTCTTGTGTCCAAAGCTGGGTGATGGCTTCGGCAGATGTGGCGGCAAACAAAGCAAAAGCCGTGGCTGCTTTTGGGTACTTTGTGGCTTTAGCGACCACCAAACTCGAGCCGCCCAAATTTCCAGTGCTGCTGCGCCCAGCACTAGGCAAAGCCGCTAAGCGATAGACTGCACCTTTGGCAATGGCTGGCTCGAGGTTACGGGCATATGCGCCAAGCGCCCAAGCTGGCACGATGGCAGAAGCCAAACGCCCACTGCGAAGTGCATTCCAATGTTCAACGCTGTACTCGGCGGTGGTGCTGACGATATTTTTACGAATTAAACCACCCCAGTACGTTAAAACTTGTCTCGAAATTGGCGTATCGAGGGTTTGGGTATAGCCGCTTTGGTCTCGAGTCCAGAATTGCCCACCTTGCGCCCAAACCAAAGAAGCCAAAAACAAACTCGAGCGGTCAAAATTGGTCAGTTTAATTTGGTTATTGCTGCGGGCAGCCAAGGTTTCGCCAATTCTTGCAAAATCTGCCCAAGTGCGTGGTGCAGTTACGTTGTAGCGCTCAAAAATATCTTGGCGGTAGACCAATGCCATTGCTCCGATGTCTTGCGGCACAGCATAAACCGCCCCGAGGCTAGAAACTTGAGCGGCTGCCCATGGCGCAAAAAAATCTGGGGTTTTGGGTAACTCGAGTAAGCCGTTATGGCGCTGTAACCAAGGAAGAAAAGCGTACTCAACCCGTGCCACATCTGGGGTTGCTTCGCCGTTTTTAAGAGCAAGTTGCAGACTTTTATACAATTCAGTACCACTGTTAAAGGTGCGAATTTGCAATCTGATATTGTGACGCGATTGGAACAACTGTCCGATTTCATCGAGTCCGGGAGCAACACTCCAAACCGTCAGTTCAGCATTATCTTCTGGTAACGGTGCAAGCGGTTCTTGGTGCTGTTGCAGCGCCAATGCCAACCCAGCCAAAACAAACACCATCAATACGAATTTTAATACCGCTTTCATCGTGGTCAGTCTAACTTATTTAATTGTGAACTGTTTTAACCCAATTCTAGTACGATAATGGCATGAAATCTATTTTAGAAACCCGAGCCGATTTAGCCGTCGGAAAAATTACCAGCCTAGAACTGGTCGAAACTGCCCTCGAGAACGCCCAGAAGCAGACTGACACAAACATATTTGCCTATTTAGCTGCCGACCAAGCCAGAGCCGCCGCCAAAGCCGCCGATGCACAGCCAACATCGGGCGCATTGCATGGTATTCCAATCACGGTCAAGGATTTATTTAATGTAGCGCAAATGCCGACCAAGGGCGGAACTCGAGCCAATTTACCAGTCGAATTTCAAAATCCAAATCGCCATGCGGCCGCCGTACAGAATCTAATCGAGGCTGGCGCGATTATTCTTGGAAAAGTCAATATGCACGAAATTGCTTTGGGGATTACTGGCGAGAATTTCGCCACGGGCGATGTTAAAAATCCACTCGACTCAACCCGACAAGCTGGAGGCTCGAGCAGTGGCAGTGCGGCGGCGGTGGCTTTAGGGGTTGGGCTTGCCAGTTTGGGTTCGGATACGGGTGGCTCGGTGCGAATTCCAGCCAGTTTTTGTGGGATTGTTGGCTTTAAGCCAACCTTTGGCTGGATTCCTCTGGATGGCGCACTGAATTTAAGCACCACCTGTGACCACGCTGGGATTTTAAGCAACTCTGTGACCGATGCCCACACGATGCTTGAGGTTTTGGCGCACCGCAATTTGCCGTTGCGCCACCTCAACAACTTAGCAGGAATTCGGCTCGGTGTACCACGGCATTGGCTCGAGGGACGGCTAGGAGATTCGGTCAGGACTGATTTTGAAGCCAAACTCGAGCAATTCAAAAAAGCTGGCGCAACGATTATTGATGTGCAACCCGAGCATCTGGATTTAGCCAGTGGTTGCTACAGCACGATTGTTCGGGCAGAAGCCGCTTTTGTGCATCGTCTGGCATTGGAAAGTGAGCCACAAAGCTTTTCGGTAAATATCCTACCCGCCCTTGAAGCTGGGAGACAGACCACCGTCAGTGCCTACTTACAAGCTCGAACCGAACGCCGTTTGGTGCGCTCTGGACTCGAGAACACACTGCACCAAATAGATGCACTGGTGCTACCAACTGCGCCACTGGCTGCACCGATTCGCGGCACACAAGAAGTGCTGCTCGAGTCTGGCATAAAAACACACCGCGATGCTTTTATCGAACTGACCTTACCTTTTAGTTTGGTGGGCTTACCAACACTTTCTGTGCCGTTTACCAGCGAATCTGGCTTACCCGTAGGTTTACAAATTGTGGCGGCTCGAGGTGACGACAGCACCGCCCTCGAGCTTGGCTGGTGGCTCGAGCGCCAAGCCTAAGTTATCTTTTTACTGCGTTTAGGCTTTGTTTTAGGTGGTGGTTTTGAAGATGGCAACGAATGACCTTTCATCAGTTCGATGCGGTCGGCAATTTCTTGTTGCAGACGCAAGGCTTCGCGCTCGAGTCGGTCTTGGGCATCATCGAGTTCAAAGCGCAAACGCATCACTTCTTCTACGCCAGCCAGATTTACGCCAAGTTCTTGGGTCAGGCGTTTGATGTCTTTTAAGTGCAGCACATCGCGCTCGGAATACAAACGGGTTTTACCACTCGAGCGCTTGGGGCGAATCAGGTTTTTACGCTCATAAAGGCGCAAGGTCTGTGGGTGCATATCCACCAAGTCGGCAGCTACACTAATCACAAAAACGCCTTTGTCTTTGGGGTCGTCGGACTCAACGCTGGCAATTTGGGCATCGAATTCAGCACGAATTGCCCCCTCGAGCCGATAAATTTCGCCTTCAAATTTGGTCTGCACTTCGTCAAGTTCAAAGCGCAACTTCATGATTTCTTCGACCCCCGCCAAGTTCACACCAAGTTCTTGGGTAAGCCGACGAATTTCGCGCAAGTATTCGATGTCGCGCTCGGAGTACAAGCGGGTCTTGCCACTCGAGCGCCCAGGACGAATTAAGCCCTTGCGCTCATATAATCGCAAGGTTTGCGGGTGCATCTCCACGAGGTCGGCTGCCACGCTGATGACGTACACCGGACGATCTTTGTCATCTGCCACGAGCAGCACTATACCTGTTTTGATAGATTTGTACCACACCTCTTATTTGGAAATCTTGATGCTAAGAAGCTCAAAAGAACTGATATAGTTATGTGAATAGATTCACGATTATCTAATTCGTGAAAAGTTTATGCTGATTAAATTTTCATAGACTAGACTGAACTTATGCAATGGATAGATTGGCGCAAACTAGAAGCAAGCATTCCGCTCGAAGAACTCCCTAAGTTTCACCGTGACTTTTTGGCATCTCGCGGACTAGAAAATACCGAAAGCACGATGCTGCGCCGAATTCAGCAAAATATTGAACGAGAACTCAATACCATGTTGCGCGATGGCACAGCCCAGTACCAAGCCGAAATTCTCTTGGTCTCGAGTCAAAGTATTCCCGAGGCTTGGCGTGTGCAAAAAACCTAGCCCCCAGCCAAATTTTAGGCTAGACTCTACGGGCGATGTTCTGGAAAAAACCGACCGATAGCCTGATTAAACGTAAAACCACCAAAAGTGGCATGACCGTCTTGGTGATTCCAGACAGTGGACAATCGCACCGTTTGCGCTTTCGTTGGACATGGTTGGCGGTTGTGGCGGTGCTTGGCTTATGTATTGGGATTGGTGCAGTTGGCGCACCCTTACTTTTGGCTGCCAGTGTCCAGACCAACATTGCCTTATTTGCCGAAAAAACCAAGCTACAACTCGACAAAGCCAGCCTCGAGCGCCAACTTGGGCTTGAAAAAGGCAAAGTTGAAGCCCTCAGCCGCAAAACTCAAGTCTTTGGTACACGCTTACTCGAGCTTGAAACTCGGCTTGGCGCGGTCGAAAATCGTGCAGGGGTCTCGAAAATCGAGCGAACCAGCCTAAAACCGGGCGGCGGCGCAAGCAACCTCGAGATTAAAGACCCTTTTTTATTGCTTACTGCCCTCGATGATTTACTGCAACAATCCGACAGACGTTTTGCCAAAACCCTCGTCCCGCTTGATGACAAGATGCGCCAAGAAGCGGCTATCCCAGCAGGTTTTCCCACCCTCGGCAGAATCACTTCTAGATTTGGCACTCGAGCCTCGCCACGCAATGGGCGAATCGAAAAGCACACTGGCTGGGATATTGCTACCAACCTCGGCGCAGATGTGCGCGTGACTGCCCCGGGTGTGGTCGAGACGGCTGGCTGGAGCAGCCTTGGCTATGGACTGCATATCGTGGTTAATCATGGCTACGGCTATAAGACCCTGTATGGGCATCTTTCTAAACTCAATGTCAAGGCTGGCAGACAAGTCTCGAGTACCGACCTGATTGGCTTGGTTGGCAGCACGGGCAACAGCACTGGACCACATCTGCATTACGAAGTCCGAGTGGGTAACACCCCGATTAACCCCAGCAGTTTCTTAAATCGTCAACGTCCTCAATTTGATAGCCTCGAGCTACCTCGTTGAACCACTTTTTGGAGAGAATCATGATTGGACGCGGCAACCAGCAACAAAAAAACCAAGCAGCCAACGCCCAAGGGGCTGGCTACACCTACATCGAAAAAGGCACAATCATCAAAGGCGATGTGGTCTCGAGTGGTGCAATGCGTTGCGATGGCAACGTCAATGGCAATGTGGCAATAAAAGGCAACCTCGAGATTTCGGCGGGCGCAGCCGTTGAAGGCGAAAATATCGAATGCGATAACTTAATTCTGCATGGCAGTGTCAAAGCCAATGTGGTCGCCAAAGGCAAAATCACAATCACCAAAAGCGGCAAACTGATTGGCGATGTCAAAGCCACAGCCCTCGACATCGAATCTGGGGCGGTTTTTAGTGGGCGCTCAGAGATGAACGCGACTGGCACTGCCCTCGAGAAACCGAGCGATAAAAGTACGGTCGGTCGGGGCAGCTAGTTATAAATACAGCAACTCGAGGTTCTGACCCGAGACCAGTCTCTTTTGGGCAAGTTGGGCTAAACCAATTCCAGACGGGGCGACATCCTCGAGATGCTGCGCCCCAACTGGAATCAGGGCTTGAAATTCGGCACGTGGGCGTTTCTCGAGTGGCACAAGGGTGGTCAGACTCGAGCCAACTTCGTAAATTGCACTGTAGACATTGCCCCGAAAAGCATTGACACTGACCGCCACAATGCCAGTTTCTTGGACTGCTATGGCTTCTAGGGTTGGGACACGCACCACTTTGGCGTTCCAAGCTCGAGCCAAACCAAGGGCAAAACTGGCAGCCAGACGCACCCCAGTGTATGAACCGGGTCCAGCCCCAACTGCAATTAAATCGGCTCGAGGCACATTAAATTGCTCGAGATGGTTGCATATTTGCTCGGCATGGGCGCGTTCAACAGGGTGTGCTTGTTCGCGCTGATTGCTGCCATCCAGCCAACCCAAGACCAAAAACGGGGTGCTGGTCTCGAGTGCCAAAATTTTCACCTCAGTTCGACCTTAAATTGACTGAGCGGCAACTTTAAGCGGTCTGCCAAATCAGAAAGCAGTGAGCCAAGGCTGTCGTTAAAAACTTCTTTTAAGGGTGGTGGGCTTGGGTCGGTCAGGAGGGTAAATACGACACGGTTTTTCTTGTCGTTTTCACGAATTTCATCTGCTCGAAAATAAGTCTGTGCCTGTTGACCAGCCACCCGAATCCATAAGGCATTGACCGAGGTGCTGCCCGAGTTATATGCCCGAAAAATAAAACCATGACCCGCTGCTTTTTCTCGCATTGAAACCGTAATTTGGGTCAAACTTTCGATGGAGTCCGCACCTTCAATCGTGATTCGGGCATAAATCCCCGCATAACTTGGTATCTCAGAAACAATTCGCTCATTGGGCGTACAAGAAACCGCTAGAAAAGCCAAAAAAACCATTAGAAAAAATCTCATCGGCAGAGCTTACCGAAATTTCTTATCGTCTGCCACCAAAATCGGATGAGAAAAAATTGTGCCAAAAACTTTGTAGAATAGACCCATGGTGATTTTCGAGGATCGTTTTGCTGATAATCAGCACGCCTGGTTTACTGGAGAAACCGCCGATTATATTTTGCGGCTCGAGCCAGAGCGCTATGTTTTTGAGCATCGTCGAGCCGAAGGCAGTTGGATGGTTTGGAAAGACTGTGGCGATTATTACGATAAACCCGCCTTTCGTTTACATTTGGTGACCCAAAAACTCGAGGGCGTGGACAACAACGGCTACGGCATTTTGTGGGGTGTAGAAAACGCCAATAATTGCTTTGAATTTGTGATTTCAGGCGATGGACATTTTCGGATTGCCAAATATAAAAATGGCGAATATCAAGTGATTGTGGCTTGGACTCGTACAGAAGTGATTTATCAGTGGAATGCAGTCAATCTGCTCGAGCTACAGCGCCAAGGCGAAAACATTTCTTTTTTAATCAATGGCACAGTCGTGCATACCCATGGGGCTGGCGAATTGTTAGAAGTGAGCGGGAAAAATACTGGCTTTGTGGTTTATCATGCCAATAAAGTTGCTTTCCATAGTTTATTTATCAGCACCAACGACCCGAGCGATACCCCGCCACCTTTGCCAGAAGGAGCAGCCTTAGAAGCGCTCGATACCGATTCACTCGAGTCCGTCACGGCTGAACTTGAGACCTTAATTGGTTTAGGCGAAATTAAGCAGAGTTTTAAGCACCTCAAAAACTTTTTACGAGTTCAACTCGAGCGCAAAGAACGCGGCTTAAAAACCGCCGATATGAGCCTCCATTTGGTCTTGACCGGACCTCCGGGTACAGGAAAAACCACAGTCGCAAGGCTGGTCGGGCGGCTTTATAAACAGCTTGGTTTTTTGAAACGCGGGCATTTAATCGAAACCGACCGCGCTGGTCTGGTGGCTGGCTATATTGGTCAAACCGCCATGAAAGTGGATGAATTGGTCAACCGAGCGCTCGATGGGGTGCTGTTTATTGACGAAGCCTATGCCCTTGCGCCACGCGATGGTGAGTCTGGACACCGCGACTTTGGTTATGAAGCGATCGAAACCCTATTAAAGCGGCTCGAAGACCAGCGCACCCGCCTTTGTGTCGTGATTGCTGGCTACCACGACGAAATGCAGCGTTTTCTTGAGTCCAACCCGGGGGTGCGCTCAAGGTTCAATCGGTTTTTTGAATTTAAGCATTTTCGAGCTGAAGAACTGCTGGTTATCCTCGAGAAGATGGCAAGCGATGATGGTTATGTCCTCGACCCTCGAGCCAGTCAAATTTGTCAACTTATTTTTGAACGCGCCCTCGAAAACCCGGCTAAAAACTTTGGCAATGCCCGCTTTGCCCGCAATTTATTTGAACGGATTCTCGAGCAACAAGCCAACCGTGTGGCAGAAACCGTCGATGAAATTTCTGACCAAGCCCTTTCGAGCATTCTGCCTGAGGATATTCCAAGCGATGATGGTCTGGTACGAGTTGGGCAGTTGGTCTTAAATTAAAACATGGCTTAAACTGAGCGACGTGGCGATTCGATTCCTTTTCTTGATTTCTATTTTTCTTGGTATGACCTCGAGCCGCGCCGCGCCGCAAACTTTGGGGATTGAGATTCGTCAACTCGAGTACAATGGCACACGATTTACGGTAGTCAGTGCCGACTTAACCAAAGTACAACTGAAAATGTTTTGGAAAAACCCGCAAGGCAAGCCATTCTCGAGCCTTAAAAACCTCGAGAAACACCTTGTAAAAAATAAAATTCGTTTGTTGACTGCCATGAATGCAGGGATTTTTGATACTTCCCAAGCCCCACTGGGCTTACACATCGAACGTGGAAAAGTGCTGCATCCATTAAAAACGCGGCGCAGTGGTTATGGCAATTTTTATCTTCAACCCAACGGTGTATTTTTTCTCGAGAAATCTGGGGCGCGTATCCTCGAGACGCTCGACTATCAACGCCTAGCCCCTGCTGCGCTCGAAGCAACACAGTCTGGTCCAATGTTGGTCAGAAACGGCAAAATCCATAGCGCCTTTCAAAAAAACAGTTTTAATCGCTTGCCACGCAACATAATTGGGGTCGAGTCAAGATCAAAAGTCCATTTGGTGATTAGCGATGATTGGGTCAATTTCTACGACACCGCCATGTTTATGCGCGACATCTTAAAATGCCAAAACGCCCTGTACTTAGATGGCAGTATTTCCGCGATGCGAATCCCCAAAACTCGAGACGACGACGGCGAGTTCGGTGGAATGATTGGTATAATTCAGCCCTGAGGCTTCTTAAATCCATCCAAGAGCATGGCACAAAAAGAATCGGCGACTTCTTTTGCCGATAAGCGCCCGTTGGGATTGAGCCATTGGTACGTCCAATTGGCACTCGATAAGGACAGCAAACTGGCTAACCTAAAATCCAAGTCTTTGCGAAAATGCCCATTTTTTACGCCTTCCTCGAGAATTTGGCGGTAAATCCGTTCGACACTGGCACGGCGCTCCGTAATTTCTTCCATTTTGACAATTGGTAAATGCTTCCATTCATGAAAAAAGACCGTCACAATTTCACGGTTTAAGGAAATCACCTTAAAATGCGCCTCGAGGGCAGCGCGGAGTTTTTCGCTGGCGTTTAAGCGGCTGTCGCGGATTGGCTCGAGCGCCGCATCGAATTCATCAGCAGCCCGATTGACAATTTCCCAGAGCAATTCTTCTTTACTCGAGATATGAGCGTACAAACTCCCGCCTTGGACACCGAGCGCCTGAGCCAAATCACGCATACTGGTGGCATGATAACCGCGCTCCGAAAAGAGTTTTGCCGAAGCTCTATAAATTTGTTCTTTGCGAGAAGTTGCATCTGCCATGGCTCTAGTTTACAGCAGTCCGAGGAACAAAACGGGTTGATTGGTTTTAAGGCAAAAATCGCCCTAAACCTTGGTACTTTTTATCGGTTTTAGGATGCAGCTATTCACTTTTAAGTACCAAAGCCAAATTACTTTGAACTAATTCCTAGCAGGGCAGACGCGGGGGTCTGCCCCTACACACGGTTTTCTTGGATTGATACCTTAACTTAAATTTGCATTACTCCTTATCTTTGTAGACCGTTACGCCATAAGGCTCGATCAGGCTGTCGCCATAGACAAATTCGGTGTCTGGGTCTAGGGGCAAAGAAATTCCACCTCGAGTCCAGTTTTGGGCATAAACCAAGCCGCCGCGCCGTGTCAGGCGCAAACCCGGCTCGAGTTCTTGATGGCTGATGCCAGCCCGAAAAAGCGCATACTCGAGGCTGCGCTTAACGATTTTCTCGCCCCAAACGCCAATGTACATAATTCCGCCGGTGTTCATGGGTCGGTAAGTGATGCCAGCTTGGCTGTACAGTGGGTCGTCAAAAAATGTGCCTAAAACGCGGATGTCTGGGTCAAGTAACTCGAGCGATTCATTCCAAGTGTGGGTGGCAAAACTTTGGTCAAAGGCTTCGATGCTCGAGTGTAAACCGGGGCGCAGGCTATCGAAGTTCTTGACTTTAACCCCAGCCAATTTGGTCATTGGGTTTTCTTTGGGGACTGCGCCAGTAGAAGTACGAAACCCTGTACGTGTACCAAAAACCACGGTTGCGCCAGCTTGGGCGTACTGCTCGAGGTGATTGGCTAACTCGAGCGAACCAATAATCAAGGCTGGAGCAATAATCAAACCATAGGCGCTTAAATCTGACATCGGGTGCAGCACATCCACATCCACACCGACTTGACGCAGTTCGGTGTAGTACATCATCATCTGCGACCAATACGAACTGTCGGCATGGTGTTTTTGGACATCGTAAGCCCACAAAGATTCGTAATCGTGCAAAATACAAACACGGCATGGCGCTAATTCATCGGACAATTTCTCGAGGTGCGGCGCAAGGCGTTTGACCTCAGCGTAGCCACGGTCTTCTGAGCCATCGTGACGCAACAAGCCCGAATGATAATCTTCTTGGGCTTCTCGAGCCGCCTGCCAACGAAAATACGAAACCACATTTGCCCCATGACTCATGGCTTGGAGTGTCCAAAGCTGGACTGCCCCGGGGGCGGGCAACGGATTATACGGCGACCAATTGACCTGTCCGCATTGCTGCTCCATAACCCAAAACGGCTTATTCTTTAAGCCTCGGTAAATATCGTGGTTAAGTGCCACCAAATCTGGATGTCCAGTTCGGGCAAATTTGTTCTTGGTTTCCTCAGATGTACCATGCGGCGCAAAAAACTCGAGCATCCCCGTCGGGTAATTATCCCAAGTCACAAAATCCAGATGTGCAGCAGCCTTGTAATGGTCAAAATCCGAAAAGAAGATCATATAATTGTGGGTCACAAAACGATTTGGGCTGTGAGCGCGGATAATCTCGGTCTGCATTCGGTCGTAGCTTGCTACACGGTCACTCGAGAAACGCATAAAATCCAAAATATGGCTTGGGTTGGCTTCGGTAACGGTTAAATTTGGCAAGCCAATCTGTCCCCAAGCAGTGTACTCCTGCGACCAAAAAACTGCTCCCCAAGCGGTATTCAGCGCCTCGAGCGAGACGTACTTTTGCTCGAGCCAGCCCTGAAATTTTTCTTTGGCTTGTTGGCTATACGAGCGGGTCGTATCATGGCAGCCATATTCGTTATCGGTTTGCCAGCCAGCCATGGCTGGATGATTTCCATAGCGTTTTGCCAAGACCTCGACAATTCGGGCTGAGTGCTGCCAGTAGACATCGTTCGAGAAATCATAATGCCGTCTCGAGCCAAATTCTCGAGTTCGCCCTTCAATATCTACAGGCAAAATGCTCGGATATTGACGCACCAACCAAGCTGGCGGTGTGGCGGTTGGCGTGCCGAGTACCACTTTTAGCCCTTCAGCGTGGAGGGCTTCGATGGCAATATCCAGCCAGTCAAATTGGTAATTCCCAGCGCTTGGCTCGAGCTTTGACCATGCAAATTCGCCAATTCGCACAAAAGTTAGCCCCAGTTGGCGCATTTTTTTAGGGAATTGCGCCCATTCTTCGGGTGGGAGGTGTTCGGGGTAATCGCAGACCGAAAGTTGCAAAGGCATAAACAGATTTTAGCACTTAGAGGTGTACAGCGTACCTTCTTAGGTCACGTCTCCTGATTCAATTGTGCCAGTAATTTGGCTTGTTCCAAAACCGTGTTTGTGGCTGCTTCTTGCTGCTCAGGTGGATAGCCGTATTTACGCAATACACGTTTAACCAATCGCCGCAAATTTGCTTGGACTTGTTCACGCACCGCCCAGTCAATTGTGGTGTTGTTCCGCACAGTTTGTGCTACTTCTAAAGCAATAGTCCGCAGCACATCATCCGCCATGATTTGACTAGGGTCGCCGACTTGTAAAGCATCGTAGAAAGCAATTTCATCTTCGGCAAGCCCCATGCTTTCGCCTCGGTTTTGCACATCACGGTAAGCTCGAGCCAAGGCAATTAGTTCTTCAATAACTTGCGCTGTTTCTATTGCCCGATTCTGATACTTTAATAAGGCAGCCTCGAGTTTTTGCGAAAAAGCCTTGGATTGTACCAAATTGCGTTTAGAACCTGTTTTCACTTCGTCTTTCATTAAACGCTCGAGCAGTTCTACGGCTAAATTACGTTGCGGCATATTTTGCACATCTGCCAGAAAAGAATCCGATAAAATACTGATGTCAGGTTTTTTCAAACCTGCCGCCGCAAAAATATCAATCACACCTTCGGGCGCAACTGCCCGTTCAACCAAACGCTGAATCGCATCGTGCAAATCTGAACTGGCAGCTTGATTGGTTGTACCTTCGCGTTTCTCGAAAATAGCGCGGACAGTCTGAAAAAACACAATTTCTTGACGCAAAGCCAATGCTTCCTCGAGTGGTACAGACAACGCAAAGGCTTTGGCAAGTTCAAGCGAGGCTTTAATCAGGCGTTCCTTACCTTTTACGCGATCTTGAGCCAAAATAAAATCCTGAGCTTCGGGCAGAATCGCCACCCGATCAGATGGTGAACCAGTCATAAAATCCGAGTAATCAAAACCATGAAATAAACCACGGCAAATCGAAAGTTTTTCCTGCATCACTGCAAAAGCCGCTTCTTGGTCAAGCGTCGGCGCACCCTGCCCACCGCTACTGGTGTACGTGACCAATGCCTCACGCAAATTATTCGCCAAACCAAGGTAATCCACGACCAAACCACCTGGCTTATTACTAAAAACCCGATTGACTCGAGCTATCGCCTGCATTAACCCATGTCCACGCATTGGTTTATCCAAGTACATGGTGTGCAAACACGGCACATCAAAACCTGTCAGCCACATATCACGCACAATGACCAATTTAAGATTGGAAGTATCATCCCGAAAATGCTCGGCAATATCACGCTGTCTGGCTTTAGAACGAATATGCGGTTGCCAATCGTCAGGGTCAGAAGCCGCACCTGTCATCACCACTTTAAGCACACCTTCTGTATCAGACGCACCAAACCAAGTCGGACGCAATTTAATCAGTTCATTGTACAAATCCACACAAATACGGCGACTCATACAAACAATCATGCCCTTACCAAGCAACACATCTTGCCGTGCTTCAAAATGCTGCACCAAATCGGCTGCAATTTGCTCAAGCCGCTTTTTCGTACCAATCAGCGCCTCGAGTTGCGCCCATTTAGATTTCAGTTTTTCCTTACTAAAGGCTTCTTCGCCCTCGGTTACTTCTTCAAAATCATCATCTAAACGCGGTTTTTCCGACTCGAGCAAATCGAGTTTAGCTAACCGAGACTCATAATAAATAGGCACAGTCGCGCCGTCCTGCACTGCCCGTTGCACATCGTAAATATCAATGTACTCACCAAAAATACCTCGGGTGTTCTTATCGGTACTTTCGACTGGCGTACCCGTAAAACCAAGAAAAGTAGCGTTTGGTAGCGCATCGCGTACATTCTGCGCGAAACCATAACGCAAATCCCCTGTTTGCAAATCCACTTTGGCTTCAAAACCATACTGACTGCGATGCGCTTCATCGGCAATAACCACGATATTACGCCGCGCCGATAACCTTGGGAATTTATCACCGCGTTCCTCGGGTAAGAACTTTTGAATGGTTGTAAAAACCACCCCACCCGCCTCACGCTCGAGTAACCCCCGCAAATCCGCCCGATTACCCGCTTGTACAGGCGTTTGACGCAACAAATCCTTACACCTCGAGAATGTCCCAAATAACTGATCGTCTAAATCGTTACGGTCTGTCAAAATAACAATGGTTGGATTTGCCAGCGCTGCACTTTGCACCAAGCCACCCGCGAAGAACACCATTGTTAAACTCTTACCGCTTCCTTGGGTATGCCAGACCACACCGCCTTTGCCATCGCCAGCCGCACTTGAAGCCACTACGGTACTCTGCAAGGCTTTTTGCACCGCGAAGAACTGATGATACGCCGCAATTTTCTTTTGAATACTCGAGCCAAAATCCTCAAAAACAATAAAACCACGCAGGAACGCTAGTAAACGCGAACGGTCAAAGACACCTTTAATCAGCGTCTCCAGAGATTCGGGCAGTAATTCTGTACCAGAAACAGTTTTCCACGGTTGGAAACGCTCCATTTCTGCCCCAACACAACCAAGCCGAGCCTGCACACCATCGGAAATAACCAACAAGGCATTAAAAACAAACAATCGACTAATTTGATTTTGATACGTCCTAAGCTGCTGATACGCATTTTCGATGGTGGCTTTCTTATCCGCCGCGTTTTTAAGTTCAATGACCGCAATTGGCAACCCATTCAAGTACACCACAACATCTGGACGACGGTTAATCTGCCCATCCACAACCGTTAATTGATTAACCACCAACCAATTATTGGCATCCACATTATCCCAATCCACCAAACGCACCAGCACACCACGCAACACACCATCTTGCAGCACCTCGGTTTCGACACCCTCGGCAAGCAACCTATGAAACGCCCGATTGTTCTGCATTAACGCAGGAAATTCTGGTGTGGAAACACGCCGTACCGCCTCCTCGAGTGCCGCTAGAGGAGCAGTGGGATTCAAACGCTGCAAAGCAACCCGCAAACGCTCGAGGAGCAACACCTCACGAAAAGAAGCTCGTTCGGCACGTTTTTCTTCTGGCGCAATACTCGGACCAAATTCGTACTCGTAACCAAGACCACGCAACCACTCGAGCGTGGCTTGTTCAACAGTATTTTCGTTAAAATTTTGACTCATATTTTCCCTAAACCTTGCATTAAACCGATTAAAAGCGCTTCGATTGGTTCATCGTGATTATGTTCTAAAACAGGATACCAGATAGGAAAAATTTTTCGGTCTGTTAAAAAATGTTCACGTCTTATTCTATCTTCTGGGGTGTCTGGTGAAGCCAAAAAAGCATAATGACGTGGCATAGTTGGGTCTCTTGATGCAACCTCAGCCAACAAAGAAACTGTTCGGTCATTCTGTAAACTACAGCCAAGAAACAACAATGAATTTGCCTGATAAATAAGAGATAATTCTGCTTTGAAAGCACTACCCTCTTGATAACATGAGTCGTACTCAGGCTTAGTTAAAACTCGAGTAGATGGTCTTCTAAAATCGCCATGCAATTTCAATAAGCAACGTTGTTCATTACGACGAAACTCTGAGTGGTCTTCTATTCGTTTCCCAAATAAAATTTCGTCAAATTCAATTTCCAAATCCTGAAAAACCAATTCTAAAATGTTGTCATAATTTGTAGTTACAACAGTTGAAGCAAAAATACGTGGTAGGTACTTGACCGCACCTACAACATTATCTAATTGTCTTGCTCGAAATGTCTGCTCTAACTTTTCGTTAAATAGTGGATTGGGCATATTAGCAATCAGTGCCGAAGCCGCATCTTCATAATTCCCAGCATCAATCATAGCCTGTAGATCTGTTGCAGCCAAAGTAGATTGTGTTTGAAGTTGCCATAAAAACTTTGTCCACATTGGCATACTTGAAGAAGCGGACATACCAGAACCAACAAATGGGACAACTTTGTTCCGTAATAAGAGTTCGAGTAAATCTGCAAACCGATGCTGGTTATTTTCAAGTTCAAGAATTTTCTTTAATTTCTCGAGTTTTGGTGGCAACCACACCTCTGATCGCCACAGTGTCAGTTCGTTTTCATACGCTTCTTGGTCACTACTCAAAATATCAACAGGACTAAATAAAGATTCGCCAATACGGATTGCTCCACTATCATCAATCTCTGCGAGTAAATCTTGTTCAAATTCTGCCTGAAGAAACTTCATATGATTATGTCTCCAACTTCAATTTCCCCAGACAGCAACTTAGGAAGCAACGAATCTCGAGTAGTGGTAAGTCGTTTAGATTCAAGGTTATTTAAGTACATATTTTCAACAAGCGGTTCTAAAATTGCTCCGAGCTTATCAAGGATTTCTCGAGGCGGGACATTCACTCGAGCTTGGCTCAAATGTTTTCTTTGGATATGTCCCATTGTCGTTGCTTTACTTTCGGCAATATGTCTAAATTCCGCTAAATGCTCGAGCGTCCAAAGGTAATAAAACCATTTTGGGTATTCCTGAGAAGTAACTTTGAATAAATGCTGATTCAGTGCGCCAATTCCACCTGTCCACATCACGACTTCCAGACTTCCCGACCATGAAAAAAGTACGTCTCCATCTTGTATAATGTAATCTTCTGGCAATTCTGTACTCGCTCGGTCAGCGCCGACAGTATCACCTTTACGAAGTTGGGCAATTTTAATAACAGGTAATGACAAATTGCTTTTTGGAGGGTATTTTTGCATCGCAAGACCATTCAAAAAATCTGCAATACTATCTATTCCTCTTATTTCCCAGCCTTCTGGAATTTCGCCCATGCTCGAGCTAACAAAAGCACTTGGAAATAATGCGGCTGTACTGGCATCCACACCCTTTGGCTCGAGACCAAGCGCTTTGGCTTTCACAATATCAAAATCCACAAACCAAGATTTGAAAAGGGTTTGCGCCAAAGCCTCGAGCGTAGCATTGGTAGCACGGTTCAATTCGATTTTACTCGAGATTAAAAAATATAAATCCCCAATAAATTCTTGAGTTTTTCTATCTGGAATAGACAAATACAAATTATCAAAATCACCCTTTTTGAAATGTGGAATTAAAGTGCCAACGTGCATATTCCCAATCTTAGACTGCATTTCTGATGATCTTAAAAGAGCAAATAAAAATTTCCAATAAACTTTCGTATCGTCAGGACGTAAAGCCACCATATCCTGTGCAATGCAAAAATCTACTGGATCAGGGGCTATACATACGCGCCCCGGTGAGCCTTTCAAAACAAAAATTAGATCATT
This sequence comes from Deinococcales bacterium, assembly GCA_043778225.1. GTDB lineage: Bacteria > Deinococcota > Deinococci > Deinococcales > JAAFIG01 > JAAFIG01. The sequence goes on along the minus strand of JAYWGM010000015.1, from coordinate 56,853 downwards.
AGGTTCTGGATGTCCACGAAACCAAGTTTTATACGTCTCATCAGAAATAAACCTGACATTTTCGTATACAGGATACAACGAATCATTTTTAATACAATTCGTTGCGATTAGCGGCATCCCAGAATCTTCAGTCGGTACTGTCTTACCTCGATTATCAACTATTTTCTCAAATAAATCAGAGAAACGGTATACAGTTACATTGTTCATAAATTCGCCTTGGCTCGAGCCACAAAAAAATTATTCATCCAGACCACCCAACTTAGCCAATTCCGCCTCAAGCAACTCCACACTTGGCAAATCCGCCTCGAGGTCATTTGGTAACGTCTCGGCTGTAAAATACTCAGCAATTCCAATCGGAGCTTTAACATTTTTTAGAACGTACTCTGCCATAACCGATTTTTTGCCCTTACCTAAAACCAAACCAATTGTAGACGCATCCGATTCATGTCGCAATTGTTCATCCACGACAGCCACGTAACCCATTACTTGGGCTATATCGGCAGGTTTTACTTCTCGGGCTTTAAGTTCAATCACAATAAAAGCCCGTAATTTCAAATGATAAAATAATAAGTCAATATAAAAATCTTCTGCACCCACCTCGAGATGATATTGACTTCCCACGAAAGCAAAGCCAACACCAAGTTCAAGTAAAAATAATTTCAGATGCTCGAGTAAACCTCGTTCAAGTGATAATTCATGGGCATCTTGACCTAGGGTTAAAAAATCGAAATTATAGGGGTCTTTCAGAATTTGTTGCGCTAAATCAGATTGAAGTGGTGGTAATGTGGTCGAAAAATTAGTCAGGGCTTTACCTTGCCGGTGATATAGCCCATTTTGAATTTGTAATTCTAGTATTGAACGACTCATTCCAAACTCGAGAATTTGCTGTGCGTACCATAACCGTTCGTTAGGATTTTTAATTTTTTGTAACAAAACAACATTATGACCCCAAGGCAATTGTCGCACAGCTTGTGCGACAATTGAATTCTGATCTTGATAAGCTAAAAAAAAGGCTCTCATGCGGTATAAATTGGCTTTTGAAAAACCTTGTACCCCAGGAAAAGCTGTTTTTAGATCAGCCGCAACTTGTTCTAAAATCTTATCGCCCCATTGATGTTGTTGTTGGGCAAGTACAAATTTTTGACCTACTTGCCAGTAAAGCTGGGATACTTCGCGCCCAACGGTCATGGCGACACGCACTTGGGTTTGTTGAATGTAATGTTTTAATTCTTTAATGAATACTTCGTAACCTTGTAAACCCTGAGTTACTGGTTTAGTTGTGTTTTTTTTGCGTGTAAGCGCCATATTAGAATCCTTAGGGTAAATTATCAATTCGCTGTTGATCACTTGTTTTGGCTCGAGTTACAAAAAAATTATTCAAACCCAAATTATAAATTTCGTGGTTTTTATCATCTGATGCCTTGTTGGTGGTGTTTATTTGGGTTGTAGGGCATAGCCTAGTTTCTCCAGATTATTTTTGATTTGTTGCTCGAGAATGGTGCTTTGTTCAAATTGGGTCTGGAGTTGTTGGGTGAGGCGTTGCATTTTTTGCTCAAATGGTTCGCTGTCTGGTACTTGGGCTTCTATGCCAACGTATCGTCCGGGGGTTAGAACATACCCGTGGGTTTTGATTTCTTCAAGGTTTGCACTTTTGCAGTATCCGGCTTGGTCTGTGTATTGTTGTTGTCCGTCGCCGCGCCAGTTGTGGTAGGTATCGGCTATTTGGGCAATGTCTGTGTCGGTAAAATTGCGGTTGACTCGAGTTTCCATGTATCCGAGTTTTCGTGCGTCTATGAATAGGGTGTGGTGGCTTCTGTCGCGGAGGGTGCGTCCTTCGAGTCCTCGTCCGTTTTTCTTGTTGCGGGCTAAGAACCAAAGAGCGACTGGTATTTGTGTGGTGTAAAAGAGTTGTCCGGGTAGGGATACAATGCAGTCTACAAAGTCAGCTTCGATTATTTTTTGGCGAATGTCGCCTTCACCGCTCGAGTTGCTGCTGAGTGAACCGTTGGCAAGGACAAATCCTGCAATGCCATTTGGTGCAAGGTGGTAAATCATGTGCTGCATCCATGCGTAATTGGCGTTGCTGCTGGGTGGTGTGCCGTGTTGCCAGCGTTGGTCTTGGCGTAGGTTTTCGCCGCCCCAATCGGAGATATTAAAGGGTGGATTAGCAAGGATGTAATCGGCGCGTAAGTCTGGGTGCTGGTTGTTGTGGAAGGTATCGGCGTTTTGTGTGCCTAGGTTGGCTTCTAGTCCGCGAATGGCAAGGTTCATTTTGGCGAGTTTCCATGTTGTGGGGTTGCTTTCTTGTCCGTAGATGCTGACATCGCCTATTTTTCCACCGTGGGCTTCGACGAATTTTTCGCTATTGACAAACATTCCACCTGAGCCGCAGGCAGGGTCGTAGATGCGTCCTTTGTATGGTGCGAGCATTTCGACAATGACCCGTACTACGCTGGTGGGTGTGTAGAATTCCCCACCGAGTTTACCTTCGGCACTGGCAAATTTGGATAGGAAGTATTCGTAGACTCGCCCGAGCATATCTTTGCTGCTCGAGTTTTTCTTTGTGGGGTCTGTGTTGGTATTGTTTTCTGTGGCTGCCATTTTTAGGTTGCTGAATTGGTCTATCAGTTCGCCTAGTTTGGTTTTGTCTAGTGTAGGTCGTCCAAAATCCTTGGGCAGAACTCCTTTTAATTGCTTTGGGTTTTCGGTCTCGAGTAATTCCATTGCTTGGTCTATCAGTGCGCCTATTTTGGGGTCTTTGGCATTTTCTTGTAAGTAAACCCATCTAGCTTTGGGCGGAACCCAAAAAATACCTTCGGCTGCGTATTCGTCTCGATCTTCGGCTGCTTGTATGCCAAATTCTTGTTTAATTTTTTCATATTGACCTGTAAAGGCATCCGAAATGTATTTCAGGAATATCAAGCCGAGAACAACGTGCTTGTATTCGGCTGCATCCATATGACCGCGTAATTTATCGGCGGCTGCCCAGAGGATACTTTCAAACTGCCTGTCTGTAGTTTCCATATTTCGGCATTATTGCAGAAAAAACACTTTCTCGCGTCTAATAACGAGTTATTTTTTAAAGCCTGATAAAGTATCAGGACAATTTAAAATAAAAAAACCCGCTCTGAGCGGGTTTTACTCTGGTGGAGCTGAGCGGGTTCGAACCGCTGACCTTCTGAATGCCATTCAGACGCGCTCCCAACTGCGCCACAGCCCCTCTTGGGATTGCTCTACTCGAGCTTTGGGAGTGTAACACGCTTACTCGAGTTTGGCAAGCACCCACAGATATGAGTATGATAACGGCGTGATACAAACATTCCCTCCCAGTCCAATTGCCGCCAAACCCTTGGCAGACACGGTTATTGCCGTAAGCGGTGCAGGTCGTGGCTTTGGACACAGCATTGCTCGAGCCTTGGGCTTGGCTGGGGCAACGGTGGTGGCAATAGACCCAAACCCAGAAGCGGCTTCGCAGACCGCTGCCGAACTCGAGCGCTTGGGCATCGAAGCCATTCCGGTCAAGGGTGATACCGCCGTGCAACTCGAGGTCAAAAAAGTTTTTGATAAAATTCTCGAGATTTACGGCAGTATTTCGGGACTGGTGCATATTGCCGATGGAGTCAGCATCACCCCTTTTAAGAAACTGACCGAATCGGAGTTTAACGAAATGTTTGAAGTTCAAGCCCGCTCGAGTTATTTGGTGATGCAAGCCCTGATGCGCCGTGCGCCCAACGCTTGGGCAACCTTGGTCTTGCCACCCTCGGACAACAACGAACCGCACACCCGAGGCTTACGGGCGTATTTATCGGGCATTGTTGGTGGCTTATCCGATATGGGGGTGCGAACCAATGCGCTTGTCCCCTCGAGGATTTCGGGCGGTGTGGATTTTGATGCTCGGCTTGGCGAAAGTGCGCTCAGTTTAGCACTGCCAGCCGCCAGAGGGATTACGGGTCAAACCATCGGGGTTAAATTATCGGTCTTGCCTGAGCGCAAAAAAATCATTCCACGGGAGTTTTTAGAATGAAATGTCCTCGTTGTCAGCATCCAGATACTCGAGTGGTAGATTCGCGTCCATCCGACGAAGGCGCAAGTATTCGCCGCAGGCGCGAATGCCCAAATTGCGCTTATCGCTTTACCAGTTATGAACGCGCCCAATTTGAGCCTTTAACCGTACTGAAACGCTCTGGGCGCAAAGAAACTTTTGACCCAGACAAATTACTGCGTGGTTTAATTATCGCTTGCGAAAAACGCCCAGTGGATGCCGAGCGCTTGCGGGCGTTTGCCTTTAGTCTCGAGGACGGTTTTGGCGATACCGAAATCCAGAGTGTCGAAATTGGTCGTCGTGCCATGAAGTTTTTACATGGCATCGACGATGTGGCGTATATTCGCTTTGCCAGCGTCTACAAGGATTTTGATAATGTCCAAGATTTTGTCTCGGCGATTCAAAACCTTGAAATAGGCGAGGACGAAAAACCGAGTATCAAAAGAAAATAAATCATGCACGCCATCATCCTTGCGGCTGGACACCTGAGCGTTACGCCTCGAGTGCAAGCCTTGGCACAAGCCGCCAGCCTTGTGATTGCCGCCGACGGCGGAGCGCGACACGCGATTGCCCTAGGCTTAACCGTCACCCAGTGGGTTGGCGATTTTGACTCGAGCGATGGGATTGTCTTAAATGCACCGCGCCAGACCTTTCCCAAAGAAAAAGACATGACCGACCTCGAGTTAGCCCTGATTTGCGCTAAAAGCCTTGGAGCAACCAGCACCATGATTCTTGGCGCATTTGGCGGACGCTTTGACCATGCACTGGCAATCGCTCTTTTGGCGGCTCGAGAATCGCAAAACGGTTTTGAAATAGCGCTCGAGAGTGGCAATGAAGCTGGCTGGGTGATTACCACGCAGCACCGAATTGCCCTCGAGCCAAACCAGACTTTTAGTTTGTTGGCACTCGAGCCTTGTGTTGGTTTAAGGCTGTCTGGGGCAAAATGGAATCTCGAGCAATCTAGCTTGGGGGTTGGCTCGAGCCTTGGGATTTCTAACATCGCACTTGGCGCAATAACCGTCAGCCTCGAGTCTGGGTGTGCGCTGCTGATTGCTCAGTTTGAGCATCTGACCAAGACCTGACAAGGGTTAAGTCAAATGCTAGAGTACAGGTGTTGCTCGAGGAGGCTCGAGCCAGTAGAAAAAAGGAGTAAAATGAAAAAGATTGCTATTTTAGGTGCGTTCGGTGTGATTGCCGCCGCCACAACTTGGGCGCAACAAACCCCCGCCGATGTGGTTAAAGCCCAGTGTGCCAAAGCCACGACGGTTGCCGAATTTTGGCATGGTTTCCGCGATGCGGTGCAGCAAAATGTCTTAAATGCACTGGCTGCCGAGTTTAATAAAACTTCGGATGGTGCGTGTATTTTGCCAATTCCACAGGGCGGTTATGGCGATTTATCCACCAAACTCAAAGCTGGCTTTGCGGCTGGTAAAGTTCCAGCAATGGCACAAGCCTTTGAGAACAACATTGCTTTGTATCTCGAGGCAGATAAACTGACCGACCTCAAAACGGTTGGCGTTCGTACCCAATACTTACAAAAACGCTTTATCGAGGCTGCGACCTTTAAGGGCGTGCTGTACGGTTTGCCGTTTAACAAAAGTGTACAGTTAATGTACGTCAACAAAGACCTCTTAAAAAAATACAATGCCAAAGTGCCAACCACGCTCGAGGAATTCACCAGCACCGTCAGAGCCATTTCTAAAGCCCAAGGCGCTCCAGCCTTTTGGTTTCAACCAACCGCCAGCACCTTTGCCCCAATTTTCCTGACCCTTGGCGGTAAATACGAAGAAAATGGCAAAGTCAAGCTCAACAGCCCAATTGCAGTCAAAGCCTTGCAATGGTTTTTAGATTTAAGTGCCGAAAAAGCAGCCCGTCCAATTACTTCTGGGTTTATCAACAGCCAACTGAACGACACCTTTGGCTTTGCGCTGGACACCAGTGCGGGTATGCCATTTTACAAAAGCGCCGCCAAGTTCAATCTTGGCATTAACACGCTACCGGGCGCAAAACGTGGCGTTCCGGGGATTGCTTTAATCCAAGGCACAAACCTAGTGGTTTTTAACGATGCTTCAAAAGCCCAACAAAACTTGGCTGGTAAATTTATGAACTTTGCGATGCAAGCCCGCAACAGCGCCATTTTCGCCACCCAAACTGGCTATGTTCCCTCGAGCGACCTTGCCCAAGAAACAAGCGACTACAAAACCTTTGTCAAAGCCAACCCAGATTTTGACAACGTGATTAAACAAGCTCGTTTCGCCGATTACGAACCACGCTTGTCCGACTGGGAAGCAATTCGCTTTAACATTCTCGAGGCTGGGATTAAGGAAGCCGTGGCTGGTAAAATCAGCGCCAAAGACGCACTTGATAAAGCCCAGAAACAAGCCGAAGATTTGTTGGCTGGACGCACTAAGTAAGGTCAAAAGGTCAAAAGGTCAAAAGGTAAAAAGGACGAAGGTTTCATGCTTTCGTCCTTTTTTGTAGAATACGGACATGAAACGGCTACATTTACAGTCACTCAATTATGAATCAGAGCCTTGGCTCGAACGGCATCCATACGACATTGCGGCAGTGCAACAGATTCGGGATTTGGGGCTAAAGTTCTCGAGTCCGATTACTTTCTTTGTGGGCGAGAACGGTTCAGGTAAAACCACGGTTCTCGAGAGTATTGCGGTGCGCTACAAACGCATTGGGGCAGCCACGCCATATTTACGGCGCACTGGCACAGAACTTTCACTCGAGGATGCGCCTTTGGCTTGGAATACCAAACTTGGTACGCCAGATAATGCTTCGCCAGAAGGTTTTTTTCTTCGTGCCAGTACGTTGTTGGATTTAATTGCCGACCTCGAGTCCACCCGCGCTCGGCGCAAAGAACGCGGCTACAGTTCTCGTTCGCACGGTGAGCGCTTGCTGCATATTTTTAATGAGCATTTTGACTCGAGTGGGTTTTATTTGCTGGACGAACCCGAAACGGCTTTAAGTTTTGGGTCGCAATTGGCTTTGCTTGGGCTACTGCACAATTTAGCGGCTCGAGGGGCGCAAGTGATTTGTGCCACCCATTCACCAATTTTATTGTCTTTGCCCAATGCCAGTCTGCTCGAGTTTGGGGCTTGGGGTATTCGCCAAAGCAGCACCAACGACCTCGAGTTGCTGCGCGATTGGAAAGGGTTTTTGAATACCCCCGAGCGTTGGTTGCGGAATTTACTTGAGTAAAAAAGTTTAGCTTTGGGCTTTGGGTAGAGGATCAAATTGTTCTGCAAGATTTGGAAACGGATACCTTGCAAAAAGTGCTTTTCTTTGTTCCAAGTTCCGAACGCACTTTCTTCTCGAGATTTACTTTTGCATTTCATCGTATTTGCGTTTTAAGGCTTTGGCACTGGCTGGCGGCACAAACTTAGAAACATCGGCGTTATACGAAGCGATTTCTTTGACCATCGTGCTGCTTAAAAAACTGTAACGGGTGGCTGCCATAATAAAGACCGTCTCAAGGTTCTTGTTCAGTTGGCGGTTTAAGTGCGCCACTTGCAACTCGAGTTCGTAATCAGAAACGGCGCGTAAACCACGAACAATCACCGGAATTTCTTTTTCTTTGGCATAGTCTGCCAGTAAGCCCTGAAAACTATCCACCGAAACATTTTTCATGTTGGCGGTGGCTTCACGGATAATCTCGAGCCGTTCAGCAATCTCAAAAAGGTTCTTGCCGCGTTTTTCACGGTTTTGCAGCACCGCAATCGTGACATGATCAAAAATTTTAGAAGCCCGAGCCAAGATGTCCAGATGACCATTGGTCATTGGATCAAAGCTCCCCGGATAAATCGCATTTGGCACAGACCAGAGTATAGGAGTTTAGCGTGGCTCGAGACAAGTGGCTGTGGTTGTACTCGGTTCACTTTTTGCTGCTACAATCTAAGGTATGACTTTAGTGCTAACCTTAAAACCACAACTCGAGGAAAAGCTGCATTTTATTGCAGACCAACACGGTCTGACAGTTGAACAGTTTTTGACCAAAGACCTTGAATCGCGCTACTTATTGCCAAATAATTTGGTGTTTTCGTCACTTGGCATTGGCGAAAGTGATTTGACTGGCGCAGACAGCGAAGAATGGTTGTACAAGAATTGGGACCCATTGAAATGACCCTTGATACGAGTGTAGTTTTTGCTCTGGCGAATCAAAAAGACCCAGACCATAAACGGTCTCGAGAAATGGTTTTGAAATTCCCAACTCCGTACCTGATTCCAACAGGAATTCTCACAGAAATTGCTTGGCTGCTCGAGCAGCGCCTTGGACTTTACGCCCTAAATGCTTTTCTAAACGACATTCAATCGGGAATTTATCAATTATACCGAATTAACTTAATCACTCTCGTTTGACCAAAAAACACGGTCAAACTGTCGTTCAAGCGTTAATTCGGTTCTGTTATCACTCCTTTTAGTCGGTTAATCAGTCAAAATACGCGACTGATTAACATAATTTGGTATTAGCACCACAAGACCAAGATATTAAACGCGCCCAAGTTTTGGTCAACAAGTACCAAAACCTGCCACTTGGACTTGCCGATGCGCTGGTGGTTGCTTGCGCCGAACGCAACGGCGGCTTAGTGATGAGCTTAGACAAACACTTTTGGGTCGTGGCTGGCGAAGGCACGATAAAAGTTTTGCCCTAAGCCACAAAAGCATTGAGCTTATGCCAACCGCTGGCGGCTTCTGGCAGGCTATCGCGCATTTCTTCGGTTTGTACTTTTCCTGCCGCATAACAGCGCACAACCAACTGGTGCTGCCCAGAGGTTGGAGTCCATGCCAATGTCCAACGAGTCCAAGCATAACGGGCGCGTTTCTCGAGGCTGGCGCTGTTCCACGTTTTGCCGCCATCGGTGCTGACTTCGACTTTTTCGATTGCTTCGATACCCGCGTAGGCAATTCCGCGCAAAGTTGTGACTTGTCCTGCACTCAGTTTCTCGAGGTCGTCTATACGGCTGTGGGGCTGAATATAGGCGGTTTTGCTCCAGCCACGGTTTGCCCAGTAACCAAGGCGTTCTTCACTGCTGAGCGTAATTTTGGTCATCCAACGCGGTTGCTTCATGCCGTAATGCCCTGGCAGAATTAAACGCAATGGAAAACCATGCTTATTGTTTAATGGCTCACCATTGATAAAATATGCCAGCAGCACATCATCCTCGAGCGCTTCTCCGAGTGGCAAGGATTCATAAAAACCATCGGCGGCTTCCCATGTAATCCATTTTGCGCCTGCTTGTATACCAACTTGCTCGAGTAAATCCTTAACCCGCAAACCGCGCCAGTTACAGTTGCCAATCAACGTGCCGCCAACTGGATTAGAAATACAACTCATGGTGAACTCGAGGTCTTGGGGCTTAAATTGGTCTTTGAGTTCTTGGAGGGTAAATTTTTGTGGATTTTTGACCAGCCCAGCCAACTCAAGCGTCCAGGACTCTTCTTTGACTTTAGGGTCGAGCAATTCGTTGTTGATCGAAACATAGTACAAGTCTTTTTGCGACACAATGCCGTCTGGCAATTTAGGGGTGTTGGCAGCCAGTGGCGCAGCCGCGACTGCACTCGAGCCACGCAGAAGCGGTTGCAAAAAGCCAAATGCACCAAGCCCAAGCACCCCGACTGCGCCCCCCGTCAGGGTTTGCAGTGTGCCACGCCGTTCAGGGTCGGTCTGCAAAGGCTCGAGAATACGGCGAATGCCAAAATACAAGCCAGCATAAGCGACCGCCCAGATAAAAGCAGCCAAGCCTTGACTCGAGAATAAAAGCCCAAGCGAAAGCAAAGCCACACCAAGCGTGGCGGGCAGCACGCCAACCCTCCCCAAAATAGTCAGACCGCCAATAAAAAGCAGGCTCGAGCCAAGAAAGGCCGCGATTTTCCCAGCTTCACCAAAGCCAAGTAACTTATGCACCAATTGAAACATTTCGGGTGTACCAAGCCAAAAAGTGATCGTCGTGTAGAGTTTTTCGAGTGGCGAAGGGATATTAAACAGCACTCGGGCGAGCAGACTGAGCGCAGCAAGCGCAACACTGGCAATAAAGGCGGGCATCATGACTTAGTGTACGCGCCAAGAACGATTTTGGTTCAATGCGGCTTTTTATGTTAAACTACCCGTAAGCGTTTACGATATGTTTTCCTCTCCCCTATCCCCTGCTCAACGGCATTTGCTCGATAACCTCGAGACAAAGATTTCTCTTGTATTGCCAGAGCGCGATGTCTTTTTGGCACGGCTCAAAAGGTATTTACCCGATTTAATGGCTGGACTCGAGGTCTATGCGCCCACGTCCGACCAACTCGAGCAGCTACTCGAGGTCATGACCACGCACCACAGCCAACGCAAAACAAGTCTGCGCCAACTTGACTCAGAGCGCTTACTTGCGCCAGATTGGTTTCAAGAACCCGAAATGATTGCCTATGTGGCGTACACCGAGCGTTTTGCTGGCAATTTAGCTGGCATTATCGAGAAAATACCGTATTTGGAATCCTTAAAAATTAAGTATTTGCACCTGATGCCATTTTTGCAGCCCCGCCCAGCCCCACACGATGGTGGCTATGCGGTGCAAAATTTTCGCCAAGTGCGTTCCGACCTTGGCACAATGGATGACCTCGAGCGACTGACTGAAGCGCTGCACCAAAAAGGAATTTCTTTATGCTGCGATTTGGTCTTAAACCATGTGGCAATGGAACACGAATGGGCGGTACGCGCCCAAAGTGGTGAGCGCAAATACCAAGACTATTTTTATTTTTACCCAGACCGCACCATGCCCGACCAACTCGAGCAGCACTTACCAGAGGTTTTTCCAGATTTTGCACCGGGCAATTTTACGTTCAATCTGGAATCTAAAAACTGGGTCTGGACAACTTTTAACACTTGGCAATGGGACCTTAACTGGGGCAATTTTGAGGTTTTTTTCGAGTTTGTCGACGTGATTTTATGGCTTGCTAACAAAGGCATTGATATTTTTAGGCTCGATGCGATTGCTTTTATCTTTAAGCGCCTTGGCACAAATTGCCAAAACCTACCAGAAGTGCATCAGATTACCCAAGCCCTGCGAAGTGTGGCAAGAATCGTCGCGCCAGCCGTGCTGTTCAAAGCCGAAGCGATTGTTGCCCCAAACGACCTGATTCATTATCTTGGGCAGGGTAAGCACTTTGGTAAGGTTTCGGACAGCGCCTATCATAACAGCCTGATGGTGCAACTCTGGTCGAGTTTGGCTTCACGCAACACCCGCCTGATGAGCCATGCACTGCGCCAATTCCCAAAGAAGCCAAACAACACCGCTTGGAATACTTATGTGCGTTGTCACGACGACATTGGCTGGGCGATTTCGGATGCCGATGCTCGAGATGTCGGCTTAGATGGTTATGCCCATCGGCGTTTTTTGTCCGATTTTTACAGTGGAATTTTTGCTGGTTCACACGCCAGAGGCTTGGTTTTTCAAGAAAACCCAAAAACCCATGACCGCCGAATCTCGGGCAGTGCCGCCAGTCTGGCTGGCTTAGAATTAGCCCTCGAGCAACAAAACCCACGCCAAGTTGAATTAAGTCTACAACGCTTACTGATGACCCATGCCGTGGTTTTTTCTTTTGGTGGAATCCCACTGCTCTATATGGGCGATGAATTGGCACTCTTAAACGACCTGAGTTACCTCGAGCAACCCGAAATGGCAATGGATAACCGTTGGGTTCACCGCCAAAAATTTCCTTGGGGTGTACTACCAAAGCTGACTCAGCCAAAAACCCTACAAGAAAAAGCCCAAAGCCAAGTTCAAGCTGGAATTCTGGGGTTAATCCACGCTCGAATCCGTACCCCACATTTACACGCCGCGATCGAAAGCACGGTTCTCGAGTCGCCAAATCCTGCGGTCTTTGCCTTTGAACGGGTTCATCCGCTTGGGCGTTTATTGTGCCTATTTAATTTTTCCGAAACCAGCCAAGCCATTCCAACTTGGTGGCTCGAGACCGACCAAGTTTGGGATTTTATCAGCCAACAAAATATAAAAATAGAATCGGGAATGATTTGGTTAAAGCCCTACCAATACTTTTGGTTAGGCTGACCTATTGAGAACGTGCTAAATTATAAAAAGCCACATAACGGGAGACGCGCTGCGGTTTTGTGTGGGCTGGGGAGTCATATGAACCTCATCTCAATAGGGAAATTCTCTCGACTTAGCGGGCTTTCGATTCGTGCCTTACGACTTTATAATACCCAAGGCATCCTCGAGCCACGCCTGATAGACCCAGACACGGGCTACCGTTATTACACTTTAGAACAAGTCGAAATAGCCGAACAAATCAAATTACTTCGTGAATGCGAAATGCCCCTAGATACCATCTTGGCAATTTTACAAAACCCAAAAGAAGCCAGCCAACAATTGCTCGATCATCGGCAATTTATCGAAAACCGTTTGCTCGAGCATCGAAAAATGCTACAAAAGCTCGATAGGATCATCAGCAACGACAAAAATTCATTCTCGGTAATTTTTCGTATCATCCCAAAACAGAGCATGGTTTGTTTGTCCCAAACTGTTCTTTGGGCAGAAAATGATATGCGAGCCATCATTGGACAGACCATTGGCAGGGTTTATTCTACTGTCCGTAGCCATGGTTTGGTGACCAATGGAGCGGCTTTTTGCACCTATCCGATTCCGTGGCGAAAACGGGAAATGGAGATTCGAGCTTGTATTCCGATCATTGCAACTCCAAGCCAAGAACCAACCGTTTTTGAACTCGAGTCTGCCGAATACGCCTGTGCAATTCACTATGGAGAATACAACAATATCCCGCAAACCCTCGAGCGGTTACTGATGTGGCTTGCCGAATCCGAGCATCAGATGATTGGTGATGTCCGCGAAACCTTTTTAGACCATCCGTTATCGGTCTCTGACCCAAGCCAATACCGCACCGAAATTGCTATCCCGATAAAACGTTAAGATACTTCATGCTCAATGCCGAACTTCAAGCCACCAAAATCACTGAAACGCTCGAGAAATTGTATGCCCGAATCGAGCATCGCTTTCCGGGCAGTGGGTTGGGCGAAACTTGTGCCGATTTAATAATTTTCTCGCAACAAACCACAGCAGTGACCGACGAAATCAATAAGCCGATTCGTTGGCTGCGGTTCTCGATTGGTATTTTTTTAGCGGTTGTATTTATTGCCCTTATCCTGACCATTTCGAGCTTAAACATCACCGTTAGTAACCTCAACATCAGTGATTTGGTCGGCTTACTCGAGGCAACCACCAGCGAAATTGTGCTGTTGGCAGCTGGTATTTATTCTTTGATGACGATTGAAACTCGAGTCAAACGCACTCGAGTGGTGGATGCCCTAAATCGCTTACGCAGTGTGGCGCATATTGTCGACATGAAGCAGCTTTCTAAAGACCCCAACGATCCAAACACACAACTGACCGACCTACAACTTGGGCGCTACCTAGATTACTGCTCAGAACTATTAGCGCTGATTTCAAAAATCGCCTTTTTATACATTGCCCGATTTGACGACCCCGAAGCCAACCAGAGTGTCAACGAACTCGAGGTGCTGACCACGGGTTTATCAAGGAAAATCTGGCAGAAAATTGCGATTATTCACGCCAAAAAAAGTAGTCTCGAGCCATGAAGATTGCGCTTGATTGGTGCTACTATGATGTATGAACGACTTTGAAGACTGGTTCAAACAAAACAGTCTGGCGCAACCAGAAACCCAACATCAGTCTGGCATTGCACCATTGGCAAAACGCATTGCCGAAGAAAATCATCTCGACTGGACAAACATTAAAGGAACTGGCACAAACGGCTTGATTATCGAAAAAGATGTCTTGATGGCACTGGCAAAAAAACACTAAGGCTTCGATGCCATTTTTGCAGCCGCTTGGGCTAAATCTAAGTTTAGCAGACGCACCTCTAAACCATTCAGCTTGGCTTGAGCCGCTTGGGCGACGATTGGCGAAACCAAAAGCGCTCCACCCGCCAGAGCTATTGGTAGAACGCCAACTCGGCTGATAATGCGCTGCACCAACATTGCTATTTCTGCCCCAGCTTGCTCGAGAATTTGGATTGCATCGGGGTTGTTTTGCGCCGCCACTTTTCCAACCAAAGGCGCAAAGGCTGCCACAGCCAGTCTTCCGCCCGTGTAAACGTGTTGGCGCAGCACCGCCCACTCGCTCGAGCCAACTTCTAAAAAAATTGCTGCTGCAAGCGGATGAGTTTGCGGGGTCTCTGAAACATCCATTAGGGTCGTAACCAACTCAAGGGCTTTTTGACCAATGCTAAAACCGCCACCGGGGTCGGCAATCAAATAACCGCGTCCGCCGGCTCGAGTGACCGCATGGTCTACCCCAAGATGATAAGCGATGCCACCTGTACCCGCATAAACCAATATGCCTTGACCGCGTTCAAAATGCGCCAAATAGGCTAAATCCATATCCGACATCACCGAAATTGAGGATAAACCCAAGCGCTCGAGTAAAACGCTTTGGTAAAACTGGGCTGCTTGGTCGCCAATGCTTAAACCCGTGATGCCAACCACCGCATCGGTTGGCACAAATTCCTGCAAAACGGCAAAAAGTAACTCGAGGGCTGCCAGATTTTCTTGGCGCTGCTGCTGGGTAAAAATATGCCCAGTCAAGGCTGGTGTTCGCCCAGCCGCCACAAACTCGAAATTTGGTTTTAGCAACGCCCATTTGGTGCTGCTCGCGCCAGCATCTATGCCAAGCAGCAATTTATTTTTGGTCATGCCATAATTTTAACAGCAAGTAGCCTATAGAACTGCCTTGTTGGTCTAAACGCGGTAACTTAATTCTATGATTGATTCGCTGATTGGCAATACCCCGATTTTGCAGTTACAACGTGTTCTCGAGCCAGACAGTGCCGAGGTCTGGGTCAAACTCGAGGGGCAAAACCCTGGCGGAAGCATCAAAGACCGCACCGCTTTAAGTATGGTTTTGGATGCCGAAGCACGAGGCGTATTAAAGCCGGGTGGCACAATTGTCGAGCCAACCAGTGGCAATACCGGCATTGGCTTAGCACAAATTGCGGCGGCTCGAGGTTACAAACTAATTTTAACTTTGCCAGCCCAAATGTCCGAAGAACGCAAACGCACCTTGCGGGCATATGGCGCGGAGCTTGTGCTGACCGACCCAGAACGGCGAATGCTCGCCGCCATCGAGGAAGCCGAGCGGATTGTCTCGAGTTTACCGAACGCTTGGATGCCCAATCAGTTTGAAAATCCTGCCAATCCACGAATTCATTACCAAACAACCGGACCTGAAATTTGGGCGCAGATGCAGGGGCGCATGGATATGTTTGTTTACGGCACTGGCACGGGTGGCACAATCAGTGGCACTGGCAAATACCTCAAAGAACAAGACTCGAGCATAGAAGTCGTGGCAGTCGAACCACAGCGCAGCAATGTCCTGAGTGGCGGCACTCGAGGACAACATGGTTTTCAGGGCATGGGTCCGGGCTTTATTCCCAAAAACCTTGACCGAAGTATTTTAGATCGTATCGTAACGGTTCTCGAGGAAGATGCTTTTCCGTTTGCTCGGCGTTTAGCCCGCGAGGAAGGCTTATTTGTTGGCATGAGTGGTGGCGGTATGATTTACAGTGCGGTGCTTTTGGCAAAAGAACTTGGGGTTGGCAAAAGAATAGTGACGATTGCCTGCGATACTGGCGCACGCTATTTGAGTACCGAATTGTTTGCTGCTGACTGAACCGTTTGGTTTGACAATCCAAAGGCACTTTACGAAAACCGATACCCGCAGTGCTTACAAACCTTGGCTTGATGCTTAACTTCCTCAAAGCAGTCTGGGCAGCTTTTTGCGCCTCTGGTGCGCTGCCCGAGTCGTGTTCTCGAGAACCAACCCAGCAATAATGGCGCAACCACCAGCAACAAAAGCAAGCCACCAAGCTCGAGTTCAGGACGTGGCATAAACGAAGCCCAAACCAAGCCGCCTAGAATTGCTCCAAGCCAAGCCCCAAAGCGTTCGCCCAGTAAATTGCGCCCGAGGCTCGAGAAAATGGCTACCCAAATCAGAAACCAAAAGTACCTTGAGCCAATCAAAGGGCGCAGTGGTTCAGGAACTGGATTAAGTGCCAGCAAACCATCAAGCACTTTTTGCCAACCAGCCGCGATCGCGTTTTGCATACTTTGAACAGGATTCATAAATTCTAGTCTACTCGACTTGACAAGTCTACAAATTCATTCAATTTGACGGATGTATCAATTTGCAGTAGATTTGCAGTAGAAAGAGGTGCATTCATGTCCAGATTTACCATAGATGGTGATAAGCAATTCAATGAACGTCTCGAGCAACTTGCCCAGAAACGCCGTGTACCAAAAGCTGAAATTGTTAAACGGGCGTTGTCGCTGTATTTTGCAGTGGAACGCAACATGGACGAGGATTCTAAACTGATGATTCTTAATAAAGACTTGAGTCCAACCAAAGAACTTATTCTTGTATGAGTGACCCAATAAAACTCGAGTTAGTCAAGTTTTTGGATTGGGTCCAAAGTCATTAGCGCCAGCTTCACTGTCTTGAAGTGTAAATCCAAAAATTGCTATAGCGCCAATAAATGGCACGAAAATAAGTAGCAGCCACCAACCTGCTTTCCCCGTGTCTTGGAGTCTTCTGGCTGTGATGGCTAAACCTGGAATGAATGAAAAAAGCGTATAAAGCCATCCAATAATTCCTAATCCGGTTTGTGGGTTAAGTGTTCCCGTAAATGCGTCAGCAAAAATAACAAGTACCGTAACAATTATGTGAAACAAACTAAAAATCCAGTATCCTCTACGACGAGTGCGACCTGTAAAATCAAAGTATCTTCTGAAACCTTCCAAGTACCAGTGCATAAATACCCCCTCCAAGGACTGATTGTTAGTGTAGCCCAGTTTGGAGTCTCGAGCTAAATCGGGTTACACTTAACTACGGTGCTTTGCGCCGTTTTTTTATTGAAATTAGGAGATATTCATGCCTGGAATTGCAATTATTGGCGCTCAGTGGGGCGATGAAGGTAAAGGTAAAGTTACGGATTTTCTTGCCCCAGAAGCGCATTTTGTGGTGCGTTACTCGGGCGGAGCAAATGCTGGGCATACAATTGTGCTGCCTGATGTGGTTTTTAAGTTGAATCTCTTTCCGGCTGGAGCAGTGCGCCCGGGCGTTAAAATTGTTCTCGGCGACGGCTTAGTGATAGACCCATTTAAGTTCAAAGAAGAACTGGCGTACCTTAAAACCCATGGCTTAAACCCCGAAGTCTACGTTTCTGACCGCGCCCATTTGGTACTGCCACACCATAAACACGTAGATGGCAAGAACGACTTTGTTGGTACAACCGGACGTGGCATTGGACCCGCCTATGCTGACCGCGCTCGGCGGATTGGAATTCGGGCTGGCGATTTGGCTTCGGATGCAGTGCTGCACGAACGACTGACGCGCTTAATCGAAGCCAAACCCAACAGCACCGCCGAAGTGGGTTGGAAAACTGTTCAGGACGCATTGCCGCATATGCTCCAAGCTCGAGAAATCCTTGCACCATTTATTGCCGACACGGGTTCGATGCTGCGCGATGCACTCAATCAAAATCAGAATGTACTTTTTGAAGGCGCTCAAGCCACACTGCTCGATTTGAATTACGGCACATACCCATTTGTGACCTCGAGCCACCCCACTGTAGGTGGAATCCTCGTGGGGACAGGCGTGAACCATAAGCACATTAACAAGGTTTATGGTGTCGCCAAAGCCTTTACCAGCCGTGTCGGACATGGACCTTTCCCAACCGAGGTTTTTGGTGAACTCGAGCATCGCCTACGCGGACAACGCGATGCGCCTGGGGCAGAGTACGGCACGACCACGGGCAGACCGAGACGCATGGGTTGGTTTGACACCAAACTGGTCAAATACGCCGTTGAAGTCAACGGCTTTGATGGGATTGCCCTAACCAAGCTCGATTTTTTAAGTGGTTTTGACAAAGTAAAACTTGGTATAGAACACGATGAAAACGGCAATGCCATACTCGAGGAAATGGACGGATGGGGAAGATTAGATGGCATTGAACGCCGCGAAGACCTACCAAAGACAGTCCTGCATTACATTGCCCGAATTGAAGAATTGGTCGGTTGTAAAGTTGTGATATTTGGAACTGGGCAATCTCGAGCCGAAACTTTTGGGCAAGTCAGTTGGATATAAAATGCCAGACCTTCGCATTCTAGGTGGCAGTGCCAAAGGGCGTTCTCTGAACATTCCCAGGACTGCCCGTCCAACTCCTGCTCGAGTTCGCAAAAGCCTGTTTGATTTGCTCGAAGTTCATTTTGGGTCTGGCTCGAGCCTGTTGGATTTATGTGCTGGGTCTGGGGCGGTTGGACTCGAGGCGGCTTCTCGAGAATATCTGGTGACAATGGTCGAGAAAGACTCCAAAGCCACCGAAATTCTCGAGAAGAACCGTCGTGAATTAAAAGTTGAAGCTAAAGTTATCAAAGCCGATGCTCTAAAATTCCTTGAGTCTGCACCGAGTTACGACATTATTTTTATAGACCCGCCATACACCGCTGACCTCGAGAAAATCACGCTTAAAACCTTGGCATTGGCTAAACTCGAGCCAGATGGTGTGCTAATTTCACAACATCCAATTCAAATTAAACTGCCCGAAGTGACTGGTTTTAGGCTCGAGAAACGTGTGTACGGCTCGAATGTGCTTAGTTTGTACTGGCTCGAGAAAGTACAAGACTCATAGGTTTATCATAAGGGTTATGGCATCAGCGCGTATAGTCCTCGCATGGCATACTCTGATTTTAAGTTACTCGAAGTTCAACAAAAATTTGGTGTGACCATCGAAGAAAATAAGGATTTATTCGAGAATGTTATACCTGTTCAGTTACCCAAAACCCTTGAGGATTTACTGCACAGGTACTTGCCATTGGCACTGAACCTAAATACCGAAAAAGCCCGTTCAGAACTCTTGATTGCACCCTTTCTAACTGAATTTAAGTTATTGCATCACCAAAAAGTCAGTGTCTTCTCGGGTTTAGAATTTAATGTCAACGAAGCCATGGGCTTAAAAGGACGCTGTGATTACATCCTCTCGAGTAACCCACAACAATTGGTTTTGACAGCGCCAATATGTGTTTTGGTGGAAGCCAAGAACGAAAACATTATTGGTGGATTTGGGCAATGCCTCGCTGAGATGATTGCCGCACAGCAATTTAACATCGAACAGAACAAACCTCGAGAACGCATCTATGGTGTAGTCACGACAGGTATACAATGGCGGTTTTTAGCCCTTGAGCAAAAAAACGCAACCGTGGACAGTGCAGAATACTCAATCCAAAATCCAGAAAAAATCTTTGGTATTCTCGAGCATATTGCGCTCTAAAGCCGTAAATAGATATGGTGGTAGCCCAGACCACGAGCGCATTGACTCGAGCAACGTTAAACTATGCTTATGCAATATACGCGCCTTGGAAATTCCGGTCTTAGCGTCTCAAAACTCTGTCTTGGCATGATGACTTACGGCGACCCGCAGTTCCGTCCGTGGGCGCTTAATCTAACGGATTCCGAACCGTTTGTGCGTCGAGCTTTTGAGGCTGGAATCAATTTTTTTGACACCGCCAATGCCTACTCGAGGGGGACTTCGGAGGAATACACGGGGATTTTACTCAAGAAATTTGCCAAACGCGAAGAGTACGTGCTTGCCAGTAAAGTCTTTTTTGGTGTTGGCGAATCTGCCCCAAACCAGCAAGGTCTCTCGAGGAAACACATTTTTGAAGCCGTGGATGCCAGCTTAAAGCGCCTCGGTACGGATTACTTAGACTTGTATCAAATTCATCGGTGGGATAACAACACGCCTATCGAAGAAACCATGCAGGCACTGCATGACCTAGTACGTTCAGGGCGAGTGCGGTATCTTGGTGCTTCGAGTATGTACGCTTGGCAATTTGCCAAAGCGCAAGGTGTAGCACAATTGCACGGCTTGACCAAATTTATTTCGATGCAGAATCATTACAACCTGATTTACCGCGAAGAAGAACGCGAAATGATGCCGCAGTGCTTGGATATGGGGGTTGGCGTAATTCCTTGGAGTCCATTGGCTCGAGGAATGCTGGCTGGAAACCGCAGCAAGGATGGTCAGAAATTAACCAAACGCGCCGAAACCGATTCGATTAGCGATGCGCTGTACACCCACTCGAGTGACTGGGCAGTGATCGAGAACCTAAATGCCCTTGCTTTGGCTCGAGAAGTCCCTGCTGCCACGGTTGCACTGGCTTGGATGCTAGGAAAGCCTTTTGTAAGTGCGCCGATAATCGGTGCGAGCAAAATGCAGCATCTCGAGGATGCGCTGGCTGCTGTGGAATTCAAACTCAGCCCTGAGGAAATACAGCAACTCGAGCGGGCTTACGAACCTCATGGTATTTCAGGACATCAATGAAACTGCAACTTCGTACTTACACAATTAACAAAGGTGCGCTTTCGGAATGGACAGAAGAGTGGCGGACTCAACTTGTGCCATTGCGAGAAAAACAGGGCTTTAAGGTACTCGAGGCGTACACCATTCCCAGCACCAATCAATTTGTGTGGCTGATGGCGTTTGAAGGTGAGAACTGGGAAAGCGCCGACCAAGCCTATTTTGATTCGCCTGAACGAAAAACCATGCAGCCCGACCCAGCACGACTGATTGCTCGAATGGAAAACGTATTCGTTACTCGAGTGCATTAACGGGAACGAAAACCTTGTTTGTGTCGTACACTAACCTTGAGCCTTAAATCAAATCTGCGGAGCCAGAAATTGGCTGTCCACCTCTCGATTCCATTCTTTTTGAACACAGTCCAAGCAACTCATGTGGTTTAGATTGTAGAATAAAATTGTGAAAGCGATTCTTGTACCCTCGAGCCGAGTGACCTTATGACCCTCGAGCGTTTTTTTCGGCGGCGACCTCCGCAACTAAAAGAAAATACGGTTAATGATGATTTGCCCGATTTGTGGGGTAAATGTCCAAAGTGCAACGCTCAGGTCTACAACAAAGAACTCGAGCAGAATTTGCGGGTTTGCCCAAAGTGTGGCTACCATCACCGAATTCCAGTCAAGCGCCGCGTTGAAGGGCTGCTGGATGCGGGTACGTTCCAAGTCACCAGTGGAAAAATCAAAGCCAAAGACCCACTTGAATTTGTGGATACCGATACTTATGTCGCAAAACTCGAGCGGGCGCGTAAGAAAACGGGTCGTGAATCAGCAATTTACGCTGGGCGTGGCAGCTTGGCGGGTTTGCCTATTGTGATTTGTGTCATGGATTTTGAATTTGCTGGCGGCAGCATGGGCAGCAGCGAAGGCGAGGAAATTACCAGAGCCATAGAACTGGCGACCAAGGAAGACCGCAGCATGATTTTGGTCACGGCTTCGGGTGGCGCTCGGATGATGGAAGGTGCGTTAAGCCTGATGCAAATGGCAAAAACCACTTTTGCCCTCGAGCAACTGAGCGTTAAAGGGCTGCCGTACATCACGGTGCTTGCCGACCCAACCACGGGCGGTGTGGCAGCCAGTTTTGCTGCCATCGGCGATGTAATTATTGGTGAACCCGATGCTCTAATTGGATTTGCAGGTCAGCGCGTGATTGAACAAACCGTTCGTCAGAGTTTACCCGATGGTTTTCAACGCTCAGAATTCTATGAGAAAAAAGGTTTTATTGACATGGTGGTAGACAGAAGGCAACACCGTGAAACCCTCGCCAATTTAATCGCTGCACTGAGAAACCAACCAAAACCAGAAGTCTCAACCCTCGAGATTAAAGTCCCGCCACCACCTCGGACGGGTTTGTTTGGGAGAAGGAAATGAAGGTGAAAGGGTTAAAGGGTCAAAAGCAACCCAGCCCACAAGCGAACCTGCCCGTGAGGTGCGTGTATTGGTTCAAGACAGGTGCATCTTTGGGGTCAAGAAAGGTTAAAAGTTTAGGACCACATTCCTTCTTCCCTTTTTCCCTTTTTCCCCTTTCACCTTGGAGTTTTTATGCCAGCACTTGAATTTGAAAAACCTATTGTTGACCTCGAGACTCGAATTGAGGAGTTAAAGGCATATGGCAGCAGCAGCAATGTTGACATGAGCGAGGAATTGGCGCTGCTCGAGAAGCGCCTTGAACGGCTTCGTTCGGAGACTTACGAGAAGTTATCGCGTTGGCAACGGGTGCAGTTGGCTCGAGCACCGGGTCGTCCGACGGCATTGGATTTTATTGGGCGGATTTTCACGGATTTTCAGGAATTGCACGGAGATCGGGCTTACGGCGAGGATTCTGCGATAGTTGGTGGACTTGCGCGGCTCGAGGGTCGGGCGGTGGTGCTGATTGGGCAGCAAAAAGGACGCGATACCAAGGAGAACATTGCACGGAATTTTGGTATGGCGCACCCAGAAGGGTTTCGTAAAGCCATGCGCTTGATGGACATGGCAGATAAGTTTGGGCTGCCTTTAATTACCTTGGTGGATACCCCCGGGGCATACCCCGGAATTGCGGCTGAGGAACGCGGACAGGCTTGGTTGATTGCACAAAGTATCCAAAAAATGACTCGGCTTCGCGTGCCAGTAATTAGTGTCATCATCGGCGAGGGCGGTAGCGGCGGAGCGCTGGCAATTGCGGTCGGCAACCGCGTGTTAATTCTCGAGAATGCGGTTTACAGTGTGATTAGTCCAGAATCTTGTGCTGCAATTGTTTGGCGTGATGCCAAAGAAGCCTCGAAAGCAGCCGAGGCACTGCGTTTAACAGCGCGTGACCTCGAGCAGTTCAGTATTGTGGACGAGGTGATTCCAGAACCCAAAGGCGGGGCGCATAACGACCCTGTAGGCTCGAGTGAAGAACTTAAAAAAGCGTTGTTAAATCATCTCGAGCAGATGAACGGGATGAGCCATACGGCATTGCTGGAATCTCGAGCCGAGCGGTTTCGTAAACTCGGGGTATTTGAAGAATTGGCTTAGATATTCTCGAGCTTCGTGACCCACGCATTAAAATGTGGGCATTGGGCGCGGATTTTTTCTAAGCCGATTAGAATCGCCACATCATTTCCTTCGGAAGTCTTTTGATATTTTTCGCTAAAAATTGAGTAGAGGCGTTTTGAGGGAGCAGTTATCGGTGAGTCATTGATCAGTTCTGGATTTTCAAACGATTGACTGATTTCTTGTAGTTGCCGCAACGTTTGCTCGGGGTATTTTGAATCTCTAGCAACGATGGTATTAAGGGTTTGAATATCCGAAAATAAGAGGGCTTCAAATTCATGCAGTTGAATATACGGAACGAAATTTGATAATCCAAGCTCGTCTAAAAATGCTTGCTCAAGTGATTCAACCCTTACTGAAGGAGGTTGGTTTATACTTTGTTGGTACAAGG
Organism: Deinococcales bacterium; assembly: GCA_043778225.1. Lineage (GTDB taxonomy): Bacteria > Deinococcota > Deinococci > Deinococcales > JAAFIG01 > JAAFIG01. Next base: position 33,452 of record JAYWGM010000015.1, on the reverse strand, counting down.
GAAAATCGTCAGGTAGGGCATATAAATCAAACATTGTGGTCAGCGTGGCTTGTGGATCTTCATTGCGCCAACGTTGTAAGTCTCTTGACACTTGCGGAAAATCTATCAGACCGCCTTTGTGAAGTTTGTTTTGACGATTGCCATTTGCCTGAAACGGACGTGTTTTTCCAGTAATGATGCAACGTGCATTGACCACGATTTCAAAGTTTGCCAAATGCGGCGCAAGTAAATCCCAGACAAATTTTTCTTCAGTCTGACCTTCCGTCAAAATGTTTAAGCGTTTCATCGAGATGGTCTCCCACCCAGAACATTTTTCTCCCAGAGTTCGCCAAGGCTGTATTCCTCGAGCCAAGATTCAAGTCTGGTCGCATCAAGACGAGTAAACTGAGTTTCAGAACCATGGCGTTGGGCAACAATAATATCCTCTGGCTCGAGCCGATCCACAATCGAAACAGATTGAGTTGCAATAATAATTTGTTTCTCACCACCAACACTTCTCATCACTGAAAGCACTGTCTCGAGGGCATGAGGATGTAAGCCAAGTTCGGGTTCATCTATTAAAATGGTGCTTGGTAAGGATTCTAATGGTTGCAAAAGCAATGTCAAAAGTGCCATGAGTCGCAATGTTCCATCAGAAAGCTGATACGCACCATAAACAGTTTCCGAACCAAACTCGAGGTAACGAAGCCGAATATTTCGTCCATTCGGCTCGAGTACAAAATCCTTAAAGTAAGGTGCGCTCAGTTGGATTGTTCTTAGAATCTTTTGGTAATGTTTTGGGTGAAAACTCTTCAAGCGAAACAGTACCGCAGCCAGATTCCCAGCATCTGACTTTAGAAAAACATCATCATCTAATGTCCCTGTTAGCTTCATATACGCAGTATCGCTAGTATCATGGAATTGATAAGGACGATTCTCGAGCAATAGCTTACGAATTTGTAATCCAGCTTGGTCGTTACTCAGAGCAGCATTAAGCAAACGCGATTCTGTTGAAGTAGCCATTATGTATGGTCGCTCTTGGGTTTTATACCAAGAATGCTCGTCCTCAAAAATGAATCCATCACCTGCAAGAACATGGTCAATCTCAAAACGATAATTCAACTCCGCCTCGTCTATTTGGTACGTCAGCAAAGCCGAAATTTTGCTTGTAACTTTAGTTCCCATGTGTAACAAACTGCTTGCTCCACCTGATTTTTGAACCCAGAATGCAAATTCGCCATTTGCAATTTGGTTAAGCATCTTAAAAAACGAAATAAAATTGGATTTCCCAGCCCCATTCGCCCCAATCAGCACATTCAAAGGTCGTAACTCGAGGGTACTCGAACGGATAGACTTAAAGCCCTCAATCTGAATGCTTTTTAGAAACGTTGTCATCTATTCCCAGTTTACACGCTTAACCTCTCACCGATTCATGAGACAATGCCGTTTATGTCTCGAGTACCCCGTAAACCTGAACTGATGAGTCCAGCCGGCGGAATGCCGCAATTGCACGCCGCCATAGAAGCAGGTGCAGATGCGGTCTACTTTGGCTTAGAAGGCTTTAATGCTCGAGCCAAAGCCATGAGCTTTAACCACGAAAACTTGTCAGATGTCGTGGCAATGCTGCATGAACGTGGTGTGATGGCATTTGTAGCAGTCAATACCTTGGTCTTTGACTCGGAACTCGAGGTGTTCGTAGAAGAGATTGAGGGAATAGCCGAATCTGGTGCAGATGCAATTATTGTGCAAGATATTGGCGCGATTCGATTAGCCCACCAGATAGCCCCTGAACTCCCCATTCATGCCAGTACCCAAATGACCATCACCAGTGCTGAAGGCGCAGAACTCGCCCGCAGCCTTGGAGTCTCGAGGGCGGTGCTGGCTCGAGAACTGAGCCTCAAAGACATTGAACTGATTAAAAAAGCCACTGACCTTGAACTCGAGGTTTTTGTTCACGGAGCGCTCTGCGTTTCGTACTCTGGGCAATGCTTTAGTTCCGAAGCCTGGGGCGGACGCAGCGCAAATCGCGGCGCGTGCGCTCAGGCTTGCCGAATGCCCTATGACCTGATGGTGGATGGTTTGCAGCGCGACCTTGGCGAGTTTCGGTATTTACTGTCGCCACAAGATTTATTTGCCCTCGAGCAGATTCCAGAATTAATTCGGATTGGGGTGGATTGCCTCAAAATTGAAGGGCGTTACAAAGATGCCGAGTACGTGGCAGCCGCAACCAATGCGTATCGGTTGGCGATAGACTCGGCTTGGAATGAACATGGCGTGGACGGGGCAGGGCGAACACAGGGCGTGAATGGGGCAGGGCGAATACAAGATTCGCCCCTACGGGAAACTAAATTTTTGCTCGAGGGCGTGTACTCGAGAGGCTTGCTGCCAGCGTTTATGCAGGGTGTGAATCATCAGACGGTGGTGCATGGTCGAGCGCCACGTCATCGAGGAACAAAAGTTGGAACAGTGGTGGATGTCTCGAGAACAGCCGTGCTGGTTGAACTCGAGGGAGAGTACGCGCTGGGTGGTGTGGGCGTGATTAAACCAGGCGATGGACTGGTTTTTGATGCGGCACAACGCCAAAGTCCGCAGAACCGAGAAGAAGGCGGCGCGGTTTTTGAAGTTTTTGAATACACAAGGCGCGGTTCGGTACGACTCGAGGATTCACGTGGACTGCACGAAGTCGAACTCCGATTTGGTAATAAGGCAGTGCGACTCGAGAATATTGAACGAGGCGATTGGGTTTGGCGTTCAAACGACCCAAGTATCGAACGAGAACTTCGTGGGTTTACCCAAGCCACCAAAGCAGTCTCGAGAAAACCTGTGCAGTGGAAAGTAATCGGTAAAATGGGTGCGCCGCTCGAGCTAACCGTGACCGATGATGTTGGACATACCGCCACCAGCCAAACTGAAGATGTCCTAAAACCCGCCGAGCGCCGCGCCTTGGATGCTCGAGCGCTCGAAGTTGAACTCGGTAAACTTGGTGAGACTCCGTTCTACCTCGAGACCTTGGAAGTAGACCTCGAGGATGGGTGTTTTCTACCACTCTCGAGCCTAGGAAAAGCCCGTCGTGAAGCCGTGGATAAGCTCCTCGAGTTACGCCGAGAAGTACCACACCGAACCATTAACAAAAATGTATTGCCAAAAACCTCCTCAACGAGCGCCCAAAGCCCGAAGCGCACAAAGCCCGAAGGTGCTGCTCCAAGTGCAAGACAGGTGCTGCTTCTGGGGCAAGACAGGGGGTCAGCGCGAAGCGCTGGGGGGAGTTTACCCGCTCCGTTCCTTTCAGTCCTCGTCAGGAAACCCGAGCAACTCGAGGCTGCCATTGAAACCCGTCCGAACGAAATTGTACTGGATTACCTCGAGTTATACGGTTTGCGTCCTAGCGTCGAACGAATCCTCGAGTCTGGAATTCGGGCTGTGGTTGCCAGTCCTCGGGTCTTAAAACCCGCCGAGGAGCGGATACACACCTTCTTGCTCTCTTTGCCTGTGGATGCGATTTTGGTACGTCCGCTTGGGCTGCTGCATACACTGCTCGAGACGAATAAACGCCCAGAGCTACTTGGCGATTTTAGTCTGAATGCTGCTAATGCGCTGACAGCATCGCATCTTCTCGAGATGGGTTTGTCTCGACTTGCACCGACTCATGACCTGAATGCCGCGCAGATTCTCGAGTTGGCAAAAAAAGTGGATGCAAGTAAACTCGAGGTTATTTTGCATCATCATCTTCCCGTGTTTCACACCGAACACTGCGTATTTTGTCGGTTCATGAGTAGTGGCACTGACCACACCAATTGTGGGCATCCTTGCGAAACGCACAGCATTGCACTTCGTGACCACAATGGCTTTGAGCATCCTGTGATGGCGGATGTCGGTTGCCGCAACACGGTTTTTGAGGCTCGAGCGCAAAGCGGTGGGCGTTTTCTCGAGACTTGGGTCAAGGCTGGAATTGGACATTATCGCCTTGAATTTGTTCAAGAAAGCCCCGAGGCGCTGCAAGCTACAGTTCGGGCATACCGCAAGGCGCTTGAGGGTAAAATGGATGCTAAAACCCTGCAACGTGAACTCGAGAAATTTGCACCACAAGGCACAACCCAAGGTAGCTTTATCATTCCACGTGATGACTTGTTGCCAATGGCACAGTATTAATTTTGCTTTGATTCTTAGGTTGTTTCAGGTCAAAAACCAGTCTGTTTACTGAGTTGCCTAGCTTTTATAAAATGCCTATGAAGAGATTTCTTTTGGCTTTAAGTGTTGTTGTCTTCTCGAGTTCAGTTTTTGCTCAAAAATTCATTGGTAGTCCAGCCCAAGATTTATTTGACCAAGCTGCTTTTTTCCTCGAGACTCAGTATTTTGGTCCTAGTCAGGTCAATATGCTGTCCCTAATTGCCAAGTATCAACTCGAGGTGGATAAGGTTTGTGCGACGGCACAATTGCAATGCAGTTATGAAACGGTTGAATTTGTTGTTGCGACGATGATGGATGAACTCCAAGACCTTCATGCTTTTTACATGAGTCCTGCGGTGCTGGCAGCCGAAAATCAGCAAAGCACTGGTACGGTCACAACGCCTTCGCCGCGCTTGGGGTTTAGTCATGCGGCGTTTGCCGAATACCAAAAGCAAATTGTTCCGATTGGTGGTTTTTCACCTGCTTTACTCGAGTTAATTGCTAAGAAAGAAGTGGTGCTTCAGGGTTTTGATCGTTTGGTGTTAAATGTCGTGGCGGGAAGTCCTGCCGAAAAAGCGGGTTTTCGGTACGGCGATAGATGGATTGGGTACAACAACACATACTTCTCGAGTTTTACGGCTGTTACGGATTATGCAACCTTTTTGAGTGCGTTGACTTCAAAAACTCAGGCTCGAGAAAAACTGATTTTTCATTTTCTGCGTGGCTCGAGTAAAACACCGGTGAACATCGAAGTCAATGGTGAGATTATTAACGCTGCGCCTTTTCCGACAATGTTTATTGATGAAAATAATGTTGCGATGATTCAAATTACGGATTTTCTGGTTTTGGGTGTCGCTCAACAGGTTCATAATCTTGTCAAAATCGCAATGGATAAAGAGGTCAAAGCGATTATGCTGAATTTGCGTGGTAGCCGAGGTGGTTATGCTTCTGAAAGCCTGATGTCTTTGGGTGCTTTTATGGATAATCCAGAGCCTATTCGGTTTGTGCCGCGTTACAATCCTGATAAGAACACCAATGAAGAAATCTGGTTAAAAGAGACTGGCACGTATGTTTTCCGTAAACTTTCAGGGGTTGAATTGGGGCGCACCAGCGTCAAAAACCCTGTTTTGTACAAGGGCGCATTGGGTTTGTTGGTGGATGGTGGTTGTGCCAGCGCTTGCGAGTATTTGGTCAGTCGGGTGCAACGGGCTAAACGCGCTCCGATTACAGGGCTAACCACGACTGGAATTGGGGATACCAATACGTTTCGTTTTGCCCTTGCCAATGGAGGCGCAGCTTCAATGCCAACAGTTCGGGCTTTTTGGACTGATGGCACACCGTTGCCCAGTAAAATCCAACCAGATTTTATGATTCCAGATGCCGAGTACGCGCTGTTTAACACTGGGCGTGACCAAGGCGTGGATAGAGTTCTCGAGAATTTGGGGATTAAACTCTCGAGTGTTTCTCATGCTCCTATTTTACGAGTGTTGCCAACTTGGGGGGCTTTTGAGGCGCGGTTGTTTCGTAGAACGATGAGTTTCTAAGCGAAAACAGTAAAAATGGTTTGGAGTACCGAGTTTAATTCTCGGGGATGACAGGCAATTACCGAATTTGTGCCGCTTGCACTTGCCAATAGACTCGAGCCATGAACGCCTTCAATCCCTAAACTCGAGTCCCACGCAGCAAAATTCCCGCCATGTCTGTACTCGAGTCCTGTGCTGCTGATAAAAACTTGTGGTTCGAGGTGCAACGCATCGCTGCTTGAAACAATCTGTTCAGCATCAAGCGCAACAACTTTCTTTGGCTCGAGAAAACGTATGGCAGCTTCTATCAGTGTGCTGTGGTTTTGCTCGAGTACCGCTAAGGTAATGCGTCCTTTGAACCATATAAATTTCTTGAGCATATCTAAAATCATCTGCCCATGCTCGAGCGGACAAAGCAGCAGCACGGTTTGTTCTCCTGTACCACCCTCGAGGTGAATAAAGGCAGTGCCAAAAACATCAGTCCAACTTCTCGAGAAAACAGCTTTCAGAACATCCCCAAAAAGGCTTTGAATGGCGCTAAGTGTTCTGGGTGTGTCTGCCAAAGTAATTCTGGATGCCACTGGACTGCAATCATCCCTTCGGCTTCGATGCCCTCAATCAGACCATCTGGCGCAATTGCACTGGCGGTCAGGCTTGGCGCGAGTTTTTCGATTCCCATATGGTGGTACGAATTGACCCGCAGGGATTCGACCTCATGCGCCTGCAATAACCTTGTTCCAGCCACGATTTGTACCCTATGCCCAAGGGTTGGTGGGATGGCAGTTTGGCGGTGGTCTGCCCAAAGACCATTTGATTTTGGGATGTGCTGAAACAATGTGCCGCCAGCAGCCACGTTAATCAGTTGAAAGCCACGACAGATGCCCATAATTGGTTTTTTGCTCGCTCGAGTGGCAGCATACAACTCGAGTTCAAAAGTATCGCGCAATTCGTCCACTTCGCCCAAGCCAGCTTCGTGGTCTGCGCCCCAAATTTCTGGGTCTGGGTCAACACCGCCCGAAAATAAAATCCCATCTAAGCCCTCGAGTTGGGCTGTGGCAGTACCCACAAGACTTGGCAACATCACTGGCAATCCGCCCGCCGCTAGAATCCCTGCCGAGTATGCCAAGGCAGTACCACTCCAGATGCGCTGCAAGCTAGAATCTTTAGTGCTGCTGACCGTTATCCCAATGCGTGGTTTCATGGTTCATCTTAACATTGGGCTTGACAAAGACGCTTTGCATCTGTATTCTCTCTTCCGCCCTCGCCGAGGTGGCGGAATTGGTAGACGCACTAGCTTGAGGGGCTAGCGCCCGCAAGGGTGTACGGGTTCAAGTCCCGTCTTCGGCACCAATAAAAACGCGAACCCTTTTGGATTCGCGTTTTTTTATTGGGCGTATAGATTATTGCCTACCGACCTCGAGTTTAATGCCAATCGTGGTGCGTGGACGAAAACCACCCAGTTTGCTGGTCAGGTATTGGTCGGCGCTGGTATTTTTAGATAAGTTCTGGGCTAAAAATGCAGTTGCAAAATGCTTGGTAATGTCGTTCAAGCGCTCGCGATCCCAAGCTGGTTCAAACCAACGTTCGTAGTCTGTCCAGTTGCCTCGAGCCACTTCGGGCGGGTTATTGGTCCAAGCATTGTGCGAAGCTGATTGCAAGGAAAGTAAGTATTTTTTTGATCCAGCCCGTAAAAAAGCGGCTCGAGCATCGCGTTTATAGACCGCCACATCATCGCTTTCACCACACGCCACAAACAGTGGAACGCGCAGCCCTGCAAGTTGTTTAGCACTCAGCCACGGCGTACCATAAGGTGCCATCGCAAAGACGGCTTTGATTCGTGGGTCTGGCTTGACAACACTCGAGCCTCGAATTGGGGTCAAGCCATCAAAGTACGGCAGAGCAAAACAAGGACCTTCGTTATTGCTGGCTTTGCAGTAAGCCTCGAGGTTGGCTTTGTCCAAACCAACACCAGCCGCATTTAAGACCGAATAGCCACCATAGCTGTAGCCCATCAAAGCCACATTGTTACCGTCGGCGGTGCTGATGGCTTTTGCAACCTCACCAATGCTGTACAAAATATCCAAAGGGCGGTCTACGATGCTCGAGATATAGGCTGGGGCAGTAATATCGCCATAAGTGCTGCCCGTATGGTCTATGGCAGCCACCACATAGCCCTGCGAAGCCAAATGCTCGGTCAGGTAGGTCATGATAAATCTCGAGCCAGCCTGTCCGTGCGAGACAATCACCAATGGAAATTTGCCAGTTTCGAGGGTTGCATCGCGGGCAGCCCGTCCAGCCAAATCAAATTTGGTTGCACCAATGGCAGCTTTATAAATGGTGCTTTCGCTTTGGTTGGCTGCCAATGTGGCGGGATACCAAACCTCAAGTGTCAAAGGGCGTTTACGGCTGGCATCTTCGATTTGAAGGGTACGAACGCCGACTTGGTGTGTGCCTCGAGCCGCCAGTGTCGGTGCATCTGGGCGTGGCGTATTTTGTCCAAGGGCGGTAGCGGCGGCAAGGGCTAACCCTGTACCTATCATCAATAGAATTTTTTGCATGACCGCAAGTCTATGCTTTTTTTGAGGTCTGTAAACGTTATCAGGATAACAAGTCTTGAGTCTAAATAAAAACGCCTCGAGCTAATCTCGAGGCGTTGAGAGCTTAGAAAATTTACAGACCTAAGCGCAAGCCAAGGGCAGTTTTAATCCCAAAGCTCGAGTTACCAAAGTTAAAGCGTGGGTTGGCTTCTAAGAATAAGCCAAAGTTCTGGGCAATATCAAAGCCAAAGCCAAGCACGCCACCAGCGTAAACACCGCCGCCAGCAAAGACCAAACCGCCACCCACGCCAGCGTACAAGCCGCCACCGAGGTTAAAAATTAAGTTTGCGCCAGCGCTTGGAATTTCCGAGAGGTCGCCGCTTAAACGAATGCTAAAGTCATTGCTGAGGTTTAAGCCAACTGCCACAAACGCGCCCAAGCCCAAAGGAGCAACGTATGGACCACTTGGAATCAAGTTGGTCGAAATGCCGCCGCTCAAGGTGAGGGTTGGGGTACTGACTGCGACTGGTGTGGCTGGAGCATCTGGGGTCGTGACAACGGGTGGTGTGGTTGGTTCGGTCACGACAGGTGCAGTTGGGCGTTCGGTGACGGTGCGTTGTAAAGCTGCAACAGTGGTGTTCAACGTGCGTACCTGACCTTCAAGTGCCGTCACTCGAGCATTTTGTGCCTCGAGTTGGGTGGTCAAGGCAGCCGTGCTGCTGCTGCTGGCTTCAAGCGCAGTCAAACGGGCATCTATTTCTGAATTGGTTGGTTTTTCGCTGTCTTGGGCAGCTTTGAACGAAGCCTCAAGGGCTGCCAAACGGTCGTTTGAAGCGCTGTCGGTGGTGCTAAGTGCAGCGATTTTTTCTTCAATCGCAACAATTTTTGCGTTCAGTTCGGTATTGACTGCGGGGCTGGTGGTGGTCGTGCTGCTGGCGGCGGCTTTTAAGGCAGCCAAATCGGCTTGCAGGGCGGCAATCGTGCTGGCATTGCTGACATTGGCAGCCCGCAAGGCAGAAATATCGCTGCTGACACCTGCGGCAGCTTGGGCGTTACCTTCGAGGGCGGTAAAACGCTTGCCTGAGATTAAGCGATCAAACATGGTGGTCACTTCATAACGATTGACGCTGTTATTGCCACGGAAGGTATTGTCTGGGTAGCCGTTGATGATGCCTTCGGCAACCATGCGGTTGACTGCACCTTCTGCCCAGAGGTTGGCGGGAACATCGGTGAACTTGGCTTGAAGTGCCATACCCACACCGAAAGCGGCGGACAGGGCAAGGGCGGCGAATACTTTGGTTTTATTGTTCATGTTTTCTCCTAAAAATCTGGTTTGAAATGACTTGCCAGCCGATTCGTACCAGCAACGCGAGTTACTTTACCCTATATCTATTATGAAAAACCCCATCCTTTGGTGAGGATGGGGCAATGTCTATGACATTTGTTACATTAAGCACCGGGCTGGGTTGGAATCACGGCGGTCGGCGGAATGGCTGGGGTATCATCGGCAGTAAACTGATTATTGCTGGGTGGAACAACCGCTTCCTGAACTGGATGTAATGGCTCAAGCATGGTATTAAGGACTTCACGGACATCTTCGACCAAGGTAATCTCGAGTTCGCGCAAAATCGTTTCGGGGACATCTTTAAGGTATGGCGCGTCGCCTTTGGGAATCAAGACTTTACGAATACCAGCTTGATATGCGCCAAGCAGTTTTTCTTTAACGCCACCAATGATTAAAACCTTGCCGCGCAAACTAATTTCGCCAGTCATGGCAATATCGGCTCGAGCCGGACGCTTAGTGATGGCACTAATCACACTGGTGGCAATGGCAACACCGGCACTCGGTCCATCTTTGGGCATTCCGCCACTTGGGAAGTGAACGTGAATATCAAGGTTCTTATGGAAATCTGGGTCTGCTCCATATTCGGTGGCATGAGCCCGTAAATAGGCAATTGCGGCTTGCACCGATTCTTTCATTACATCGCCCAAAGAACCCGTGAAGCTGACCTTACCAGTCCCCGGTGTGGCAAGGGTTTCGATTAAGAGAATCCCGCCGCCAACCGAAGAATAATACAGCCCGGTCGAGACCCCAATCTGGCTTTTCTTTTCTTTAGATTCAATCTCGAACATCGGCACACCAAGATAATCTTCTACGTTGTCTCCATCTACCTTTTTGATACCTTCCCACGGTTTCTCGAGGGCTTCTCGAGCAATCTTGCGGGCAAGTTTTTGAATCATGCGGTCAAGGTTACGCACGCCCGCTTCTTTGGTGTATTCCTGTGCAATTCGCTCGATTGCTTTATCCGAAACCTCGAGTTTATTTTCTAAGCCATGCGATTTAATTTGCCTTGGCAGCCTAAAACCTTTGGCAATTTGAATTTTTTCTTGCAAGGTATAGCCGGGAATTTCAATCACTTCCATACGGTCAAGTAATGGGCGTGGGATGTTGCCAAGGTTGTTGGCAGTGGTAATAAACATGACTTGGCTTAAATCGTACTGGACTTCTAAGTAATGATCTTGGAAGGTGTGGTTTTGTTCTGGGTCTAAGACCTCGAGCATCGCGCTGGAAGGGTCGCCGCGCCAATCGCTGCTCATTTTGTCTATTTCGTCAAGCAAAATAATTGGATTGACCACGCCAGCTTGCTTCATGCTTTGAATAATCCGCCCGGGCAACGAACCGATGTAGGTACGGCGATGACCACGAATCTCGGCTTCGTCGCGCACCCCGCCAAGGCTCATCCGCACAAACTGACGATTCAAGGCTCGAGCAATGCTTTTGCCCAAGCTGGTTTTACCAACCCCCGGAGGTCCGGACAAGCACAAAATTGGGGCGCGTAATGCCATGTCTTCTTTGTCTTTGGCATCGCGGTCTTGGGCTGGCTGGTTCTCGAGGCTTTCGCGCATTCCTTGGGTCAGTTGACGCACCGCCAAGAACTCGAGGATGCGTTCTTTGACTTCTTCTAAACCATGGTGGTCAGCATCAAGAATTTCTCGAGTGCGGCTGATTTCTAAAATTTCATCATCGCGCTTAGTCCAAGGCACATCGAGCAACCAATCGAGGTAATTTCGTACCACGCTGCTTTCAGGGCTGCCTCCGGGGGTGCGCTCGAGCCGCGCCAGTTCTTTTAAGGCTTTTTCTTTGACTTTTTCGGGCATTCCAGCATTTTCGATTTTTTGGCGCAAGTCGTCGGCTTCAACCACAGCTTCTTCGCCGCCACCGAGTTCTTTACCAATGGCTTTCATTTGTTCGCGCAAATAATACTCGCGCTGATTTTGATCCATTTGTTCTTTGACTCGAGCCGCAATTTTCTTGTCCATCTCAAAGCGCTCGAGGTCGCGGTTCAAAAAGCCAATCACTTTTTCTAAGCGTCCGCGAATCGAGAGTAGCTCGAGGATACCTTGCTTATCGGTCACTTCCCAAGTGGCATGGTGCGTAATCGTGTCAGCAATCGCGCCGGGGTCGGTCAGTTGGCGCAAATGCTCGAGGTGAATGTTATCGAGCCGCATATTTTTATTCTGCCCGACGTATTTGTCAAAGCCAGATTTGGCTTCGTCTATTAAGACCCGCAAGGTATTGGCATCGGCATCCACGACTGGATAGACCGTTTCGGCAATCACCCGCAAGTATGGCAGTGGCAAAACGCCAGTCACTTTGACCCGCTCGATTGGCTCGACCAAAACCTCGAGTGTCTGGTCTGGCATCCGCACGACTTGTTTAATCGCCGCGAGTGTACCAATTTCGTACAACTCGTCAACACTTGGGTCGTCGGTATTCTGATCGCGTTGCGTCAGTAAAATCACCCGTCGGTCAGAAGCCTGAGCTTCCTCGACGCTGCGCCGTGACTTAGCACGACCGACCGCCACACTATGAGGATTGCCTGGCGTGTACACAAAACTTCTTAAAGCAAGAACAGGTAACTCCCAGCGCATAAATTTCTCCTTTGTGGGTTGTACGCTCTGATGCGCCGCCACGCTTGTTAGGCGGTGTCGAACGCCTTAGCATACTTCTTGGTGATGCTTTTACCAAAATGATTATAACAAGACTACAGAAGAAAACAGCGTCAATACCCGACATTCATTCTTGATGCCTTAGCTAATGACGAAAACTCGAGCCGTAAACTTCATGTCGGAAAGTTTACCCCTCGAGTCTAAGAAACATATGTATCCTGAGTGACGTTTAAGCGCTCTTCTTGAGTGTACTAGACTCAAGTTGTAACATATGCTGCGTCGGTAACGCTTCAAGTGGTGCATCTAAGTGTTTTGGCTCAATGCTGATGCTACTGATGCCATCAGACGGCAATTCAAACATCATTTCGGTCATCATTGGCTCGAGAACCGCCCGTAAGCCACGCGCTCCTGTACCACGCCCGATGGCTCGAGCCGCCACTTCTTTAAGGGCTTCGAGGCTAAACTCGAGTTTGACTCCAGCCAACCCAAAGAGTTGCTTGTACTGCTTGACCAATGCGCCTTTGGGTTCGGTTAAAATCGAAATCAGGGCAGCTTCATCAAGGGTTTGCAATGCCACAACCAACGGTAAACGCCCCACAAACTCTGGAATCATGCCGAATTTAATCAGGTCTTCGGGAATAAACTCGAGCAATTTGGTTTGGTTAGCCGCCACTCGAGCAAAACTCACAATGTTTTGGTTAAGTCGTGCCTTAGCAATTGTCTCAAGACCATCGAACGCCCCACCACAAATAAACAAGATGTTTTTGGTGTTGATTGTGACCAATTCTGCGCCGGGATGCTTGCGCCCACCCTGCGGTGGCACATTGGCAACTGTCCCCTCGAGCAACTTTAAGAGCGCTTGTTGTACCCCTTCGCCCGAGACATCGCGGGTGATGCTTGCCGATTCAGATTTACGGGCAATTTTATCAATTTCGTCAATATAAATAATGCCGCGCTCGGCTTTGCCGACATCCATTCCCGCCGCATGAAGTAAGCGCACCAAGACATTTTCGACATCATCGCCAACATAGCCAGCCTCGGTTAAAGTGGTGGCATCAGCAATTGCAAATGGCACTTCAAGCATCCGTGCGACACTCTCGGCAATCAAGGTTTTACCTGTGCCGGTCGAGCCAATCAGTAAGATATTTGATTTTTGTAACTCGGCTTCGGGGTGCAACAACCTTTGGTAATGATTAAAAACCGCCACCGCCACGGCTTTTTTGGCGGCATCTTGCCCAATCACAAATTCGTCCAAATGTTTTTTGATGCTTTTTGGGGTTGGCACATTCTCGAGTACAAATGGCTCAGATTTACTGGGTGCAACTGGCTTGGCGGCATTGAGCATCGAAGCCGCCTGAGCCACACACTCGTTACAAACCCAAGCACTGCCGCGTGGCGATTCAATCAAATGCTCGACTTCGTGGGCAGCTTTGCCACAAAAAGAACAACGCGCCATTAGAAGCGCTCCTGCGGAGCAGGGTAAAAGGTTAAAGGGTAAAAAGAGAGGGGATTTGACCTTTTGACCTTTCTTGACCCTAAAGATGCACCTGTCGGGCTGGGTCGCTGTCTTGACCCTAAAGATGCACCTGTCGGGCTGGGTCGCTTTTGACCGTTTAACCCCATGCTCTTAAAGTTCATCTGAGCCTCTTAACGCATCGCCAAGGCTTTTTGGCATAATTTCGACCACTTCGTCTATTAAGCCGTACTCTTTAGCGGTGTTGGGGGTCATAAAGTTATCGCGTTCCATGTCGCGCATCAGCTTTTCGGTGTTTTGACCTGTGTGCTTGACATATAAACCAGTCATGATGTCACGCAGGGCAAGCACTTCTTTGGCTTGTACCTCGAGGTCGGGGGTATTGCCACGAAAACCAGCACTGCCTTGATGAATCATGATTCGGCTGTTGGGTAAAGCGGTGCGTCTGCCTTTTTCGCCAGCCATTAAAAGTACACTGCCCATGCTCATGGCGATGCCAACGCAAGTGGTGCGGATGGGCGCACGCACAAACTGCATGGTGTCGTAAATGGCTAAACCCGCATAGACTTCGCCGCCGGGGCAGTTAATAAACATTTGGATTTCGCGCTCTGGGTTTTGTGAATCCAAAAGCAGCAACTGTGCCACCACCGTATTTGCCATTTGGCTTTCGATTGGTGTACCGACAAAGATAATGCGATCTTTGAGCAGTCTCGAGTAGATGTCGTAAACGCGTTCACCGCGTCCAGTTTGCTCAATCACATAAGGAATAATTGACATATTCGTTAGTCTACCGCGTTTCTAAAAGGGCATTTGTGTCCATGTGTGATTGCCATGTCTAAATTTGTACTCACTTCAAACAAGGTAGACTGGCGCATGAAACATTTTTTGTTTTCACCCGAAGTTGCTGCCGCCCTCGAGCAACGACAGCCTATTGTCGCCCTTGAAAGCACCGTTATCACCCATGGGCTGCCATTTCCAGCCAACCTCGAGACCGCCTTGGCACTCGAGGCTCGGGTACGAGAAGCCGGGGCGATTCCAGCCACGATTGCAGTCTTGGATGGTCAGATTCAAGTCGGTTGCACGCACGCCCAACTCGAGCGCCTTGCCCAAGAAAAAATGGAGAAGGTCTCGTTGTGGAACTTGCCAGCCATCATCGCAAAAAACGCCAGTGCGGGTACAACTGTGGCGACCACAGCCCATCTGGCGCATTTAGCGGGCATCAAAGTCTTTGCGACTGGCGGCATTGGCGGGGTACATTTTGATGCTTTTGACGAAAGCGCCGATTTACCCGCTTTAGCCCGAATTCCAATTGTCGTGGTCTGTGCTGGTGCAAAAAGTATTTTGAATTTACACGCCACGATCGAACGGCTCGAGACACTGGGTGTACCCGTGATTGGCTATAAAACCGATTCTCTACCCGCTTTTCATACCCCAAGCAGCCCGTACAGTGTGGCAGCACGACTAGATTCGCCACTCGAGATTGCCAAAGCCCAACTGGCAGCCCGTGACCTCGAGATGCGCCAAGCCATTTTGGTAACCAACCCAATAGACCAAGGGATTGACTTTGAAAAAGTCCAAGTCTGGGTCGAAGCTGCCAACCACGAAGCGCGTAAACAAAAAGTTTACGGCAAACACCTGACTCCGTTCTTACTTGCCGAGTTGGCACGCTTATCCTCTGGCGAAACAGTGCAAGTCAACGGTAGACTGCTACAAAATAACGCTCGGTTGGCGGGAGAGGTGTCCGTGGCGTTGGCTGGACTCGAGGGATTATGAAAGAAGATAATTTGGTTGGTCGTTTGAACATCACCCGCGAGAATCTCGCACCGCTCTTAAAAGAGGCTCGAGAAGCCAAAGGAATGAGCTTAGAAGAAGTTGCAGACCGCTTAAAGGTGCGTCCGAGTTTACTCGAGCAAATCGAGGCTGGGCGTTATGAATCCTTGCCCGAGATGATTTATACCCGTTCGTATATTCAAAAATTTGCCCAAGTGGTTGGGCTTGCCCCCGAACCTTTTGTGACCGCTTACGAACGAATCGCTGCCAATGCCAGTTCGCCAACCCTTGCCCGAAGTGCTGTCCGCACGGTGATTGAATCTGCCCCCGTGATTCGCCAAGAAGACCTTCCACGAACCAATTTTGTACCTTGGATTTTGGGTTTTGTGGGTTTAATCGTGATTGGCGTTTTGGCATACTTTCTTTCCCAGTCGGGGCGTTTACCGATTCGCACCAGTCAAGCCAGACCAGCCACCCAAACAGTCACAATTCCCGAACCTCCAGTTCAACAAGAAGGAATGGTGCGCTTGAGTGTCCTCAGCACCCCAAATGGTGCAACGGTACAACTCGATAAATACAACATTGGCACAACACCACTCAAAGACGCACTGGTCTCGAGCCGTGGCAGTCGTGAATTGCGGGTCGTGAAGGCGGGCTTTAAGCCCTATGTCACGACCCGAGATTTGCTGATAGACAGCAACCTCAGTGTGGTTCTCGAGCGCTTGCCTTCGGTGGCAGGCGCAACTGCCAGCACGGGCAAAGTCCAACTGATTTATCGGGGCAGTTCATGGACTCGAGTCCGTGATGCCACGGGTAAATTGCTCTACGAGGGGCAACCACGCCCCGGCGATAAACTCGAGTTTACGCCACCAATTGTGGTTCGGCTTGGTCAGCCAAGTCTGGTCAGCGCCGTGGTCGGTGGTCAGACTCGAGAACGTTTAGGCGGCAGCAGCCCGATTACCGTCAATTTGCCATAAATTGAAAACAACACACCAAATTTTTAAGGTAAGCTGGTAGCCATTTGAGCTAGTAGCTCTTTTTATTGAGGTTTTTATGGAAATGGCAGTTGCAAAAAAAGTTGGATTTGTCAGTTTAGGTTGTCCCAAAGCCCTTGTGGACTCAGAGCGAATTTTAACCCAGATTCGGGCAGAGGGTTATGAGGTCTCGAGTACCTACGAAGATGCCGATGTGGTCGTGGTCAATACTTGTGGTTTTATTACCCCAGCCATCGAAGAAAGCCTAAGCGCCATTGGTGAAGCACTCGAGAAAACGGGCAAAGTGATAGTCACGGGTTGCCTTGGTGAGCGCCCCGAAACGATAAAAGCCCGACATCCCAATGTTTTAGCCGTCACGGGGGCTGGCGACATCGAAGGGGTAATGAAGGCGCTGCACCAAGAAATCCCACCAGACCAGAACCCGTTCACCCAGCTTTTGCCAGTTGGCGTGAAACTGACTCCCAAGCATTATGCCTATGTCAAAATTGCCGAAGGCTGCAACCATACCTGTAGTTTTTGTATCATTCCCAAATTGCGTGGCTTACAAAAATCTCGAGATGCCGCCGAAATTTTGTATGAATCTTACCGCTTGGTCTCGAGTGGCACCAAAGAAATTTTGATTATCTCCCAAGACTCGAGTGCATATGGGGTGGACATTCGCCACCGTGAATCGGAGTACCAAGGCGCAAATGTGGTGGCGCATCTGGTGGACTTATGCAGCAAACTTGGCGAACTTGGCGCGTGGGTGCGGCTGCATTATGTTTATCCATACCCGCACATCGAAAACATTGTTAAGCTGATGGCGGCTGGTAAAATTCTGCCGTACTTGGATGTGCCGTTGCAGCACGCCAGTCCAAAAATCCTCAAAGCGATGCGCCGTCCGGGGGCTGGCAAACGTACCGACGGCGAGTACGGGTCTACGCAGTTAGACACCATTCTGCGTTGGCGTGAAATCTGCCCAGACATTGTGCTACGCAGCACCTTTATTGTTGGGTTTCCCGGCGAAACCGAGGAAGATTTTGAACTGCTGCTCGAGTTTATCCGCGAGGCTCGGCTTGACCGTGTGGGCTGCTTTACTTACTCACAAGTGGATGGCGCAGATGCCAACCTGCTCGAGCATCATGTCCCCGAAAACGTCAAACTCGAGCGGCAAGAAAAGCTGATGGCAGTCCAGCAACAAATTTCTTTTGAAAAAAGCCAAGCCAAAATTGGCACGGTTCTCGAGTGCATTATAGATGAGTACAACGACGACGAGGACGACGAAATTGCTGGCACAAAATTGATTGGGCGCTCAAAAGGCGATGCCCCCGGAATTGATGGCACAGTGCTGATTGCCGCAGGTACGTTCGCTGGGCAAATCAAAATTGGCGATTTGGTGAGGGTGCGAATCGAGGATGCCGACGAGTACGACCTTTATGGCGAAGTGCAAAGTCTGGTGGATTGGCAACCCAACGTCATTCGGATGCCCACCATGCTGGCATAAACTACTCGAGCAACCTCCGAGCCGCTTTTAGCTCGAGTAAGGAAAATGCTGGCAAGGCAGCACTGAGTTTAGCGAGCGGCGAAAAGCCAATTTCTTCGGCGATAACCCGCACTTGCTCGAGCCGAGGGTTAGAAATACACTGGCTTGGCTCGAGTTCGCCTTTCTCGAGAGCGCGTTCTAGGCGTTTTTCGATGATTGTTTCTTTGAGACCATTTTTCGTGGCAATTTGTGGCAAGGTCAGCCCAGCCCTAAAATCCTCGAGAATGCTGTCTGCGGCTTCAAGCAGCATCGGCTTACTGATTTCCGGGGTTTGCTCGAGCGCTTGTAAAGCATTGGCGGTCAAGAGTTGTGTCCCATCCAAGTAGCCATCAAAACGCAGTTGGTCGAGCAAACGTTCGACTTCTGGATTGCTAAAAGCGGGATTGACTTCTTTGGCAATTCGTATCAGGTTAGGTTTTTTGAAAAAATCGGATTTGACCCCACGCAGATGCTCCAAAGTCCGACGAGTCCAAATTGGCATTGGGTTGGGAATTTCAAGGTCGCATTGCCCACAAACTGTAAAATCTTTGGTCTCGCCAAAATAGTCGAGAATCGCTTTGGCACGGCAAGTCTTGCCCGCCGCGTAGTTCATTATTTGTTCGAGCATTTGGCTTTTATGGCGTTTTAAGTCTTCGAGTGCTTTAACCTTAAAGTTAGGCGCAGTTTCGGCAATTCTGGCACGTAAAAAACCACCCTGTGCCGCCAAGCGTTCTAATGCGCCAACCGTCTCGAGATGATTATAGCCAACCCGAATTTTATTGCTCGGGATTTGTAAATTGCGCTCAAGGTCAAAAATCCGAATCGAAACCTGATTTTGTTCGTCTCGAGCCGCATGAAAATACGCCCAAAGGCGCTTTAATTCGTGTTGGCTGGGGGTGCTGTTTTCGATAAAATGCGCCTGCAAATCGCGGTCTTTGGGGTCAAACAACAACCAACACTGAGCGGGCTTGCCATCTCTGCCGGCTCGCCCAGCTTCTTGGTAATAGGCTTCTAACGTCCCCGGAATTCGGTGATGAATCACAAAACGGACATCTTTTTTGTCCACCCCCATACCAAAGGCATTGGTGGCAATCACGACCTCGATTTTACCGTGCTTAAAAGCATCCTGCACTGCATTTCTGACACTGGTCTCGAGGGCTGCATGGTAGGCACTGGCGCGAATTCCCAGACTTTGTAAATCGAGCGCCAACTCCTCGGCTTCGCGGCGCGTGCCAGCATAGACCAAACCGGGCTTGGGCAGGCGCAACACCAATTCACGCAGCGCCTCGAGTTTACTGGCATCGCCCAGCACCTCCCAGACACGGTATGCCAGATTTGGACGGTCAAAACCAGTCACCAACTTGTACGGATTCTCGAGTTTTAAGGATTCGGCAATATCGCGCTGCACTTCTTGGGTGGCAGTAGCGGTAACCGCCGTAACGGGCGGATTGCCCAAAGCGACTCGAGCCTCGGACATCAGTTGGTAATCGGGGCGAAAATCATGACCCCACTGACTTACACAGTGGGCTTCGTCGATCACCAACCTCGAGATGTTGACTTGCTGTAAACGCTCGAGTACCGCTTTGGAGCGCAATCGCTCGGGCGCAAGGTAAAGCATCTTGACACTGTTTGCCAAGCGCAAGGCTTTTTCTTGGTCTTCTTCGGATAATCCAGAATGCAGTGCCACAGCTTTAATACCCAATTTCTCGAGTGATGCCACTTGGTCGCGCATTAAAGCGATTAACGGGCTGACTACGACGGTCAGACCCGTCGCCACCACTGCCGGAAGCTGATAGGTCAGGCTTTTGCCCGCGCCGGTTGGCATCACGCCAAGCACATCCCGACCCGCCACCGCCGCTTGGATGACCTCACGCTGCCCGACACGAAAACTTGTCAGGCGAAAAACCTTACTGAGCGCAATGTCAATGTTCATTGGCTCGAGTATACGCGAGCCAGCCTTGAAAACGAAATTGCGGTAAACTATTGCCATGACCTTAGAAAAAATTGCATTAGCAGCATTGGATGCTGGACTTGACGGCTGGTTACTTTACGATTTTCGTGGCATTAACCCCTTGGCACTGCAACTGCTGGGTTTTAACGGCAAAAGTTTTCTCTCGAGACGCTGGTTTTTATATGTGCCAAGCCACGGTACGCCAACCCTGATTTGTCACCGCATCGAAGCTGGAACTTGGGGGAAACTCTTGGGCGGCGAAAACGTAAACCGCATTGTTTACTCGAGCCACCAAGAACTGGATGCAGCACTGGGTCAAATGCTGCACGGCAGCCAAAAAATTGCGATGGAGTACAGCCCACGCGGCAGCGTGCCTTATGTTAGCCGAATAGATGCGGGAACACTCGAGCGCGTCCGTGAACATGGCGTAGAAATTGTCTCGAGCGCCAATATGCTGCAAGGCTGGCTGACGTGGGACAACACCGACGAAACCGAGCATCAAAAAGCCGTGACGGCTGTGATTCGCGCCAAAGATGCGGCTTTCGCCCTGATTGACCAACGTCTAAAAGCCCAACAAGCCATCACCGAACTCGAGGTTCAAAATTTAATTATGCAGTTTTTTCTCGAGGATGGTCTACGCGCCGACCATCCCGCCAATGTCAGCTTTGGTGGTCACGCTGGCGACCCACACTACGAAATTACGCCCGAATCCAACCGCAGCCTCGAGAAGGGACAGTGTGTGCTGATAGATTTGTGGGCGGGGATTCCAGACCGACCGATGGCAGATGTGACTTTTGTTGGCTTTGCTGGGCAGCCAAGCAGCGAATACCTTAAAATCTGGGCGTGTGTAGCTGAGGCTCGAGACATTGCCATAAAAATGCTCACCACCCAAAATAATTTACAGGGCTGGATGGCGGACAAAGCGGCTCGAGATATAATCCATGCTGCTGGGTACGGAGATGCTTTTACGCACCGCCTTGGGCATAGCCTCGGGCGCAATCATGCCCACGGTGACGGCGCAAACCTCGACAACCTCGAGACGCACGATACACGCTTACTGATTCCACGCACCGCCGTGACGATCGAACCCGGCGTGTACTTAGAACACCTTGGCGTTCGCACTGAAGTCAATGTGCTGCTGCTCGAGAATGGCGCTCGAGTAACCACTCCAATTCAGGATACGCCGTATATTTTAGGAATCTAAAAAAGAGAAAAGCAAAACGCTTTTCTCTCCTCTCCTTATGCTCCCAAACATCCGTTTTTATTTCTTAACAAAGCCACCAACGGCTGCTAAGGCTTGGGCTGGGGTAATGGCTTTTTCGTAAGCACGGTCGTTGCCAACTTGTAAGCCCGTCACGGTGCTATCGCCCAAGTTAATTCGACTCTGGCGAATCAAGCAACGGTGGGTGGCTTCGTTGCCCATGATTGCACCAGCGGCAGCCAAGACATCCTTATTTTGGATCAAAGGCAATGCACCAAGGTACGCACCAACAAAAGCATCCTCGAGTGCATTCATGACCCGCAAGACTGGGATTTGAGTTTTAGCATTAAACTCGACTGGATAGACAAATTCTGGGCGCTTGGCGACTGTACCACCCAAAGCACGGATGGTGTTTTGCAAAGCCGTGACGTGTTCGTTTTCTTGGTCTCTGGCGGCATCTATGTACTCTTTAACCAGTCCATCAAAACCACAAAAAACCACTTTGTAGTAAATATCAGTAGCAAGGTATTCGGCTGTCAGTGCAAGATTGAGGATTTCAACGTCGCCAGCCACGCTTTGTGCCACGGCTCGAGACCCTAAGTCTAAGGCGATACCAGCAGGAAGAGCGGCAGCAAGGACTTTGACAAAATTCCGACGATTTAAGTTTTTCATACATCTTTGTGTACGCAACGCAAGTCTGGATTGGATGACCTAGGCTTTAGAACTTGAGCGTCCCTCGAGAAATAAGTAGAATCAAGCAATTGCAGCAACTGGCGAAAAACACGGGCAATCCGTGGGGAAGCTGTAACTTTTTGAGATCGCTCGCCTGGGTCACTTTTAAGGAGTTCTTGTGAGAGCATTACTGAGTGTCAGTGATAAAAGTGGTTTGCTGGATTTTGCGCGTGGTCTACTCGAGCAAGGGTTTAGCTTGGTTTCGACCGGCGGCACATTTTCGGTCCTAGAGAAAGCCAATCTACCTGTCACATATGTATCTGACGTAACAGGTTTCCCAGAAATTCTCGAGGGGCGAGTCAAGACACTGCATCCAAAAATTCATGCTGGAATTCTGGCAAAAAATACGCCCGAACACAATGCTGAACTCAAAACACTGGGCATTGAACGCTTTGATTTGGTTTGTGTCAATCTGTACCCGTTCCGCGAGACTGTTCGCCAAAATGTGACTTTAGAAGTAGCCCTCGAGAATATTGACATCGGTGGTCCTGCGATGATTCGTGCCAGTGCCAAAAACTTTTTGAATGTACTGGTGGTTGTAGACCCTCAAGACTACCCAAGCATCCTCGAGAACCTCAAGCCAAGTCTGATAGAACGCCAAGCCTTGGCGCGAAAAGCCTTTGCCCACACCAGCAGTTATGATGCCGCGATTGCCAACTATTTAAGCCACCAAACTTTTAACGCTCAGCAACCACTCGAGTTAAGCCACTTAAAAACTTTACGCTACGGCGAAAACCCGCACCAACAAGCCGCGCTTTACCGTTTTGGTGACGAACAAGGCACAGTTATGGATGCGCTGGTGCTGTCTGGCAAAGAGATGGGATTTAACAATTATGCCGATGCAGATGCCGCTTGGGCGCTGGTTTCAGAGTTCTCGAGTCCGGCTTGTGTGGCGGTCAAACACGCCAATCCATGCGGTGTGGCACTTGCACACAACCCCCAAACAGCGTGGGAATTGGCTCGAGATGCCGATACACTTTCGGTTTTTGGCGGTGTGGTAGCGCTCAACCGCCCTGTCACACTCGAGGTGGCACAGGCTACCAAAGGCACATTTTTAGAGGTTTTAATTGCCCCCCAAATTACACCCGACGCGCTCGAGTGGTTCAAAGCCAAAAAGCCAGATTTGCGGGTTTTAGAAGCCGGAAAGAATGCTTTCTCAAGCCTCGAGTACAAACAAATGGCGGGTGGATTTTTGGTGCAAAATCGTGACTCGAGGGTTTGGTCAGACCTGTGTCCGGAAGTCGTGACCCAGCGCCAACCCACCGCCGCAGAATGGCAAGACCTCGAGTTTGCTTTTTACATCACCAAACACGCCAAAAGCAACAATGTTGTGTTGGTCAAAAATAGCGTCACGGTTGGTTTAGGGGCTGGTGCAGTCAGCCGCATTTGGGCAGCCGAACGCGCCATTGGCAACGCTGGTACAAAAGCAAGCGGCAGCGTCTTGGCATCCGAAGCCTTCTTTCCATTCGATGATGTTGTGCGCCTAGCCGCCAAAGCTGGCGTGGTGGCAATCTTACAACCCGGAGGAGCAAAACGAGACCCAGAAGTGATTGCTGCCTGCGACGAACTGGGCATCAGTATGGTCTTGACTGGCTCGAGACATTTCAAACACTAGAAGCAGGGGAAAAAGGTAAAAAGTAGAAAAGGTTAAAAGTTAAAACCGCTTTACTTTTAACCTTTTCCCTTTTAACCCTATGCTCTTTACACAAACCCCAAATCTCGAGCGCGTTGGCTGGCGGTCACTCGGTCTTGCGCCTCGAGTTTTCGGTAAACATTCTCGAGGTGGTCTTTGATCGTGTCTGGACTCAGCCCGAGTTCTTTGGCAATTTCTTTGTTGCTGCGCCCAAGTACCATGCTTCTTAGCACCTCGAGTTCTCGGTTTGAAAGTTTAGGTAGGTCTATTTTTGGGAAATGCACAAAGTTTGGGTCGGCGATGGCTTTACGAATTAAATCGGCAAGGCGCAAGGCTTCGGTTTCTTTGGAGACAAAACCAATTGCCCCAGCCACTCGAGCCGCGTGAACCAAGGCGGCTTCGGAAAAAGTGGTCAACATCAAAATCCGAATTTCGGGTTGGGCAGCATGAATTTGACGGCAGGCTTCTAAGCCATCCATAATTGGCATTTTGGCATCCAGCAGCACCGCATCGGGCTGCAACTCGAGACAACGCCGCACGCCATCTGCGCCATCTATGGCTTCAGCAACCACATGGAAATCAAGGGCTTTTAGGGCATAACTTAAACCGACCCGAAAAAGCGGGTGGTCATCCACAATAATCACTCGAGGTCGCACGATACCCTCACGATACAACACTGGTTGTACTTTGCAGTCTAATCGAAAGACTAGCCCCCGATTGGGTGGGTAAATGCTCGAGCGTCCCACCGTGCAACTCGGCAATGCGGTAAACAATAAATAACCCCAAGCCGCCCGTACCACTGGTGTATTCGCGCCCAGCCATCAGCACCCGCTCGGAGTTAAACGGCTTACAGAGTTGTTCTAAACTGTCTGGCAGTCCAGCGCCATCGTCCGAAACTGTCATTCGGGCATTCTCGAGCCGAATTTGTACGCTGCTTCGGGCATATCGAATCGCGTTATCGAGTAAATTTTGCAGCGCTCGTTCAAATTCTTTTCGTGCCACCAATGCCATACCTTCGCCCTCGAGACTGACCGCGATGCTGCGTTCTTGGGCTTGTGGCAAAAGTCTTTGCACCACACTTTCGGCAATGCTTCTTAAATCGGCTGGCTCGAGTTGTAACACCACATCATCGCGTTCAAAACGGTTGGCATCGACCATTTTTTGTACCAAAGTCAGCAGGGCTTGGTTCTCGAGTTGAATGCTCTTGACCAAAGTAACCCGCTCGGCTCGAGATAAATTATCGTTGTGTTCGATCGCACTTAAAGCATGATTGGCAGCAATAATCGGGGTTTTGAGGTCATGCACCAGCGTTGCCATAAATGCACCGCGCTTATGGTTTTCGGTCCGCAGCGCCTCGAGCAGATTAGCAAAGGCTTGGCGTAGGGTTCGCACCTCGACTGGATGCTCGCTGCTTGCATCAATCTCGAGACTGGCAAGCCGCTCTTGACGATTGGCAAGTTTTTTAAGTTCATCACGCAACACAAAAAGTGGTTTAAGCAGGGTACTGGCGGCAATCAGACCAACCACCACCGAAAAAACGGTCAGGGCAACCACCCAAATCAGCAGCCAAGGCTCAAAGCGAAGTTGTCCAGAATATATCAACGAAAAAGCCACACCGACTGTTGGGAATAGCGTCAGGGCAGTCAAAAACAACACCAGTACGGTTCGTAAACTCAGGCTGGCTCGAGGTGGCTTCATTTAGTTCTCCACTCGAGCCATTTTAGGCTTTCCTTCCCATACTTTTTTTGGTGGCATGGTTTTAGCCAACACCGCTTCGCCGCTGATGCCCATGCCGACTTTGAGCCACGGACACTCGAGTTTTAGGCGCTGCAAAGTTGCATCCGAGGCTTTATGGGTCAGTTCCCAAATCTCAAAAGCATCGTTGCCAAGTAAGCGCAAATGAATCGGGATATTGGCGATTCCATCCTGCATCTGGAGCATTTCGTCCAGATGCGCCAACATACTTGGCTCGAGGGAATCTAAATTCATCTCGAGGGCTAGGGTTTTTGGCATTTCTTTGGCTTCAGAGTAATGCAGCAATTCCTCGACTGTGACGCGCACACCGTCTTCACCGTCGGGTTCGATTTCGACCACCACCAGCGCCGGCGAATCCTCGATTAACTTGTCGTTAATTTTATCGTAAGCCCTGCTAAACGCCACCAGTTCGGCAGCCCCAGCATCGTCGGTCAGAATAAACCGCGCCATCATGCCGCCAGATTTGGTCGGTTTACGCTGCACGCCGCTAATCATGCCCGCCAAGACCGCCCGTTTGCGCCCACGATAGCCCACTGCGGCGCTCGAGGTGTGAAACCAGACTTCGCAGTGCGCGACCTTACAAGAAGCCGCCTCGAGCATTCCGGGGTAATGCTCAAGCGGATGCCCCGAGATGTACAAGCCAACCGCTTCTTTCTCAAATTGTAAACGGGCAATGGCTCGAGAACGAGATTCTTCGTCGTCAGTGGGTTGTGGGATAACTTTTAATTTTGGCTCAGGGGCAATCGTTGCCATGCCAAATAAACTGTCCATGCCTTGGGAATTCATGTCGGCTTGCCCATTGGCGTATTCAATTGCTTCCTCAACGCTTTCGAGCAGCGCTTCTCGAGTGCCAAAGACATCAAACGCACCACACTTGACCAAAAATTCGACCCAGCGCTTATTTAAGCCAGTGGCTTGCATTCTCGAGCAAAAATGGGCTAAGGACTTAAACACTCCAGCCCGTTCGCGTTCCTCGAGAATGGCGATGGCGGTTTCTTCGCCAAGCGATTTGACCCCAAACAAGCCAAACAAAATTTGTTCGCCCACAACCTTAAAATCGGTACTCGAGCGGTTAATGTCTGGCGGCAAGACTTGCATCAGTTGCCCATCCTCGAGTTTAATTTGCCGTGCGTCGGCGATGTATTCGGCGACTTTATCGGAGTTTCGGCGCTCAATGGTTAAAAGCGCCGCCATAAACTCGACTGGGAAATGGGCTTTGATGTAGGCTGTCTGAAATGAAAGTAATGCGTAAGAGGCGCTGTGAGATTTATTAAATCCATAATTGGCAAACTTCTCGAGAATACCAAAAAGGCGGGCTGATTCGTCTTCAGGAATGGAATGAACAGCTTTAGCGCCAGCCACAAATTTAACCCGTTCTTTTTCCATCTCATCGAGCTTTTTTTTGCCCATCGCCCGGCGAAGCAAATCAGCTTGTCCAAGCGTATAACCAGCCACAGCCGAGGCAATCTGCATGATTTGCTCTTGGTAGACTGGAATGCCGTAAGTTTCCTCGAGAATCGGGCGCAATAGTGGCTCTGATTTTGGCAAGTTAAACTCGCCTTGGTCATAGCGCACTTGTTCGCGCCCGTGGTGGCGCTCGATGTAAGCTGGAATGTTATCCATTGGACCCGGACGATAGAGCGCCGAGAGGGCATTTATATCCTCAATCCGACGCGGTTTGAGTTTACGCGCCGCATCGGTAATGCCACCGCCCTCGAGTTGAAAAACCCCTTTGGTTTCGCCTCTCGAGACCAAATCGTAAGTCTTGGCATCATCCAACGGAAAATCATCTGGCTCAAGGCTGACCCCTTTAGATTCTTTAATAATCCGCACTGCTTCCTCGAGAAAAGAAAGCGTCCGCAAGCCTAAAAAATCCATTTTGATCAAACCAATGTCCTCGACACTGTTCATGTCGTACTGACAGACCACGCCTTCGTCCGAGCCACCACGCATCAGTGGCACAATGTTATCGAGCCGTTCGCGCCCAATCACCACACCCGAAGCGTGGATACTCGAGTGGCGGGTTAGACCTTCCAAATTCTTGGCGATTTCATAGACTTTACGGGTGGCTGGGTTTGCCTCGAGCATTGCTTTGATGTCCGGTACAGCTTCTTCGGCATCTTCTAAACTGAGCGCCCTGCCAAAGACAACTGGCACAAGTTTACTGAGTTTATCAGCTTCGGCATACGGCAACTCCAAGACTCGAGCCACGTCCTTAAAACAAGCACGGCTGGACATTGTTCCGTAGGTCGCAATCATCGCCACTTTGTCGTCGCCGTATTTATCGCGCACATAATTAATCACTTCGTTGCGCCGTGAATCCGAAAAGTCCACATCGAAATCTGGCATCGAGACACGGTCGGGGTTCAAAAAACGCTCGAACAACAAGCCGTAACCGATGGGGTCAAGATTGGTGATTTTGAGCGCATACGCCACAAGGCTACCCGCCCCCGAACCACGCCCAGGACCGACGCGAATGCCGTGGTCTTTTGCCCAGTTAATAAAGTCTGCCACAATCAAAAAGTAATCTGGAAAACCCATGCGGATAATCACACCAAGTTCGTACTCGGCACGGCGCAAAACCACCAAACTCTGCCCGAGTTTTGCCACCATTTCGGGGTCTGCCTCGAGTTGGTCAAGCGCCAGATATTGGGTGTATTTTCGGTCTTTGGACTGCTCGAGCCAAATTTCGCCAACAAAAGCCAGCAATAAAATAATTTGCTCGAGATTCAGGTTTTGAACCTGTTTTTCGTAGGGGCGACCCTTGTGGTCGCCCTGATTTGCACCAGCCTCGAGCATTGGCGTATTAGGCGAGGCAGACAACGTTTCGGGCAAAGGCGAGGCAAGCCTGTCTTGACCCAATACACGCACCTCACGGGCAGGGTCGCCCGCCCCTACGGTTCGGGACAGGACATTTTCACAAGTTGCAGGGTCTAGTTTCTCCAGCGATAGGGTGGCGTATTCTTGCAGCAACTCGAGCGTGAATTCCTTAGGATAGCGCTGCATTGTGCCTCGGTAAACTTGTACCCGCAGTTCTTCTGCCATGCTGCGCCCGTCTGGAATCGGCAGGGCTGGCATTTGATAAACGCGCTTTGAACCAATCGGTAACTCGAGATTGCATTTTTCGGCAATTGAAAAACTGTTGTCATAAATTTCGTCGCCCCATTGACTTGAGGGAAGCAGATTTTCCATCTCGGCTTGAGTTTTGACATAGAACTCTTCGCAGCTAAACTTAAAGCGTTTTTCTTCGGACATCAGCGCTTTGGTTTGAATTGCCAGCAGCACCTCATGGGCATACGCATCTTCATGGCGCACATAATGTCCATCGTTGGTAGCAACCATTCCGATTCCGTATTTGGCTGCCCATGCTTTCAGGACTGGATTGACTTTTTGCTGCTCGGGCAGCCCATGGTTCTGGATTTCAATGTAGTAATCATCGCCAAAAGTCGCCAAGTACCACTGTAATCGCGCTTCGGCATCCTCGAGTCGGTCGTGGAGAATCATATTTGGCACTTCTGCGCCAAGGCAACCGCTCATGGCGATAATCCCTTCACGGTGCAAAGCCAGCACTTCGCGGTCAATACGTGGTTTTTGGTAAAACCCCTCGAGATAGGCAATACTGGCAAGCTTACACAAATTCTGATAACCCTTAAAATCCTTTGCCAGCAGCGTTAAATGATAGTAGCCACCATCCACATCACGGCGCTGAATACGGTCAAACCTCGAGCCAGCCGAAACATAGGCTTCGTAACCAATGATTGGTTTGACTCCAGCCTCCTTGGCATACTTAAAAAACTGGACTGCGCCGTGCATATTGCCGTGGTCGGTCATGGCAAGGGCTGGATTATCTGGGCTGGTTTTAGCGACCCATTTGAGCAGGTCTTTAACTCGAGCCGCCCCGTCTAGTAAGCTGTACTGCGTGTGCTGGTGCAAATGGGCAAAGCGCCTAGGTTTTAAGGATTGCTCGAGATTATGGGTTAAGGTTGCGGGGTTATCGGACATATAGATATGTTACTGCCATAACTCGAGATTCGCTAGGCTAGACAAAATCTTGTAGACTCGAAAGCATGAACCAAGTATTGCATCGAATTGCACCTCCGAGTCGTCTCGAGGAATTGCGTTCGATTGCTGCTAAAGTTGCTTTGGTCAGTGGTGCAAGTAAAATTATGGTATTTGGCAGTGTGGCTCGAGGAACACAAACTCCAAACAGCGATTTGGATTTACTATTGCTTTTACCAACCACAGAACGCCAAGTTTTATTAAATGCTGCCATTGAGGCTGACGGCGTTTTTTGGAATGCACCATATTCGGTTGACCTTGTTCCCATGAGTCTCGAGCATTACCAAGCAGGAGATTCTGTTCTGGCACGGCGAGTAGCCCAAGAAGGCATTGTTTTATATGGCTAATTCAGGCGATTACACACGTTGGGTACGTTTTGCCGAGGAAGAATTTGTGGCTGCTGGAACGTTAATGAAAGATTCACCTCATACGGCTGTGTACTTGTTGCAACAATCCAGCGAAAAGTATTTGAAAGCCGTCTTGTTTTTTCAAGGAATTGACCCGCCGCTTTCGCATAATCTGCGTGAGTTGGTACAAATGGTTTCACCGCAAATACTTTCTAGTAGCCCTGAAATAAAAGCTGCACGTCTCATTAATGCGGTTTCGATTCCAGCCCGATACCCAAGTGAGCTGGACGACCCAACCATTGAAGAAGCCGAAGCCGTTCAAAATGCAGCTACAGTTTTAAGGCTTCATGCTCGAGTTTTACTTGGTCTCGAGACGCGCTAGATTTAACAAAAAGTTAAACTCAAAAACGATATACTTTTTTATGAATGTTCAAATACCAATTCCTCTGCCAGATATAAGAAGCATTAAACAATTAGACGGAATGCGTCAAAGGTCAGGAATGTATATTGCAAAATCCCAAGACGTTTATGATCGGCTCATTCTCAATACTCTCTGGCACGCCATTGATGAATTCAAAAAAGGGAATTGTACCAAGCTAGACATACGTGTTGCCGAAAGGACTGTCGAAATTACATACAATGCTGGACTGAGTTTAGAGTCGTCAAAAGCAGAGGTATCACTTGCTCAAATAGTTACAACTCAATTGTGTGTTTGTCGCATAACCACATGGCATACAGAGGATGTTTCTCGGTTTTGTAACATGGGATTTGCAGTGGTGAACGCTTTCTCAACTGAATTTTTTCTCAAAACAATATGGAATAGTCAATGTAGCCAAGTATTGTTTCATCAAGGACACCAAATTGGCGCTTTTGAGATCATTTCTAGTGAACAAACCAACCAAACATATCTTCGATTCACTCCGGATGCTACCGTTCTAGGTCAGTATAATTTCAATATTAAATCGATTGAGCTTATGGCGGCACAAATCATGAAAGAGTTTATCGGCTTCCAAGTTTCAGTCGTCTCAAGGCAATGATAAAAAAAAGCGAGGTTTTTGTGTTACTCACAGCAGTTTTAACTCCCGCCGAAGAAGGTGGCTTTATCGCTTTTAATCCAGAAACAGGTACGACAACCCAAGGCGAAACTGTGCAAGAAGCGGTTGCCAACCTAAAAGAAGCCACAATATTGTATCTCGAGGAATTCCCAAAACAATTTATGCAGCACAAGATTATTTTTAGCAATGCGGTAGAGTAACCCCATGAATTTAATCACTGGCGCAACTGGTTTTATCGGCTCACACCTTGTAGATACTCTGCTGGCAAGCGGGCAACGTGTACGGGTGCTGGCACGTCCCAACGGCGGTAAACCCAAGCCTCGAGCAAACCTAGAAGTTTTTGCCGCCCCATTAACCGCCCAAGGACTGACTCGAGCCGCCCAAGGTTGCAGTGTGGTTTACCATCTGGCGGGAATTACTCGAGGCAATACCGAAGCCGAATTTATGTGGGCAAATGCCGAAGGAACAAGAGTCGCAGCAATTGGCGCGGCGCAGACTGGGGCAAGGCTGGTCTATGTCTCGAGTCTGGCGGCGGCTGGCACGGGTACTGTTTTATCCCCACGCAAAATTTCGGATACCCCCGCACCAATCACGATCTATGGGCAGAGTAAACTCGAGGGCGAAATTCGGGTGCGAGAAACGCCAAATCTTGAGTGGTGTATTTTACGCCCACCGGGGGTTT
This sequence comes from Deinococcales bacterium, assembly GCA_043778225.1. Lineage (GTDB taxonomy): Bacteria > Deinococcota > Deinococci > Deinococcales > JAAFIG01 > JAAFIG01. The sequence goes on along the minus strand of JAYWGM010000015.1, from coordinate 2,140 downwards.
ATGGTGAGCGCGATAAAGATTTTTTATTTGCTTTTCAGGCTGCCAATCGCGGGTTCTTTCCGATTTTGGGCAATCCAACAAGGGCATACACGCTGGTCTATGTTCACGATTTGGTATCAGCCATCATCGCTTGTGGTCAACACCCCAAAGCTGTTGGTCAAACGTACTTTGCTGGTCATTCCGAGCCAGTTTCGTACAACAAAATTCTCGAGACACTGGCAAAACTTTTTCAAAAGCCGTTTAATCCAGTTAAATTGCCCAATGGTTTACTCGAGGTGGCTGCCAGGGCTGGAGAACTGGGGCGGTTTTTTGGACAGGTTGGATTGATCAATAAATCGCGCCAAAAGGATTTACTTTCTCCCGGTTGGGTCTGCGATGTTTCGGAGATTGAATCAGATTTAGGGGTGGTCTGTAGTACGGGTCTCGAGACTGGATTTGCCAAGACGCTGGAATGGTACAAAAGCAATAAACTGCTCTGAAGTACCGTTGGCGACATCTGTGACCAAGTTGCCAAGTCGTGTTTTAAGGTCGGTGCTTAAACTTTTTTCGTCCCGCCAGTTCCTGTCGGTCTAGGTTTGGTCAGTAGCGTATACAAAACAAGTTACAATCCAGCAGCCAGTAACAACTTGGTTGGCACAAATAATGGCATTATTTCCAAATCCTACATCAAAAAAGTAACCGGTGTGACGAAATACCCAAAACACAAACTTCGCTCGAGTACACTAGCCGAGTTAGTGCCTCAATGCACAAACTAAAGTCTGCCAAAAGGAATTCATGCAAAGAAATAGTGACCGACAATATAAATCAATACTCAATGCGGCTATAACTCGAGCGTTTACAGTAAAATCTAAAAGTCGTATGCGTTTGCTTTCAGTGAACGGTCAAGCACCTGAAGAAACACCGATTCTCGAGATTAAGGATATGTTGCCCAGCACGTACTCCACAAGTATTTCTGGTGTGGATGACGAGACGGGTGTTGTGCTTTTTGAGTCTAACTCGAGTCTCGAGGTCAAACCACAACCTACTGGAACTGTTGCTCCTGCCTCTGGTAGCGCGTTACGAGTACAAAGTGGGAATGCAACACCGAACACGAGCTTGGTGGAACTCGAGCGGGCTTCTACGGCTGTTCAGGTTCGCGTAGCGATACCGTCAGATGCAACGGATTTGAATTTTACGGCAAGTGTTGCAGATTCCTCAAAAGATTTAAGGCTCGAGGTGGGGTGATGAAAAATTATTTGGTTGGTTTACATTCAACAATAAACTCACGTGACCTACCGGGGTCTCTTTCGGGTACTTTACCCTCTTTGTATTTGAGAATGTATTGCCCGCAAATTATTTTACTTCTATATAAGGTAACTTTTAGCTCTATATCTTCGAGAATATAGATATACATATAGTAATTTTCTATCAGGTACCGATTTCTCACTATATTTGTATGTTTTTCAAAGTTATTGAAAATTGGGAAATTTATCTGGCTTGTATTTCTGTACCCTGACCTTGATCCATATGCAATATCAAAAACTTCCTCTTTTGTATATTTTTTCAGCATTTGAACCTCTAATGTCACGTCACTAAATTCAGGAGCGCAAGCAACAAGTAAAAACATAAGTATCAGTAAAAAGTATTTCTTCATTTCATTCATCCTTTCCATCTTTCTTTCCGAGGTAACATTATGAAACCATTCAGATTAAAATACGCTCTTTTCGCCTTTATAGTTCCACTATGGCTTAGTGGTTGTGCTTCCCCTCAGAATACACCTGTTGACCTTAATCAAGCGGTTACTGCTTTTATTGCTTTGGATAACCTTGATGCGAATGTGGATTCGCTTGAGGTGATTGTAAAACCAAATGCTGATTTTGTGGCTAAAGTTCCCAATGCGGCTGTAACTCGAGCGTTTACAGTAAAATCTAAAAGTCGGTTGCGGTTGCTTTCTGTGAATGGACAAGCTGCCGAAGAAACACCGATTCTCGAGATTAAAGATATGTTGCCCAGCACGTACTCCACTAGCATTTCTGGTGTGGATGACGAGACGGGTGTTGTGCTTTTTGAGTCTAACTCGAGTCTCGAGGTCAAACCACAACCAAGTGGGACTGTTGCTCCTGCGGCTGGTAGCGCGTTACGAGTACAAGGGGTAAGCGCA
>JAYWGM010000014.1:0-42462 GCA_043778225.1 Deinococcales bacterium | reverse complement strand
GCTTGTAATGCTTCTCGAGTTCTTCAGTTGTGTGGTGCGCGGTCAGAGGTGTGCCTAATCTTGACATTCCGTATTATCTACCTAAAGTTGGTATAATATACTTCATGCCCGAAACAAAACGCGCTCTGCATATTGCTCTTTTTACCGATACTTACACGCCTCAGATTAACGGCGTAGTCACCAGCGTGGTTAATCTAAAACGCGGTCTCGAGGAAATGGGTCATGTGGTAACGGTCGTTGCCCCCAAGCACCCGCAGCAAATCATCGAGCAAGGCGTGATTCGGATTCGTTCAACGACTTATCGCCCTCAGCCTGAGCAGCGCTATGCCTTTCCGCCGAGTTTACGCAAAATTCTCGAGTTTCGCCAAAAGCGCTTTGATATTATTCATACCCATGGCGTGGTCATGCCAGTCATTGGCTTGGGCATCGGCAGATTGCTGAATGTCCCCGTCGTCATGACTTATCACACCAGATTTCGTGATTATGTGCATTACGCGCCGTTCTATGCCACGATGTCTTGGCTGATGAACGATAACCGTTGGTATGTCCGTGGCTCGAGAAGCCGCAAACAGGTTTCGCAACGTTTAGCCGATGGTCTAGAACACCGCACCCAAGCCTTAGCCGCCCGAATTGACCAGTGGCTGTGCAATCGCAACCTCGAGATTATTTCGCCGGCTGCACCAATGGCAGACGAATTGGTCGAAATGGGGGTACAAAGCCCCATTTCGGTTGTGCCAAACGGGATTAACCTTGAGGCACTGGCAGCCCCTAAACCAGACCCATTTCCAAAGCACGGTATTCCAAATGGGGTCAAACGCTTATTAACCGTCTCAAGAATCGGCAAAGAAAAATCGATAGATGCACTGCTCGAGCGGTTTAAGTTAATTCATGCTGCCATGCCCGAAACGCACCTGATTATTGTTGGCGATGGACCTGAACGTAAGTTTTTAGAACAGTACACCAAGCAACTTAAACTCGAAAAAGCCGTGACCTTTACTGGCTATGTGCCAAATTCCCAAGTCAGTGGCTATTATCAACACGCCGACCTTTTTGTTTTTGCCAGCACCTCGGAGACCCAAGGACTGGTGGCGCTCGAAGCCAACGCCTGCAGTTGCCCAGTCGTGGCTCGAGCCGAAATGGGGATAATTACTTGTGTCTTGGACGGCAAAACGGGTTATTTGGTAGACCCAGCCGACCCACAAGCCTTTGCCACTCGAGCCGTGGAACTCTTACAAAACGAAGCCAAGCGCCTCGAGTTTGCGGCAGCCGCCAGAACCTTTGCCTTTGTTGAGGGTTCGCACACCACCATGACCAAGCGGATTCTCGAGGTGTACGAACGCGCTATTGGGACTTCAAAAGGCTGGGCAGATTTAAGGCTGACCGATGTGGTTAGCACCGCCAGAAAGGAACTAACAAGATGAATCGCGTTCTATTTCCGAAGATTTAATGAATCATTTTTTCTTTTGGCTTGGTTTAGCATTTATCCTGACGCATGAAATGGATGCCGTTGCTCGTAAAGAATGGCGCATAATGCCTGTTCTATCTAAAATTCAGGATGACCAACTTGGGTTTCTGGTCTTCACAGCACTGCATATCCCACTTTATATAGCCTTATTTTGGGGACTGTTTAGGGGTGGACTTAATACCATCAATCTAGATTTGGTGAATGGCTTGAATCTGTTTTTTATCATTCATATACTTGCACATTTTCTGTTACGTCACCATAGCAAAAATCAATTTAACAACTGGTTTTCATGGCTTTTAATTATCGGAGCAGGTTTAGCTGGAGCAACAGATTTACTTTTGATGGAAAATTAAAAAAGGCAACCCGTTTATGCTGTCACTTTACTCAAACAATTCACGCAGTACACCAAGCACGTCTTCTTGGGTTTCAAGGTCTAGTTTGCCTAGGTATTTTCCGAGCCTGAGTTTATCTAAAGTTCGTAATTGGTCGAGGACAATAAAAGCATCTTTATCTTCAAATTTGCAAGCAACCCGACTTGGAAGACTTCGAGTTTTTGTGGTCATCGGAGCGACAATAACGGTTTGAAGATAGTCATTGATTTCATCTGGAGAAACAATTGCACAGGGACGGGGTTTTTGAATCTCTGCTCCAAAGGTTGGCTCGAGATTGACCAAGTAAACTTCAAAACGACTCACCACTGCCATTCTTCTTTTTCCCAACTGGTTTCAATAATTTCGGGGTCAAGCAAAGTATCTGCACCTAGCTCGTGCATGAGCTTAAATTGTTCCGCCCAACCTTGCCGCGGAACTCGTTTAGAACGTACAATGAGTTGTTTATCTAAAATAACGAGTTCAACTCCACCAGAAAAATCCAATTGCTCGAGCATCACTTTAGGAATACGAACACCTTGAGAATTACCAATTTTAACCAATTGCGAACGGACAGCCTGCATAAACACCTCTTCTTGTAGGTACAATGTAGTTACAAAACCAGGTGATGTCAAGTCTGGCAAATTTCAAAGCGTGTCAATTAAACTTTTTGCTGCCTCGAATTCGTCGCTATTGATCGTATGCCCTAAACCCTGATAAATTCGGGTGTCCACTTTTGCCCCAAGGCGCTCAAAAATACGGCTGCTCTCCTCTACTCGAGCCAAATCAATATGAAAATCATTCTCGTCGCAGCCAATAAAAACTGGAGTCTCGAGCAACGGCTTTCCAAGTGCGCCGACTTCGGAATCTGAGCCAATTAAACCGCCCGAAAAGGCAATGATTCCACCAAAACGCCCGCCACGCCGCACTGCATACTCGAGGGCAAGACACGCGCCTTGCGAAAATCCAAGCAGCACCATTTTCTCGAGCGGTAAGCCAAACTGGGCAATGCAATCCGAGATGGTCTCGAGTGCCGAAGTCAGCCAAGGTTCGTTTTCGGCACTCGGGCGAATAAAGCGCTGTGGATACCAAGTGTTATTTCTGGCTCGAGGCGCGACAAAGAGCGTATCGGTAGCCTCAAAATGCGAAGCCAAACTGAGAATATCCTCTGGACTCGAGCCGCGTCCGTGCAGCATAATCACGGCTTTTTGGGCGGTTTCTGGGTTGCCAAGCATAACTGGGGACAGACCTTGGTGCAGTTGATTCATGGGTTCTCCTATTTTCAGTTTCAATTCAGCTTTTGGCTTTAAGGTTTACGGCATGGCAACTCTACAGGACGTAAAAGCATTTGTAAAAATGCAGGACAATCTCGACACCCAAGAACTCGAGGCAAAAGTCGCTGCCGAGTTCTCAATGAGCCACGAAGAGGCAAAGCAAATGCTGCGAGGAATCTCGAGTGAGGAAACCGATTCCTCAGCCCCAACATCGGCTTTCTTGCCTGCGGCAGTCATTGCGGCTGGTTTAGCTGGCGCAAGCGTTGGCGGAATGTCACAAAACGCGGGTCTGGTTGCTGCGATAAACAATCAAACAGTTATCGAACCGAGCCAAACAATAGACAAAGACTGAAGTTACTTTTTAATTTCAGTTAAAAGTTGTTGTAAGTCAAAGGCTTTATTACCCATAACAAGGTCGCCGTTGGCATCTCGAGGATACTCAGCCACAGGTCGGTCTCGGTACAATTCGACACCATTGCCATCTGGGTCATCTAAATAAATGGCTTCGGAAACACCGTGGTCAGACGCACCCGAAAGTGGATAATTGTTCTCGAGCAACTTTTGTAGCGCTTTGGCGAGTTCTTGGCGGTTTGGGTATAAAATCGCGGTGTGGTACAAACCAGTGCTGCGCCGTGGCGGTGGGGCTGCGCCAAGGCTTTCCCAAGTGTTTAAGCCAATATGATGGTGGTAGCCGCCAGCCGATAAAAAGGCAGCACTATCGCCAAATCGCATCGTCACTTCAAAGCCAAGTAAATCGCGGTAGAAAGCCAAACTGCGCTCGAGGTTACTGACTTTGAGGTGAATGTGTCCAATTCTTGTTTCGGGATGTATGCTCATGTTTTAGGTTAGGCGCAAAAGGTGAAAACCAGATGGCTTGGGTCATAACTCGAGCCATCTGAATTTTTCTTTAGGCGGCTGGTGCAGCAGCTTGGACATCCAAAGTAATTTTCACTTCGTCGCCGACCAATACCCCGCCTGCCTCGAGCGCTTGATTCCAAACCAAGCCCCATTCTTTGCGGCTGATTTTAGTTGTGCCGCTGGCGGCAATTTTGGTGTTGCCCCATGGGTCTTTGGCGGTTTGGCTGGTTTCAACTTCGAGCGTGACTGGTTTGGTTTCGCCGCGAATGGTTAGGTGTCCTTCAACGTTGTAATTGTTGGTGCTTGTTGCGGTTACATTGGTGCTTTTGAAGCTGATGTTTGGGTGAGTGGCACTGTCGAAGAAATCTGCGGCGTTCAGGTGTCCGTCGCGTTGTGGGTCTTTGGTGTTGATGCTGGCGGTTTCGATATTGGCTTCTACGCCGAGTAATTTGCCATCTTCGCTGATTTGAACTGTACCATCGGTGACTTTGAAACTGCCACGTACTGTGCTGATCATCATATGACGGACGGCAAATTCGAGGCTGGTGTGGCTAGGGTCGATATTCCAATTCTGGCTCATGGTGGTTCTCCTTTTTGTTACAGAGCCGTATCGCTCTGAACCTAGGAGCAGTATATAATTTATATCAGTCTTTTCTGTATACCTCAATACATCTCGAGGTGCTATGATGCTGCCATGACAGAAGTGGCATCGCTCGAGAAACCAGAAAGTGAACACAGTGCGATTTTTTGCCCTGCGGTACACGCCATTGGAATTTTGCAAGAAAAATGGGTGCTGTACATTGTGCGCTCGTTACTCGAGAACCCCAAAGGTTTTAACGAGTTGCGTCGTGCGATTGGCAATTGCAACCCAAGCACACTTTCAGAGCGCCTTGAAATGCTCGAGCGCCACGGGATTCTTAAAAAAACCATCGAAAGCTATATGCCACCACGCACCAGTTACGAACTGACCCAAGCAGGGTTTGCAATGCAGCAAGTGATTGCCGAGATTGATTGTTGGGCGCGGCGTTATTTGGGACAAAGTTAAGCAACTTTTTGTTCCCGCCCATCTTACTCGAAACGATAGCACCTTGGCAGTTATGCAATACTAAAACCATGCCAACATTAACCCCACCGATGCCCAAAGGTGTACCAATTCTCGGACACGTTCTCGAGTTTGCCAAAGACCCACCCGGATACTTAATGCGCGTTACAAAATCGCATGGCGAAATTGTCAATATGCGCTTTGGTCCGCGCAAGATGACGCTGATTACCCGCCCAGATTTGGTGGCGTTGGTACTGCGTGACCAAGCCAAAAAATTCAAGAAACCATACCGTGGTTTTCCAGCCCTGAATGCCTTAATCGGCAACGGTTTACTCTCGAGTGATGGCGATTTTTGGTTGCGTCAACGCCGTCTGGCACAACCCGCTTTTCATAAAGAAAAAATTCGGGCATATGGCGAAACAATGCGGCTTTATACGTTGCGCTCACTCGAGACAATGCCAGCCAAGCTGGATTTATTTGAATTTTGGAACACTTTAACGCTCGAGATTGTGGCAAAAACCTTATTTAATGCCGATATTCGTGGTGGTCAAGGCAGCCGTGTTGGTCATGCCCTCGAGGAAGCCCTGATTGCTAACCGCGCCCAAATGGGACAACCGATTCCGCTGCCATTAAGTATCCCGTTGCCGGGGCATAAACGCCTTAAAGCTGCGATAGCCGAACTCGACAGCATTACCCTCGAGATGATTGCCAAAGAACGCGCTGAACAGACCGAATACAGCCTCTTAGCCATGCTGGTAGCTGCCACCGATACCGACGGTAGCCAAATGACCGACGAGCAACTGCGTGATGAATGCCTGACGCTGCTTTTAGCGGGTCATGAAACCACCGCCAATGCCTTATCGTGGGCAGTACATCTGCTGCTCGAGCATCCAAAAATCCTCAAAGCCGCTACCGAAGAAGCCAGAAGCGTGCTGGGCAAAGAAGGCTGCCGACTTGAGGATATTGCTAAATTGCCGCTGATAAAACAAATCTGGCTCGAGACCTTGCGGCTTTACCCGCCCGCTTGGAGCATTGGGCGGACGGCACTCGAGGATGTGCAGCTGGGCGAGTACCTGATTCCAAAAAAGCAAAACATTATTTTGTCGCAGTACGTGACGCAACGCAGCCCCAAGTATTTTGAGAATCCAGATGCCTTTATGCCCGAACGTTGGGTTGAAGGCTATGAAAAAAGTTTGCCAGACTATGCCTATTTTCCGTTTAGTGCCGGACCGAGGGTTTGTATTGGCAATATGTTTGCCGAAATGGAAGGGCTGATTTTGTTGTCCACGGTGCTTTCAAAAGTCAATTTTGCCAAAGCCGAAAATTATAAAGTCGAGGTGTACGCCAGTTTAACCATGCGCCCAAAAGATGGAGTTCCTGTCACCGCTTCACGGCTTGGTTAAACGCCCAGCAATCACGGCTCGAGCCGCGCCAGTGGTATATGGCAACGTATTTTCCCAGCCTTGAAAAGCATAATAACCCAACAATGCAAAAGCGGCGGCTTCGCGGGTTGCACTGGTAAAACCATACTGTCCAAATTTTGAATCCTCGAGCCGCACAATTGGCACATCCAGACTCGAGGTAAGGTGCTGCATGAGGACAATATTGCTTGTACCGCCACCAGCCACCAGAATTTCATCTAAGCCGTGCGGTTGCACAAAGCGCCTGTATTGGTCGGCAATTGTAAAAGCTGTTAAAGCAGTCACATTAGCCACAATATCTTTAGGCGATAACTCAAAGACACTGGGCAGTTTCTCGAGCATCCAGTATTCACGCCCTGTGCTTTTGGGCGGAACAAGTTCTAAGTATGGGTCTTGCTGCCAAAGTTCTAATAACTTTGGCTCGAGTTTGCCCGAAGCTGCAATTTTGCCACCATCATCAAAGCGCTGTCCTAAACGATTCATGGTTTCGTCGATCAGGCAATTGGCAGGACCGGTGTCAAATGCCAGCACACCACTTGCATCTAAGCCGGGTAGATAAGTCAGGTTAGAAATCCCACCTAAGTTATGAATGGCTCGTCTTACCCCGCTTTCGGCAAAGAAAATCCGGTCGGCAAACGGCACAAGTGGCGCACCTTGACCACCCGCCACCAAGTCGGCAGCCCTAAAATCAGAAATGACTGGTTTACCAGTTTGCAGCGCCAATGCCGCAGGGTCGCCAATTTGTAAGGTACTGCGAACTATCCAATCTCGAGCCGTGTCTAGGCGCGGGATATGATAGACCGTTTGTCCGTGACTGGCAATCAGGTCAGCTTCTCGAGCCAAGTCTTTGACACTTTCGGCATAAAAATCGCCAAGCGCAAATGAAAGTTGGGTCAGACTCGAGACCCCGATTTTGTCCTGCATGGCTGCCAGCACCCAATCTCGCAAGTCGTCGGGGTAGGGCGTGTACAAATGCTCGAGTACCCGCGCTCGAGGTACAGCTAGCTCGAGACTGGGTGCTTTGGTCAAACTGCCCAGCGCTGGAAAATGAGAAAGCTCGAGCAGCACAGCATCCAGACCGTCAGCGCTTGTACCGCTCATCATGCCGAGTACCCGAGGAGCGCGAGTCATGGTTGCCTACCGTGTTGTTGGGTGTACACAAGGAGCTACTTTATCAGGTAAAGTAGGCACTTATGAAAGCCTTGATTGCCTTAACTTTGGTTGCGGTCTTAGCGGTGGCGGCTGCCCAAGTCCAGCCAACCGACCCAACTGTGCCTCCAACTGCCCCAGTGTCTCCTGAGCCAGTGCCAGTTGAACCTCTGCCTCCAACCCAACCAGACCCCGTGTTACCCGCCCCAACGCCAGCCCCAAGTAACCCAGTCAAACCAGCCCCCCCGACCCAACAACCAACTGCTCCAGCCCAGCCGCTTAAACCCGTTCCAGCCCCAAAGCCAGTCGCTCCAAAGCCAAAACCAGTGGTTGCGCCAGCCAAGCCAGCCCCAAAACCTGTTGCCAGCCTGCCGCTCGAGTTGCGACTCGAGACCACCGAAACCGAAATCCGCAATGGCGAACTTCGCAATGTCTTGATTATCCGCAGCTTTAAGTTACCGGTTAAAAGCGTCACCCTAAGCCGCAAAAACCAAAAACCAAGCCCTGGACTCGAGACCGCCATGCAGAACACTTGGCGCAGCTTGGCTCGAAATTCGAGCGATGCGGTCTGGTTTTTTGACAAGAGCAGCAAGTCTTGGGTGGCAACCCAACAAAGTGCTTGGGCAGTGGATACCAAACAAAGCCGTGCATTTGTTCTCGAGGCGCTAAAGTACAATAAACCAAGCGCCCGAATTGTGGTGCAACGCAGCCAGCCAAAACGCAACTTAGCCGATTGGCACGCCAAAGGTATCCGTTATCACTTTGGCGGCGGCGAGAGTTACTTTCGTGGCAGCTCGAGTTTTCGTGTCACCAACATTGTGGCTGGCGCAAAGCAAATAGACAACATCACGATTGCGGCTGGGGCAAATTTTAACTTCAACCGCGATGTCGGTATTTCTCGAGAACTTGGTTTTGTGGATGGTTATATTATCAAGGGCGGGATTCTCGAAAAAGACATTGGCGGCGGGATTTGCCAAGTCTCAACCACCGTTTGGCGAGCAGCTTATAACGCTGGATTACCGATTGTGCAACGCAACTTTCATTCTTACCGCGTTTCGTATTACGATCCTCCCGGTTTCGAAGCCACGGTTTTTTCGCCGTATAAAAATCTGATTTTTAAGAACGACACGGGCGCACCTCTTTTTGTCCAAGTGACTTGGTATTTACGCAGCCAAAAACTCGAGATGAATTTCTTTGGCAAAAAACCAGACCGCAAAGTCAGTATTTCTGAAGGCTATATTTACAATGTCCGCCAACCACCAGCCGCCCGTTATGTCGCCGACCCAGAAATTCGTTTGGGACGTGCCAAACGTTTATCGGGCGCAGAACGTGGCATGAATGTGCGGATTAACCGCGTGGTGCGCTACAACACGGGTACTGTGGCTCGAGACACGACTTTTAGCAATTATGTACCTTGGGGCGAACTTTGGGCGGTCAATCCCAACGATGCTCGAGTTCGCAAGAATATCAAAGTGCCAAACGCAATGGTCTTGCCAAGTCAGCCAAACACCGTTGCCTCGGGTGGCATTTTAGCGCCAATTATCAGTAGCGCAGCCTTGCCAACCCTGAGCCAACCCGCCACGGGTGGCGCTCCGGAACGCTAAAGATTTAACAAAATACTCGCTCGAGCCGCACCGCTTGGGCGAGTATTTTTTTGAATTCACGCTCTGGCACTTGGTATGCCCCAAAACGCGCCAAATGCGGATTTTGAATCTGGGCATCGAACAACACAAATCCTTGTTGTGCCAAATGTTGAGCTAAGCGCACCAGCGCCAGCTTGCCGCATTCTGGGACAATCGTAAACATACTTTCGCCAATAAACGCAGCCCCAATCGCCAAACCCAGCACACCACCAGCCAATTTTCCATCCAGCCAGGTCTCAAAGCTATGCGCCACCCCCGCACGATGCAACTCGAGGTAGAGCGCAAAAAGTTCTGGAGTAATCCATGTTTCGGGGCGGTCGGCGCAGCCACGTACAACGCCAGCGAAATCGGTATTGATGCGGCTTTCAAAACGGACAGCATTAAGTTTTCGCTTGAGGCTTGAGGGAATATGCAGTCGCGTATCCAATGGAATTAAAGCATGAACTCGGCTCGAGTACCAATTTAAGCCCTCGCCGTTGTCCATTAAAAAATAGCCCTCACGGTAGGCAGCCACAACACTGGCAGGGTCAAAAGGCATAGGGGAAAAGGTTAAAGGGGAAAAAGGTTAAAAGGTAATAGACTTTTGACCTTTTAACCTTTTTTACTTTTCACCTTCATTTTGCTGCATCACCAACGGCGGCGCGTTTTCGTCGGTGCGATAAAGACTAAAGCCTTCGATTTCCGAAGGCACAACCCAGTAAACCGCGCCTTCAAAGTTCATAATCAGGGCATGGTGCTGCTCGGTGGCAACTTTAATCCCAGCGTACATTCTCGAGACACCCTCGGCGAGTTGTTGGGCTTCGGCTTGGCTGGCAGCCCGTCCGACCACGACTTCACGACCACTTTTGAGTAAGAGTAATAATTCGTACATAGGCACAGAATCTAACACAGATTTTTGGTAAACTCGAGTTATGGTTTTACCGATTCGACTTTATGGCGACCCTATTTTGCGTGCTAAAGCACGTCCAGTTACCGATTTTTCAAACATTCCAGCCTTGGCAGCCGAGATGATCGAAACGATGGTCGAAGCCAAAGGTGTGGGGTTAGCTGCACCGCAAATCGGTTTATCACAACAACTTTTTGTCTGGGCAGAATACAGCGATGAAGAAGAGGAAGGCGAGGAAAGTACCTCTAAACTGCTTGCCGAACACATCATGGTTAATCCTCAGTTGGAATTACTCGAGAAAACCCCAGTTTTGGGCTTAGAAGGTTGCTTGAGTATCCCCGGGATTTACGAAGAAGGTGTGGCTCGAGCCAGAGCCGTGCGAATTAACTACCAAGATGAATATGGACAAGCAAAAACCTTAGAACTTGAGGATTACCAGGCTCGGGTGGTGCAACACGAATTTGACCATTTAATTGGTAAACTGTACTTTGATTACTTGCCAAAAAGTGTTCTCGAGACGCACCGCAGCGAGTTAGCACAAATGCAAAAAGATGCCAAAGCATTTTTGAAGGAACTCAAACAAAAATGAATCCTCGAGTTGCTTTTTTTGGTTCGCCGGCTTTTGCCTTGCCAGTTCTCGAGGCAATTCGGGCGCAGTTCGAGGTTGTGCTGGTCGTGACCCAACCAAGTAAGCCCGCCGGACGAGGCTTAAAACTGACCCCACCAGCCGTGGCAGCTCGAGCTTTAGAATTAGGGCTGCCACTTGAGCAACCTACAAAACTCCGTCAGAACACAGCTTTTGCCGATGTCTTGCGCTTGAGTGGGGCAGATGTGGCGGTCACTTGTGCTTACGGTAAAATCTTGCCAGCATCTCTACTCGAGCTTCCGCCATTTGGTTTTTTGAATGTCCATACCAGCTTACTGCCCAAATACCGTGGTGCAGCCCCAATTCAGTGGGCGATTATCGGCGGCGAGACAACCACTGGCGTTACCATTATGAAAACCGATGTGGGAATGGACACAGGCGACATTGCGCTGGTTGAGTCGCTCGAGATAGGTACAACCGAAACCAGCCTCGAGTTAGCACCGCGTTTATCAGCACTGGGTGCGGATTTAATTGTCAAAGCCCTTTCAAACCTCGAGACTTTAGAATTTATCCCACAAAATCACGATTTAGCTACTTACGCACGAATGCTCAAAAAAGAAGATGGTCGGATTGACTGGCATCAAAACACCATCTCGAGTTTTAACCAATTTCGTGGTCTAGCAGGTTGGCCCGGTTCGTTTACTGACCTAGACTCCAAACTCTTAAAAATCCACAAACTACAAATCTCGAGTGGACACGGACAACCCGGCGAAATTCTGCGACTCGAGACTGGAGTGGTGGTGGCAACCGCCGATGGTGCGCTGGAATTGCTCGAGGTTCAACCCGAGGGCAAACCAAGATTAAAAGCACTAGATTGGGCGAAAGGCTATCAAATTAAAATTGGTACAATCCTGTCATGAGCATTGACGGCAGCAATCCTGTCATAAAGCTACAAACCCTCAAAAATGCTGCCCTCGAGCTTGGTTTTGACGCGGCGGCTTGGGTCAGCGCCGTAACACCAGCCCAAGATATTCTGGCTTTTCAAAATTGGCTCGAGGCTGGGCAGCAGGCGGGTATGGATTACTTAGAACGCAGTGTGGCACGTCGCAGCGACCTGACCACAACCTTTGCTCCCGCCAAAAGTGCTTTGGTTTTGATGGTCTCGCATAATCATACCGCTCCCGAAAAACCCACAGGCGGTACTCGAGTCGGGCAAGTGGCGCGTTATGCTTGGAGCAAAGACTATCACACGACCTTAAAACCAGTTTTAAGTCAACTTGAGCAAATCGCCAGTCAACTCGGTGTTGCTTCTAAAGCCTGTATTGACCATGCCCCGATTCTCGAGCGTGGTTTTGCAGCGCGGGCTGGGTTAGGTTGGCAGGGGCGCTCGAGCCAAATCATCAGTACCAAACTTGGGGCGCTGACAACTCTGGCGGTGCTGCTGACCGACCTCGAGGTGGAAACCGGTACACCACATCCAGACCGTTGTGGAAAATGTATGGCTTGTATCCAAGATTGCCCAACCAGCGCAATTATGCCCAACCGCACTGTGGACTCGAGGCTGTGTATTGCCTATTATACGGTCGAGCATCGCGGCGCAGTGCCAATCGAATTGCGAAAAAAATTTGGGACACATTTATTTGGTTGCGACGATTGCCTTGATATTTGTCCGTGGACACAACACGCTGGGCATTTTTCTGGGTTGCTAGAACCTGTGCCAGATTTTGTCTATCCAGACATCGAGCCTTGGTTTCTCGAGTCTGGAAGTTGGTTTGAACGCCAGTTTGCCCATTCGGCTTTTTCCCGTGCGCGGCGCAAAGGCATGGCTCGCAATGCGGCTATTGTACTTGGCAATCTGCGCGATGAGCAGCATCTGTGGTTACTCGAGCGTGGTTTAACCGACCTTGGCTGGGAAGTGCGCGAAGCCAGTGCTTGGGCGCTGGGTTGTTTTGGCACTCTAAAAGCCACTGGCTTACTCGAGAAAAGACGCAACGACTCAGACCCACGGGTGCAAAAAACCATTGAACGGGCGTTAAGCCTCGAGTTTTGCAGCTAAAGCAACCCTGCGTTTTGCCTGATGCGCCAAAAGCTGTTCGCCCTTGGCGCTGTGGGTAACAAGTGGCACAAGTTTTTTAGAAGCCAAGACCCAAGCGCTGACTTCTTCAAGGGTTGGGTCTCGGCGCGCTAAATTTTTAGCGGCATTGACCTCGAGCAATTTACTGTGCAGATTTTCGGGAATTCGGTTTCGCAACTCCTTAACCGTGTCCACCCCAGCCGCCTCGAGCAAATCCGAAAATTGTGTGCCAATTCGCGGCACACGCATCAGGTCGGCACGATTAACCCATGCCAAAAGTCTTTTTTCGCTGATGCCCAACAGCAGCGCCAAGTCCTTACGTCCACGCAAATGGGCGGCTTGTTTAAGTAGGGCTGGCGTAGTTTTTAAGCCCAGTGCCTCGAGTTTGGCAGCATAGGTTTTACCAATTCCTTCAATGTCAATCAATTTTGCCATAAAATTATTGTAGAAATTTCTCGAGCCAGTGCGCCACGCCGTTTTCCTCGGGTGGAAGAATCGTTTCGTTGGTTAAGCCACTCTGGTGGGCTTCGGTTTCGCCAACCGCCACACTGTAACCAGCCCACTCGAGCATGGTTAAGTCGTTGTTGCCATCGCCAAAAGCAATCGTGTCTTTTTGGGCAATCCCCAAATGTTCGGCAATCATTTTGAGGGCTGCGCCTTTGTCCGCGCCCGGCGGAGCAACTTCGAGGTAGTAATCGCCCCACGGATAAAACGTGTGGTTCGGGTAATCTTGGCGCAAGGTACTTAAATGCCGATTGACCCCGTGTCCATGTAAGGTGAGCTTAGCTGGCTCGGCTTCTGGGAAACCTTCAAAGAACGGCTCTACGATTCGACCCTCGCCGCGCACCCAATCCCAATAAGGCTTGCCATCAGAGCGAATTGAATTTGGGTTCTTGACAAAAACGCGGGTTTCGTGAGGTACAAAAAACTCCTCGACTTCGGGCGCATAACGATCAATGATGGCTCGAGTATGTTGGTAGCTTAGCCGTAAGTCGCGCATCAAACGTCCATCTGGGTGGGTCACACAACCACCTTGGGCTGTACCGACTGGAGTCTCGAGTTTGAGTTGCTCGAGAAACGGAGCAGCGCTGGCAAAAACCCGTCCGGTAATCACGGTCACTAAGTGTCCGGAGGCACGTGCAGTTTGAATGGCTTGGAGGATTACAGTTGGAATCTGATAGTCTTGGGTGACAATCGTTCCATCAAGGTCAAAAGCGAGCAATTTCACAACCACAGCCTAACACAAGCCTAAAGATTGGAATTAAGTGAGCTTTGACTTACTTTTTTAAGACTCGATCTGAAATTGTGAAAAATCGTTTGCGATTTGGTGATTAAATTTGTTAATCTAAACAATACTTATGACAAACGAAGTGAACGAAGAAATCAGCCTGAGAGATGTGTATCTGATTCTCAAGAAAAACATTCGCTTAATTGTTGGCGTAACTTTAGGCGCAGCCGTGCTTGCTTTACTTGCTGCCCTGATTCTGCCAAAGAGTTTCTCGAGCCAAGTGATTATCAA
Source organism: Deinococcales bacterium (assembly GCA_043778225.1). Lineage (GTDB taxonomy): Bacteria > Deinococcota > Deinococci > Deinococcales > JAAFIG01 > JAAFIG01. The sequence continues at coordinate 28,177 of JAYWGM010000014.1, read as the reverse complement.
CTTATCGGTCAATACTGAACGCAGCGAGTTCAAAGCTGCCCCCAACGCGGTTGGTTTGTCTCAAGGCTTTATTCAACTGGTCAATAATGAATCCTTAGCACAGGCATTAGAAGAAGAGCGCTTAGAAGGTATTCTCAAAGCCAAGTTCGATGACAAAAAATCCTTGCTGACCTTATCTGCGTATGGCTCGAGTGCCGAACAAGCCTTGACGAGAGCGCAAAAAATTCAAGTTGTGGCACTAGATTACTTTACCAATCAAATTAGCAACACGGTTCGTACCAACTTAGATTCCAATCTTGCCCAAATTAAAATAGACATCGCCAGCAGCAGCGATAACCTCAAGCGCCTCGAGCCACTCTTAAACAGCACCAAAGTGATTCTTAATAATACCACCGACACCGCTGCCCTCGAGGCACGAGGCATAGACCCACAACTGGCTCGAGCCACCAACCCAGCTTTGGTCAATTTGGCGTTACAAATATCACAATTACGAGTGGGATTAGCTGGTTTGCAAGCTCGAGAAATTTCTTTGACAGCTATTCTTAAAGACCAAAAATCCTTTCAGTCTTTACTAGGACAAGGTTTCCAAGCCCAAGTCTTGGCAGCCCCAGCCTTAGCAGTCAATGCCGAATCTCCTAAGCCAGCCATGATGACTGTACTGGCTGCTGTAGCTGGATTGTTGCTTGGTTTGGTTGCTGCTTTTGTCCTTGAGGCACTTCGCCCAGAAACAAGCTACAAGCCCTTGAGCCAAACCAGCCGAATTGGCACTGGTCTGCCTCGAGCCAACCCCGGCGACTAATCTAATCAGGCAATACGTGCAGTATGCTTCAATCACGCATCAGGTGATACAACAGCGCCTTTTGGGCATGAAGCCTGTTTTCGGCTTGGTCAAAGACTCGAGACTTAGGGTGCATCGTGGCTTCCTCGACCACTTCTTCGCCGTAGTGAGCCGGTAAACAATGCAAAAAAATCGCATCTGGAGCGGTAAGTTCAAGCAAATCTGGATTGACCTGAAAGCCAGCAAAATCGCGTATTTTGCGCCGTTCAGAAGCCTCTTGTTCTTGTCCCATGCTGACCCAGACATCGGTGTATAAAACCTTGGCATCTCGGGCTGATCGTTGTGGGTCGTTACTGATTTTGACCTTTGCACCCTGCTCGAGGGCTTGCAGAATCACCGCCGCATTGGGTTCGTAGCCGCGTGGTGTGGCAACGGTTAAATTGATACCCGTCAAAAGTGCCATCTGGATAAAACTATTTGCCATGTTGTTACCATCGCCAATGTAAGTTACGGGCAAGCCTTTTGGGTCGCCAAAGGCTTCTTCAACGGTTTGGAAGTCTGCCAACAACTGCACAGGATGTAAGTAATCCGATAAACCATTGATGACTGGTTTTTTGCAGTGCTTGGCAAGTTCCTCGAGGGTCGAGTGCAAAAAAACCCGCGCCATAATCCCATCCACCCAACGCTCGAGGTTGAGGGCAATATCGCGCACGGGTTCTCGAGTTCCCAACCCAATTTCGGCATTGGTCAAATTAACGCTGTGTCCACCGAGTTGGAACATCGCCACATCAAAAGTGGTGCGGGTGCGTAAACTTGGTTTTTCAAAAATCATCGCTAAGGTTTTGCCCTCGAGTGGCTTTTGCCCTTTGAACTCGCCACGTTTAAGGGCGTGGGCTGTATCCATCAAGGCGCGGTACTCAAACGGATTGAGGTCAAGGTTGGTTAAAAAATCACGTCCACGCAAATCGGTCATGGGCTAAAGTTTAACTTATTATTTCAAGCTGTAGCTTTGGAAAACTGCTGGTATAAAGCCTCGAGTCTAGGGTCAGCAAGGTCAGCCCGCGCTCCAGTGCATGAGCGCCAATCAGAAAATCTGCCAAAATACGTCGTGGGGCTGGCTGTGCATACTTTTGCCTAAGTTGACTGTATGCCCGAAAAGCCCGACCAGCTTCACGCCAGATGGATTCTTCGGTTTGCCAATCTATCGCAATCGCATAGTCTTCCAAGAATTCATCCAAGCCAGACTCAGAAGAAAATGGCGCTGCCAAAAGTTCGCTATAAACTGCACCACAAACCAGCAGGCGGTGCTTGTTTGCGACTCGAGCCAAGTTTGACTGGGCAACACCAAATTGCACATCTCGAGGATTCAAATAGGCACTGAGGATATTCGTGTCCAGCGAAATCATTTTGGTATTTCCGCGAACACTAAGTCGTCTATTTCATCATGACCACGCAACTCACGCTGCCAGCTTATTGCATCGGTCTGACCCTGCAACTGATATTTCTGAATCGGCGGATTGACAAATAAGTTTTGTTTGCGTTTTGGAACTAAAGTTAAACTATTGCCCTGAGTCAGGAACTCGAGAAAATCGCCAGCCCCAACTCCAAGTAACTTGCGAACCTCGAGCGGAATGGTGATTTGACCTTTACTGGTGATTTTTGCGGTCGCTTTCATATCCTTACTTTAGCAGATTTAGTCCTTACTTTCAAATCTCAGAATTGTATTGCAATAAACTTGACAAGACTAGACTCAAGTTTTATTGTGTTACTATGACCAGCCGATCTTCTTTCACTTCGGCACTCGAGGACTGCCCATGAACCCAGAACGCTACACCGAACTTGCCTTAGAAACCCTGCAAAGCGCTCAAGCCAAAGCCCAAACAATTGGCAACTCGCAACTCTTACCGGCTCATGTTTTATTGGCTTCACTCGAGCCAGACAGCCCCAGCACGCGAATGCTCGAGTTGGCTGGCGGCAAAGCGCAAATCGCTAAAACCAGCCTCGAGAAGTTCTTAAATCTCCAACCCAAAGCCTCGAGCAACGCTGGGCAGTTTGCCTCTCAAGAATTTGCTCGTGGCTTAGAACGCAGCGAAACCATCGTCAAAGAACTCGGAGATTCATTTATTGGAGCAGACGCACTTTTTCTAGCCATGCGCGAGCAATTTATCAGCCAAGACCTGCCGAGTGCTTTGGATTTACGCGCCGCACTCGAGAAAATGCGCCAAGGACGAAAAGTCGACAGTAAAACCGCCGAGACAACTTTTGAAGCACTCGAGAAGTATGGTGTCGATTTGACCGCCTATGCTCGAGAAGGCAAACTCGACCCCGTGATTGGGCGCGACGAAGAAATCCGCCGCGTGATGCAGATTTTATTGCGCCGCACCAAAAATAACCCCGTGATTATCGGCGAACCCGGCGTTGGTAAGACCGCGATTGCCGAAGGTCTTGCCCAACGGATTGTCAAAGGCGACGTGCCAGAAGGCTTAAAGCACAAACGAATTGTCAGTTTGGCGATTGGCAACTTATTGGCTGGGGCAAAATTTCGTGGTGAATTTGAAGAGCGCCTCAAAGCTGTAATGTCTGAAGTGGCACAGGCGGCTGGCGAGATTATTTTATTTATAGACGAGTTACACACGATCGTTGGCGCGGGTAAAACCGAGGGCAGCCCCGACGCTGGCAATATGCTTAAACCCGCACTGGCACGAGGCGAACTGCATTTAATTGGCGCGACGACCTTAAAAGAATACCGACAAATCGAAAAAGATGCAGCTTTAGAACGGCGTTTTCAGCCCGTTTATATTACCGAGCCGAGTGTTGAAGACACCATCAGCATTCTGCGCGGCATCAAAGAACGGTATCAAGTGCATCACAATGTCGAAATTACCGACCCCGCCGTGGTGGCGGCTGCAAGGCTTTCGCACCGCTATATTGCCGACCGCCAACTGCCCGACAAAGCCATAGATTTAATAGATGAAGCCGCCGCCCGCTTACGGATGCAGCTTGAATCCAGCCCCGAGGAAATAGACACGCTCGAGCGCCGTAAATTGCAACTCGAAATCGAACAACAAGCCCTACAAAAAGAAAAAGACGAAGATTCAGCCCGTCGGCTCGAGGATTTACGGCGCGAATTACAAGATGTCAGCGCCAAATCCGAGAGTCTGCGTTCCGAGTGGGAAGTCGAACGCGGCGAACTCAATAAACTCAAAGAGGCTCGAGAAAAACTCGATTCGGTGCGGGTGCAAATTGAACGAGCCGAGCGCGATTACGACCTTTCTAAAGCGGCTGAGCTAAAATACGGCACACTGCCACAACTCGAGCTCGAAGTCCGCAGCCTTGAGAAGCACTTAAAAGGTGCAAAGTTTGCCTCGAGCCAAGTTACCGAAAACGATATTGCCGAGATTGTGGCACGTTGGACTGGTATACCCGTGGCGCGTTTACTCGAGGGCGAACGCAGCAAATTACTGCGGCTCGAGGCAGAGCTTCATAAGCGGGTGATTGGGCAAGAAGAAGCCGTGCAGGTGGTTGCCGATGCGATTCGGCGCTCTAAGGCAGGATTGTCCGACACCAAGCGCCCTATTGGTAGCCTGATGTTCCTTGGTCCGACTGGTGTTGGTAAGACCGAACTTGCCAAAGCCCTAGCCGCATTTTTATTTGATACCGAAGATGCGATGATTCGCCTAGATATGTCTGAGTACATGGAAAAACACAGCGTCAGCCGCCTGATTGGTGCGCCTCCGGGTTATGTCGGCTACGACGAAGGTGGTCAACTGACCGAAGCAGTGCGCCGTCGCCCATATGCGGTGATATTGCTCGATGAAATCGAAAAAGCCCACCCTGATGTTTTTAATACACTTTTGCAAGTGCTGGATGATGGACGTTTGACTGATGGTCAGGGGCGAACCGTAGATTTTCGCAACAGCATTATTATCATGACCAGCAACATTGGCAGCCCGATGATTCTCGAGGCAGCTAAAAATGGCGGCATGACCAGAGGGGTGCGCGAAGAAGTACAGCAGCTTTTAAGCCACCACTTCCGCCCAGAGTTTTTGAACCGAGTGGACGAAATCGTGGTCTTTGACGCGCTCAGTGTCCATCAAATGCGTGAAATCGTGGATATTCAACTGCTCGGATTACGCAGTCGCTTACTCGAGCGCGGGGTCAGCTTAGAACTGACCGAGCTTGCCAAAGACCACTTGGCGGGCATGGGTTACGACCCAGCGTATGGCGCAAGACCACTCAAGCGCACCATTGGGCGCGAACTCGAGACTCCAATTGCTAAGCGAATTTTAGGGGGTGAAGTACCAGACAACTCGAGTTTAATAGTGGATTTTTTGGATGGGCGCTTTAGCTTTGCTTCAAAACTGGCGAACTGATGTTGAAAATTTTACCAACCTTGATTGAAAAGCCTGGCACAAGGTCTGGGAACTCGAGTGAATCATCAGCTTCCAGAATAAAGATGTCTTTTTTAGAGCGGTATACCGTAATGCTGGCTTTTCGAGGGTTGAGCAACAACACCAGTTTACAACCGAACTCGAGCCACATCAGGGCTTTATCATGGCTTTGGGTGTACAAATCGTTCGGCGAAATCGTTTCAACTGCCAAGTCAGGAGCGAGTGGAATAAATCCTCTAGGAATTCCATTCATATCCTCGATCCGCGCCTTAGAAATAAAAGCAATATCTGGCGCTCGAACAGTATCTGGATTGCGGTCTATAATAAATCCGGTTTCTGCTCCAAGAACCTCACCAAGATCATTCTCCTCAACAATTTGTGCAATTCGCCAAGTCAAACGTGCCGTTACAGCACCGTGTTCTCCACCACTCGCCATAAGTTCGATCAATTCTCCTTTAACAAGCTCAAGCCGCCGTCCATCGTTGGGCAGCACCTCGAGCATTTCGGCAGTCATCAGTTGGGTGGCAACCATCGTCATAGTGCAAAGTTTAGCACTAAATTTGAATCCGAAGTTAAATTTTCTTGAATGTTGAAGTACATTGTTCCTCACAGACCACGTGTATATTGATAGGGCTACAAGTTATTCGTCTCTCACCGCCTTTGAAGGAGGCACCTCCGTTGAAAATTAATCCATTTGTTATTTTCCTTGTCATCATCGCGTTGTTCTTTGCTTTTAATGCCATCAATCCGACCGCTTCGGGTGGCGGTCAGGTTAGCTACAGCAGCTTTTTGAGTCTGGTCGAGGCTGGTAAAGTCGAAAGTGTTTCGATTACCGATAATTACCTCGAGCTAAGAACCAAGCAGCAAGAAGAAATCATGCTTCTAAACGGTCGCTCCAGCACCGCCAGTAAATTCAATACCCTCTTGCCTTCGGTCGAGGCTCGAGACCCAGACTTGATTCCAACCCTCAAAAAGTACGAAGTCGCCATTCGGGCGCAGAACCCTTCGCCGTGGTTGGGCTTGTTGACTGCATTTTTACCAGTGCTTTTGATGCTCGGTATTTTTTGGTTTATTTTCATGCGCGGTCAAGGCGCACAAGGGCAAGTGATGCAGTTTGGGCAGTCTCGAGCCAAGCAGTATGGCAAAGAGAAAAAAGTCTCGACGATGTTCCCAGATGTGGCAGGTCACGAAGAAGTCAAACGCGAGTTAATCGAGGTCGTGGACTTTCTCAAAAGCCCCGGCAAATACCATGCCGTTGGTGCAGAAATCCCCAAAGGTGTGCTGTTGGTCGGACCTCCCGGCACAGGTAAAACCTTGTTAGCAAGGGCTGTAGCTGGCGAAGCTGGTGTGCCGTTTTTCACGGTTTCGGCTTCTGAATTTATGGAGATGTTTGTTGGTGTCGGTGCTTCTCGAGTCCGCAGTCTATTTGACGATGCCCGTAAAGCCGCTCCAGCGATTATTTTTATTGATGAGTTAGACAGCATTGGTCGTAAACGTGGGGCTGGCATTGGCGGCGGTCACGATGAACGCGAGCAAACCCTCAACCAAATTTTGACCGAAATGGATGGCTTTGATAAGCAAACCAGTGTAATTATCATGGCAGCCACCAACCGACCAGACATTCTCGACAGTGCCTTGTTGCGCCCCGGTCGGTTTGACCGCCAAGTCACGGTCGATTTACCAACCATGAAAGAACGCGAACAAATTGTTCAGGTTCATATGCGAAATAAGCCGATTGACCCCGATGTCAATGTCGAAATACTCTCGAAAATGACCCCCGGTATGAGTGGCGCAGACCTTAAAAATCTTGCCAACGAAGCCGCTCTCGAGGCAGCACGACGCGGCGCAAACATCATTAAAATGGCGGATTTCTCGAGGGCATTTGATAAAATTACCCTTGGACTCGAGCATGGCAGCATGATGATTAGTAAAGAAATGAAGCGCTCGACGGCATACCACGAAGCTGGTCACGCGGTTATTTCGCAAGTCCTGCCTTACGCCATGAAACCAGTCAAGGTCAGCATTGTGCCACGTGGCAGAACCTTGGGTGTCGCCATGTTTGCCCCAGAAAACGAATCGGAAATGCTCGAGATGACCCAGCAACGCGCTGAGGCAACCTTGGCAGCAGCACTGGCTGGTCGGGCTGCCGAAGAAGAATTTATTGGCTATGTCGGGGCTGGCGCATCCAACGACTTTCAGCGTACCTTGCAACTGGCGCGGCGCATGGTTCTCGAGTGGGGCATGGGCGACCGCTTACGCAACATTGCGTGGGGTGGCGCAAGCAGTGGACCGGTCTTTTTGGGCGACCAATTGGTCAATCGTTCCGAGGTCTCAGACGAAACTGCTCGAATGATTGATGCCGACATCAAAGATATTCTTGACCGCGCCTATGCCAACACCAAGTCGGTCATGAAACAGTACGCCCAAGCGATGCACGATGTCGCCAATGCACTGTTAGAAAACGAAATTATCACTGGCGAGACGGTGCGCGATGCCGTCGAGCGGGTACGGCGCACGATAGATGTGCCGCCCACAAGTTTATCTTCGTAAGTAATAAAAGAAGAAGCCCTTTTAGGCTTCTTCTTTTATTTGGGGCTTGGGGAAACTCAACAATAAATGCTCTGGCACTGGGTGAGTCAACATCGAGGCACGTCCTTCGAGTGGGATTCGAGCATACACCTCGAGCCACGTTGGTACATCTGCATTTTCTTGTTCCCAGCGCAATATCGTGGCTTGGTCACATAAATTTTTAAGGTCTGGCATAGCAGCCAGATGAGCGCCAGAGCGCATATAGTCAAGCATTGTAGCTTCATCTTTCCAGATACTTAAATTCCAAAAAGTGAGCTGTGCATCCTCGAGAAAGGCAGTTGCCAAGCAACCATTGGCTTTTTTAACCTGTTCGATGGCTAGGTTGGCATGTCTGCCAAATTCTGGCGTCAATTGTCCATCCCGAACCCGCAAACGAGCAGCAACAACGATTGGCATGGCTCAAGTATACCGCCCGATTTGCATTCGAGACAACGATGTTATCTCTACACAAGGCTTAGAGTATGGTTATGTTTTCTAAACTCTTTCAAAAACCCGCCGCCAATTCTGAATTGGCAAAACGCACCCCGCCCGGTCAATCGCTGACCGAGCGTTTTCCTGTGCTGACCTATGGTCCTGTGCCTCGAGTCGATGCCGAACAGGTTTCAATCCGAATTTTTGGCGAAGTAGAAGCCGAAGTTCAGATTCCTTGGGCAGACCTGATGCAGATGCCAATGACCACCCAGACCTATGATATTCACTGTGTTACCCATTGGACCAAGCTCGATATGGTTTGGACTGGAATCAGTGTGAGCGAAATTATGAAATTGGTTGCGCTCAAACCCCAAGCCACCCATGTGATGATGCACTGCTACGGCGGCTACACCACCAATCTGCCACTCGAGGATTTTTTGCGCCCCGAGAATCTGTTCTCGCATATTTATGATGGGCAACCATTAAGCGCTGAACATGGTGGACCGATGCGAGTAGTCGTACCACACTTATTTTTTTGGAAAAGCCCCAAGTGGATTTCTGGACTCGAGTTTATGACTGGCGACCGCCTTGGCTTTTGGGAAAAAAATGGATACCACAAACGTGGCGACCCGTGGCGTGAAGAACGTTACAGCGATTGATGGTTTTTTACGTTCGTGTGACGCTGGCTCGAGTAGAATAGGCTCATGAAATTCGTTGGCGCATCCACCAGTGCTATTTGGCGACAACGGGTTTATGGCGGCTTAGGGTCGTTTGCTTTTTACTTGGTTTTACATTTTACCAATATTTTACCGTTCAGCACACTTGTTCTGACTGCCCAATTGGGTTCTTTTGTGCTTTATCTGCTGGCGGCTTTCTCGAGCAGCCCACCATGGGTTCGTTGGACATTGGCGTTTTCCGACACGATTACGCTCGTCCTCATGATTCAAGCCACTGGTGGTAAAAACAGCCCCTTTTTGATGATTATTCCAGTTTGGTTTTTTGGCGTGGCACTTGCCAATTTGGTGGATGGAGAAACCAAACCAATTCCGTGGATGCTGCTGATGGGTGCAGGGTGCGGGATTGCTGGGGCATGGCAAAATTTTGATGTCTTGACCGGTTCAATGCTTTTTGTGGCACTGACTTCGATGGGTGCAGCCGCCACAACTTTATCGCTCGAGCGCCGTGCAGCAAGGCGTGACCCGCTTTTAACCAATCTTTTTAATCGTTCGGCAGGTTTGGCGCGACTCGAGGAAATGTGCAAAAGTGGCGAAGCCGTTTCGGTAGCCTATATTGACCTGACCGATTTTAAGGGTTTCAACGACCGACTTGGGCATAAAACTGGCGATGAGGTTTTGCAAGAAGTGGCATTGCGTTTACTTGCCAGTGTACGGCGCTCTGATTTGGTGGCGCGAATTGGTGGCGATGAATTTTTGGTGGCTTCACAACACCCAGATTTACAAGCCCGACTCGAGAAAATTTTTGTCGCACCTGTCAAAACCTCTCGAGGAGAATTAACCGTCAGAGGTGACGTTGGCAGCATTCCAGTCAGCCGCCAAGACGAAATAGATGCAATTCTCGAGCGTGCTGATGCCCAAATGTATAGCCGCAAACGGGCAGCCAAAGCCATTTTGAATACATGAAAAAAGCGCGAGTCCGTCAAAAAATTTGCGGGCATTGTGGCTTAAATTTTGAAGTTTTGTATCGTGTTCGCCTCGATCAAAATTTGCCTTGGATTTTCCTTTGTGGCTCATGTCAAAACAACGCCAAACTTGAGCATAAAAATTATATGTATGGCGGCACATGGAAAGCCAGCAAACGTCATTGAGTCCAGTCCTCATGGCAATTTTGTAAACTCGAGGAGCAATGTCGGACTTACCAGCCCTAAACGACCCTCAAAAAAAAGTACCAATCCCGTGGTGGCAGCGTTTTTTAAGAGAAGTTGTACTCGAGACGCTGCTGCCCGCTTGGTTATTTGTGACCTTTTTGGCGATACCTGTTGGTGTGCGCGGCGAAAGCATGAGTCCGACCCTGAACACTGGTGATTACTTAATCGTCTATAAACTCGAGCGCTGGTTTGCAGCTTGGGGGATTCGCCCAAATTATCTACAGCGCGGCGATTTAGTTGTCGTCAAGCCACCGCAGGAAAATCCCAACAGCAGCGAACCACTATCGGCGTATCTCGAGGGACTGCCTTTGGTCAGTTTTCTGGCATGGAGAATCCCCGATGATTGGACTTTTCGTCCGTATCTGATTAAACGCATTATTGGCGTTCCGGGCGACACCATCGAAATCAAAAAAGGGGAAGTTTTTGTCAACGACCAACGGCTGCGTGAGTTTTACACTTCTGAAACCAAAGGCTTAGACAACGCCATGAAAACCGTGGTGCGAGTAGGTACTTTTTATGTCATGGGCGACAATCGCCGCCTTGGTGCAAGCCTTGACTCGAGGGCGTTTGGGCTGGTCAAAGCCAAAGATGTGGCAGGGCGAGCCACATGGCGATTGTTTCCGTTCTCGAGGTTTGGCACGCCCTAGGGGTTGCGGTTTGGCACGCCCTAAGGTTGAGGTTTGGCATACCCTAAGCTGCCACACTGCCGCTCGAGAGTTGACGGTAGGCTTTACGCAATTCGCCATAAAGCGCCCGTTTATCGGTGTCGGTACTGGCGTGCCAACGGTTTCGGCGACGCATCAGACGGCGCAATTCGATTTCGCCACCCGGCAATTCGCGCACCGCCCTGATTAAATCGGTAATCAGTTTTTCGTTTGTGCGAGTTTCGGCAACTTGTTGGCTCGGTACGATTTGCACCATCGCTGGGGCTGGAATAGCCACTGCCCAATCTGGCAACACGGGTGGCTCGAGCGGCTGGCTGCGATTGTCGTCCCAGTCTACCCAAGTGCCAACAATCCGCTCTAGGGCACGCCCCAGACCAAATTTTGCCGCCGCCCGCACCAAGGCATCAGCATAGGCGAGTTCTGGCTCAAGGGCAGCGCTGATGGCTTCTTTGGTGACACCCAGCACAGTCAGCCGACAAGCCACCCGCGAACCCGGTAGGGCAGTATAGAGGTCACTCCAGCCGGCGGTGCTGACCACGGCATCAAGACGCTCAGAAACTGTTTTGGCACTCAAGACAGGGCGCACCAAAGCACGGCGTTGGTCGCGGGAACGGCTCTCGAGTCGCCATTCGATGGCACTTGGCGGGAAAAGTGCAGTGAGTTGTTCAAAGGCATTTTTACGCTCAAACATTTCGTGTTCTAAATGCTGGATTCGGGCAGTCTCGAGTACAGTTGGTTGCAGCACTGGCGCACTGACTTCGATGGTCTCGAGCGAGGCTGCTTTGGCAATCCGTTCGCGGCGGTCTTCGGCGCGGTCATTGAGGCTTGGGATTTTTGGAAATGGGCAACCGACACGTCCAGCTTGGGCTGGACACTTAAAATTATTTTTTAAGCGGCACCAATTACCGATTGGGCTGAGATGAGCGCAAGTTTGGTCGGGCATGGTCAGACTCCTTGATGACGAGCGATAGAATAGACTGGCGAAGTGATTTTGGTTTGAATCAGGCTGAGGACTTTTTCGTGTAGGCTGATTGACTTTGGCGCAAACAAAGGTTTGATGTCTTGCAAGGGGATGGCTTGTCCGTGCTGCTCGAGGTAGGCGCGGGTGCTGCAAAGCCAAGCAAAAGCAACACCTGTCGAGTGGTCATTGCGGTCTTTCATGGCACGAACCAAACGAGCAAGGCGATACTCGAGGTCGGATAATGCGCCAATTCCAGCGTTGTTTTCGAGGTCTACTAAGGCGTTGTATACCGTGGTCGGGTGAATGGCTTGGGTTCTTAAACTTCTTGCTATGGTCTCGAGTATTCGCATGATAGCCTCCGTAACAGTCTTTATAATTACGAGTATAGCATAATTTGTAAAATCCAGCAAGTCCACACCTATATTACGTCTTGACCGAAACCAAACTTTGTGCTAACCTCGTCACAAGCAGAATTGTCGTCACGAATTTACAAGGACGACGAAACTCGAGATGGTGCGCTCTAAGCTCCTGCCCGAGCAAACCCTTCACCTCTCGAGAACAGGAGGAACACCCATGAAACTCCACGAACGCCTGCGCGAACTCCGCTCTGAACGCGGTCAACGCCTCAAAGATGTCAGCGAAATTGCTGGTATCAGCATCCCATATCTTTCGGACTTGGAACGCGGACGCACCAACCCAAGCCTCGAGACGTTGCAAACCTTGGCTGCCTCTTACGACATCACGGTTCATGACCTGTTAAGCCCAGTTGAATTTTACGGCGAAATCAGCACCCAAGCCTTGCCAAAAGGACTTGCCGAATTGGTGGCTGACCCTGTTTTGGGCGGTCAAATTACCCCAGATTGGGTCTCGAGCCTTGCCCGTATCGAACTGCGTGGCAAACGTCCACAAACCAAAGAAGACTGGTACGACATTTACCGCAACTTAAAACGCATCCTCGAGTAAATTAAGGACGAGTGCGAGGACGAGACCAAGGCGCTCGTCCTCCTTTTATTGGATACCAAGGTAAAACGAGGCTTCTTATAGATAAAGATTGATACAATCAAAATAGATGCACTACAACGAAACTGAAAAATGGCACGATTTTTCCTATAGAGGAAGAAATTATGATTTATCGCACCTCAATGCTAAAAAATTATCATTCACAGATCCAAAAAACGGAAAAACATACACGTTTTTTGTTACATACAGTTTTCATTGTTTTGCCAAAGATAGTGACGATTTAACGCTTCTAGAAAGGCAAGAACTGATGTATAGCGCCCCAAGAGATAAGCGACCATTTCATTTTGAGCGTTATCACGACTCGACAAAATTGCCTGAAATTATTAATAATTTACCCAATTGCCACACATTTGATGCTGGCTATGAAAAATCGGCACTTATACATATTTTTGATGAATCAGGTCGAAAAATTTATTATAAAATCGTCTTTAAGGCTTATCGAGAAGAAAAGAAATTGCGTCTTCATATCGAAACTGCCCACAGAGTTTCATCTTTGGAAAAAACCAAACCAAGGGGATTTTTTGTAATTGCCAAAAATGCCCTGCTTGGTAAGCCATTGAAATCAAACCCATGAAATAACAAAGCCCCCTTGAGGGGCTTCGCCAAGGGCTACCTTGGTATTCAGATCGTCTTTACCGGACCAGCCTCGACCCTTTCGGGTAACGGGATGTCGCGTATGACTACGCGTCTGCCGCATCCTGGTAGAAAGTATACCAACTAGATTTCAAATGTCAAGTCTGCCTATTTTAATTTTTTTCAATCAATTTCTCGAGTGCTTGTTTGACTTCCAAAGCATGGGTCATTGGATTGACCATTTTCCAGTGTTGTGCCAAATTGCCTTGGGGGTCGATTAAAAAAGTTTCACGAGCCGCAATCCCAATCATGCCCATTAAACCGCCAAGCACGCCGTATGCCTTACCAATCGATTTGTCGGTATCGGCTAACAAAGGAAAACTCAAACCACATTTTTCTCGAAATTTGGCGTGGGAAGTACCAGAGTCGGTAGAAACCCCAATCACTTCTGCGCCAAGCGCGTTTAGCTCGGGCAAAATCTGCTCGAACTTATTGGCTTCGATGCTGCAACCCGGGGTATTGTCCTTAGGGTAAAAATAAAGCACCACCCAACGCCCCAACAAACTACTTCGTGAAATGACTTTTCCGGTGTCGTCTGTGCCGCTAAATTCTGGGGCGGGCTGACCAATCTCGAGACTCATATCTTAGAATACTAAGTTCTCGAGCCAGACTTTGCAAGACACCGCGCATTCACACTTGGTCAAAATAGCTTTGTAGCCTCTCGAGTCGGACAATAAGTGCGGTAGACTCGAGACCATGAACAATTCCTTTATAACACAAGCCTACGCAGACCTGACCGCCCTTGTTGCCATAGAAACCGTCAGCGCTCAAGGGCGCAATCTCGAGGAAGGTGCAGATTTTGTAAGCCACCTACTCGAGCGCGAAGGTTTTATAGTCAAGCGCTATGCTGGAAAAGTTGCACCGATTTTGGTAGCCGAAGTCGGAACTGGCGAACGGACGCTTTTGATTTATAACCATTACGATGTCCAACCCGAAAGCCCGATAGATTTATGGGAATCCGAGCCATTTACCGTCACCGAGCGCACCGATGCCGACGGCATTGTACGGCTTCATGCCAGAGGCGTTTCGGATGACAAAGGCGAGTTTATTGTACGTCTGGCTGCCCTTCGCGCCTTGAAAGCCAAACACAATGGGGTGCTGCCACTCAAAATCAAATGGTTGCTCGAGGGCGAAGAAGAAATTGGTAGCCCGAGTTTAGAAGCCTTTGTCAAAGACCATGCCAGCCAACTCCAAGCCGATGGTTGCTGGTGGGAGTTTGGCAGCGTTGACCCATCGGGAAAACCAGTGCTGGTTGGTGGCTTAAAAGGCATTATTTGTTTAGAACTGCGTGCCAAAGTTGCCGATTCAGATTTGCACTCGAGTTATGGTGCAGTCGTGGACAATCCGCTCTGGAAACTCGCCACCGCCGTCTCGAGTATGCGCGATGGCAACGGCAAAATTTTAATCGAAGGATTTTACGATTCGGTTCGCGCTCCATCGGCTGCCGACCTGCTTGCGGTTGCCAGTATCCCCGATGAATCGGCAGCTTTAGCCAAAGCCTACGGGATACAAAGTTTCTTTGAAAACGCCAGTGGCGCACGCTTTTTTGAACGCCTCTGTCTCGAGCCAGCCCTGAACATCAACGGTTTCCATGGTGGCTACGGCGACGCTGGCAGTAAAACTGTCTTGCCCAAAGAAGGTTTTGTGAAACTCGACTTTCGACTTGTGCCAGACCAACAGCCAGCCAAAATCCTCGAGTTGGTCAGAGCGCATTTGATTAAAATTGGTTTGCCAGATATTGAAGTGGTTGAACTCGAGACTTCACAAAATGCAGCCCGCAGCGACCTCAATCACCCATTTATGCAGGTTGCAATTGCAACGGCTCGAGATGTTTACGGAACTGAGCCAGTTGTACACCCCAGCGCTGGTGGCAGCGGACCGATGCACCCATTTATTGAATACATTGGTCTGCCTGTGGTCTGTGCTGGCATTTCTAACCATAAGAGCTTTATTCATGCGCCCAACGAAAACATTGTCAAAGCGCACTTTGAAAAAGGCTTTGACTTTGCTTTAGAATTTTTTGAACGCATCTCGAGGATGTAAACCAAAGCCAGACTCGAGATGCCATTTTCAGAGTAACCCTCTTATTTCTGGGCGGCTCGAGTCACTGCTCGTTGCGGTGAATCTTCCGAAAGCTGCATCAATTCAATCGGGTTGCCATCTGGGTCGGCAAGCCATGCTTGTAAATTTTTGTCAAGCCCTAGACTGACTTCCGAGGTAATAACAACACCTTGGGTGCGAAGTTTTTCGACATCCTCGCGGATGCTGTTTGATGCCAAACACAAGTGCATAAAACTATCGGTCAGTGCTTTTGGCGCGTCACCACCCGGAAATAGTTCGATAAACCTATCGCCGCCAACGTGCAAGTAGACCAACATCAACGAGCCGTCGGTGTGGTTAAGGCGAAAGGCTTCGTGAATACCAAGTTTGGCATAAAACTCGAGCGAAGCTGCCAAGTCATGAACCCGAAAAGCCGTGTGTGCAAGGTCAGTAATCATAAGTCTCCTATGGCGCTTCTAAGCCGTTGAAGCGATAAATCTTTACCCAGTGCCTCGAGCAGTTCGCCCATACCTGGACTCTCGAGTTTACCAGTTAAAGCAGCCCGAATCGGTTGCATCACCGCGCCAAGTTTTGCGCCAGAATTTTCGGCGTAACCCTTAATCGTTGGCTCGAGGACTTCCCAAATCCATGCTGCATTCTCGAGCAAAGGCACAAGCGCAGCCAAGTGACCTCTCCCCTCTCCAAGTTTGGCTTGGGCTTTTTCCTCAAGAACAATGTCGTTGTAAAAATAAGCGGCTTTGCCAGCGACATCCGAGAACAAATCAAATCGCGGACGCAAGGCATGAATCACTTTCTCGAGTTTCGCCGTGTCTGACAAGTCATAACCGGCTTTGAGTAAATACGGCTTGGCTCGAGACACGACCTCCTCGAGACTTAAAATTTCGCGGATATAGCGCCCGTTTAACCATGTTAATTTGGCAATATCAAAAACGGGTCCACCCAACGAAACACGCTCCCAAGTAAAATGCTCGAGTAAATCGGTGAAATTAAACAATTCGCGTCCGTCGGGCATACTGAACGCCATCATCCCAAGGTAATTGACCAAGGCTTCTGGGGTGATGCCCATTTCTTTATAACTTTCGACACTGGTGTTCGATTTGCGCTTAGACAATTTTGATTTGTCTGGATTTCGCAGGAGCGGCGTGTGAATCCATTCTGGTTCGTTCCAGCCCATGGCTTGGATAATCAGCTTATGAATTGGTGAACTGGTCAGCCATTCCTCGGCGCGAATCACGTGGGTCACGCCCATATCATGATCATCGGACATGGCAGCGAGGTGATACGTGGGCATTCCATCGGCTTTTAATAGCACTTTATCGTCCAGTTCAGCAGCCTTAAAAGTTACTGCCCCGCGCAGACGGTCTTGGACAATGACTTCGCCCTCGAGCGGCGCTTTAATCCGAATTACAAATGGTTCGCCAGCCTCGGCTCGAGCTTTGGCTTCAGAGGCAGTTAAATCACGGTCACGACGGTCATAACCACGGTAACTGGCTTTGTGCGCCTCAGCAATTTTACGGCGCTCCTCGAGTTCAGCACTGGTATCAAAGGCACGGTAAGCTGTGCCATGCTCGAGCATCTGGGCTGCATATTTTTGGTGATTTGCAACCCGCTCGGTTTGAATATAGCTGCCAGCCGGACCACCCACAGTTGGCGATTCATCGGCGGGCAGCCCCACCCAATCGAGCATCTCGAGCAGCCGCGCTTGGGATTCTGGGTTAAAACGGGTACGGTCGGTGTCTTCGATTCGCAGAATAAACTTTCCACCATTCTGATGGGCAAAAACACGATTAAACAGCGCTTGATAAATCGTGCCAACGTGCGGGTCGCCAGTTGGACTTGGAGCAATTCGGGTTTTTATCATAAGTACCTCGAGAAAGAAAAGGAGAACACAAGAAAAGGATTCTACCTAAAAAAGAGACTCACAGCTTGACAACTTGGCTCGAGTGTAACCGATTCACTGACAATCCCATGACAATCGGCTCTTAGCGTCTAGCTCGAGATAACTATGAAAAAACGACTCTTATTGATTCTATTTGGTAGCGCCTTGGTGATCGCCCAAGCGCAACAAGCCTCTGTGGTTACAGCCGACTTCAAGTCCTATAATTCGCAGCGCGAACAATTGCTCGAGTCTGGCGTGCGGATTTATGGTCCTAATGCCACCGTAGCCCAAGACCTCGAGCCAGAATACATTGCGGTTTCTAACGATTCAAAAACCGCTTATGTGACGCTGCAAGAAAATAATGCGATTGCAGTGGTGGACATTACGACGGCTCGAGTTAAAAGTATTTTACCACTTGGCTATAAAGACCACAGTCGGGTTGGAAACGGCATAGACTTTAATGACCGAGATGCCAAAGCCAACATCAGCCCAGCCAAAGTGTGCGGAATGTATCAGCCAGATGCGATTGCCTATACTCAACTTGGCAATCAAGGCTATTTAATCACGGCTAACGAAGGCGATGCTCGGGCTTACACTGGGTTTAACGAAGAAGCTCGAGTCTCTGACCTGACCCTTGACACCAGCGCCTACACACCCGAAGACCGCACCGCACTGGCGCGTTTACAAGTCACCCGCGCATTGGGACAGTCTGGCACAAGCTACAAGCAGCTTTATTCGTATGGGGCGCGTTCGATTAGCGTTTGGAATACCGACATTAAACTGGTCTGGGATTCGGGCGATTTCCTCGAGCAGACCGTTTTAGCCCGCAATCCACAGTTTTTTAACAGCAACCACACCGCCAATGCCTTGGATGGGCGCAGCGCTGCCAAAGGACCCGAGCCAGAAGGCGTGGTGATTGGTAAAATTGGTTTACGGACATACGCTTTTGTGGGTTTAGAACGCCAGAGTGCGATTCTGAGTTTTGACATCACGATTCCAAAATCACCAGTCTTTAGGGATTACCAAAGCAACCGCGATTTTAGCAAAGCCATCGATGCCAATAATTACCAAGACAACGGCGACCTTGGACCAGAGGGTTTGGTCTTTGTTGCCGCCAAAGACAGCCCCAACGGTCAACCGATGCTGATAGTCGGCAACGAAGTCAGTGGTTCAACCGCCTTTTGGCAAGTCAGCGACCAAGGCGCTCTGAGTAAACTTGGACGCTTTGTGTACACCGAAAATGGCAAACCTGCCTTTAACAAAGGTGCAGCCGAAATTCCAGCTTTTGACAGCAAAAGTAAGCGGGTTTTTGTGGTCAACGGCAGCACCCGCAGCGTAGATATTCTTGATGCTGCCAACCCAGCCCAACCCAAATTGATTCGTTCGATTAGCTTTGCCGATAAAGGCGCTCCAAACAGTGTAACAGTACAAAATGGTTTGGTGGCAGTTGCCCTAGAAGCCCCCGTCAAAACCAATGCCGGCAGCATTGTTTTTATGGACACCGAAGGCAAAATTCTTTCCACCGAAACTGTTGGTGCATTACCAGACATGGTGACCTTCACCCCAGACGGACGTTACTTATTATCTGCCAACGAAGCCGAACCATCGGATGATTACAAAACCGACCCAGAAGGCAGTGTTTCAATTATAGATTTGGCTCGAGTGGCTGGCTTGCGCTAAAATAAGAATTTTTTTAAGACCTCGTTTTACTTGCAAGGTCTTTCATTTTAGCTCGAATTCATCTGATACCGTCTTTACATAGATACTCTGTATTCCGCAAAAGCGCAAAATACGCCATATCCGTCAAAGACGGTCTTTTTTTCACTCCCTTTGGTCGGGAAGTTCTTAGGAACTTCCGAAATTTGGTATGAAATATTACTTTGATCAAGCGCAAAAGGTCTTTGATTCCACAAAAACTTATTGCTATCGTAGGATACTAAATCATCACAGTTTTTCGTACCAACAAAAATCACAATCCAGCGTAACCTAAGTCACTTTGAGAAAACTTGGGTCACCACAGATACAAATCCTCGAGCGGCTTGACCGAATCGCCTATTTTATTGCTGGTTTTGTGCTGGTTGTTTCCGCCCTGAGTATTGTCGGTTACGCAATCATTGCTTTTATACAAAAACTGTCCGAAGGTTTTCTGGAAGCCAGTATCACTTTGATTAACGACGTGCTTTTAGCCTTGATTGTTCTCGAGTTACTGCGGACGGTGATTGGCTTTATCAACACGCCAGGACAACCCAATGTGGCAGAAAGTCTTGTGCCATTTTTAGTGATTGGCGGAATCTCAGCCACCCGACGAATTCTAGCAGTTGGCGCAAGTATTGGAGTTGAGGAAGCCAAAGGTACACTCGAGCCAGTACGCTTTAGCCAAGCAATGATTGAACTCGGTATTTCTGGTGGTCTAATCGTCGCCATTGGAATCACTTTGGTGATTCTGCGCTCATATTTACAATTATCGCAAAAGTCATGAATGAGTTGGGATATTACTTTGGTCAAACGCTGCAATTCCAAACAAATCCAGAACCACATCAGCTTTCTCGAGTGCAAACGTACCTTCAACTTCGCGTTGCACTTGAATCAGGGCTAAACCATACAAGCGGTACGAAATTGCCCACTCGAGCGAATTTTGCTTATGCTCTTCGGCACTGCGCCAAAAGCATTTTATCGCTTCGAGGTCATTGCCTGCCTTCCACGCCTCGAGTCCCAGTTGTCGCCACGGCTGCATCAGGTATTCTAAACCCATGATTCCAATTCCAAATCAGATTATGCCACTCGAGGGAGCGTTTCTTCTCAAATTGGCTCAAGCCATAACTTGTAACACTGCCGCGCTGAGTGAAGCCAAAAAATTACAAGCCAAAATCGGTTTGCCGCTCAGAATTGGGGAGGCTGTACCGAACGGCATTCATCTCGAGTTGACCGAAAATCTAGGCAATCCAGAAGCGTATATTCTCGAGATTCGAGAATCTGGTGTGCGGATTTCCTCGAGTGGGTTGGCAGGGCTTTTTTATGGTTGTGTCACGCTTTTGCAACGAGACTCGAGTTGTGTTGTGATTAAAGATTCACCGCGTTTTACTTGGCGCGGTTCGCACTTAGATGTCTCGAGGCATTTTATGCCCTTTGAATGGCTGAAAAAATATGTGGACTTGTTGGCATTACACAAAATGAATATGCTGCATTTGCACCTGACCGACGACCAAGGTTGGCGGCTCGAAATTAAAAAGTATCCGCGTATGACCGAAATTGGGGCTTGGCGTAAGCAGACTTTAATTGGGCATGGTTTAGCCGAAAATAAAGTCTATGATGGCATTCCGCACGGTGGGTTTTACACCCAAGCCCAAATGCTCGAGCTTGTGGCTTACGCTTCGGAGCGTCATATTACCATCGTGCCAGAAATCGAGATGCCCGGTCATGCCACGGCGGCGCTGGCGGCGTACCCAGAATTTGGCAATACTGGCATTGCGCCTGAAGTCGTGGGAAATTGGGGCGTGTTCGAGAGCGTTTTTAGCCCTGAAGAAAAAACATTTGCGTTTCTCGAGGATGTTTTGACCGAAGTTCTCGAGATTTTCCCATCACCGTACATTCACATTGGCGGCGATGAATGCCCGAAAAAAGAATGGAAAGAAAGTGCTGTGGCTCAGAACATCATGAAAGCCAATCATCTCGAGGATGAAGAAGCGTTGCAAAGTTATTTTGTGGGTCGAATCAACACTTTTCTCAAATCTCGAGGTCGAAAAATGATTGGTTGGGATGAAATTCTCGAAGGCGGCTTGGTAGATGGCGCAACGGTCATGTCTTGGCGTGGTGAGGCTGGCGGGATTATTGCGGCTAAAGCTGGGCATGATGTGGTCATGACTCCGGGGACTCATGTCTATTTTGACCATTATCAAACCGAGAACCCCGACCTCGAACCTTTAGCCATTGGCGGCTGCACAACGCTCGAGAAAGTGTATGGGTACGAACCCATTCCAGCCGAACTGACCGAACTTGAAGGGCGGCACGTGCTGGGCAGTCAATGCCAACTTTGGAGCGAATATCTGCCCACGCCTAAAGATGTTGAGCGCATGGCATTTCCTAGGCTTTGTGCGCTGTCCGAGGTGCTTTGGTCGCAACCAAAGAATAGAGATTACGCAGATTTTCTAAGCCGACTCGAGCCACACCTCGAGAAGTTAAATGTCCAACATCATTTGCCCGTAAAATAACCCAATGCGCGTGTATCAATCCCCGTTTGACCGTCCAAAAACCGAGAGTGTGGTTGCCATTGGTAGCTTCGATGGTTTGCACCTCGGGCATTTGGCGCTGCTCGAGCAACTTAAAATTTTGGCGAGCAACCATCATGTCCCAAGCGTGGTTTTTACCTTTGACCAGCCAACTCGAGTGCTTTTGCAGGGCAGTAAATTTTTGTATTCTCTCGCCGAAAAACTTGAGATTCTGCAAAGTCTTGGTATTGCCGAAGTGATTGCTGTACCGTTTACTCTTGAATTCTCGAGCCGAGCGCCCAGCGCGTTTTTAGAGGATATTCGGGCGCTGCATCCCAAAAGTATTATCGTCGGGCATGATTTTCGCTTTGGCAATAAACGGGCTGGTGGAATTCCCGACCTTGAGACGCTGGCAACTGTTCACACCCTCGAGATGAAAACCCTCAACGGCTTAGAAGTTCATGCCTCGAGCATCCGCTCTGCGCTGGAAACTGCCAATGTTACGGCAGCTAACGCGATGCTAGGGCGCTTGTATCATGCCAGTGGTGTGGTGGTCTTGGGTCAGCAACTTGGGCGCACAATTGGCACACCAACAGCCAACATTGCCGTGCCAGAAGGCAAATTACTGCCCAAAGGAGTCTATGCAGTGCGGCTCGAGACCCCAGATGGAATTTGGCACAACGCAATAGCCAACATTGGCACACGCCCAACGATTGGTGGCATGACCGAAAGTTTTGAAGTTCATATCTTTGACTTTGACCAAGATATTTATGGACTCGAGGTCAGTGTCCAGTTTGTGGAATTTATTCGCAGTGAACAAAAATTTTCGGGTTTACCCGCTTTGATTGCCCAACTCGAAACCGATAAAATTAAAGCTCGAGAAATTTTACCTCATCATACGTTCACTTGAGTTGCACATCATACGTTCACTTGAGGTCAAACTTTGCCAACCTACCAAATGTTGTGGTTTTAGGCGCGGCAACCCCTCGACAGAATGGCTTTTTCTTGGAATAATAGCGCCATGCGACTTTTTCGATTGCTCCAAGCATCAGCAGCCGCTTTTGTGTTGCTTTTTGTGGGGTTGTCGGTTGGCTTGGCACAACTCGATGGGGTTGGCACGCCGCGTATTGCTGCCCATAGCGAAGCTGGTTTTACACGGGTTGTTTTGGATGCCCCCAGCAAACCCAAATTTTCGATTCGCGCCAATGGTAAAACCCTTGAAATGACGATCAGTCCGGCTCGAGCCGCCGTTGGCAGTGGCAGCAGCGACACTCCAGAATTGGCTTCGTGGGAACTCGAAAATGCAAACACTGGCGTTGTCCTGACATTGCGAACCACTTTTAACATGAGTAATTCCAAAGGCTGGAAAGCCTTTACTTTAGACCCAACCGGCGACCAACCTAACCGCATCGTGATTGACCTTGGCGAAAAACTTGGGGTGCTGACCACCACCTCGAGTCCAGTTGTGGCTAAACCTGTTGTCAATAAACCAAAAACACCAACCAAACCAAAATTGACCGTCGTCTTAGATGCTGGACATGGTGGCATAGACCCCGGTATGAGTAAATATGTGACCGAAAAAATTGTTACCCTAAGCCTTGCCATTAAAGTTCGCGCCATCCTCGAGAATAATGGTGTTACTGTGGTGATGACGCGCACTGGCGATTATGCTTGGCAAGGCAACAACGGCTGCGATAAACGCTGCGACCTCGATACTCGAGCCAACATGGGCAGCAGCGACCGCAATGCTTTTGTCAGTCTTCATGTCAACAGTGCCGATGCGCGGGCGCAGGGCATTTCGACCTATTTGTTTGGACAATCGCCAGACTCCGAAACACTGGCGCAAGCTGAACGTGAAAACGGCGGGGGCAGCACTGGTAAAGCCCTGACTCGAGCCGCCAGAAATTTAGCACAGGATTTAATCAACGACCAATTGGCGCAATTAAATGTGAAATACTCGAGGAAACTCGCCAGTTTGGTGCAAAGTAACCTCATCAGCAGCACTGGAGCATACAACCAAGGTGTCAAACAAGCCGAATTCTGGGTGATTAAAAAGCCACGTATTCCAAGCATCTTAATCGAAACTGGTTTTGGCACCCACCCAACCGAAGGTAAAAACCTAGGCACAAATTGGTATCAGCAAAAACTAGCCTTGGGTATTGCAAAAGGCATCTTGAGTTTCTTAAACGCCAATTAAGGTTGTTATGTACGGCAAAAAATTTGATATTAAACCCATGTCGGCTCAGGATGCGTTGCAATACGCCATTCGGGCTTTATCGGCTCGAGCCTTAACCGAATTTGAACTCGAGAAAAAACTAAAAACCCGCAAAGTCAGTTTTGCGGATATTAAAACCATTTTAGCGCGGTTGCGAGAACTTAAATTTCTTGACGACACCGCCATTGCCGCTCGAGCATCCGAAAACCCAGCCCTTGGCAAATTTGGAATCCAGCGCAAACTCGCCCACCGTGGCATCCATAAGCACCTGATTGAGGATGTGCTAACCACTCGAGACCAAGACACCGACTTTGAAGCCGCAAAAGCCCTGCTCGAGAAATACCAAAACCGTTTTACTGGCGAACGAGCCGACCAAAAAGCAATTGCTTTTTTAATGCGCCGTGGTTTTGCCTTTGGAACAATTCAAAAAGCCATAAGACATGAAGCCGAGGAACGAGGAACGAGAAACGAGGAAGAAACCTGAGCAATCTTGCTTTTTTTCTCGTTAAGCCTGTGGCTGCAAGGCTCGAGAAAGCTCTTCGTAGAGCAATTGATCCAGCGCCTCGAGTTCTTCGTCTAAAACTGCTTCGGCGCTCTCCAAGGTGTTCTCGAGTTCGCCGACGGCATCCGAAAAACTGGTTTCTAAAATTCGATCTCGAAAATGCTGCACCATTGGGTTAAGTGCCTGACGCACCGAGCGCCTAAATTCTTCTAGGCTCTGGGCTTGGCTGGCAAGGCGCTTTGGCTCGAGACTAACCGGACGGGCTGCAATTTGCTCCAAGGTTTGCTGAGCAATCTCGGGTAACTTTCCTAAATAGTGGCTATCTTTGACGATATAATTGGCTGCTCCAGCTTGCAGTGCCTTGACTGCCAATTCGGCTTCGTTGCGACCAGTCACCAAAATAATGGGAATCCCAAAGGGAGTTAATTGCTCGAGGGTAGTTAAGCCTTCGGAATCTGGCAAGCCATAATCGAGCATGATTAAATCAAAACCACCCAAGGCAGCGCTCTCGAGACCCGATTGAGCCGTGCTTTGATGCGCCACTGCAAAACCAGCCCGTTCAAGAAAACGACTTGCCACAAAGGCTTGGTCTGGATTGTCCTCGATTAAGAGAATTCTCGCCATATTGGCAGTCTAACCCAAGCATCAAAAATAATTGGCAGATGTGGGCTTGGCAGCGTCAGTTACAATGTATCCTAAGCAGCAATTGAGATGCGGTCTCGAGGTTGCGTACCGCACAGTCTTCAAATCTCTAAGGCGGTACAATAAAGAAGTGAAAGCACTTACCCTAAAAGACCTGAAAGCCAGTGGCTACCGTCCTCGCAGCGTACAGCAAGAAGTGCGCGAAAACTTAATCAAAAAACTGCGTGCCAAAGAAACCCTTTTTCATGGCGTGATGGGCTATGAAGACACGGTTGTGCCTCAAGTCGTCAATGCACTCCTGGCGCAACAAAATTTTATTCTGCTTGGTCTGCGTGGGCAAGCCAAAAGCCGTATTTTACGCGCCATCACCAACCTTTTAGACCCAGAAATCCCCTACATCCTTGGTACAGAACTGCACGACGACCCGATGAACCCAATCTCGAGCGAAGCCCACAAATTCTTAGCCGAGTACGGCGACGACACCCCAATTGGCTGGATGCCTCGAGAACAGCGCTATGTCGAAAAACTCGCCACCCCAGATGTAACCGTTGCCGACATGATTGGCGATGTAGACCCAATTAAAGCTGCCAGACTTGGTAAAACCATGGGCGACGAATTAACCGTGCATTATGGGTTGCTCCCTCGAGCCAACCGAGGCATTTTTGCGGTCAACGAACTTGCCGACCTTAGTCCAAAAGTCCAAGTCGGTCTGTTCAACATCATGCAGGAAGGCGATGTACAAATTAAAGGCTACCCAATTCGGCTCGAGCTAGACGTGATGCTGGTCTTCAGTGCCAACCCCGAAGACTACACGGCTCGAGGAAAAATTGTTACGCCACTCAAAGACCGCATCGGCTCGGAAATTCGCACCCACTACCCAAATCATGTACATCTTGGCATGGAAATTACGCAGCAAGAAGCATGGCTCGAGGATGGCGGCACAATGCGAGCAGCCATACCGAGCTACATGGCAGAACTGGCAGAAGAAATCGCTTTCCAAGCTCGAGACGACAACCGCGTGGACAAACAAAGTGGTGTTTCGCAACGCTTGCCAATCAGTCTGCTCGAGTTGGTGGCTTCAAACGCCGAGCGACGCGCAATTGTGTCTGGCGAAGAAGCCGTGGCACGTCCGAGCGATATTTACGCTGGCTTACCTGCCATCACTGGCAAGCTCGAACTCGAGTACGAAGGCGAAATGAAAGGCGCGGACAACATCGCCAAAGATATTATCCGCAAAGCCGCCGGAGCAGTCTATGGTCGCCGTGCTGCCAAAAACGACACTGCAAATCTTGAGAAGTGGTTTGAAGACGGCAATACGCTCAACATTCCGCAGCTTGGAAGCTCGAGCAGTGCGATTAAAGAACTCGAGAAAGTACCCAGCCTGATTAAATTTGCTCGAGAACTGGCAGAAGGTGCGTCCGATGCCCACACGGTCGCGGCTGCCGAATTTGTTTTAGAAGGCTTATATGGCAAGAAGAAAGTCTCGAGAAGTGAAGAAATGGGTTACGCCGCACCAGAGCAAGAACAAGCCAGAGGCGGACGCGGCAAAGGCTGGAATTAGGAGTACCATAAAGCATGAACAGTACCCTATCCACAATCAGCTTAGAACAGTACCTCGAGCTTGAAGAACGTGCGACCACCAAGCACGAATTTGTGGACGGGCAGCTTTATGCCATGGCAGGAGCAACTGAGAATCACAATTTAATAGTAGGAAATATTGTTTTTGAATTAACACTCGTGGCTCGAGCCAAAAAAGAAAAACGCTGCCGAGTCATGCAGAGCGATATGAAATTAACGATTGTGCAACCTCCCATCGTGTCGTATTACCCTGATGTAATTGTTATTTGTGATGACTCAGACGATAACGCGCTGTTCAAAACCAAACCTTGTTTTGTCGTAGAAGTATTATCCGACAGCACCAAACGTATAGATTTAACCGAGAAGAAAACCAACTACCAACGCATTGACAGCCTCAAAGCCTACATGATTGTGCATCAAGACCAACAATTAGTGGAACTTCATCGCCGCCTCGAGAATAATACTTGGCAACTCGAGCAATACACAGATGGCAAAATCGAAATTCCATGCCCAAGCACCACGCTAACCTTAGAACAGATTTATGCTGGAATAGGAGGAGAATAATGCAAACCGTAACCGTAGACGAAGCCCTAGATTTTGTTGAACGATTACCAAGAGAAAACTGGCAGACTTTGGTCAGTATTATTCAAAAGCGCGACCTCGAGTTACGCTGTAGCAAAATGATTGAACAAGCCAAGGAAACCAGTGCTGCCTACCGCCGTGGCGAATTAAAAACCGGTTCAGTAGACGATTTTCTCGAGGAAATCAGTGCCAAAAGTTGAACTCAGCCCTGATTTCAAACGGGCATTTAAGAAGTTTGTTGGTAAAACCCAAATTTACAGCAGGAAATAGTGGCTGCAACGCGTCAACTTGAAATCAATCCGCGTGAACCGTGGCTCGAGACTCATAAGCTAAGAGGAGAATGGACTGGTTATTTGGCGTGTAGTGCAGGGTATGACCTGAGAATTATTTTTGAATTTATTACCAATAACCCCGAAGACGAAATTTTATTGATTGACATTGGAACACACGACGAAGTTTATTGATTCACATTTCTCGAGGAGCAAAAACCATGTTAAGTACCCTGCGTTCAACCCGTTATTCCAAGTACGAATCCACCCTCGATGACCTTGACACGGGCAGCCTAATGGACATGATTCGTGACAGCATTATCGGCAGTGCGTTTAATAATCCTTATGACCCAGACCCAAACGCTGGCTCGAGCATGGATGAATTGCGTGAAGCAATTTTGCAAGCCCTGATGGAACGCGATTTAATCCCCGAGGATATGCTTAAAGAAGCCCAGTCCAGCAAGGATTTTTCGCAAACCAGATTAAACCAAGAAATTAACAAAATGATTCAGCGCCTCCAAGACGAAGGCATGATCAGAGTCGACGACCCAACTCGAGAAAGCGCTGTGCCGCAAGGCGAGGGCGGTGTGGGTAATTCTGGCGATGCGCGCTTTGAACTGACCCAAAAAAGCATTGATTTTATGGGCTATAAAACCCTGCGCGATATTCTGGGTGGACTGGGTAAATCCAGCGCAGGACGGCACGATACCCGCGAATACTCCAGTGGCGTAGAAATGACTGGCGACCTTAAAGATTACGAGTTTGGCGACACGCTAAACTTAGATGTCACCAGCACCATGAAAAACCTTGTTTCTAAAGGTCTCGAGAACATTACCGAGTCCGACTTGGTGATTCGGCAATCCGAGTACCAGTCTAGCGCTGCCACGGTGGTGATGCTCGATTGTTCGCAC
>JAYWGM010000013.1:0-42712 GCA_043778225.1 Deinococcales bacterium | reverse complement strand
GAACTGGGTCGTTAAACGTGTGTGCGCCGATGGTACTTAAGTCTACGATTTTGGAAGAGTAGGTCGATGCGGGGGGTTTTTATTATCCCAAGAAGATAGGGTTAAAAGGGCAAAGGGTTAAAAGGTTAAAAGTAAAACCTAAGCTCGAGACTCGAGAAGTACAAAGAAAATAGAAGCAAAATAGATGTACAAGAGATAGTTGAAAAACAACCACACAAGCAGTACACTATCAGCTCGAGAACACCAAGAACTCGAGAATACTAATAGAATATGGAATGCGGAAGTAACTCAGCTGGTAGAGTGCAACCTTGCCAAGGTTGATGTCGAGAGTTCGAATCTCTTCTTCCGCTCCAAAAAACACGCGACAAACAATTGTTTGTCGCGTGTTACTATTGTATTTATGACCGCTTACACAAGTCCAATTGAACAATTGATTCATAGTACGGTTCGCATAGAATGCCAAACAGCAAATGGTATAAGTTATGGCAGTGGTTACTTTTTTGGTTTTCTTCCTAAGGGCGACGAGAACATTCTCTGTATCGTTACCAATAAACACGTAATTTCTGGCGCAAATAAAGGCAGATTTTGCCTCACCTTAAAAGACTCAGAAAATAAGCCTCAACTTGGGCAGTCTTTCGGATTTGATTTTGATAATTTTGAAAATATGTGGATTAAACACCCAAATCCAGATGTTGACCTAGCTGTTTTCCCAATAGCTCCGATTTTACACAGGGCTAGACAACAGGGTCAGGAATGTTATTTTATTTCTCTTAATAACAACTTTCTGCCAGATTCAAATTTTTTAAATTCTTTAAGCTCAATGGAAGATATTGTAATGATTGGCTATCCGATAGGATTATGGGATCAAAAGCATAATCTCCCAATTATTCGTAAAGGAATAACTGCAACGCATCCACGTCTTGATTGGAATAATAGACCCGAATTTCTTATTGATGCCGCGTGTTTCCCAGGTTCAAGTGGTTCTCCTGTTTTTTTGGCAAATATTGGAAGTTTTGTAGATGCTACGGGAGCGCTATGTTCGGGTACAAGAATTGCTTTACTCGGTACACTTTACGCAGGACCACAATATACTGCGACTGGCGAAATACAAGTGGTTCAAGTTCCGATTACAACCAGAGCATTGGCTCTTTCCAACATACCAACAAACCTTGGGTTCGTAATTTCTTCGTCAATACTACTTGATTTTGAACCAATACTATCAAAAATGGTAAATACCTGATTTGTGTGCAAAATACGCTTCACCCAGCTTTTCTTTGCTCGAGTGTGTAGGCTGGGCTTCGCTTGGATTTTCTCAGCTCGAGCTGGTGCTGAAAGCGTGTAGGCTGGGCTTTGCCCAGATTTTCTCTCCTCGAGCTTGTGCCTTGGCTTTTTCTCGAGGCTCACGGCAGCAGCTCAAAATAATCCATATTGCTCGGTTTCACCAAAGAAAAGTGCCGTCTGTCCAGCGTTAAAATTCTTTGAATCTTGTATCGATCTGCCAGTGCCATCACACTTGCGTCGGCAACACCCAAAGGCACACTTGGGTATTTTTTCATGATTGCATTGGCTCGAGCAAAATCGGTGGTGTCAAAGCCAATCAGTTCAAGGTCGCCGTTTTCGATGCCTGAAAAGAAAGCCCGTGCTACATGAGCGCCTAAGTATTTGCTGACCATGTAGTCAACTTCCGCGAGTAAAGTCATTGGTAACAACAAGTGTTCTTGCCAGTATGGTTCGATGGCTTTGTGGTAAGCATCACCAATGTCAAGTAAGGCAATAACTGCGCTGGTATCAAGCAAAATAGATTTACTGGTCATTGCTTGGGTGTTCCAAAGTTTCAAACAGAAGTTCTTTGGTTCTCGAGCTTAAATCTGAGCGTCCAGAGTTTCCCATACCAACCCATGCTGGTTTTGCCTTGGGTTGAGCTTCACGGCGGAGTAACTCGAGGATGTATTCTTCGGGACTGCTGTGTGTTTGATTGGCAAGTTGTTGGATTTTATGGGCTAGGTTTGGTTCTAATTCGAGTTGTAAAGTCATGGTGTCCTCCTTGACAATGATTGTACTACAGATGGGTTTTGCTTGAGCTTGAGCTTTGGCTTTTCTCCTCAAGGCTTTGGCTTTTGCTGATTTTTGTGTATACTGACTGTCATGATGCTCATGACCGAGCCCAGTGTCTACACTCCCGAAGAAGTCGCTAAGACTTTACGAATCAGCGAAGAAACTGTGCGTCGTGAAATTCGGGCGAATCACCTTGGGGCGCAACGCATTGGTAAACAGTACCGTATTGCCTCGAGTGATTTGGTGGCGTACCTTGGCGAAGCTCGGTTTCTCGAGTGGTTTGCTTGGCGTGAAGATTTTCGTAAGCTGGTTGGTAGTGGTGGTTTGCCCGAAGCCGAAGCTGTTGCCATTGCCGAAAAATTGGTGCGTGAGGCTCGAGAAGCTGCGCCTTTACCTGCTCGAGGTTTACCACAACCGAGTGTTGCCGAAGTTCAAGCCAGACGAGCCAGTAGGCAAACCTTGTGATACTTGCTCCACTTTGTGTTTTGGATACGATGGTGGTTGTTTCTGGAATTATGGGTTTGGTGGGTGGATCGGATGCTCGTACTTTATTGGCGCTCGAGACTGGCTTGGCGCGTTTGGCTTTGTCGGATGCAGGTTTACGCGAACTCAACGCAGTTCTGGCACGAGATTTCTTTGCACTGCATCATCCTGAACCGAAACGAATTTTTAGAGCTGGTTTGATGCTCGGTTTAATGGGCGAATTGTATCGCCCTGAACGTTTTGATTGGATTAGTTTGAGCGATAAAAAAGATTGGTGGATACTCGATTTGGCGTTTGCTTCTGGCGCAGATTTTATTGTGACAAGGGATAAAAAAGTTTTGAAAGCAGCCAATGCTTTAGGGTTTTTTGCAGTGCAGCCGCCAGAATTTTTGGAGCAATTAATTCAGTAAATTGGGTATTGTCTGCTCGAGCTTGTGCCTTAGCTTTTCTTCTCGAGACTTATGGCGGTAATTCATTATCGGCGCTTAAAAAATTGAATCCAACTTATGCGCGAAGGTGAAATTGTTTTTTTATTGTTGCCTCAAGTTGGTGGCTGACGTTCTTGCCAATACAAGGCGCAATTGGCTAAAAACTCGGCTCGAGGTGGCAACGCTAAATCTGGGTCTTGGTTGTCTGGCAAAATTGTGTAAAGCCTTTGGTCATCGAGCCAGCAGCGCCCATGTCCAGTTTCGTCGCGGTGTTGGCGGATGGCATTGCGAAGCCGCACGATTTCTTTGCGTAACTGCTTGGCAGATAAGGCTTGTAGATCGTCATCAAGTTTGACATTGGTCTGGTTTAATTTTTTCGGATTTGGCTGTGCCTCGAGTCGTGTGCGTACCCAATGCAGCAAATCATCAAAACTTTCGGGATACGGGCTGGCAGTTTGAATCGCTAAACTCCGCTCGAGAAAGGCTTGTAGGTACTTTCGTTTGCTTGGTTTAGCCATATCAACAGGGTACACCACACTACTCATTTTTGGCTTGTCAGAATTAAAGCCAATGTCTCGAGTCAAACCCGGTTGGATGGTGCTGCTCCTGATTCTGCTGGGGTTAGTAGCAGGTTTGTGGTTCTCGAGAAAAATCTTTGAACCTGCCCTCGAGTATGGCTGTGCTGGTACATCAACCCCCAATTTTACAGCCTCGCGCAGCTTACCCAAAACCTTGCGTGGGGCGCGAGTTATGCTTAACCCCGGACATGGAATTATCTTGACCGACAAAAACACATGGGGCTTTCAGCGCCCAAAAGCCAATGGATTCAGTGTTTTTGTTCTCGAGGATGATTCTAATATCCGTTTGGCTCGCAGTATCAAACAAGTTCTCGAGGCGGCTGGAGCAACTGTTTTATCCACCCGAGAACTGAGCAGTCAAAAAATTGGCGCAAGCGGCGAACCTTTGTGGCGCGAGGCTACACGGCATCATTTATCACGGCTTGGGGTAGAAAAAGGCATTTGGAATTCGCGTGGTTTTTCTTTGCGCTCCGACTGCCGTGCTGCCCAAGATATTCGTGCCAGACCGCTTTACGCCAACCTTCAAAAAGCCGATGTGCTGCTCAGTCTGCACAGCAACGCTGGCAATCCATTGGCTCGAGGCACACAAGTTTTTTATGCAACTCGTGGTTTTTTACGGGCTGCCAACCCCAAATTGCCGCTTAAAAGTCAATGTCTTGCAAAAACTTTAGCCTTGGCTGTGCCAAAAGCCATTCGGCTCGAGCGCCCAGATTTGGCTTGGAGCAATGGCAGCACAACGGGTTCAAACCAGTACGGCGAAAATGGCTTTGCTTTAATGCCAAGCGTGATTCTCGAGGTCGCGTTTCATACCAATGCTATAGATGGCAGGGCGTTGAGGCAAGAAACATTTCGGGCAGCCGTTGCACGCGGTGTCAAAAATGCGTTGGTACAGTTTTTTGATTTGCCAGATTGTTAGGTTATTATTGAGTTTCGACGTAGGTTTAGTCACGAAAGAAACTTATTTTGCCGTTACAATACTGAATGAAATTTTTCCCCCTAGCTCCATACGACCAGTTCAGAGGTCAGCACGCTGCTTGGGATGCTCTTCAGCGTGCTTTTGCTCATGATATGGGAATAGCCTACTATCGGTATCCAATTTGGCGTGAAGGCGCTGAAAAACATCTCGAGCCAGATGTTTTGCTGATTCATCCAAAATATGGCGCGTTTGTACTTGAAGTCAAAGGTGTGACCATACGCGACATTGCTCGTATAGATGGGCATACTTGGACAATGCGCCAAGGGTTTTATGCCCAAAGCATTCAACCAGTGTTTCAAGTAGAAGACCAAGCCTATGCAGTGAAAGGTAGACTCGAGAAGCACCGTGATTTACGCGGTTTATTGAAATACCATGCTCGGGTTATTTTGCCTTTTATTCAAAAATGCGAGTGGTTAGATGCAGGTTTTGAACCCTTAGAGCTACTTTGGTTTAAGGATGACCTCGAACCACATCATTTGTTGGCACACTGTCAAAGCTGTGCTGCTAATTCAAGACAGCTAGAGTTAAGTCATCATCAACTGGATGTAATAGAAATTGCTTTAGGCAGTGGTGTTAATAAAATACCAGAATCCCCAAGTACAACAGGCATGACAAAAGCAGCAAATGCAACACATCCTACTCCAGCCGAAGTTATTGCTTTACTTGAACAAAAGATGGCGAAATTTGATGAAATACAAATACGATTATTGCAAAACCCGAGTGGTCCACAAAGACTGCGTGGTTTGGCTGGCAGTGGCAAAACCGTACTTTTGGCAAAGCGTGCTGCACGTTTGCATTTTGCCGAACCGCAACTTGAGCTTGCATTTTTATTCTTCACGCGAGCGCTACGTGATGAAATTGTTAGACGAATTCGTCTCGAATATCAATTTTTAACCGAAGATAATAGCGAACCTGATTGGACACGTTTATTGGTTATGCACGCTTGGGGTGGTATACAAGAAGAGGGTTTCTACCATCAAATGTGTCGTGATTTACAAGCGACCTTTCAACAATATCGCCGTCAGGGAAATAATTTTGCCAATGTTTGTGAATCTCTTGAAACATTTATAGACCATAAACAAATGCCTGAAGCGATAGGTGAAGCATTTGCTGAACGACTTGAGCGTTTTGATGCCATCTTCATTGATGAAGGGCAAGACTTCCCTAGTGTTTTTTATCGCCTCGCTTATGCTCGGTTACGTCAGCCCAAACGACTATATTGGGCATACGATGAAGCTCAGGGAATCGAACAATTGAGTGTTCCTGAAGCAGCTACTGTTTTTGGACGTAACCAGAATGGTGAACCTCGAGTAAATTTGTTTGGTGTTTATTCAGGTGGCGCTCCAAAGAGTATGACCATGCGGCGTTGTTACCGAACTCCGCGTCATAGCCTTATGGTCGCCCATGCTATCAATATGGGGCTGTATAGAATTGGCGGCGCGATTCAAGGTTTAACTCGACAAGAAGAATGGCGAGCAATCGGTTACGAGATTCTTGAAGGGGATTTACGCAAAACAGGTACTCGAGTGATTGCACACCGAAGTGATGAAGTTAGTTTGCATCCGATAGATACAAACCAAGAGTTGCGGTCTCAGGTTGAACAGATTGCGTCAATTCTTGAGGTAAAACGATTCAGCAGTTCTGCGCTTGAGCGGGCTTTTATCGTTAAAAGTATTCAGGCTGACTTAGCTCGTGGATTCCAAGCAGATGATATTTTAATCGTTGCGTTATTTTCGCCCGATACTCCAGATTATCTTGAAGCAATTAAACGAGATTTGGCGCAACAAAGTATCAAATCTCACATTATTATCAATGCGCCACTTCGCGGCGTTGGAGCGATAAATATTGCCCATGTTTACCGTGCAAAAGGTAATGAAGCTCGACGAGTTTATGCCTGTCGCTTAGAATTTGGAGCAACTCGAGTCTATGAAAAAGGGGAAGTTCATGCCCGTAATAGTGCTTTTGTTGCCTTAACCCGTAGCAAAATATGGACTGTGGCAAGCAGTGGGACGTTAGATGCGCCCATCATCAAGGAAATAGAAATGACCCTTGAAAAGTTGCCAAATCTTGAATTCGCGGCTTTTAATCGTTCGAGTTTACGACGCACCCTAGAAATAGAAGATTAATGCCACTTCCCTGTATCAAGCCCTTAGACTTTCAGCCCAATTTTTTGTCGGAAATTATCCCAGAGTTCTGGCACACTCAAACTACCGCGCAAAATGGTTTGGTATTGATCAAAATTTGACTCGAGTAAATCCTGATGCAGTGCATTGGCTTGGCGCTCTAGGTCGTCTTGGAGTAAAGCCCTCAGTTGGCTGGTCTTTTGTCCAACCTGCACCGTGCGTGGTGGGCTTAAACGCAAATAGGCAACTGGTTTTTCTTGGCTGTGGTACTCAAGACGGATGGCTAAGGCACAGACTACCAAATCTTGTTCTTTGGCGCAAAGGTTGGCAAGGGCTGCCACACCCGATTCAAAAGGAATTGGGCGAAGGTGTGGACTGCCAATTTCGCCACTTGGAAACATCAGCATGGCTCGAGGTGGCGTTTGTTGTAATTCTGTGACGGCATAGCGTAAACTCTCGAGCGCCCCACGAGGACTGCCACGGTCTATGCCAAATGCACCAACAAACCTCAAGAAATCGAATTTTTTGAGGTTGTCCTCGAGCATCATCACGCGGAATTCAAGCCCTAAGTGGCTTGCCATGTGCAGTCCCAAATACCCATCCCAAAAGGAAACATGGGTGCTGTGCCAGAGCATTGGCATGGCTTTGAGCCAATTTTGGGGGGTATAAAGTCGGACACTTGAGAAATGCTGGCGCAGACTATTTTGGATGTACCAACGCCAAAATGGTGTGTATAACGAATGATGCTGGGCTTTAATCACATTTTCTATTCTGACATATTCGGCTTAGGTTCTCGCAAGGGCTTGTGGCATTTGACGTTCTAGGCACAAAATGTGCATAATAAGAGCAGATGAAGAAGACATTACTCGCATTGGCGCTCATTGCTGGCTTGCTTGGGGCGGCTTACGGCACGGTGCAATTTATTCCCACCCCTTGGGGCGACCATGGGCTTAGGGTAGACGCTGACCGTAAAATCAAGGGAAATAGCCTTTTTCGGATCGTCAAAGACGGTCAGACCAAACGCTCGATTTCGGCACTCGACTTCGAGGCGTACTTGGTCGAACTGACTGGACAAGGCAACAGCGAATTGTGGTTGCGTGCCAAAAATGCTGGCAATGCTTGGACAGATTACTTTTTTACACTCGAGGGCGGTCTGCGTAATTTGGGGGTTGTGGATGGACAAGGCAGTGGGATTACCCAAATCGAAGATTTAGACAACGACGGCAAAGCCGAAATTGCAATGTTCGGCACGCCGCTTTCTTTTTTGGTCGGCTTAGATAACACCCGTTCACCGTTTTTGACCAATGTTTTAAGCTGGGATGGCTTGCGTCTAGCCGATGCAACTGCGCTCTACCCCAAGCGGATTCGCACCACGATTTTGTTTCATTATTACGATTACTTACGAGCCGTTGAACAAAACGATATGAATGGTCAAAAAAGTGGAGCGCTTGGTTACTATGCCAACAGCTTACAGATTGGCGAAGGACGAATTGCCAAGGCATGGCTGATGAACAATGTCCCCGAAAAAGAGATGCGCCGTTGGTTACTCGACAACGAATCTCGGATGATCAACACCTTTTACACTTACCCCGGTTGCCGCATTGCTGTGACCCAGACTCGAGGCTTGCCCGTGCCGTACCCAACTTGTGCTAAATAAAAAACCAAAAGAGAGCCGCGCAGTTGCGCGGCTCTTTTCTTAGCTCTGGGCTTCGGTCACTTGACGTTTAATACGCCGCAGTACCGCCTGTAAGCCCCGTAAACGCAAGGGCGTGATGATTTCCTCGAGTTTACCCAAGCGGTAAAAATCCTCGGGTATGGCTAAGACTGTAGCCACATCTTCGCCCTCTAAGCCATCGGAAAGTAAACCCGCAAAAGCCCGCACGGTCGGGGCTTCTTCGGGGGCATCAAACCACAGGTGGACTTTATGGTGCTCGAGTTCGGCATGAACAAAAAAGGGCGTGGTGCATTCATGAACTTGCTCGAGATTGGCTTTCATACCTTCGGGCAAGGCTGGCATCCGTTTGGCAAAATCGAGCAGTAATTCGATTTTGATGTTCTTTGGTGCGCGGGCAAGCATTTTTAAGGCATCATTTAATTTTTTTGGGAGTTCGGACATGGCTGACAGCATACCTCGAGCCAAGAAGGAACGTGACCTACCTCGAGCGTTGACGGATGCCTACCTCGAGCTACCCCTCCGAGCCAAAAAAAGGTGGAGCGTCGGGTGGGAGGGACCGACGCTCCTATAGGGAGAAAAAGCGCGAGGTCGCGCTGAGGACAGGGCTAGGCTTGTGGTAAATCGGAGTTGGTGCGGCTGTGGGCAAAGAAACGAATCACCAATTCGCCCGGGCGGTCGCCATCGCGCACCAAAATGGTGGACAGGGTAAAACTTTTGCTGCGTAAGCGCAAATGCACTTCGGACGAAACCATACTTGGGCGACCACTGGCTTCGACCACAACCAAGCCACGGGCTTCGCCAGTCTCTTGGTTAAATGCCCATAAGCGCCCCTCGAGAGCAATAAAGTTACGCCCAAAGAAATCCAAATCTGCGCCACGTAAATCCAGAGCTTCATCTTGCTCGAGGCTTCCAAAAAAACTTTCTCTTTCTTCAAAGGCTGGCATCATCATGGTTCACTTCCTATGGCGAGAGGGCTAAAGTGCTTGGTCTTGCCAATACTCTAAACCAGCAGCGTCACACGACCGTCACACGACCAGATGACCTCGTGTGACGCTTTGAATGATGGTCACGAGACTCGAGCCAAAAGACCATCGAGCCACAAAGCCAACAGCATGACTGGGATTGCCCCTTCTAAGACCAAAGCAAAGTTCTGACGCTCGAGTCCAGCAAAAATCGCCAGCCCTAAGCCATCCGCCCCGATGGCTGCCCCAATGGCGGCTGTGCCAACATTGATGACCACACTGGTACGGATGCCACCCACAATACTTGGGCGGGCTAAAGGCAGTGCCACGCGCCAAAACAGTTGACTTTCGGACATTCCTAGCCCTTTGGCTGCCTCGAGAACATCGCTTTCAACATTTTCTAGCCCTGAAATTGTGCCAGAAATAATTGGCAGTAAGCCGTACAGCGCCAACGCCAAAAGGGTTGGGGCAAAACCAAAGCCCAAAGTCGGATAAGCCAGCGCCAGCACTGCTACGGGCGGAAAAACCTGTGCCAAACTCGAGAGACCCAAAACCAAAGGCAAGAATTCGCGCCAACTGGCTCGAGTCACCAAGCCCCCTAAAGCCACGCCAAAAAATAGACTGACCAGACTTGAACTTAAAAGTAATCCCAAATGCACCAAGACCAAAGTCAGCAAAGGTATTTCATGCAGCACTTTTTGCTCGAGTGGATACAATGCCCGTAAGCCAAGCTCCCAAAGTGGTTGTGCCGCAAACAATGCCAATAAGCCCAGACCAGAAAGTACAAGCCAAACCCGATTCATGCCGTATCCATAAAATCGCGCACAAAATCCGTGGCTGGCGACTCGAGAAAATCTTTGGGTTTGCCATCCTGCTCGATTTTTCCGTTTTTAAGTAAAAC
Organism: Deinococcales bacterium; assembly: GCA_043778225.1. Lineage (GTDB taxonomy): Bacteria > Deinococcota > Deinococci > Deinococcales > JAAFIG01 > JAAFIG01. The sequence goes on along the minus strand of JAYWGM010000013.1, from coordinate 32,531 downwards.
AATTCGGTCAGCCAGTTTCAGGCTTTCGTTCATATCGTGGGTCACTAAAACCACCGTTTTTTGCAATTGGCGCTGTAGGGCTAAAAACTCGCTTTGTAAATGCCGCCGTGTCAGTGGGTCAACTGCCCCAAAGGGTTCGTCCATCAAAAGCATCGGCGGGTCGGCAGCCAAGGCTCGAGCCACCCCAACCCGTTGGGCTTGACCACCCGATAAGGATTTAGGAAAAGAATGCTCCAAGTTGCTCAAACCCACCAACTCCAGCAACTCGGCAACTCGAGCCGCCACCCGAGATTTTTCCCAGCCCAATAAGTTTGGCACAACCGCCACATTCTGCCCAACCGTTAAATGCGGCAATAAACCAACGCTCTGAATGACATAGCCGATGCGCCGCCGCAATTCGTGCGGTATAAGCAAACTCGAGTCTATACCATCTATCCAGATTTTTCCGGCGGTGGGTTCAATTAGTCGGTTGATCATTTTTAGGGTTGTGGTTTTACCGCAACCACTCGAGCCAATCAAAACGCACAATTGCCCTTTGGGAATCTCGAGCCAGAGGTCATCCACGGCGAGAATCTGCCCGTATTGCTTTGAAACAGCTTCTAAACGAATCACTTTAAGCCTTTTGGGGTTATGCCCCACTCGAGTCCACGCAAACCTGAATTGACCAGCACCGCCAAAAGTAAAGTCGGAATTGCGCCCAACAAAACCCGATCAATTGCGCCATTGCCCAGCCCTGTAAAAATAAACGCCCCAAGTCCACCTGCGCCAATTAAACTCGAGAGGGCTGCCAAACCAACCAAGCTGACGGCGGCTAATCGTAAACCCTCGAGCAGCAGTGGCACTGCCAACGGCAGGCGCACTTGCCAAAAAATTTGATTATCGGTCAATCCCAAACCTCGAGCCGCCTCAAGCGGAGCTTCGGCAACATTTTGTAGGCTCAGAATCGTGCCACGCAGCACCGGTAATAGACCATAGAGCGTTAAAGTGGTTAAAGCTGGCGCAAAGCCGATACCACGAATCCCCAAAGTCTCGAGCCACGGAATGGCTTGAGATAAAGCACTAAAAAATGGAATCAATAAGGCAAATAAAGCAATGCTCGGGATGGTTTGTAGCCCGTTGGCAATTCCTAAAATAAAGCCCGAAGCCCAAGCTCGAGAAGCTGCATAGACCCCAAGCATCAGACCAAGCAGACTCGAGAGAACCCAAGCCCAAAACGCCAATGCTAAATGGCGCAGCACTTCTGTCCAGAATTCGTTTTGGTTGGCGCTGTATTCGCGCAATAGACTGAGCGAATCAAACGCCCCAAAGACCAAAAACCCCGCTCCAGCCAGTAAGCCCAGCCCAGCTAACCAAGTTTGGCGAAGCTCGAGCGCCCCAGCATAGGCTACAAGCCATGCCGCCAAGAGCCAAAGCCAAAACCCCGAAGCTGGCGAAACCCTCGAGATTGGGTTTACGCCTAAATCCTGACTCAATAAACTCAGCCCAGTAAATAAAGCCAGTAGACCAAAATTGCCCAGCAGAACTAAAAATACAGCTCGAGATTTTATTTTGAACCACGCTAAGGGCAGTGTCAAAAGAATGATACCCAGCCCAAGCAAATACACAAACCCAAAAGCAGAAAAGCCCAGCGCTGTTCCCGCCAACAAGCGGTTGGCTTTCAGCGTTAAGAATGGCAAAAAAGCGCCAAAGGCTGCACAAAAGACCCCTAACAGCGCAATTTTATTCATTGTATCTCGAGCAGAACCTTGCCTTTGGTTTTTCGGGCTTCGATGTAGGCGTGAGCATCCGATACCTCGGACAACGGGAACACACGGTCAATCTCGAGTTTTAGCTGCCCATTGGCGAGCCAATCAAACAATTCACCAGCCCGCCACTCGAGTTCGTCGCGGTCGGCGATGTACTGCCCAAGGGTCGGACGGGTCACAAATAGACTTCCCTTAGCACTCAGCACTTGTAAATCCAGAGGTTCGACTTGCCCACTCGAGCCACCGTACAAAACCATCATGCCGCGTGGTTTTAATAAGTTTAGCCCCTTGGTGAACGTATCTTTACCAACGCTGTCGTAAACCACCTCAAGACCATCGGGGGCAAGTTTTTTAACTTCGCTTTCAAAATCGGTTTGGGTATAGATAATCACGTGGTCTGCGCCCAGCGCCCGCACCAATTCGGCTTTCTCGAGGCTGCCAACGGTGGCGATTACTTTTGCCCCAAAGCGCTTGGCAATTTGCACCAACAACTGCCCAACGCCACCTGCCGCCGCATGAACCAGCGCTGTATCGCCCGCCTCGAGTTTATAGGTGCTCAAGGCTAAATAATGCGCCGTCATGCCTTGTAACATGATAGCCGCCGCCTGTTGACTCGAGATTTTACGCGGAATTTCGACCAGATTCTGGGCTGGCACAACCGCATACTCGGCATAACTGCCACGGGTCATGGTGTACGCCACAGGCTGCCCAACTTCAAAATCGGTGACACCGCTGCCAAGTGCATCCACCACCCCAGCCCCTTCCATGCCCAGCGTAAATGGCATTGGAACGTTATAAACCCCACTGCGTTGGTAAATATCAATAAAGTTTAAGCCAGCGTACTCGAGCTTGACCCGCACCTCGAGCGCACTTGGTTCTGGGGTTGGGATTTCCTCGAGTTGCATCTGGTTGGTGGCGTGAACACGAATGGCTTTCATGCTTTTATTATGCTTTGCCTTTGGGTTAGAAAATTGTTTTCAAAACAACACGTTATATCTGGAGTAATACGCTTTTTGGCGCATTGCATAAATCCCAGATGAAAAGTAAAAATAGAACCAGCGCGAAGCCGTTCGCGTTCAGTCTGCGAATAGGGCATAGCCCACGGTTTTAACAATTTGATTCGCCTTCTTTCATACCTGTTTGCAGACACGGGATAACTGAAAGGGGCGTTATGTCAAAATTACCATCCAAGCCGAACTTAGAGCATTTGAAAAATCAGGCAAAGAAGAAACAGTCGCTTGAAAAAATCACTTTAGCCCAAGCCCAATTTTCTTTAGCCCAAAGCTATGGTTTCCCAAGTTGGACTCGCTTGAAAAACTTTGTCGAAGCCAAAGCCATTCGGCTTTCCAGACCAAGTGTATTGACCAAAGAATTACTCGAGTTTGCAGCTTTGGATGGGGTGGCACTTGGCTCGAGATTTGCGCTGATGCCTTTGCATGAAATTCTAAGTGTCCGAAATTATGCCTTTGAAGCTGGTGTGCTTAGAATTTTAGTCGATGGGCTATTGCTTGGCTGCACTCATGTTAAGCCTCGAGTGCGCTTTGATTGTGCTATGGCACTTGACCATATGGCAGACAAAAGTTGTACACCGATGTTGCGAAAATTGATGCAAGACCCAATTCCTCGAGTTCGTCGGGCGGCAATTCATGCGATTTCTTGTGAGGCTTGTAAAATCTCGAATTTAGAAAATCCCGATGACCTCATATCGGATTTACTTTGTATTGCACTGGAGGACGACAATATCAAAGTGCGCTTTGCTGCAATTTACGCCCTAACTCAAAGCTGTACTGATGCTCGAGCGCAACCTATCTTTGAAGCGGTGTTGCAATTGAATTTAAGTTCTAGTTTACGAAAAATTGTAACTCGAGCCATTGAGTCAATCAAAAGCAGTTGACGTATCGCCCAAAACACGCCAGACTATGACCCATGACCAAGACCGAAACCTATATGGCGTGGCTCAACGAACAAGGCTATCGCCCCGAACTTGATAACGATCAAGATATTTCTTTTAAGCACGAACGGATCAATTTTGTGCTGTTTGCCAACGAAAAAGACGAAACTTTTTTTCGGCTGATGGTTCCGTATTTTTGGGAACTCGAGTCCGAAGAAGAAACCGAACGTGCCACCAAAGTGATTATGAAACTGAACACCGACTATAAAGCCGCTAAGTTTTACATCATGCAGAGCGATGTCTGTGTCGCAATCGAAAATTTTTATAGCAAAATCGAGGATGTCTTTCCGGTGCTGGGCAGACAAATAGATTTACTTGCCAGTGCGATGCGTGAATTTAGGCAACTGATGCGCGAGGAGGCCCCGAAAACACCGTTGGCACAAGCCTAGTGAGTTTGGCTATGAGCATGAGCGTCTCGAGAAACTTTTGTACTACGAATTCAGTCCTTTGGTTGGATGCTGCTGTCTGTCATTTGTGGCATACTCGAGTTCATGGAAAAAACCCGTTTATTGCTGTGCGATGACCATAGTGTGGTGCGTCAGGGCTTAAAAATGTTTTTGGCACTCGACGATCAACTCGAGGTCGTGGGAGAAGCGAACAATGGCGCGGTTGCCCTCGAGATGGTGGCAGAACTTTTGCCAGATGTGGTGCTGATGGATTTACTGATGCCCGTGATGGATGGTATCACGGCTATCCGCGAAATCAAAACCCGTTTCCCCGAAGTTGAAGTGATTGCCGTGACCAGCGTTCTCGAGGATGCCAAAGTGATGAGTGCAATGCAAGCTGGCGCAATGGGCTACTTGTTAAAGGACACCAATGCCGACCAATTGGTCGAGGCGATTCATGCGGCTGGACGCGGCGAAGTGCGCCTTTCGCCCGAAGCCGCCAAACGTTTAATGCGCGAAGTCCAAACGCCAGATAAGTCTGAATCTTTAACGCCGCGTGAAACCGAAACGCTGCGGCTGATTGCCAAGGGTTTTGCCAATAAACTGATTGCTCGAGAATTTAGCATCGAAGAACGGACTGTCAAAACCCATGTCTCGAATTTACTGGCAAAACTTGGCTTGCGCTCACGTACCCAAGCGGCGCTGTATGCCTTAAAAATCGGTTTGGTGGATTTAGAAACATTGCTCGAGACTTAAAAAGTTACGTCCTCGTATATTTCTTCTACGGTCATGGAAAAATCGGCACAACTAAACTCGAGTGTGCCATGTTCCTCGAGAATACTGTATTCCCATTTCCCATCTAAATTGCGTTTGTAAATCTCCAGAAACTTCTTATCTTGGCGCACCAGCACGTACATTTTCAGGCTCAAGCATTTCTGGTAGTTAAAAAGTTTTTCGCCTCGGTCAATGTCTTCGGTGCTGCTCGATAACACTTCAATAATTAGGCAAGGATTATAAATCAGTAAGTCAGTCACATCATCATTGCAAGTCACAACCACATCAGGATAGTAGCCAATTCCACTTGGCGTGCGGACTTTCACATTTTCCATATAGGCGCTGCAATTGGCGACTGCTCGAGCCGCCAGTTTGGCTTTCATAAAAATATTCCCAGCAATGTTGTTATGAAACTTTGTACCACCAGCCATGGCGAACATAAAACCATCCACAAATTCATGGCGGGTGACTTGACGCTCCTCGAGTTTCAGGTACTGCTCGAAGGTTAGCGGTTCGGTGTTGGTGGCGACTCTTGGCATGGATTGAGTATAGCAAGTTTTTTGTACCCCTATTGGTGACAACAAAAACTTGCATGGTAACTAAGAGGCATACTAAACTATTGGCATCACCTCGAGTGCGGTAAACTGACCTCGAGAAACAAGGAGAAAGCTAATGGTCAAGAATTCTTTTGGTGCGCGTGAAACCCTCGAAGTGGCTGGGCAAAAATTCTATTATTATAAACTCGAGAAACTAGCCGAACTTGGTTATGATTTGGCTAAATTGCCGTTTAGCATCAAGGTCATGCTCGAGAGTCTGTTGCGTAATTGCAACAATTACGATGTCACCGAAAACGATGTGAAGCAACTGGCAGCGTATAATGCGTCCGCGCCGCTTGAGGTCGAAATTCCGTTCAAATTGGCTCGGGTCATTCTGCAAGATTTCACAGGTGTACCAGTCGTTGTGGACTTAGCATCTATGCGCCACGCGATGAAAGCCCTTGGCGGCGATGAGAAAAAAATCAATCCGATTGTGCCAGTAGATTTGGTGATTGACCACTCTGTCCAAGTGGATTATTACGGCAGTGCTGAAGCGCTTCTTAAAAACTCTGAACTCGAGTTTGAACGCAACCTCGAGCGTTACGAATTTTTGCGTTGGGGTCAACAAGCCCTTGATAATTTCGGGGTTGTGCCGCCAGCTTCGGGCATTGTGCATCAGGTCAATCTCGAGTATTTGGCTAAAGGTGTGATGAGTAAACCCGACGAACATGGTCTCGAGGTGCTGTTTCCCGATAGTCTGGTTGGTACAGACAGCCACACCACGATGATTAACGGACTTGGGATTGTTGGTTGGGGCGTTGGTGGTATCGAAGCCGAAGCCGTGATGCTCGGGCAGCCCTTGTATATGCTGACCCCCGAAGTGGTGGGCTTTAAGGTCTCGGGTCAATTGCCCGAAGGGTCTACCGCTACCGACCTTGCATTGGTCGTGACGCAACTGCTTCGTAAGCACAATGTGGTTGGTAAATTCGTTGAATTCTACGGCACTGGTCTGAGCAGCATGACCTTACCCGACCGTGCCACGATTGCTAACATGGCACCAGAGTACGGTGCAACCATGGGTTTCTTCCCGATGGACGATGAAGCCATGCGGTTTATGAAGCGCACTGGGCGTTTGGAGATGGAAGTCGAAATTCTCGAGGCGTACATGAAAGCCAATGGCTTGTATCGCACCGATAGCACCCCAGACCCCGTGTTCTCGAGTTACATCGAATTGGATTTAGGCACGGTTTTGCCAAGCCTGGCGGGTCCTGCGCGTCCGCAAGACCGTGTGCTGATGTCGGATATGCCTCAAGTCTTTGCTGAGGCATTAACCGCCCCCAAAGACAAACGCGGTTATGCGCTTGAGGGTGCAAAACTCGAGTCTAAAGGTACAGTTACAAACTTCAACGGTTTTAATGGACAAATCGGACATGGCGATGTGGTGATTGCTGCCATTACCTCTTGCACTAATACCAGCAATCCAAGCGTGATGATTGGCGCAGGCTTACTTGCTAAAAAAGCCATCGAGAAAGGCTTAACCGTCAAACCTTGGGTCAAAACCAGTCTTGCGCCCGGCTCGAGGGTCGTGACCGCGTATCTTGATGATGCTGGGCTTACCCCGTACCTTGACCAACTTGGTTTCCAAACTGTGGGGTATGGTTGCACCACCTGTATTGGCAATTCCGGACCACTGCCAGACGAACTGGTTAGCGCTATTAACGAAGGCGATTTGGTGGCAGCCAGTGTGTTGTCGGGCAATCGTAACTTTGAAGGTCGGGTCAATCCGCACGTCCGCGCCAATTACCTCGCCTCGCCGCCGCTTGTTGTAGCTTACGCCATTGCTGGTACGGTCAAGCTGAACCTCGAGACTGAACCACTGGGGAATGACCAAAACGGCAATCCAGTATTTTTGCGCGATATTTTCCCCTCGAGCAGCGAAATTCAAACGGCAATGGATGCGACTGTCACTGCCGAGAAATTTCGCCGCATTTACGATGGTATCGAACAAGGCAATCAACAATGGAATGCCATTCCAGTCAAAGGCGGCGATTTATTCGACTTTGACCCTAACAGCACCTATGTCCAGAATCCACCGTACTTTGAAGGTTTGACCATGCAGGTCGGCACAATCCAAGCCATTCATGGCGCAAAAGTGCTGCTGAAACTGGGCGACAGCATCACCACCGACCATATTTCACCGGCTGGTGCGTTTAGTGCTAAATCCCCAGCTGGTAAGTACCTTGTTGATCTCGGCGTACCCGTAGCCGATTTTAATTCTTACGGCTCGAGACGCGGCAATGACCGCGTGATGACTCGAGGCACATTCGCTAATATCCGCATTAAAAACCAACTTGCACCCGGCACAGAAGGCGGCGTAACGACTTATTTACCAACCAACGAAGTGATGAGTGTTTACGATGCCGCGATGCTCTACAAAACCTCGAGTACACCGCTTGTGGTGCTTGGAGGCAAGGACTATGGTATGGGCAGCAGCCGCGACTGGGCAGCCAAAGGCACGATGCTACTCGGCGCTAAAGCCGTGATTGTCGAATCGTTTGAACGCATTCACCGCTCTAATTTGGTTGGCATGGGCGTACTGCCTTTGCAATACAAAGACGGTCAGAATGCCGAGAGCCTTGGTTTAACTGGACTCGAGACCTTTGATTTTCTGATTGGCGATGACCTTAAACCACGCCAAGACATTATCGCTCGAGTTACCGCGCCTGACGGTACAGTGCGCGAAATTACGCTCTGGTGCAGAATAGACACCCCAGTCGAAATAGATTACTACCGAAATGGTGGCATTCTGCAATTTGTGCTGCGGCAATTGGCACGCGAAAGTATGGCAGTCACAGCCTAAGCAACACATCACTCGAGCTACCAGTCTTTAGGTAGCTCGAGTTTATTTTATTGCGCCCGAATCCAATCCAACTCGAGCCTAAAATTCTCAGCGCGTTCGTTGCCGACAATTAAACCAAATTGCCGAATGCTGCTCGAGTTCAGCCTGACCGCCCGAATTGGTTCACCGCGCAAGGTTGCTTGCATTTTATTGAACGGCAAGCTGACCTCGAGCCACTGCCCAGCCTTGGTACTAAAACCAATTTGATACATATTGGTGCGGGTCACGACCTGAAAAGCATATCGTTTGCCATCACCACGCACCCGCAGCCGAATTCCTGAGAAATTACGCAAATCATATTGCCCCACACTCGAGCGAAACCCAGCAAAGCCCCCGCCGTTCTCGAGCCGCACCCGACCGCTAAAGAGCAGAACACCATTGGAAAATCGAACTCGGCTGCTCGAGATGCCACCCATCACACCATCGTTACGCACAAACCAATTGCCTTGGTTATCGGTAAATTCAAAAAGTGTACTCGAGAAAGCAGTAGAGAGCAGCAAAGCCGCTAACAGAATCAATTTCTTCATCAGTACAGTCTAGGGGTGATGCCAGCAAAAGACTGTGTTTGAATCTACTGCGTTTTCATCCAATCCAACTCGAGCTTAAAATCTTCAGCTTTTTTGTTGGCGATAATAAAACCAAAATGCTCGACGTTACTCGAGTCAAAAGCTGGGCGTGGTAGCACTTGCCCAAAACGGGTTGGCTGTAAATTCTTGAATGGAACGTCAATCTCGAGCCATTGCCCTGCTTTGGTGCTAAATTCAAAGCGGTACAGCACCCCTCGAGCCGAGTTTGTGCCAATTTGAAAACCATATTTTTTGCCATCGCCGCGCACACGTAAGGTCAGACTCGAGAAAGCACCAAGGTTGTACTGCCCAGCATTAGAGCGAATACTGGCAAAACCGCCGTTGTTCTCGAGCCGAACCCGACCAGCAAACTCGAGCTTGCCCGATACAATTTTTGCTGTGCTGCTCGAGATTCCACCCATCACACCATCGTTAATCACAAACCATGTGGTGTCGTTGGCTTGAAGTTCAAAACTCGAGAGGGCGGTGCTGGCTAAAATTGCCCCAAATAGGTTTTTCATGGGTCATTGTACGGCATAAAAAATGGACGAGCCTTTTGGCTCGTCCACAATTTTTGGCTTAGAGAACGGTTGCGACGATGTAGGCTTTTGAGCCACCAAATTTGATCGTCAATTTACCAGTTTCAACGCTTGCGGGCGCGGTGTAAGTGCCAGTTAGGGCGGCGGTATTTACTCCACCAGAGGTCAGAATTGTGCCAAACGCTTTGGCTTGTTGGGCAGCAAGAACAAACTGCACAAAGGCTTCTTGTCCATTGACTTTGATGTCGTAATCGCAGGTTGTACCTTTTTGGGTAAAATCAACCGCAGTAAAAGAAACGGTGTGGCTTACGCCGGTAGTATTGGCTGGGTCAGTGATTTTGAGCGTGAAAGCCACTGAAGTCAATTGGAACGAAGCTGGGCAGGACTTGAGAACTCCGGGGGCGAGTGTTGCCAAAGGCATGGTTTGGGTTGCACTCCATTCATCCAAACGTCCGATGTTAGCTAGGGTATCTGGGGATGTATCATCAGCGAATGTACCACCAGCAATTGCCACATTGGTGTTCACGCCTTGTAGCAAAATTCGGTCTTTAGAGAGGTCAAGCGGTGCGCCTTTACCATCAATACCAAGCGCCCCTCCACCAACACCACTGCCAGCCACGACAGATTTTGTGGTGTCTGTGCCGATTGCAATTTGTGGGGTCTTAATTAAACCACACGATGCAAGTAACGATACTGCTGCCAAACCGAGCATAACTTTTGTTTTCATAGTGCCTCCTAGGACGTTTACGAAGTGTATTGTACACAATAATCGTCACAAAAGCGTTACACAACCCATTCTACACCTCAGGTACAGTCAGACCTAGCCATCAGGTAAGGTCAAAAGCACATCTCGAGCCAACAAACCAACACTCGAGGTACGGTATTTGTCGGCTAAAATTTTTAGGGTCTTGTTGCGTTCGGTTGTGGTCTCGAGCAGCAATTGTTGAATAAAATCAAGGTAAGCCAAACGCAAATGTGGCGCTAATTTGGTGTCTGGGGCTGGTTGCCGCAAAGCAGCCAAGGCTTGGGAGGTGTCTTGCCCAAGTCGCCAAGCGGCGTGGACTCGAGCCAAATTCCAGAACCAACCTTGTTCGGTATTGGGCATGGCGGTGTCTTCGTAGGCTTTTTCGTAATCGCCAAACGACAGGGCATACAGCACATCCAGTAATCGGCGATTCTCTGCGCCAAAACGCCCTTCGAGTTCGGGCAGTTCAAAAACAAAACCATCGCCAAGCTCTAAGGTAATGCGCGATTCCCAGATTTTGGCTGGGTTTTCGTAAGCATTATTTTTAACATCCTGAAAATGTTCTCGAGCCACTTCAAGGTTGCCCAAAGCATATTCCATTTCGGCAAGGTTGTATAAAATTTGTTTTTCTTGGGCATAAAACCCAGCCCGAATTGCCATTTCTCGAGTGGCTTTGAAACGGCTTCGGGCTTCTTCAAAATCGTCATCCGAGGCAATAGATAAGGCTAAATTGGTTTGAATCACAATTCTCGAGCGCACATCGCCAGTCTTTTGGGCATAATCGCTGGCTTTATTCCAAGCCTCGATACATTGCTTTTGTTGGTCGAGCATATAGTAACGGCTGCCAAGGTCGTTCCAGGCTTTGGTTTTTAGAATGTCATCTTCGGTGCTTTCAACGATTTTGGTGGCAATTTTAGCTAAAGTCGTGGCGCGTTCAAGGTTGCCAAGCGCGACCTCGAGTTGTGATAGGGCAAGTAAGGCACTGGCAGTGCCGCGTGGATTCTGAGCTAATTTGCTGGCGCGTAAGGCTTCTAAACCATGGTGTCGAGCCGCCATAAAATCTTTTTTAAGGCGATGAATATGGCTGGCTTCAATCTCGAGTTCTTCATAAAAAGGGTCGTCTATGCCGTACTGACCAATCACATCTCGGGCTTTATCAATCGAACCAGAAAAACGCAGCACATTGCCAAATTTAAGGCGGGTTTGTGCCACAATCACTTGGCTATTTTCGATCCCAACCGCGTTATCAATCACATATTGCCAGACCCGAATAGCTTCGTCGTTGTGTCCAGAACTGCTCAGAACTTCCCCAAGGTGCAAGCGTGCTTCATAAGCTGCCAAGGGCTGGCTTGGCAATTTGTCGGCGGCATCCAAAGCCATCCGAAAAGCCCGTTCGGCTTGTGGGTAAGCAAAAGCGGCTTGGGCTTCTAAACCACCTTCAAGGGCTTTCTCGAGGGCAAGCTCGAACTGTTCGGCATGGTAATAATGGTGTGCCAATTCGACCGCCGTAGCGCGACTCTCGAGCAAAACAGCCGCTTTTTTATGCAGTCGGCGGCGTTTAAGTGCCATGATGCCCTCAAGCAGAATTTCGGAATACAACGGGTGGGTAAACCTAAACCCCTCGCCGTTGCTGCCTGGAATTTCGGTGGCTAATCTGGCTCGGGTTAGGCTCTCGAGCGAATCAAGGGCTTGGTCGTCGTCCCATTCAAGCAGTTGGCGCACATCTTCGTATTGCCACGCCCTGCCCAGCACACTGGCGGCTCGAGCAAATTCTAAAGTTTGTGGGCTGAGGGCTTCAATGCGGTGTGCCAAGAGGTCGTTGAGGCTTTCGGGCAGGCTCTGCATCGAGTGCCGCCACTGGTAAACACCGTTTTGGCGATAAATTGCCCCTGATTCAATCATTGCCTTGAGTCGTTCCTCGAGTACCCACGGGTTGCCTGCTGCATGGCTGACCAGTTCGGATTCGAGTGTGCTATCAAGGTCGCCATCCAACCAAGAATTGAGCAACTCACGCATTGAATCATCCGACATCGGTTTAAGATTGACAACTGTGCGCGGTCGGGCTAAACCTTTGGGCAGGGTTTGTCCTTCGGGTAAATCTTCAAGCCGGTAAGTCACCAATAAACGCGGTTTTTGCACCGCTCGGGTGGCGTGCGCCAAGGCGGTCAGGGTGCTTTCATCTGCCCAATGCAAGTTCTCGAGAACCACGACCGTAATTTGGCTGGCGCGTTCTAAAAATTCGCTAAAGGCTTCAAATAAGCGCAAACGCGCCACATCGGCTGGTAGGTTTGGGTCGGTTAAGGCGGCGCTACCCAGACTTGGCACAATTCGTGCCAGTTCGTTTTTTAAGGCTTCGGGCAGGTTATCCACAAAGTTTTTATTGCTTTTTTGCAGGTTGCTAATCATTCTCGAGATTGCCCCAAATGGCGTGGGGTCGTCTGGGATGGCTTCGCCGGGGGCAAAGCGCGTCCCCGTGATTCGAGCCATGTCCGAAAAAGCCCTGACCAAACGGGTTTTACCACTGCCAACATCGCCAGTGATGGCATAGACCCCATAAATCGGCTCGGGTTCTTCCAAGAGTGGCAGCAGTTGTGCCATTTCGCTGTCGCGCCCAATCAAAGGCGCAATCAAGAGTGCATCGGCTCGAGCCACTTCAGAAGACAAGTTAATTTCCATGGTCTGGTTGGACAAACCAATCAGGAGGTCTCGAACTGCCAAAGCGCTGGCTGGGCGCTCGGCAGGATTTTTTTCCATCAGTTTTAAGACAATTTGCTCGAGCGGGGCTGGAATCTGTGGGTTAAGACTGCTTGGTTTGGGTGGTGGGGCTTGAATGTGCTGCATAATCACTTGAGCAAGCCCATCACCCATAAACGGTGGTCTGCCGGTCAATGCCCAAAATAAAACCGCACCAAGGGCATACAAATCTGCTCGGTAATCGAGTTGCGCCCCTCGGCACTGTTCGGGTGCCATGTACAACACCGTGCCAACCACTGCCCCGGCTCGAGTCAAGGCAACTGTTCCCTCGAGCGATTTTGCTAAGCCAAAGTCCATCAGTTTGGCTTCGCCATCCAGCGTTACACGGATGTTATCGGGTTTTAAGTCGCGGTGAATTATGCCTTGCCCATGGACGGCTGCTAAGGCATTAGAAATGCCAATAAAAACCTGAATAATTCGGTCAATGCTTGGTTTTTCGGTCACATACTGGGTTAAATCTGTGCCGCGCACATATTCCATCACCAAATACGGAATGCCTTCGTCTTCGCCGTAGCCCAAAACTTTAACCACATTGGGGTCACTGATTCGCTCAAGTGCCTTGGATTCGCGCCGCAAGCGAGCGCCACCTTGCAGTGCCACCATTTCGTGCAGTCGTTTTAGAGCAACCAATTCGCCAGTTTCGGTATCCAATGCCAAAGAAACCCGACCCATTGCTCCCGCGCCGAGTTCCTTGACAACCTGATACCGCGATAATGTGGCAAGCGACATTTCTTTTATTATGCCTTTTTTCTAAGCCAGTTGCGATAGGCATTTCTAGCCCACTCGAGCCAGTGTGTGACTCCTGCCCTCGAGCCAATGCGGTACACTTCGCCCATCATGCGTCCGTTTTTAGTGGGTATTGCCTTGGTTTTCGTGTTGTTGCTTGGTTTTAACTTGGGTTTACCGCTTTTTGCACCAGACCAACCCAGCCCAACTCGAGCCAACTTAGAACCCAAACTCGAGCCTGTGCCAGACCTAGGTAATGCCTTGCCTTTTTTTTCAAGGGCAACCGCTAAAATGGATTTAAAAAAAATTGAACCACGCTTATTTTTACAACCAGGCAATTGGATTCAGTCCGAAGCCGCTCGTTTACTCTCGGGTAATACCGAGGCACTAGAAACCTTTGAGGTAGGAATTGCCAAAAATAAGTCGTTCAGTCCTGCTCGAGACCCCTATTTTCAAACCTACGATCAAGTCAGTGTGGTTGCCCTACCGCGTGATGTCCAAGGTTGGCATCAGTTAGGCGAATTACTTTTATTGCGGGCGAACTTAAAACTCAAAAGCGGCGATTCAAAAGGCGCGTGGCAAGACTTTTTCTTGGTCTGGAAAGCCGCCAATTTAATTCGTAATTCTAAAGGGTCATTACTCGAGCTAGACGTTGGCGATAGCCTTGGGCAGTTGGTTTTAGCTCAGATGCGAAATGCCATGCGAGCCAGTCAGTTTGAGGATAAAACATGGCGCAGTTTACTCAAAAACCTACAAAGCCAAGCGCCGAGCAGCACCGCGCTCGAGGAAAGCCTGAAATCTGAACGGCGCTTTTTTAGGTTAGCTCTGGACGCTGCTACAGGCAAAACCCCAAATCAGACCTTGCAGATTAACGTTGCTTCGCCGTTGGTGCGTTTTATGCCCAAAGCCTATGCCTTACAAAGCGGTAAAACACTCGAAACCTACACGCTCTGGCTCGAGGGTATTTTACAACGGGCTGGGAACTGCCCCGAAGCCAAAGAAGCCGAAGCCCCTGCTAACCCAAGTTTTTTGAACACCAACCCACTGATTCCCAATAGCATTGGCAATGCCTTATTGACCAGTTGGGTTCCGCCTTATGGCTTAGCCACCAGAACCTGTAAGCTCGAGCAAGCCTTTCGGGCAACCCAAGTGACTTTGGCATTACACGCCACGGTTGCCCTGACCCAAGGTGTCCCACCAGCCAATATCAATGCCCTCGAAGGACGTTACTTTGACAAAATGCCAACCGACCCTTTTAGTGCCAGCAACCAAGGTTTCCAGTGGGACATCAACGGCAAATTATTGCGCTCCGAAGATGGCACGGGCTATAACGTCGAATTTTAGGTATCCAGCAATTCAACGACCTCGACTGGTTCTGGGACTTCCTGAGGCAGTGTAAAGAAAAAGCTCGAGCCTTTATCGCGGGCGCTTTCGACCCAAATTTTACCACCGTGCTGCTCGACCGCTAATTTACAAAAAGCCAGACCCATGCCGGTGTCAAAACGGGTGCTGTTGGTCAGTCTCGAGCGTTCAAAATCGGCAAAAATCCGTTCGACATCTTCATCTGGGATACCTTCACCGTCGTCGTGGACGGCAACTTCAATCATTGTGGCAACGACTCGAGCTTCGATTTGAATTCTGCCTTGGGGCAGGGTGTGCTTTAAGGCATTAGAAATCAGATTGGCTAAAATACGGCGCACAATGTCTTCGTCGGCGCTAAAGAGCGCTAGGCTGTTTGGTACTCGAGCGCGAACACGGCGCTGCTGCATCCCGATACCGACATCCATGATTGCGTTTTCAATGACACGTTGTAAGTCTTTACCCGCCATGGCTTTTGGCTCGAGCCGCAGTTTGCCATCGCGCATTTTACGCACTTCAAGGATATTGCTCGCCAAGTACAATAAACGCTGTGATTCCTCAAACGCCATTTCGATTAAGTCGCGGTGCTGTTGGGTCATGGTTGGCGCGTCCGAACGCACAAAATCAACTGCCCCCATGATGGCGGTAATCGGATTTTTAAGGTCGTGTACCAGCATATGGGTTAAGCGGTCGCGCAAGCGTTCTTCCTCGAGTAAATTGGTGTATTTTTGGTCGAGGGTATCTAAACGCCCATGCAGACCCTGCTGGGCTTGTTTGCTGCGTAAACCAAGCTCGAGCCGCACCTTAAAACGCGCCGCCTGAAATGGCTCGGGTTCAACTTCTCCGATACCCGCTTCATAAAATTGAATCATCTGCTCGAGTGGCGAAACTGCCACCAGCCATGTATTGCGTAAATCTGCCCGCCGCGATAGCAGACCAGCCACCTCATGGGCAGCGATTGTGCCGCCTAAGTTGGCGTGAATAATCACCACCAAGGGATTTGAAAGGTGTGCCTCGAGCAAGGCTTGGTCGGCTGTGTCTATATGGCGCACATCAAAGCCGTCCAAGGCTGTTTGTAAAGCCATGGTCATGGTTAAATCACTCGAGGCAATCACGGCTTGCATATCAACATACTAGCGCAAATTTGTAGTCTTGGTAGCCAATTCGTTACAAGCTCCAATTTTTACTGATTTGCCGCGCTGCTTCAAATGCCGCAATGCCGACACTGACCGATAAATTAAGACTATGAAAACGGTGGTCGTCTCGGGGATTGGCTTCTGCACCCGGCATTGGAATTCGTAAAGTGCGGTATTTCTCGAGGATTTCTCGAGGTACACCGTCTGATTCACGTCCAAAGACCAAGTAATCATCTTTTTGATATTCGACTTGCGAATAAATTTGCGAAGCCCAACCCGACAAGACAAACACCCGAGAAGCATCGGGAATGGTTGCCTCGAAGGCTTGCCAAGAAGCGTGTTCGGTCAGTTCGGCATCCTCGAGATAATCCATGCTGGCACGTTTCATGCGCTTATCGAGTAATTGAAAACCAAAAGGTCTGACCAAATGCAGCCGTGTTTTGATTAAGGCACAAGTTCGGGCAATTGCACCCGTGTTATGAGGAATTTCGGGCTGATAAAGAACAACATTAAGCACAGGACTAAGGTTAAAGGTTAAAGGTTAAAGGTTAAAAGGGGAAAAAGACTTGTGTAAGCCAACTCGAGCCACCAGTTACCCAAGTTCGACCACGCTGGCATCGGATAAAACCAAGCGGTGAACCCTTGGGATGGTACTCGAGCCGCGCACAATGGCTTTGCGACCAATCAGGCACTCGTGCAAGCGCACCGCAATATCCTCGAGTTTGGCTTCGTCTTGAATCACACTAAATTCAAGTTCAACACTTTTTAGGCTTGCGCCCTCGCCAATGCTGGTAAACGGACCAACATAGACATTCTCGAGTTTTGCGCCAATACCAATTAAAGCCGGTCCGATGATGGTGCTGTTTTTAACCACTGCGCCGCTTTCGATACGCACCCGACCAACCAACCTCGAGTTCTCGACTTGCCCGTTGTTGATTGGTTCAATACGCTCGAGCAACAAGCGGTTGGCATCGAGCAGGTCATCGTGTCTGCCAGTGTCTTTCCACCAGCCTTGGACTTCTAGCCCACGAATTGAACCAATTTTCATTAAGCCACTGATTGCGTCGGTAATTTCGTACTCACCACGGGCGGATGGTGCAAGCTGGTCTATCACCTCGAGAATACGGTTTTTGAAGCAGTAAACCCCAGCCACCGCCAAGTTACTCGGTGGGTTTTGCGGTTTCTCGAGAATCATCTCGACTTTGCCAGCGCCATCCAGCACCGCCACCCCAAATTCCTTGGGGTTCTCGACTTTGACCAAGGCAATCACCCCATCCACATCACCTTTTTGGAAACTTTGCACAAAACTCGAGACACCTTGTTCAAACAGATTATCCGATAAGTACAAACAAAAATCCGCGCCATCCAGCCACGAGGCGGCTTCTTTGACCGCGTGAGCAATACCAAGCTGCTCTTTTTGGGTGATGTAGCTAATTTGTACGCCTTCGACTTCTAAGGCTTCTTTCTCGAGGGCTGCCTTGACAAAATCTGAGACAATAATCCCAATTTGGGTAATGCCAGCATTGCGTAAATCTTCAATTGCATACTGAATAATGGGTTTATTGGCAACACACAAAAGCGGTTTAGGCAAAGTGTAGGTTAAAGGGCGCAGACGAGTTCCGAGTCCGGCGGCTGGAATTAAGCCTTTCATGGCTTTAGACTAGCATCCTAAATCACATCTTTGACAAAACCATCGCCTCTGGCTTGAAGCTCTTGGCGCAAGTGAGCGCTGACGGGTTTCTCGAGCGTCGGGTCAAACTCGAGAATGCGCTTGGCAAGGTTGCGGGCTTGTTCGATAATTTCGGTGTCGCGGGCAATGTCGCCAAGTTTAAGGTCTGCTAAGCCGCTTTGCCGTGTCCCCATGATTTCGCCCGGTCCACGCAATTTAAGGTCGGCTTCGGCAATCTTAAAGCCGTCGGTGGTGGATTCGATGACTTTCAGGCGTTCTTTGGTTTTTTTGCTGTGGTCGCCAGCTACCAGTAAACAATAACTTTGTTCGCTGCCACGCCCGACCCGCCCACGCAACTGATGCAACTGCGATAAGCCAAAGCGCTCGGCATTTTCTATAACCATAACCGTGGCGTTTGGCACGTCCACACCAACTTCGATGACGGTGGTAGAAACCAGAATATCAAATTGTATTGTTCTAAAGCGCTGCATGATTTCATCTTTTTGCTCGGGTGGCATTTTGCCGTGCAGCAATTCGACTCGAGCCTCGGGCAGAATTTCCTGTAAATCGGCGGCGAGTTGGGTGGCAGCCAGAATCTCTTCCATTTTTTCGGATTCTTCAATTAATGGCGCAACCACAAAGGCTTGCCTGCCCAGCCGAATTTGTTGCAATACAAAACTGTAGGCTTGGCGACGGTGCGTGTCCAGCAGCAACTTGGTTTGAATCGGGGTGCGCCCTGGCGGCAGTTCGTCAATAATCGTTAGCTCGAGGTCGCCGTAAGCAGTGAGTGCCAGACTGCGGGGAATCGGTGTAGCGCTCATCACCAGAACATCTGGGCGATTGACTAAGAGCGCTCGGCGTTGAATGACACCAAAGCGGTGTTCTTCGTCTATGACTGCCAGTCCGAGGTTCTTAAAAACCACCCCTTCTTGAATCAGGGCTTGTGTGCCAACCGCAATATCAATTTCGCCGCTCTCGAGCCGTTCTCGCGCCGCACGGCGTTCTCGCACCGTCATTGCCCCAATAAAAAGCTCAATTTTGATGCCGAGTGGAAAGAGATACTTTTGTAAATTCAAAAAATGTTGCCGCGCCAGAATCTCGGTCGGTGCCATCAATGCGCCCTGCATCCCGTCGAGCGCACACAAATAAAGCGCACAGGCTGCGACTGCCGTTTTGCCACTGCCGACATCGCCTTGCAACAACCGCGCCATCTGTTTAGGTAAACGCATACTCTGGGCTATCTCGAGCAAACAACGGCGCTGAGCCTTGGTAAACTTGAATGGCAGTTCGGCTTCAAAACGATTGATGTCGTCGAGTGTGGCGCGAAATTGTTTACCCAATAAATGGCTTTTGCCTTCGAGCATGACCCGCAACTCGAGAAACAAAAACTCATCAAATTTAAGGCGCTCGAGTGCCGTTTCGAGCATTTCGAGTTCGGTCGGTTGGTGGGCTTCGCGCAGGGCTTGCGCCAAAGGCAGCAGCTTAAATTCGCCACGGGTTTTAGAGCTTAAATAATCCTCGAGTTCGCCAAATGCCTCGAGAACAGCTTGTCCGCAACGCCGCAAAAACGCCTGCGAAATCCCATCGGTGGTGCTGTAAACGCCAATAATTCGGTCGGTGCTTAAACTTTCGCCGTCGTCATCGAGTTCAAAGTATTCGGTGGCAACCTCGAGCTTGCGCCCAAAGCGCTTGGCTTTGCCAGTCACGATTAAACGCGCCCCTTCGCGCAGGGTTTTTTCGACCCACGGCTGGTTAAACCATGTGGCAGCCGCGATATTGCCGTAATCGTCGCGCAGTTCGGCTTTCAAAATCAGCATTCCCTTGCGCGGTTGGACCCTGGATTTACTGGTGACTGTGCCGACAATCGTGACTTTAGAACCATCTTCGATTAAGTGAAAGCCTGGTAATTTGCGGCGGTCTTCGTAACGACGTGGATAAAAATGCAGCAAATCTCGAGCCGAACGGACATTCAGCAGTGCCAGTTTTTTGACCGCCCCCATCGGTAGGGTCAGCCGCTCGAGTGGGCTATCGAGATGCACAGGGGTGCGCTCGGTGGGTAAGTCTTTGGGAAGGCTCACTCGAGCCACGGTAACTGGTTTTTTTCCTTCCTCGAGCATTGCCAGCGCCTCGAGCAGCCGTGATTTGCGCTCTTCTTGTGCGAAAGTGCTGTAACCATCCAGAATGGCTCGCACCTTTGGAAATGGCTGCGCCACATTGCCCAGCAGTGCCTCGAGTCCAGCTGTCACGACTTTATCTTGGCAACCCATGGCAAGTTCGCGTTCAAGCGGTTTTTTTAGGCGTTGACGCAGTTCCTCGAGAGTTGGCACGGCTTTATTTTATCATTTTGGTGATGAGCTATTCTCGAGTTATCAATGTCCAAGCGGTTGCACTGACCCCAGCGCACCAGAGGAGGTCGTAAATCACATCGCCCAAAAAAGAACCGTTCAAAATAATCAAAACCAAGCGCCCAAGGCTGACCAACACAAAAACCACCGACAACTGGCGAAAGATTCTTGAAAGTTCGTTATGGCGCAAGATAAAGTTCTGGATTGCAAAAATACAGGCAATCAAACAACCCACAAAAAAGAAAATAACCTGAAAAGCCTCGGTTTTGTTGACCAAAATTAACCCACTGGTCAGCAGACCAGATACAATCAAGCCAATCAAAACCACCAAAACAGGTTTGGCTTTGTGGTACAAACCCTGCCGATGCAAGGCAAATGGTAAAGCCAAGGTAAAAACAGTCACCAAAAGCGAGCCAAAATAATAAAATGGTCGTCGCCACGCTAACCAAATCGCGGGGTCTGTTTGGGTGATTAAAGCTGCACTCAGGTTGCCATCACCAATCCCAATAGACAAAAGTGCCAAGCCTAAACCCATGACTGTAAAACGCAAAGCCGTTGGTAAATGCCGCGACAAAACAAGCAGCATGGTTGCCCCGAGTAAATCGAATAAAAACACCGAAAGTGTGCGGGTAAACGACTGCGACAATGCACCAAATAGCCACATCAGCCAAAGTAAACAGGCAACTGCTAAGTACAATTCACCTCGAGAAGATTGCTGTGCCTTTGAAAAGTTTTCCACGCGAGGAATCTTATGCCCATAAAGCCAATTTTCACCTGACATTTGGTATGGGTAGTGTTTTAGGGCGAATTGAATGTTTTTGATTTGAAGCTGTAGACTAAAACAATGATTGCGAGAATGCTGCTGAGTGTTTTGATGGTTTTTTTTCTTGGCGGTTGTTACACCCTTTATGTGGATGTCAGCCTAGCCACAGGATCAAGAATTTTACGTGGCACATTCAACGGAACTGCAATTTATGACTGTGAAGCTAGGTTTTCGAGTCTCAGATGGAGTGCTGACGCGACGCGGATTGCAACAATGACTGGCAATGAAATTGGTGTTTGGGATGTCAAAACCGCCACCCAACTTGGCAGCGTTGATGTCACCAATGCTGCTTCGATTGAACTCACACCAAATGGTAACGAACTGATGGTGCAACGGGTGGTCAAGGATGTCATCACCCTCGAGCGCTACACTGCTACAGGAGTTCTTACCTCGAGCCAAGTGATGCCACGCAAGATATACAAATTTAGTGATGACCTCAAACGTGGTGTGACCGTAACAGATAAGCTACTGCAAATTTGGAACACCACCAATGGCACTTTGGTACTCGAGAAAACCTTGACCGAACCATGGTTGGAAAAAAATTATGTACGGGTAGTTTTGAATCAAGACGGTTCTCGGGTGGTTTATTACGATTATAGCGCAGGAATTGTTGTGCTTGATGTTGCCACTGGTCAAGCTGTTTTTCAACAAACACCCAGTGTGGATATGGCGTGGAATTTTAGTGATATCGCTTTTCAGAACGAAAAATTATTTGTTTCTCTGCGTCAATACACTAAGAATACGGGTGCGAACGGCTATATTGGGGTTTGGTCATGGATGGATGGTCAAGAGAAATTACAACCATTTCTTGAACTTGGGTACTCACAAGTTTTACCTAATGGTTTATTTGCGGTCAAATCAGACTCGAATAAGTTCGAGGCTTGGGATTTACAAACCAAGCAAAAAATCATTAACCTCAATCGCAACATTTTTAATTACTCACCCAACTTGACTCGAAGTCTAGCTACACTTTCTGATGGAAATTTTTGTGGTCAGCAGTTTTTTGATCTTCGCAACGACCTTTTACTCGAGCAAAAAATCGGCGTTTCGACCCCTGAAAAACTTACCCTGCAAATTAAATCTGTACCATTGTATAAAGATAAAGATGTGTATACGGTCAATGGCTCGTTGCAAATCGGAACACGAAACTTAACATTTGCAGGAGAAATTCTTCAGCTTTGTGAGTCGAATCCACCCGGTTTAATTTGCCAACGTTTCCAAGCGCAAACAGCAGCGATACCGATGCCGAAAGTATCTCCACCAGAAGTGTTTGAAAATGGTGTCAAAGTTGGTGGTTTTTACTTCTTTCAATTTACCAATCAAGGTACTGTTTCTGGGGTTTTATCACTGGATAATCGGTCTTATCGACTGACATTGCAATCACAATAGATTATTGCTTTGCTCGAGAAAACTATTCTTATCTTTTCCCCTTGTACTGAAACCTGAGAATGCGCCAAAATGGCGAGCATGAACTCAAAACATGAGCAATTGGCAGAGGTGCTGGTCTCGCATTCGACTCAATTAAAGGCTGGCGAACGGGTCTTAATCGAGGCTTTTGATATTCCCGAAAGTTTACTCGAGACCCTAATAGATCGTGTGGTACAGGCGGGCGCGATTCCATTTGTGGAGACCAAACACAATCGCGTTTTGCGAAAACTCTACATGAATGCTTCGGAAGAAATGATGACCCGTTGGGCATCGTGGGAGCATCAGCGCATGACACAGATGGATGCCTACATTGGCATTCGTGGCAGCAACAACGCCCTCGAGATGTCTGATGTGCCGGGCGACCGTATGGCGCATTACCAAAAGCATATTTGGGGAGAAGTCCATCGACATCGGGTGGCACACACCAAATGGGTGGTCTTGCGCTACCCAAGCTCGAGCTTTGCCCAAAGCGCTGGCATGAGCAGCGCTGCCTTTGAAGAATTTTACTTTAATGTCTGTACGCTCGATTACAACAAAATGCACCTCGCTCAGCAACCCCTGAAAAAACGAATGCTCGAGACCGATAAAGTGCGTTTAACGGGTCTGAACACCGACCTCGAGTTTAGCATTAAAGGCATTGGGGCGGTCACTTGTAGTGGCGACCGCAACATCCCAGACGGCGAAATTTTTACCAGCCCGGTCAAAAACAGTGTCAATGGAATAATTCATTACAACACCCCAACGCTTTACCATGGGGTGCGTTTTGAAAACATTGCGCTCGAGTTTCGGGATGGCAAAATTGTTTCCGCCACCAGCAACAACACGACTCGGCTCAACGAAATTCTTGATTCCGACGAAGGCGCACGCTACATCGGCGAATTTGCGATTGGTTTTAATCCGTATATCACCAAGCCAATGCTTGATATTCTGTTCGATGAAAAAATTGCTGGCAGTTTTCACTTTACGCCGGGGCAAGCCTACGAAACTGCTGATAACACCAACCGCAGTTCGGTGCATTGGGACATGGTTTTTATCCAGACCCCAGAATATGGCGGCGGCGAAATTATTTTTGACGGTGAGGTGATTCGTAGGGACGGCTTATTTTTGCCAAGCGATTTGCACGGCTTAAACCCCGAGAATCTAAAATAGAAAAAAAGCAAACAGATGCAATTTATTCTGCCCCAAAATATCCCGACCGATGCGGTCCTGATAGACATCCGCGACGACCTAGAGCGCCATGCTAAACCTTTGCGGCTGGGTTCGATAGCTATTTCTATAGCCGAACTCGAGGATGGAAGCCCCGCCTTGCCACTTTGTCCGTTGGTGGTGGTTTGCAACAACGGGCGGCAGTCCGAATACGCGGCGGCGCTGCTTGAGGCGCTTGGAGCGAAAAATGTTTTGATTCTCGAGGGCGGAATAAAGTCTTTGGATAGTTGAGCGCCGACACCCAATCTCAAAGACTTGTTAGACTGGCTTATGTTTCGTATTCGAGTTGATTCAAAGGTGTTGCAGCGTTTTCCGCACTATTCGCTGATGGTGATTTATGCTCGAGGCTTGCAGAACTCGGTAAGTCAGCCTTGGAGTAGCGAAATACTGAGAAAAGCCGAAGAACAACAGCGCCTGAAATTGCAAAAACCAGCCGAGCATCCTCATATCATGGCGTGGCGTTCGGCTTATTCGGATTTTGGTTTGAAACCCAGTAAATTCCCTTGTTCGGTCGAAGCCCTGCTGACTCGAGTCGTCAAAGGACAAGATTTACCAAGCATTAACACCTTGGTTGATTTGTACAATGCGGTCAGTATCAATCATGTTATTCCAATTGGTGGCGAAGATTGGGACCAACTCGAGCATGATTTGGTATTGCGTTTTTCGGATGGGACAGAGGTTTTTGATACAACCAAAGATGGGCAAGCTATGCTAGAGCATCCAAACCAAGGCGAGGTGATTTGGGCAGATGGGAGTCGTGTCACCTGCCGCGCTTGGAATTGGCGGCAGGGAATTCGGACTCGTTTAACCAACACTTCTGTCAATGCCTATTTTATTTTAGACCGCTTAGTCCCTTATTCACTCGAGCAAATGCAAGCAGCAAGCGACGAACTGATAAGTTATTTGAAACTCGTGTCACCAACTTGTGAAATCCAAACCGAGTTTTTTGGAGCAACAAGTTGAATACCACTCGAGGTTGTGTATGACCCCCGATATGTTGGCAGCACTTTGGGGCTTAGCGGCAGCCGCAGCGTGGGGCTTTGGCGATTTTGCTGGCGGCTTGGCAACACGGCGTTCTGACGAATTAACGGTCATGCGGGTCTCGAGTGTGCTGGGCTTGGTTTTTTTGGTCGGCTTGGCGCTGCTGCGTGGTTCGCCACTACCAAGTTTGCAAGATGCACTGCTTGGTGTGGCTGGTGGTGCGGTTGGCGTGATTGGCTTAATCACTTTATATCGAGCATTGGCGGGTGGACAAATGAGCTTGGTTGCCCCCATCACGGCGGTGGTTGCCAATATCGTGGCGGTTGGCATCAGTGCTGCCACAGAAGGTATTCCAGATTTGCTTAAATGGGCTGGTTTTTTATTGGCAGCCCTTGGAGTCTGGTTTTTAAGTCGCCCAGAAGGTCAGATTCGCCTCTCGAGCCAGACTTTAGGTTTATCGGTGCTGGCAGGTGTTTCTTTTGGTGGTATTTTTGCGATTACCGCCCAGTTCTCGAGTGCCGATGTTGGTTGGAGCGTGGTTTGTTTACGCATCACGACCGTGGTGCTGATTTTTGCCCTGATTGCTTGGCGTGGCGGTGTGCCAGCTTTACCAAAAGCGCTTGTTCCTTTAGCGGCGGTGGCGGGCATCTGCGATAGCCTTGGCAATATCTTTTTTGCTTTGGCTGGGCAAGTGGGGCGTTTGGATGTCAGTGCAGTCTCGAGTTCGTTGTATCCAGCTTTCACTTTGGTGTTAGCAGTTTTGGTACTGCGCGAGCGTTTGCAGGGCTGGCAATTGTTTGGTGCAGCTTTATGCTTGGTTAGTATTGGTTTGATTGTGGCGTGAGTAATTACCTCATCCTAGAGCCTCCGAAAGAATATCCTATCATCGTTAGACACAGACGACCATGCCCGATAGGTGCGTGTTTATGGTCAAGAGGGGTCTGTTCCTACAAAAAGGGTATGAAAATTTGTTTTGTAGGGGCGACGGAGCATCTAGCGACGGGGGTCGCCCTGTTTTTCTTTTCTAACCTCATCCAATTTCTGTAACAATACTCATCTCGAGAAGTTAGCCTTTTGCCATGCTGGGTCGTCGTGTCTCATTGTATTTATTGCGCGAGTCTGTGCCTTTGTATTTTGTTGGTGTTTTTACCATTCTGGTTTTGCTGCTCTTAGATTATTTTGCAACCCTGATTGGTTTTTTCTTGCGTAACAACTCGCCAATTGGTTTGATTCTGCAAAATGTTGCCGACCGAATTCCATTTTTTTTGTCGTATATGATTGCCCCAGCCTTGGCGTTTGCGATTCCAGTTGGCTTAGGGCGACTTGGCAAAGACTCCGAACTTAAAGCCCTCTATGCGCTTGGCGTGCGCCCGGCTTGGATGCTTTGGGTTTTTATCGGTTTTGGTTTGTGCATCAGTGCCTTTCAGTTTTATAGTACCAACGTTTGGCAACCGAGTGCCGAAGAGCGTTTCAAGACCAGTTTTTCCAAACTTTTTAACTCAGAACCCAGCACCACCCAAGAACTGAAAAGTTTTGCCAGCCCAGACGGCAAAACACTGTTTCATGCGGGTACAGTTGCGCCAAAACTCGAGGATAAAAAAATTGCCGACTTGTATGGTGTGACTGTCATTACGCCCAATGGAACGTTTACTGCCACTCGCGGCACATGGGATGCTCGAGCCAAAACATGGCAGCTTTTTACGGTCTACCGCACCGACCAAAATGGTAAACTCGAGGGCGCACCGCAAGTCCGTAAAGAATTTGCTTTCCAAGCAGCGCTCGAGCCAGATGCCAAATTGCCCGAGCATCTGAGTCTGCCAGAACTCGCCAGCCGAGCCTCGAGTACGGTGCAGAGCCTTCAAGAGCGTTACACCGCCAACTATTTGTTGCAACGCCGCTTTGCTGACCCATTTGCTGCCTTAATGATGGCACTTTTGGGGGCGGCTGTTGGCTTAGGCATCAGTAGCCGTGCAACTGGCTTTTTAGCCACGATTGTGGTGCTTGCGACCTACTGGGCAATGTGGATTATGGGGCAGCAGTTAGCGGCTTCGCAAGCTGTACCATTCTGGTTTGCAGCGTGGCTACCAACAATGCTGTTTGCGGTCGGTGCAGCCATCGCTATACGGCGGTTGTCATGAGCCTAACCATCGGCGTTGTCCTACGCCTTGCCATTCAAGGGTTGTCATGACTCCAGCCCAAATCGCCAGAAAACAAGCCGAGCCACGCTTGCCGCGCATCACCAAGCTCGATTGGTATTTAATCAACGAAATTCTGCCGTGGCTTTTAAGTGGTTTAACGGTCATGGCGCTGGTGCTGATTATGGGTGCAATGTTTGCCCAAGCTGGCGAAATCCTGACCAAGGGTGCAAATCCTTTGCTGGTGCTGCAATTTATGGCGTTTAACATCCCCGATATGATGTCTCGAGCCTTGCCACTGGCGATGCTTTTTGCGGTGCTGATGGGTTTGAGCCGTTTAACCCAAGACAGCGAATTAAAAGCCGCAATTGTCAGTGGTGTACCCCCGACCCGACTGGTTTTTCCAGTTTTAGCCATGGGCGCGGTGGTGGCATTGCTGGCTTTTATCAATGCCGAAACGATTAAACCAAGGGCATTTACCGAAGCCCAACGGGTTTTTAAGGACATTGTTTTATCCAATCCACGAATTGTGGTTGCCGATGGACAATTTTTTAAGGATTCGCAAAACCAAGTGATTTATATTGCGCCGGGTGGTTTATCCGCCGATGGAAATTTAAGCAACATCACGGTGCTGCAAGGTCAATCCGGACAAGTGCCAAGCAGCATCACTCGAGCGCCAACGGGCAGTATCCTCAAAGAAGAAGGTGCGATTTTGCTCGAGAACGGCACACGCACAACCTATAAAAGCGGTGATGCCCGACCAGTCACGGTGGCGCGTTTTGCTCGAGCGATTATTCCGATTCGGCAACTTCGCCAAGGCAGTGGGCTAAGTGCCGATGCGATGCAGTTGTCGGTTTTTGATTTGCTCTCGAGAATCAATACCTACCGCGTTCAGGGCTTTGTGCCGAACAACGAACTGACGGCTTTGCATCGCAAGTTTGCTGAGCCGATGGCAGCCATTGCTTTTGCGCTGTTTGGCATCGGTGTGAGTTTGTGGGCGCTTCGCAGTAATCAAAATTTTGGTTTTACCGGCGCGGCTTTTTTTACTTTTTTTTATTATGCGACCAGCACGGTTTTTCGGGTCATGGGCGAAAATGGCGCACTGATTCCTTTTTTAGCCGCTTGGATGCCAAATGTCATTTATGCTGGGGCTGGCATGGCTTTTTTATGGCTTGCGCGGCGGCGCTAAATCTCATCTCGAGGACGTGACACATCTCATCTCGAGGGCGTGACTTATCTCATCTCGAGGCGCTAAAGTTTTGACATGACTTGGCAAGAAGTGCGGCAACAATTTCCAGACACATGGGTGCTGGTAGAAGCCCTTGACTCGAGTAGCCAAAATGGTTATTGGATGATTAAAAAAATGTCGGTTCTGGATACTTTTTTGGATGCAGAAGCTGCTTTGGACGATTATGAAAAAATTCATGACCAAGAACCGACTCGAGAATTGGTGGTGTTGCATACGACCCGCGAGCAATTACAAATTGCAAAAACACATTGGTTTGGAGTTCGGAGTGTGGCGTGAAACTCAGTATTGAGAGCGACCTCAAAAACCTCGAGATTCGGAGCGCTTTTTGAAACGCTTTCTTGGCTTCTTTTTGGCGCTGTTGTGTTTTTTTTCGTTTGCCGAAGCGCGTAAAATAACGATTATCCAAGCCACCAAGGTCGAATTGCGCCCAAGTGTGGCAACCCCAGACGGGCGCAGCGAAGAATACATTGTGATTATTGGCAGCCCAGCGATTATTAAAGTAGACGAAGACGAAATCACGGCTGACCGCATCGAATACAACAAATCCACCCGAAAACTGCGAATTGTTGGGGCGGGCATTTTTCAGGGCAAAAACGACACAATCGCGGGGCGCGATTTTGAAGTTGACCTCGAGTCCGAAGGGCTAAGTGCCGCCGATGTCTTTATTTCGACCAAAGAAATAGATGTTGAAGGCATCAACTGCGAGCGCCTACCCGGACAAGTTAATGTTCAAGATGGCTATTTTTCGCCTTGCTCGAGGTGCGGCACAACTACCGATGCTTACGGCTTTAAGGCTCGAGAACTGACGCTTTACCCGGGCGATCGCCTGATTGCTCGAGATGTGACGATTCTTTTGGGTGGCGTGCCGATTATGTATTTGCCGATTGTGGTGGTTTTTTTATCCGAACCCTCGCGCTATCCAAAACTTGAACTGAATTTAGGAGTCACAACCGATCGCCCAACGGTTGGTTTGGATTTGCCGTTTACAGTTGGCGATAATGGCTTTGGCTATTGGTTACTGCGCTATTATGCAGCGCGGACTCCAGCTTTTGGGATTGGCTTTGATGTCAATTTTGTTAATCTTTTTGGTTTTTCCAATAAGGCTCGAGCCGCGATTTTAATGTTGCCACCGCAATCTGGCACAGAATTGCAATGGGCATTTCGCTTTGCGCTCGAGGAGGTGCGGATTCCAATTCTAGGGCGTGAACCCGAAGACCGTTGGGCAGATGTTTTACTCAGCACCAGTTTAACTCGAGCCGACACTGGTGCAAGCCAAGAACTGCGTGGTTTCCCGTCGGTCAGTGCCAATCAGCAAACTGTATTTAATTTTTCTCTAAAGTGGTCAGCCCAGCGTTTTGACATCAACAGCCAGACTTTCCGCGAACCGCTTTTTAACCTTGATTTGGCTGGGGAATACCTTTGGAATCACCAAGCCAGCCAAAGCACAATCAATCAGCCGTATCGTTTTGAAATTAAATTTGAGGCTGGAAAGCCACTGCTGCCAACGGTTGGCGCTTTTCGGCTGACCAGTTGGAATTGGAGCGCTGGCTGGCTGAGTGCGGCATACAACCGTCTGAACCCAAGTGCCGAACTGAGCATCAATCCAGACCCGACCGTCCAACCACCACAAGTCAATATCGGTGCGTTTCGCTTTACTGTGGCAGCAGCCGTGGCACTCGAGCAACCGCTTTGGACTGGAGCGCGGGTTTTTGGCAGCACCGATTTTGCTGGGCGTTATTACAGCAGCCGCAACAGCAGCAACCCAAGTAATTCGCCATCGGTATTCGATGGCGAATTCGAGCGCAATGTGGTTTTTAATGCCAATCTGGGCTTGCAACAAAATATTGGTACATGGTTCGAGTTTGGTCTGGCTGGGCGCTACAATGTGTCTCGAGGCGAAACGCCATTTTCTGCTGACCAGTCTTTTTCGTCTAATCGCCCTGGCAACGGCAATTTTGCCGCGAATTTAGGTCTGCGCCCACTGACGTGGTTGAGTTTGGGTGCTTCACAGCAATATGGCTTTACGGTCAATTTTCGCAATACCACCACTTTCGATGGTTTATTTGAACCGTTTTCTGCCAGCCTAACGCTCAGTCCAGCCCCAATTGCTTTGGCACTGAACGGGCAATACAACCTCGAGACTGGAAAACCTGTGGCGTACAGTCTGCGGCTCTCGAGCAGTGGCTCTGGCAATGCCAGTTTTGGGATTGGCTTTGGGTATACTTTCCCAAGTCTAAGCAGTACGGTTGGTACATTCCAAGACCTCAATTTAGCAGTTGGCTTCTCCACCACCAATCGTGCTTTTACGGTCAGCTTGAGTTTAGTTCAAAGCCTGACCGATGCCAGCCTTAAAACCACCAGCCTAAGCTCGAGCCTGATTTTAGGAAACCGTGAAAATCCAGTCACCCTCAGCCTTAATCAAACGTTTACCCCAGCTTTATTAGCCACCGCAAGCCGCTTAATGGGCAGCCTTGGGGTGCGCTATAATTTTATAAGTTCTGAGCTTGAGCGCCCTCTTTTTACGGGTTTGGATTTACGTTTGGGTCAGCTTTTTGATTTTACACCATACGACCCAAACAGCAATTTTTTACCAACCAGCGAAATCAGTTTGCAAGCCAATTTTTCTGGAATAACCCCTTTGGCATTTACTTTCTCGAGTCGGCTCGATTTAGCCATTTTCCAAGCCTATAATCCAACCCTGACGGCGCGGTTTGACACTTTAAAAGGCAGCACTTTTGAATTTGGCATCGAAATCAGTTTGCGCTTGCCCGACCCAGACAACGACCAATGGATTTGGAGCAATTTAACCCTGCGTTTTGGTTGGGACGTGCGGGCTGGGGTCAGTCTTTTTGGCGATTTAACCTATAATCGTCGACTCGAGAATGGTATTTTTATCGATACCTTTGGGGTGCGTTCGCTCGGTGTGGCATTTGCGTTTAGCATTGGTGGCTCACAGCGCCCAAATTTATTCTTTGCGATGACGATCAACCAGACCTTTGCTTTTCAAGACAGTCCTACATTTACGGGGACGACCGTTTTTCAACCCGCTTTTACAATTATTTATGACCAGTGCTGTTATAGCCTGACCATCAGCTTAAAGCCTGTTCTTGCGACCTCGAACAGTGCCAATTATATTTTTAGTGTGGTCCTAAGTTTGCCATATGGTAGCCAAACCTTACTGGACATTGACCGTGACCAACTGCGCTTACCGATTGTGCCGTTTCTCGAGCCGATTAAACTGCCTAAGTAACAGCGCCCGTTTTGCATTAGGCGGCGGTTTCATAGACTCGTGGTACTCGAGCGCCAATGCCTGTTAAAATTTCGTAACTGTTGGTTTTTGCCCAAGTCGCCACGTGGTCAGCCGTAATTTGTCCAGCCCCCAAAACCTCGACCATCTCGCCGCAATCAACTCCGAGACCGCCAATATCCAAAAGCAGCTGATCCATACAAACCCGCCCGATTTGCTGGACTTTTTGCCCACGCAACACCATCTGGGCTTGGCTCGAGACCGCTCGAGGATAGCCGTCGGCGTAGCCAAGGCGCACTGTCGCCACGTGGGTATCCTCGGAGGCTGTCCAAGTGGCGTTATAAGACACAGGCTGACCTTTGGCAAGTGGTTTGACATAAATCACCCGAGCCAAAAGCGTCATGGCTGGCTCGAGCGGCACAATATTTTCGCAGTCTGCACCCGGCGCATAGCCATATAAGCCAATCCCCGGACGCACCAAATCGAATTCGGCATTTAAGGCTTTATTCAGCACCCCGCCTGTATTAGCCGCATGGCGGTATTTGACATCTGGCTGATGGGTCTCGAGAAAATTTCTAAAACGCTCAATTTGCACCAAAGCGTGTTCGGCTGGTACATCCTCAGAATCCACCAAATGCGTCATGATGCCATAAAGTTCAACCCTCGAATGCAGACTTGCTTTGAGAATACTTGCGCCTTCTTCTGGTGTTGCTCCTAAACGGTTTAAGCCCGTATTGATTTTTAGGTGAATTTTCGGGCGTTCGTTTTGGGTTGTGGCTTGGCTCGAGAGTGCTTCTAATTCGGCTTGGCTCGAGACCACAAAACTAATTTGGTTGTGAATCAAAGCAGCTATTTTATCGGATGGCGGTGGGGTTAAAAGCAGCACCTCTTTATAAACTCCATTCGCTCGTAACTCGAGGGCTTCGGAAGTGGTGGCGACTGCAAAACCCCAAATATGGCTTTCTGGCTCGAGGATTTGTGCTACCCGAACCGCACCATGCCCGTAAGCATCGGCTTTGATTGGTGCAAGTATTGGACGATTTGCAAAACTCGAGAGACTTAGAGCATTGGCTTTTATTGCCTCGAGTTTGATTTGTGCGTGGGTATCTTTCATGATTGGGTCATTGTACTGGTCACTTGGCGGTCTCGAGACCACTTTTTGAGGTCAATTTGATACAAAATGATTTATACCTGAGTTCACACGCACTTCAAAATAATGCCAACACTTCTTATTTCCCTGTGTTTCACGACATAATCCATCTATCCTCGAGACCCTTCGGACTTGCTTGACAAGACCCAAGAAGGGTGATACATTCTTTGTCGCTCTGCACG
>JAYWGM010000012.1:0-8655 GCA_043778225.1 Deinococcales bacterium | reverse complement strand
GAGAAGCGCGAACAGCCCGCGAGGTGCTGTTTTGTGAGCAAGAACGACAGTTTGCCGTTCTTCAGGCAAACGAGAGTGATTAAGTTAATTCGGTATCACATCGCGCAAAGGTAGAAAATTATATTTTCTATCTTCAGCAAAATCCCGTACAATAACCCTCGTGCTTCAACTTTTTGGAACAGCCAGTTTTGCCAATAAACACTTGACGCTTGAACGCGCTTTGTATTTGGTGGCGTTGTTGGTCTGTCAAAACGATTGGATGACTCGAGACGAGGCGATGTTGCTGCTCTGGACAGACGATGGTGAGGATGGCGCAATCAAACAGCGCTTGCGGCAATTGTTGTACCGCACTAAACAACTGCCCTACGGAGCAAGCCTCGAAACCACCAGCAGCCAACTGCGCTATACCCAAAAAAGCGATGTGGTTTTGTTCAAACAAGCCATCCAAGAGCGTGATTGGGACAGTGCCATCGAGCTATACGCTGGCGAATTACTGCATGGCGCGGTATTTGAAAATCTTGAACTCGAGGAATGGTTTGGTTTAGAGCGCGATTCACTCAGCACCAAGTTTCGCCAAGCCGTTTTTGAAAAAGCCAGCACGTTGCCTGCCAAAGACGCGGCTTTACTGCTCGAGCAAGCCATGACCAAAGACCCATTCAACGAGGATTTATTGCGGAAATTACTCGAGTATGCGGTCAGCAACCCCGAAGTTGGGCAACGAGCCTTTGAGCGCTTTGAGCGCGAATTGGCACAAAATCTACAACTCGAGCCAGCCGAAGATTTACAGGTTTTGGCTAAATCCTTGGGCGGGCAACAGACTGTTCGGGTGAATCGTTATCAGCTTCCAACCCCGACTGGTGGGTTTGTGGGTCGTCAAGCCGAGCTTGATTCGGTGGCAAAGCAATTACAAAACCCCGATTGCCGTCTTTTGACTTTGGTTGGCGTTGGGGGCATCGGTAAAACCCGTTTGGCGCTCGAGATTGCGGCTCGTCAGCCAATGCGGGACGGCGTGGTTTTTGTTGATTTGGCACGGCTTAATAACGAGCAGCTTGTTCCTCATGCGATTTTAGAAGCGCTTGGCGAACGCCCCAGCGACCAAGTGCTTGATCGGGTCAAACAAGTTTTACTGGGCAAAGAAATGCTCTTGATTTTGGATAATTTTGAACACGTCATGGCAGCCCGAACTGTGGTTGCCGACATTTTGGAGCATACCCAGCATATCCGCTTGATTGTCACCTCACGTGAACGGCTGGTGCTACGCAGCGAACAAGTGCTTGAATTATCTGGCTTACCCGCCCCAGACACGATTTTTCCACTCGAGTCGCAGGATGCGGCACTGCTCTTTTTGCGGGCTGCCCAGCGCAGCAATTTTGATTTTTCTTTGCACGACCACGATATTGAGGTTTTTAGCCGAATTTATCAAGCTGTGGCTGGAATGCCATTGGGGTTAGAACTGGCTGCCAGTTGGGTGCGAACCCTTTCTTTATCCGAAATTGCCGATGAACTCGAGCAGAGCCTTGATGTTCTCGCCATGGATGCCCCAGATATGCCAGCCCGTCACCGCAGTTTTGCGGCGGTTTTTCACTCGAGTTGGACACTTTTAGCCAAGCAAGAACAGGATGTGCTGGCAAAATTATCTGTTTTTCGTGGTGGTTTTGATAAAGACATGGCAATTCGTGTGACTGGAGCGAATTTACCTCTGTTGCTGCGCTTGGTCAATAAATCGCTGGTGACGCGGCGCGAGCAGCGTTTTGTGCTGCACGAACTGATTCGCCAGTACAGCCAAGAACAACTCAGCCAAGATGCAAAACAACAAGCTATTTTTAGCCTTGCAGCCGTGATACTCGAGTTTTCTGAACAATGGTTTGTACATCGTAAAGACGAACAGCAAACCGAATGGAGTCGGCGCATTGAACAAGAACACGATAACGTTCGCACTGTACTCACTTGGTCACTTGGCAATCACAGCACCATCGGAGCGCAAATCAGTGGCAACCTCGAGCATTTTTGGTACTCGCGTGGTTATCACCGTGAAGGCATGAATTGGGCAAAACAATTTTTGGCTTTGTACACCGATAGCGACCAAACTCGCTTGCGTTTAATCTGGACACAAACCAGTCTTTCCAAAGAATTATCAGAATACCAAGTGGCTCGAGATGGTGTCAAAGAATATCAGCAACTTGCTCTAAACCTTGGCGATGCTCGAGCCTTAGCCACTGCCGAGAA
The DNA here is from genome assembly GCA_043778225.1 of Deinococcales bacterium. Lineage (GTDB taxonomy): Bacteria > Deinococcota > Deinococci > Deinococcales > JAAFIG01 > JAAFIG01. The sequence goes on along the minus strand of JAYWGM010000012.1, from coordinate 6,429 downwards.
ATTTTATGGTTTACTCGAGCGTGAACAAGGCAACCTTGAACTCGGTAAAAGCCATTTGGAAAAAGCCCAAACGATGTTTAGCGCCTTAGAAGATGTCAGTTCGGTGGCAATTTGTATCAACGACCTTGGGATTATTTATGCGATGCAAAAAAACCTCGAGATGGCTAAACAATACTTTACTGAATCTTTGCGCCTAAAACGACAAATCAACGACAAACAAGGTATTGCCTATGCGATTGGTAATCTTGGTGTGATTGCTGGTGAAGAAGGCGACTTGGCGCTCGAGAAAGTCATGCAGGAAGAATCTTTGCGCTTAAAACGCGAACTTGGCGACCAACAAGGCATTGCCAATGGCTTGCACGAACTTGGCAGAAATGCCTTTGACCAGGGGCAACTCGAACTGGCATTGGATTATTACAGCCAAGCGCTCGAGATTTATAGCCGTTTAGGTCGGCGTTTTGCAGTTGTCAATGCAATCAATTCGTTTGCGGGTGTGGCGTACCAACGCAAAGACCTCGAGTCAGCCCTGATTTTTGGGGCTGCCAGCCTCAATCTGAGTTATCAAATTCGCAGCACCCCGCCCGAAAACTGGGCAAAACGCCAAGCCCGTTGGCGCGAAGAAAGTGATTTGACCCCTGCACGCTTGGCACAACTCGAGTTTGATGCCCAACGACTGAGCCTCGAAGAAACGGTGGCACGGGTTTTTCTTTGGAAAGAACGATTAGAGCATTCGTCGCCAGTTTTAACGACCTAATATTTACCTTTCTGTGGACGTTTTTTGTTGATTTTATTTTCAGGGTGTTTTCAGGGTCTTGTTTGTAGACTGTATTCAGACCTCGAGATAAGCTCGAGATAACCAAGGAGTTCTTATGAAAAAAATGATTCTAGCCGTTCCTGCATTGGTGCTTAGTTTAGTGGCTTGCCCTACTCCACCCGTGGTGATTATAGACCCACCCGTTGATGTCACCACTTGCACCACTGAAATCTCGAGTGCAAACAGCAACAACATCATTTCCAGCAGCACCAATTGGACAAATTCTGCTGGTAGCTGCGATTACCTTATTAAATCCAATGTCACACTCAATTCAACCCTGACCATTGCAGCTGGTACAACCATTGTCTTTGAAGGTGGTATTGGCATAAGCGTTGCCTCTGGAGGCACATTAACTGCGATTGGTAACAGCAGCAACCGCATTTTGTTTCGTGGAAAAACCGAAAGTGCGGGGCTTTGGAAAGGCATTGCGATAGACAGCACGACCAATAATCAAATGGCATTCACAACTGTCAAAGACGCGGGTTCTTTGGCTTCACAGTACGGCGCAATTTATGTTTCTGGTGGACGTTTAGCCCTAACTGACAGTGTGGTTAAGAACAATTCGCAATATGGTTTGTACGCCTCGAGCAACCCGAGTAACTTAGATGGTTTTGCCCGCAATACTTTTTTTGCCAACGGCAAAAGCGGCGTTAATGTTTATCCACCACAACTTAAATCCTTAGATGCAGCCACTAAATACCAAAGTTCCGGTCAAAATAATGAAGCACCCAACGTCGACCCATGGGTCAATGTCAAAGGCGCGGCATTACCCGCTGCCGATGTCACCAATATGGTTGCCACCACCTACCGAGTCGAAGGCACACTCGAGACCAATGGTAGCCTGACCATCGCACCAAGTACCGAAATTTTATTCACCCCTGGCGGTACATTTCGGGTCAGTGCGGGCGGAGTTCTAACGGCGATTGGTACGTTCGGACAACCGATTACGTTCCGAGGACAAACCGAAACAGCTGGTTTCTGGGACGGTATCACGATTGGCAGTTCGACCAACAACCAAATGGCATTTGTCAATGTTAAAGACACGGGTGCAAACGCCTCCATCCCAGCCGCAATTTACTTGTCTGGCGCAAAATTGGCTTTGTCCGACAGCCGCATCAGCAATAACTCGAAGAACGGTTTGGTGATTGCCGCAGGCACAAGCGATATAACTGGTTTTGCGCGAAATATATTCACTGGCACAGCATTATCTGGTGTTAAATTACTGGCATCACAACTCAAAAGCCTTGACACCGCCACAAATTACCATGGCACAGGCGCAGGCAATACCCCCAACGGACAAGCCTTCATTGAAATTACCGCCAGTAACTTAACCAATGCCGAGGTGATCAGTGTCATCCCACAAACCTACCGCGTAACTGGTAATTTTGGAGTCAGTGGCGCACTGACCATTCAAGCTGGGGCAATTCTCGAGTTTGCATCGGGCATAGACTTGAACGTTAGTGCCACAGGTAGCCTAGTTGCAATTGGCACAAGTACCAACCGCATTCAATTCAGGGGTGCAACCGCAAGTGCTGGATTCTGGGAAGGGATTACGCTGACCAGTGGCAACACCAATAACCGCCTCGAATTTGCCGATGTCAGCCACACTGGTTCAAATGCTGCTAAACAAGGCGCGGTCTACATGAATGGTGCTTCGGTGCTGAGTATCAAAGACTCGAGCTTTAGCAATAATTTATTTTTCGGTATTTTCCGTGCTTCGGTAGGTTCTACGCTCAACAACCTCAGTGGGAATACTTTCTTGAGCAATCCATCTGGCGATATTCGCAATCCATAAACGGAGTTTGTATGAAAAAGAACTTGCTGGCTTTATTTGTGCTTTTGGCGTGCCTTGGTGTGGCGTGTGGCAATCCAGCCGCCAACACCGATGCAGCTTGGGACTCAAGCAACTGGGATTCAACTGCCACTTGGAAATAAAGGAGAGGGAAATGAAAAACAATCAATTGCGTCATTTAATTCTTGGGCTGATTGTTGGTGCAAGTGGCTTAACCGCATGGGCAGCTTTTAGTGAATTCCAAGCTGGCACACCAATTCGGGCAGCCGATGTCAACGCCAAATTAAACGACTTGGATGCTCGAGTGACTGCCAAGCAAACCCGAGTGACGGGTACGTGTGCAATTGGTTCGAGTATCAGTGCAATTGCTGCCGATGGTACAGTGACGTGTGGCGGTGGCGCGTTTATTCATGTGACCACAGCTACTAACAAACCCTCGGGTGATAACAATGTCACTTGTATTGATAACGTCCTCACCAACGGTAAGCCAACGGCGATTGTCCTAATTACTCAGAACTACGGCTCGAGCTTTGTTTATAACAAAGAAGTAGTCGGTGTGTATTACCGAGCCACTTCCAGCAATTGGTGCATCTTCAATCAAGCCCCGAGCGCCGCCCCAATGCCCATCGGTGCGACCTTTAACGTTCTGGTTTTCAATCCGTAAATAATTCTTGCCATAGGACTGGGCTGGTCTCGAGACCATTAGGTTGACCAGCCAATCGGCGGTGTTTTTCCATAGCTCAAAATATCAAGTGTCACTGCCAAACCCTGCCAAGCATGGTCTCCTTGCCGCAGCCTTTGCCGGTTGGCAGACGCAATTTGCTTAAATTGTCTGAGTGCCGCGACATCATCTAGCTTTGACGTGTCCAACGATAAATGCTCGCTCAATAAAGCAACTCGAAAACCTCGAACCAGCTCTGGGGAAAAAATTGCAGCATTTAACTCGCTATTGCCAAACATAGACCAACGATGCAGATTTGCCGAGCCGATGGTCGCCCAAGTGTCATCAATCAACATCAGCTTAGAATGCACCCAAACGGGTTTGCGCTGACCATCTGTGCCAAGTCCAGCCATACCGGCGAGGGTGAAATTATCGTATGCCCCCAAAGCGGCTCGAGACTCGAGCAAGGCGAGGCGCATCGGTGCTGCGAGGTCTGGCATAATTGGCAGCAGCAGCACAACTTCTACACCGCGCTCGAGTGCCAGATGTAGGGCTTCTACAATTTCAAGCAACTCGAGGCACTGATTTTCGATATAAATGCTGCGCTGGGCTGAATCAATTGCGGCGCAATACTGCTCAAAATTGGTTTTTTCGCCCAAGGCAATATCAAATGGGAGTCCATTGACTGGAGCTTGCCTGTTTGTATACCGCCCCGCATGAATCGTGCGCTGAATCTGAACCGTTGCCAGACCTTGCTCAAGCGGCAATTGGGTTGGAAACTCGAGATTGGTGTCGGCTCGAATTCCCCAAAGGGAAGTTTGCCGTTGGCTGGCTTCATTCCAGCGCTGTACAAAGTTATGCTGCACATCTGCTACGGCTGGTCCGACAAGTTCAATGTACAAATCATGGTTCTGATTTTCGCCATGGTGACCGGGTGCAACCATCGAGTGCGGATTGAGGTTAATCCCGCCAAGAAAAGCCGTTTGTCCATCTACTAGCCAAGTTTTTTGATGTTGGCAAAACCCAGCCTGAGCGCAGTCCCAACGAATGCTGATTTGTGGCTGCTGTTGCTCGAGTAACTCGAGATGTTCAGGAGCGCCCCAAAAAGCGTTGCGCCGTAACGAAGCTGTTTGGTCGTCGGGTCGCCAAAAAATCAGGCGCACATCAACGCCACGTTTAGCGGCACGGTCAAGCACCTCGAGCGCCGTGCCGCGCCCATCTGGCATTTGGAAATCTGACCACATAAAGGTAATGGTTGCCCAAACACTGTGTTGGGCAGTTTCGATGGCTTGGCAAACACGCCGAAAAGCGGGTTCGCCATCAATCAAAAGCTGTACCGCGTTTCCTGCTCGAGTTGGATAAGTACCTGTTGTGACAAACAGTGACAGGGTTTGGTCTAGCATCGCTGCATTTTACAATTTTTACAAGACAAGGAGCCTAAAGTCACATTCGTTCTTCATGAGGTGATATGGTCATGACAAGCCAAACTCGACTTGGACGAAATTTATGTTTTCCCCGAGTTGTCTCGAGTTGCAATACCTTAGTTTGTGAACCGTAAACAAGCCGTAAACACCAAAATTTTCTCGAACTAGACGCGCCTAAGCTCGAGCCTCGAGAAAAATATGAACACTTTGTGGTAACGGGTTTTAATTAGCTTTCGGAAATTATGACCATACCCTCGAGAAACTCAAAGTGTTTTTTGTTATGTGTCACAAGTGGAATCTCTAAAGTTAAGGCTGTTGCTGCAATCCATGCGTCAGCAAGGTCTAGTACCAATCCTTTTTGTCGGGCTTCTACACGAATCTGGGCGCACTTGGTACAAATGAGGTCGGTGGTTTGGACAATACGAAAAGATTCGAGCAGTAACTCGAGTTGTGATAATCGAACTGCACCCCATTTGGCTTTGAATGCTCCGTAACGCAGTTCTTTAACTGTTTGAGCGGCGGTAAAAAGCATTCGTCCTTGTCGTCTGGCTTTATAAAGGATTCCTAATGTGTGTCGGTTAAAGATGTAACTGATGACATTGGTATCTACAATAGACCTCTTGCATAAGTCAAAAATCATTGTCCTGCATCCAAATTATACAAACCAGCAATCAAGTTCACCCGTAAACCAAGCCGCTTCCGACGATTTGGATACCGTTCACCCAAGCACCGAAACACCTTAAAACGCCGATTGATATGCTCAACTACAATACGTTCCTTAGTCTGAACTCGATTCTCACTTCATTGCTCATCACTTAAAGCCCCACCATGTAGCTTCTTATGCGGCAAGCAGCTATTCTCATGCCTTTGTTTTAGCCCTTGATACCCCTTATCGGCATTAACTTTGATTTCCTTGGCAAAATGTGTCTTTGAATTTTTTAGTAGCTTGAAGTCATAAACTTTACCTTTACCAAGTGCTACACATATAACTTGCTTTGTTTTTTTGTCAATCACTAATTGCATTTTTAGGCTATGGTGCTTCTTTTTTCCATTATAAGTACCTCCCCGAAATGTTTTAGAGTTCTTTGCTAAAACATTTCCGACTAACAGGAGTAAGGGTGACGTATCTCACGCCGTAATGAGCGCGAGTAGCCCGTGAGGTGCTATTTTACGAGCAAGAACAGATTTGCCGTTTTGTGAAAAATCTAAAATGCAGGCGTGAGATACTTAGTAGCCTCGCTGCTTTTTTTTGGTCGTTCGATTTGAACTTCACTTACATCTACAACAAATTCCAATTGACTATCACGAGTCAATCGCTTCTTGCCAGCCACATGGAGAATCGGGTTTTTAAGTAAAATATCTTCAACTCGGTTCTGAATTCGTTTAGCTGTACTTTCATGAACTCCCCAGTTTACCCCTAAACGCAAGAAAGTTGGATAGTCTCTCAGGTACTCGAGGCAAAGTAGGACACGGTTTTCTGGGGCTAGGCTGTGTGGCTTACCAGATTTTTTCTTGGTCGTTTCTGCTTGGATAACTGTTTCTACAAGTAAGCGAAATGATTTTCGAGTGACACCTGTAATACCGAATTAACTTAATCACTCTCGTTTGACCCAAAAACAGTCAAACTGTCGCTCAAGCGTTAATTCGGTCTTTTATCACTCCTTTTCTTGACCCTAAACACGCACCTCACGGGCAGGGTCGCTTAGTCGGTTAATCAGTCAAAATACACAACTGATTA
>JAYWGM010000011.1:0-43533 GCA_043778225.1 Deinococcales bacterium | reverse complement strand
TTCTCACTCTCCGCAGGTTCTCGCCTGCGGTCTTGTTGCGTCACCCATGATTGGCACTGACAAACAAGGTTTAGGCTTTTTCGGCGATTCGTTTTTTTCGCACAGCCAGACCGGTTTGACGGTACTGGATATAGGGAGCAGGATGCAAGAAATCATCCGTTTTGGCAGCATCAAAGAAATTCTCGAGCTTCCACGCTTGGTGGAGTTGCAAATAGGTTCATTTGACCATTTTTTGCAAAAAGGTGTACTGCCTAAAGACCGCGAGGACTTTGGTTTACAAGGTTCTTTTAGAGAAATTTTTCCGATTGACGAATCCGAGAAAAACCGCACCGGCGGTTTGGTTTTGGATTTCCTCGAGTACGAGTTGGGCGACCCACCGTACAGCCCAGAAGATTGCCGCGACAAGGATTTGACCTATCAAGCTCCGATGTTCGCCAAGTTGCAATTGATTCACCGCGACACGGGTCTGATTAAAGAAGATAAGGTCTTTTTGGGCGATTTACCCCTGATGACCGAAGAAGGCAGCTTTATCGTTAATGGGGCTGACCGCGTGATTGTCAGCCAAATTCACCGTTCGCCGGGTGTCTATTTTACCAAGTCGTACCGTGGCTCTAAGCCCTTGTACGCTGGTTCGATTATCCCGATGCCAAAGCGTGGTCCGTGGATTGAACTCGAATTTAATACCTCGGACGTTCTCGAGATGAAAATCAACAAGCGCAAGTTCCCAGTCACGATGTTGCTGCGGGTGCTTGGTTACGACGACCAATCGATGCGAAAAATTTTTAAGGGTGCAGATGTGGTGTTAGAAGCCACCTTTAACGAAGACAAAACCGCAGGTATGAGCGGCGAGGAAGCCCTGCTGCGCTTATTTACGATTTTGCGTCCGGGCGATCCACCTAAGCGCGATAAAGCCCTGTCGTATTTGTATGGTTTACTTGCCGACCCCAAGCGTTACGATTTGGGTGATGCTGGACGCTTCAAGGTCAACAGCAAACTCGGGATTAAAAACCCAGAAAAAACCCTGCTGATTTTTGAAGATGGGCAATTTAAGGATGCTGGCTTAATTTCAGCCATTCAGTATCTGCTTACCTTGCAAGGCGGCGAACCGACCTATTCCGAAGACGACATTGACCACCTTGGCAACCGTCGGGTGCGTACCGTTGGCGAGCTTTTAGGTGACCAATTTCGGGTTGGCTTAGGGCGTATGGCTCGTGGCGTGCGCGAACGGATGCTCTTGGGCAACCCAGATGCAGCCACACCCAGTAAATTGGTCAATAACCGCCCAGTGGTGGCGGCAATGCGCGAATTCTTCGGGCGTTCGCAACTGAGCCAATTCAAAGACCAAATCAATCCGCTTTCGGAGCTTCGTCACAAACGCCGTATTTCAGCGCTTGGACCCGGTGGTCTGACCCGCGAACGGGCTGGTTTTGATGTCCGCGACGTTCACCGTACCCACTATGGGCGGATTTGCCCAATCGAAACGCCAGAAGGCGCAAACATTGGTCTTATCTCGAGCCTCGCCAGTTTTGCCAAGGTCAATCCATTGGGCTTTATCGAAGCCCCGTACCGCAAAGTCAACAAAGGCAAATTGTCCGACACCATCGAGTACATGACTGCCCACGTCGAAGACCGCTATATCATTGCTCAAGCCAGCACTGTGGTGATTGATGGAATGCTGACCGGTCAGGTTGTTGCTCGTAAAAAAGGCGATCCAGTCATTGTAAGCGGCGAAGAATGCGATTACATGGATGTTACCCCGAAGCAAATTGTTTCGATTAGCACCAGTTTAATTCCGTTCCTCGAGCATGATGACGCGAACCGTGCCTTGATGGGTTCAAATATGCAGTCCCAAGCTGTGCCGCTTGTCCGTGCCGAGCCGCCAATGGTTGGTACAGGTATCGAAGAGCGAATTGTCTTGGATTCTGGTACAAGTCTGGTCTGCGATGTGGACGGCGAAGTGACCGAAATTGATGGTGCAAAAATTATCGTTAAATACGGTAAAAATCACATCAAAGAATATAAGTTGATTCGTTTCCAACGCAGCAACGCCGGTACAAATCACGACCAACGCCCAATTGTGGCGGTTGGCGATAAAGTCAAAGTCGGACAGGTTATTGCCGACGGTCCAGCCTCGAGACAAGGGCGTTTAGCACTCGGTCAGAACATTACCGTAGCGATTATGCCGTTCGATGGTTACAACTACGAAGACGCGATTGTGTTGTCCGAAAACCTGATTCGCAAGGATTTCTACACCAGCATTCACATCGAAAAGCACGAAAAAGAAGCTCGAGACACCAAGCTCGGACCAGAAAAAATTACCCGAGATATTCCGGGCTTGTCCGAAGCTGCCCTGCGTGACCTTGATGAAGACGGCATTGTTCGGGTCGGCGCGGAAGTCAAACAAGGCGATATTCTGGTCGGTCACACCAGCTTCAAAGGCGAAACCGAACCAACCCCAGAAGAACGCTTACTGCGTTCAATCTTCGGTGAAAAAGCCCGAGAAGTGAAAGACACTTCGGCTCGAGTTCCATCGGGCGAGGGTGGAATTGTGATTCGCACCATCCGCTTTAAGCGCGGCGAAGAAGGCGTAGACCTGAAACCCGGTGTGCGCGAAATGGTGCGTATTTATGTGGCTCAACGCCGCAAACTCCAAGTCGGCGATAAACTCGCTAACCGCCACGGTAACAAAGGTGTGGTTGCCCGAATCCAAGCCCCAGAAGATATGCCGTACCTGCCAGACGGAACACCTGTGGATTTGGTCTTTAATCCGCTCGGTGTGCCAAGCCGCCTTAACCTTGGGCAGATTCTCGAGACTCACCTTGGCGAAGTTGCCCGTCGGATGGGCGTGAGCTTTGTCACCCCAGTGTTTGATAGTGCCACCGAACACGAAATTAAAGACCGCTTGGTCGAGACTTCCAAAGTTGCCGCCGATGCCCACAAAGCCCTTGGTTACGGCATGGACAAACGCGAAGCCGAAGTCTTTACCCGTTCCCAAAACCTTGGTGTGATTACCCCATCGCAAACCCTCGAGGAAGCTCGAGAAAAACTTTGGCGGACTGGTAAGACCCCATTGTTTGATGGGCGCACCGGCGAAGCCATCGAAGGACCTGTGGTGGTTGGAACAATGTACATCCTAAAGCTCTATCACATGGTCGAGGACAAGATGCACGCCCGCAGCACTGGACCGTACAGCCTGATTACCCAGCAACCCTTGGGTGGTAAAGCCCAGAACGGTGGTCAACGCTTTGGTGAAATGGAAGTCTGGGCGCTCGAGGCATACGGCGCAGCCCACACCCTGCAAGAAATCCTAACCGTCAAATCCGACGATATTGGCGGTCGTGATGATGCCTACCAAAGCATTGTCAAAGGCGAAGAAGTCCAAGATGCCAGCATCCCAGAATCGTTTAAGGTCTTGGTCAAAGAACTTCACAGCCTCGGGCTAGATGTTCAAGTGCTAGACCAGAACGACAAAACCGTGGATATTTTTGAAGGCATGATGCCAAGAAGGTGAGGTAAAAAGTAGAAAAGGCAAAAAGGTTAAAAGTAAAAACAGTTTCGCTTTGACCTTTTAACCCTTTGACCTTTTAACCTAAGTTCTTCCTCCGAAGGAGATTCAATGCGCGACTTTAGTAAAGTAAAAATCCAACTTGCCAGCCCTGAGAAAATTCGTTCTTGGAGCTATGGCGAAGTCGAAAAACCAGAAACGATCAATTACCGCACCCTCAAACCAGAACGTGATGGTTTGTTTGATGAGCGTATTTTCGGACCCGAAAAGGATTACGAATGCGCTTGTGGTAAGTACAAACGTCAGCGTTATGAAGGCAAAGTCTGTGAGCGCTGCGGGGTTGAAGTCACCAAGCGTATCGTGCGCCGTTACCGCATGGGTCACATTGAACTGGCAACTGCCGCTGCCCACATTTGGTACGTCAAAGATATTCCAAGTAAAATTGGTACGCTGCTTGACTTGAGCGCTGGGCAACTCGAGCAAGTCTTGTACTTTGGTAAGTTTATTGTCACCGACCCACAAGGCGCAATTAAAGATGGTCGCCCACTGAAAAAAGGCGAGCTGCTCTCGGACGAAGAATACCGCGAGTTACGCATTGGCAAGCAAGAAACGTACTCCTTGCAGGTCGGCACACAAGCCGAAGTGCGCGACGGCGAATATGTGACTCGAGGACAAAAACTTGGCGGCAATGTCGTTTCTAAAATGGACGGCGTAGCCCAATACCGTTTTCCACGCAAAGCCACGCTCGAGTATGCCCGTGAAGGCGAAGCTAAATTTAGCTTACCCAAAGGTATTACCCTCGAACTCGAGGCTTTCAGGGCTGGAGAAGAAATTACCGACGGCATCGAAGACCACACCCTCTTGGCTGCCCGCGATGGCGTAATTAGCATCACCGAGCTTGGCGAAGGTTACAGCCGTGGTGGTGTTTTAATTGAAGTCCAAGACCCCGAAGATGGACAAGTTCTCGAGCGTGTGTTTGTGCCGATGGGCTTTGAAGTCATGGTTGGTGACGGTGAAAGTGTTGAATCCGACACCGAACTGGCTCGAGCCAATGGCGATTTGATTCGGATGCCACGCGGCGCAAGCGCCGATGGTGTCAGCAGCAAAAAACGTGGTGCAAACCTCGAAGTTTCCTTGACCCTGCATTGGAAACTCGAGAAAATTTTAGAAGTCAACCCAACAATGCACGTCTTGGTTGGCGACGGCGCAGAATTTGCCAATGGCGACCGTTTGATTGGCGCAATTGACCCAGCCCAAGAAGTAACTGCCGAAGCCGATGGCACATTAACGCTCCAAGAACCCGCCAGCATTATTGTTTCTCGAGCTAAGTTGTACAAATACGAAGACGAGCCAATTGTGGTCAATGGCGACCGTGTAGAACCGGGCGACGACCTCGCCGACAAAGGCAACCTTAAATCCGAAATTCATGGTCGAATCGAAATTGACTTGGTGCGCCAACAAGTGCGTGTGGTCGAAGCCTACGATTTTGAAGCCCGCATGGGTGCAGAAGCCATTAAGCAACTTTTGGAGGGCATTGTTCTCGAGACGCTCGAAGCTGAACTGAACGACGAAATGACCAACCCAAGCCGCCATAAACGAGCCAAAGCCCGTAAGCGTCTCGAGGTTGCCCGTTCGTTCCGTAAGAGCGGCAACCGCCCAGAATGGATGATTTTGGACAGCGTGCCGGTCATGCCACCAGATTTGCGCCCGATGGTGCAAGTGGATGGCGGACGTTTTGCAACTTCGGACTTAAACGACCTCTACCGTCGTTTGATTAACCGCAATAACCGCCTTAAAAAGCTGATGACCACAGGCGCACCAGAAATGATCGTCCGCAACGAAAAGCGAATGCTACAAGAAGCCGTGGACGCGCTGATAGACAACGGTCGTCGTGGCACACCCGTTACCCACCCCGGTTCAGACCGTGCCTTGCGTTCCTTAACCGACCTCTTGGGTGGTAAACAAGGTCGTTTCCGTCAGAACTTACTCGGTAAGCGCGTGGATTACTCTGGGCGCTCGGTGATTGTGGTCGGTCCGCAACTTCGTTTGCACCAATGTGGCTTACCAAAGCGCATGGCACTCGAGTTATTTAAGCCATTTTTATTCAAGGTTCTCGAGGAAAAAGGCGTTGTCACCAACATCAAACAAGCCCGTAAGTTGCTCGAGCGTTACCGCGATACCCGCGACGAAATTTGGGACGCGCTCGAGGAAGTGATTCAAGACAAAGTGGTACTCTTGAACCGCGCTCCAACCTTGCACCGTCTTGGTATCCAAGCCTTTACGCCAGTCTTGGTCGAAGGTCAAGCCATTCAATTGCACCCACTCGTCTGCGAAGCCTTTAATGCCGACTTTGACGGCGACCAGATGGCAATTCACGTTCCGCTCTCGCCGTTTGCCCAAGCCGAAGCCCGCATTCAAATGCTCTCGGCACACAATTTGCTTTCGCCCGCCAACGGCGAACCAAACGTTAAACCCGCCAAGGACATCATTTTGGGTATTTACACCCTGACCCAACCACGTCCGGGCTACAAAGGGGTTGGCGAGAAATTCAAAGACCCAAGCGCAGCACTCGAGGCATTCAACAAGAATAAACTCGATTTGAACAGCAAAATTCTGGTGGCTGGCAAAGAAACCACGGCTGGTGCAATCAAGTACATCTTCTCGAATCTCGACGAAGCCCTACAAGCTGTTAATCGCGGCGAAATTGACACCCAAGATACGGTTTCAATCCGCGTTGATTTGGTCGGTGGGACGCAAATTGTCGAAACCACGACCGGACGCGCTTTGTTCCGCCGTATGGTCAACGAAACCATCACCGAAGACGGCAGTATTCTATCTCGAGAATATGTGACGCTCAGCACGACCTATGGCAAGAACCCATTGACCGATATGGTGATTGATATTTTCAAGACAATGGGCGTTGAAAAAACCGCCAATATCCTCGATGCCTTAAAATCGGCTGGCTTTAAGCTCGCCAGTACCAGTGGTGTGACTGTCGGTATTGACGATGCCGTGATTCCAGTCGAAAAAGTCGGGCTGCTCGAGTTAGCCGATGCCGAACTGGCAAAAATTAACGAAGACTCGGACATGGGCTTGGTCACCGAAGAAGAGCGTTACCGCCAAGTAATCACCCTTTGGACCAACACCACTGAAGACGTGACCAACGCTGCCTATGCTAACTTTGAGAAGAACTTGCCTCTGAACCCGTTCTATGTCATGAGCCAATCGGGAGCGCGTGGTAACAAACAACAATTGCGCCAACTGATGGGTATGCGTGGCTTGATGCAAAAGCCAAACGGCGACACCATTGAACTGCCAATCCGCACCAATTTCCGTGAGGGCTTGAACGTTCTCGAGTATTTCACCAGTACCCACGGCGCTCGTAAAGGTGGCGCGGACACCGCCCTTCGCACCGCCGACTCTGGCTACCTGACCCGCAAATTGCACGATGTGGCGCACGAGATTGTGGTGCGTGAACCAGACTGTGGAACTTCGGATTACCTGAGTATTCCGTTGCTCGAGTCCGACGGCAAACCACGCAAAACTTCGGACATTGAAATGGGCTTGTATGGTCGTCATCTTGGGGCTGACCTCGAGCTTGGTGGACAGACCTTTGAAGCCAACCGCTTACTGAACACCGATGAAGTCAAGCACATCTTAAAGCACCGCGATGAAGTCTCGAGTGTCGCAGTTCGCAGCCCGATTACCTGCCGTACACGGGCTGGTGTCTGCCAAAAGTGTTACGGCTTTGATTTATCGCAAGCCAAATTGGTCAGTAAGGGCGAAGCTGTTGGTGTGATTGCGGCGCAAAGCATCGGCGAACCTGGAACACAACTGACCATGCGTACTTTCCACACCGGTGGTGTGGCTGGCGCTCAAGACATCACCCTCGGTCTGCCGCGTGTTGTGGAACTTTTCGAGGCTCGTAAGCCAAAAGTCAAAGCGACCCTATCCGAAATTGACGGTATCGTTTCGATTGCCGACGAAGAAGGCAGCGACAAAATTATCCTAACCGTGACCGACAACGATATTGCCAAAAAGTACAAAGTCGAACGCAACACCCGTATGCTGGTGCGCGAAGGCGATAAAGTCGAAGCTGGACAAAGCATGACCCGTGGTGCGATTAACCCAGAAGACTTGCTGGATTCTAAAGGTGTCGAAGCCGCCCAGCGCTATTTGGTCGATGGTATCCAACAAGTTTACCGTCAGCAAGGCGTAAAGCTGCACGACAAGCATATTGAACTGATCGTCAAGCAAATGTTTAAGTATGTCGAAATTCTCGAGGATACAGGCGACTCGGAATTCTTAGAAGGACAAGTTCTCGAGAAATTCGATGTTGAAACCGAGAACAACAGGCTCGAGGAGGCTGGTAAGAACCCAGCTTCTTGGAAACCAAAACTGATGGGGATTACCAAGAGTGCGTTAAGTACCAAGTCGTGGTTAAGTGCCGCCAGTTTCCAACACACCACCCATGTGTTGACCGAAGCCAGTATTTCGGGCAAAGTGGACGAGTTAATCGGACTTAAAGAAAACGTGATTCTTGGTAAGTTGATTCCAGCCGGAACGGGGCTTGCCGAAGTTAAAGAAATTCAGGTTCTGGACGACCGCCTGCGCGAGAAAGTTCTCGAGGGCAACGACCGCGCTTCGCGCCTTGCACAGACAGGAACAGCCCAAATGCCAGCCGCAGCCAGCGATTAAAAAATAAGCTCGAGAAAACCCCCAGTTTAGGCTGGGGGTTTTTTGTTACTCGAGAATCAATTTCTTATGGACTGGTTTCAAAACCACACATAAACGCACCGCTTCTAAAACAGCCACTTGCGCTGATTCACATAAAACCCCACGACGACTTGCTTCGAGTAGATTGACTCGAGGAAACGTGTACGGCGTTTGACAATCCACAAAAGAATCATGGGTTAAAAAAAGCGGATGTTCCACACCAAGCAATTCGGCATGACAAGGCAGCAAATAGGGTCGTTCCAAAATAAACTGATTAAGACTCGAGTTAATCACAAACCCAAGCACATAATCAGGGGCAACATGAACCACGACCACCAATTTATATTTGGCTTCTGGGCGCATTTGTTCGCACCACAAATGGAAAACCTCAAATTGCAGCAAATTGATAAATTCGGACAAAAGTGCCTCTAAGGGTGCGGGTTGTTAATGTGTTGAAGCACTTGCGAACCATTTTTGAGCGTTAGAACAATACTTTCTAACGGCATTACGGAATTGGGTTTGGTACGCCAAGCCTGTTCCCAAGCTGCATCATGACTGGCTAAAGTGGTTTTAGGAAAGGATTTTTCACCCCAAACCTGAATGGCATGGTCAAGGCATTCAATATCCGAAGCACTCAAATAATCCAAATTAGCTGAAGCTAATGCCTGCACAAAAGGAGAAGATGCTGAACGAGAAACCCGAAAAGCCCCCTCGAGACTCTGCCCTTCTGATTTTTTCTCAGCAGCTTTCAGCATCCCGTACACTTGATGCGGCACAGGACCGAATTCATAAGCACGATACTCCGCCCCAAAAATCGTCCGCCCATACTTTTCTAAATGCAGCAAATCGGCAAAGTACATGACCTTAGCAATACGGTGATACGTTGCATGACGAACCCGTTCTGAAATGTAAAGCAAAGCGCTAATGGCTGCTTCTTTTTCAAATTTCATACAAAAACCACCTTCTCGAGTAACAAGTATAGCAGGTAGTACCAAATTTAGCTCGAGAATTTAGAACTCGAGATTGTGAACTGTACCTGCCACAGCACTAATTTTCAGGGCTTTATTGGTCAGTTCCTCGAGCCGCATCGCAACTGCGATACTATGCGACTCGTACTCCGTGCCAAACTCGTCTTTAAGAAATTTAGTTGGCACATTATGAATAACGACCCGTACACCATCTTTGGTGGTGTATTCGTTGGTGGTACGAGTTTCGTTGGCAATTGGTGTCATGAAATTTACTCTCGAACCGCTTTTCGTGGCATGGTCGGTAATGTCAATTTCTTCCCGAATTAAAGCCCTGTGAATGCGTTCTAACTCCCAATCGAGAATTTCGCTTGTTGAAAATCAAAAGCATCAGGCACTAGGCAAGTATAGCCCAATTCTTGAGCAGAGCAAATTGTGCTTGGGCTTCATTCGCTATTTAAGAGAGAATTGACAGGATTTGCCGTTGGGAATGATTAAAAGGTACTCGAGAGTAATGATCGTGCGGCAAGGCTGGCTCAAAGCGGCAGCACACAAATCCAAGCCCCTGCTGGCGATAATTTGTCATGTGCTGCTTAACTGCGTTTGAAATTGCGTATAATACTTACCGTTCGTGCTTTCGAGATCATTTCTAGAAATTGTTCTTTTTTCCATAACTTCTTGAAGCCATCTATACAAATGTAAGTTAGGGATTTTTATATACTGTATATCTTTAAATTTGTTTTCAAAAGTGTTACTAGTAATACTATCTAAAATATTACTATGTTGCCCGTATAAATTAAATATGATTGATCCAAACACAATAGGTGAATTATTAAACCAAGGGGTTAAATAATTATTTACTATACTTGTGTCACTTGACTTGGTATTGTGCCAAGAATCAAATAAATCTTCTATTGAGCTATACATTGCCTCGCAAAATCCATTTTTTTCTGAAGATTTGCTTAATTCAATCATCCAATTATCACATGATTGAAAGATTATTCGCAAAATCGTATCACCTCCAAGTAAAAAACTGTCGCTTTGCCATTTGTTTTTTATTTCTTTTATTAAAAAAATAACTTTTAACGGTTCTTGTTCAAATAATTCTTTAAGTGTTCTAGAAAAATTATTGTCTGCATTATCTCCTGTTAATAAAGAAACATAAGCAATTTTATCTGAAGAAAACTTAGTTAAATTCAAATAAGATTCTAGAATACTCTTATGACGAGCGAATTTTTTGGATAAACTATCTAATTCAATAATTATTTTATCCAATCTTGGAAAAATTTTATTAAATAGCTTTTGCATTGAATTTTTTAAATCTAAATCAAGATTTTCAACCATTTCATCTATATTTTTTTGAAGCTCTTTATCTTGAGATTCATAATTAATCTCGTAAATTGAATCTTTCCATGTAAATAGATCGACATTCACAAATATTTTTGAAAAAATGCTTGGATAAACTACCTTAATTGCTTCAAGTCGCCATAAATCACGATAATCTACTTGCGATTGCAAAAAATTCTCAACCAACGCTAAGCTGTTAGAAAATCTTTTTATTTGCCTAACATTAGAAAGAAGAGGTTTTATTTCTTGAAAAACCTGATTTATTTTTTCTTTGTCAATTGTCGCATCATCAAATAATTTGATTCCATTTTCTGTTTTATTATAAATTCTCTCAATTTCTTCATAAAAAATTTTACTCAAATCTTCTTTACTAGGTTCTGGCAAATAAACTGGAATCTGAATGAGTTTGGACAAATACGCATCAGCTTCCACTTGATCGCTAATAGAAAAGGCTTTTGCCAGCATTAACGAATCAAACGGTATGAAATAGAATGTATTTGGCAAATCCACAACAGATTTAACTAACGCAATAATCTGTCGAGCAAACTCCGGTTCTAACCGATCAATGTCATCAATAAATATCCAAATAGGTTGCTCGATTTTAGCCAATAATTCTTTGAGCCTACTGCGTACTTCATCTACTGTTAGACCGTGACCAACGAGCGTAGCTAAAGCTCCAATTGCACCAGAAATAAGATTTAACTTTGGCGTGTCATCACTAGAAACTTTACCAATAAAGTCACTAATAATTTTGAGGGTCGAGCCTATTTTTTCCTTTGCTCTATCTGAATTTTCAACCAATAAAACTAATTTACTCCAGAGTTGTTTATCAATTCTCGTTCCACCAAGCAAACCAGGTTTAGGTGGATTAACTTGAGTTTTACCGCTAATATTTGAAGTATCAGACTGTGTTGAGTCATGTTGAGTAAAATCATTTTGAATCAAAACTTCGCTAATTCTGTGCAAAAATTGCTTTAAAATATTTTCTTTGTTTGTTAAACTCCAAGGGTTAAATTCAACTATAATTGGTTTTTTCTGACTTTCTTCTTCGACTAGATATTTTGTTTCGACTAGATATTTTAAATGGTTAAGTAAACTGGTTTTACCAGAACCCCAAGGACCAATAATTCCAATGCAAATGGAATTTTTTGACTGATTGTCTATTACCAAATTATACAAATGCTTAATTAACTCTGTTCTTTTTAATTGGTCTATTTTTTTAACTTGCTCATCTGATTTTGAAGAGAATTCTAAGGGAACATCAGAAATTAATTCGCGGGGCAAATCATTCATTTTGACTCCTAAATTCATAGAGATAGCTAGTGCATAGACTTACCAGAATAACATAGAATCATCAATCAAGTAAGAATTTTATCGGGTGTGTCATTGCAATTTTCCAATAATCCTCCTCTCCTAATGCACCTCTTAACCGTATAGAAAATTCACGCTCAGAGCTTTCTGCACGAACAACAAAGAAATCAGAACCAAATAAAATCCTGTCACCTATTTTCGGGTCGTTAATCAAAACTTTTATCAAAGGATGTAATTCTCGAGACGCGGCTGTGTACGAAATATCTGTCCAGACATTCTCGTAATCGTGCATGAAGTTCATGATTTGTGAACCCCATGATTGCGTGACTACAGGTAAACGTCTTTGATGGTCGCGTAAGTACAATTTCCATTCTGCATCGCCGCCAAAATGCCCAAAGCATAGTTTTAGGGTTTTGAAATCTTGGAGTAATCGAACGTAGGCTTGTGGGTTGGTGTAATTCCAAGCAAATTCGGTGTTGTTCCTGCCGTAAAGTTTTTGTCCCTCGAGATTAACAGTGTGTTGTGGTTCTCCATGAAAGTGCAGTCCACCACGTCCGCAGTGGGTGATGATAGGTAAATTTTTTGCAATTGCGTAATCATACACAGGGTAGAGCTTTGGGTCGTTGGGAAAGAAACCAAGCGAAGGGTAGAGTTTCAGTCCGCCAAAGTTATGTTCTTCGATGTATTCTTTGACCAACTCGAGAATGTTTTCTCGTCTTGGGTCTATGCCAATAAAAGGAATGAGTGTGTTACCGATTTGCTTTTTAAGGATTGCTAATTCTTTTATCTGCTCGAGAAATGGTTTTTTGACTGCTCCTGCTCCCATGTAATCCATATCTATAGAAAGTGCTATAAAACGTGTTCCTGATGGGTATTGTAACGCTAATCGCTCAAAGATTCCGCCTTGTGTACGGCTATCACTTAACTCTAGCATTGAGCCAAACCGAGCAAGTAAACCTGTACGGTCTGGATTACCAAATGTGCGATACCAAAAACTGGCGAATGGGTCAATGGCTCGAAGTACACCACGCAAGCGTTTTGCTGAGCTTTCATTTTGTAGCCAGCCAACAGCCCCAAACGGCAAAACCCGATCTGGTACATGGTCAGTTGTAAAAATGTGGGTGTGGCAGTTGTGAATAATTTGCATTGAAATTCACTTCCTACGACTAGATTTACAATACGGCAGCAATTTGGCGTTTCACAAAAATCACATGATAAGTAAAACTCAAACCATAGTAGCTCGACCTGTGAATTATTTCTTGCTAATCAAAGTGTAGCATAAAAATTTATTGCGTGTGTCAAGATGTAAAGCGGTAATTATCAGGCAAAAATGAGAAAATTATGACGCGCATAAAATCTAAGTGTACTCAACTCAATGCAGCGCAGAAATCTCGAGGCTTGGGTTATTTCCTTAACCTAAATCACATTATTATTTGCGTTTCTCGAGAGGGTAAACAGTTGTATATTCAGCCTAAAAGCCTTCATGCTCAAGAACAAACTTAAATTGCTTACGGCTCGAGGCTGATGGCAGCAACGTCTTCGCCCAAGCGCACAAAATATATCAATTGCCCATTCTTTCGGCTCGAGCCGCAGCCATCCCACTTTCGATTGAATCTGGAATATCTGCTCCTATCCAGACAAAAATCCCGTCTTGTTCGACAACCTCACCTTGTTGGCGCAGACTGAGCAGCAACGAACCATTTTGTATTTGAATCTCGAGTTGACTTTGCGGCTCGAGATTTAATGCAGTTCGTAATCGTTTGGGGATTAAGACTCGTCCAAATGTATCTATGGAAATGGTTTCGGCTTGCATAAATTGGTTATACTGCATACTTAGAGCATCGTATGGTTTTCGCCCATATTCATACTCAGACTCTAGTTTTCGAGCCTTAACTTCTTATTCTCGAGCAGTTGCTAAAGTTGCGTTAGACTCGAGGCATATGGCAAATAAAATTCTTTTTGAATTCACCATTCATGCCAAGTACCAAATGACTATGCGCGGTATTTCGCAAAAAACTGTCGAGTTCACAGTCTTAAATCCTCAGCGTGTTTACGGGGACAGTACCGATGCGGCTTTATTGGTGGCAGAACGCGAAATTGATGGCGGTAGTTTAATCAAGGTGTGGTATCGTTTTTTGGATGGCGAAGCGGTGGTGCTTTCGTGTTTGATTGTCACAGTTCGTCGGGAACTCGAGCAACCTAGAACACAGAAAGCCAAAGGAAGGAAGTGACTGATGACTATTCATTTTGATACAAAGGCTGATGCTGTTTATGTGCAATTTCGGGCTGGTCAATCGGTGCGTACCGAGGAAACTAAGGATGGTTTTGCAGTGGATTATAATCGTACTGGTAAAGTTATTGGGGTCGAGGTGCTATCTGTCTCAAAGCGTTTTCCAGATGGCTTTAAGATTCCAGACCGAATTCTGAAATTAGCTCAGTAATACCTGCCAGTAGAGTTAATGCGTCAATTCAAATTGTCCTTTGATTTGCATTTCCAGAACCTCCGCAATTTGGGTTAAACGGTGAATACTGGCAGAAGCGTATAAATTCTCTTCGTCTTGTTGCACCTGTTGTTCTTTTATGCCTAATTCTCGAGCAAGGTCTTTTTGGGTGTATCCTTTGGCAATTCAGGCTTGAATAAAGGCAATGCCAAAATGATTTAAGGATTGCAATGGCACAAAGCGCACCTCACCTTTTTTAAGGTTTTCATAAGCCAAAATATCGGTCTCAAATTCCTCGAGTTGGCTTTGAATTGCGTCTTGCTCAGTTTGCCTTCAGTCTCCACCCAATTTTTATTCAAGCCCATTGGTTAGCCTCGAGCAGGAGTGACCCAATGACAAATCCAATTCTAAAACCCAAAACCCCAAATCCATTGGCTCGAGAAAAAACCGAATGGGGCTGGGTTTCGCTGCTGCAAGGCTCACTCTTAAAAGCCTTACTGATTGTGGCAGGGGTTGTGCTTGGCGTGTTGCTGCTTGGTTCGTGGGCAACGGCGGCGGCGGGTTCTTTATTGCTGGTTTTGCTGGCAAGTGTGCTGGCACTGGCACTCAATCCGTTGGTGGTCTGGCTCGAGCTTCGCCGTGTCCCAAGAGCCGTTGGCGCAGTGCTGGTGGTGCTGGCGGTGGTTGGCTTAATTGTGGGTATGGTGGCGCTTATTACGCCAATGCTCTATAGCCAAGGCTCGAGATTTGCCACGGGTGCGCCGACCATGCTCAGCCGTCTAAAAGAATCTGTGCCATGGCTAACACAAATTCCGGGGGCAACCGATATTTTGTCGGGCAAAGTCAGTTTTGCCAGTTTACTTGGTTCGGGAAGCAGCGCCATTCTTTCGGGGGTTTCGCTGGCAGCAACCAGTGTTTTGAATGTGCTGGCTTCACTTTTTTTGATGCTGACGATGGTGGTTTTTTTGCTGGCAAATCCGCAGCCAGTGGTGCGCGGTTTACTGAGTGCCATCCCAAGTACGGTTCGTGCGCCACTCGAGCGGCTGCTTTCGCGCTTGGGGCGGCAATTAAGCCTGTGGTTGGTCGCTGCCGTCAGTGTTTCTTTGATGCTGGGGACGCTGCTAACGATTGGATTAGCCTTGGTTGGTTTTCGGGATGCTGTCCTTTTTGGCGCAATTTATGCGGTTTGTAACCTTGTGCCGGTCATTGGACCACTCATTGGAATGCTGCCCGCTATTTTGTTTGCGGCTGCCGATGCCCAATGGACAATGCTGCTTTGGGCAATTTTTATTCCAGTTGGGCTACAACAACTCGATGCTTATTTTTTTAGTCCATTTATTTTTCGTCGCACTACCCAGTTGCAACCGCTTTCGATTTTGGTCAGCGTCTCGGTTTTTGGTTCTTTGATGGGCTTTATTGGCACGTTTTTAGCTGTGCCGATGGTGATTATCGTCAAAGCCATTTACGAAGAAATTTACCTGCCCAGCGTTGGCGGTTCTGGCGTGAGCGAAGAAGATATTGCAACGGTTCTGAACGTTTCAGCGCCACCCGAGCTTCAAGAACACGAATTTCTCGAGCCGCCAGACTTGGTGGGAAAATCTTAGCACTCAGACAAATCGATTCTCGAGCTATTTGTATATCTAGTTACAGTCTGCTGGTGACTTTGGTTGGTTTTTTTGAAACATCGTGTGACACAATAAAATCTGAGTGTCAGTTAGGTTGCTTATCAAAAGCCGATTTGCGCTTAAAGTAACTGTTCGGAGGTAACATATGAAGAAATTTTTTGGACTCGGTTTAGCAGTCGTTTTGGCATCCTCGGTCGTGGCACAAACAGCACCCGGTACAATTGTAGATGTGGCAGCAGGCAACAGCACCTTCTCGACTCTGGTGGCAGCCGTAACAGCCGCCGATTTGGTTGGTACACTTTCGAGTGCAGGTCCGTTTACGGTTTTTGCACCAACCAACGCAGCTTTTGACAAATTGCCAGCCGGTACGGTCAGCAGTTTATTAAAGCCAGAAAACAAGGGAACACTGGTTAGCATCCTGACGTACCATGTGGTCGCTGGAAAAGTTTTAAGCGGCGATGTGGTTAAACTCAACGGTCAGAATGTAAAAACCGTCAATGGTGCAACTGTTCGTGTAACGGTCAGAAACGGTAAAGTGATGGTCAACAGTGCCAATGTCACGGCTGTTGATGTGGCTGCCAGCAATGGTGTGATTCATGTTCTTGACTCGGTTTTATTGCCACCAGCCAAGTAAAGCAAGACTGTATTCGTGCAATTCTCGAGAAAGCAGCCCAATTGGGCTGCTTTTATTTTTTAACCCGTGGGTCTTTGGGATTGACCGCATAAATCGCACCCCACGGCACATAACGACTTTTGGTGCTGTCGCGTCGGATTCTAGAGCCGTAGCGCACAATTCGGTCTATTTGGGTCTTCATGCCTGATTCTGCGCCACTGACAATTTGCACATCGCCCAGTTTTACTTCTTTATCGGCAATAAAACGGTCTTTGGGCGCAGGACGTTCGCTCGAGATACGTGGCTGACCAATTTGCACTTGACGTTCGGGGGCAACCCCAAAAAAGTGCATCTCAAGCTGCCCAGAATCGGTGTCTGACTCGAATTGTATCCAGAGCGCATTGGGGCTGTCGTTGCTAAAGCGCAAATTCTTACTCGGCGCAAAAACCGTGGCTTCGTAACCCGGTGGGTCGTAGTAGGCGACTCGGTAACTGTGTTGGTGGCGCTCGAGAATCGGTAATCCAGCTTGGTAAGCCGCCCGCCAAACCGTGGTGCTGACCTGACAAATTCCTCCACCGATTTCTTTGGATAAAGTATTGCCACGAATGATGTTGCCCAGCACAAATCCAGCCTTGGCGCTCAAACGAATGCTCGAGTTAAAATTAAAAACTGCGCCTCGCTCGAGGTAAAGCGAGTCGAGTTGCTTAGCAGCTGCCAAAATGTTTTGGACTCGATAACTTGGGCTGCCAGCAAAACTCGAGCTTCCGCCGCCAAAATAGTAACGAATTCCACGGCGGTACAGTTCGGTCACACTGCGCTTTGGAGCGGCGGCGCGGACAAGGACTGCCTCGGCGGTCAAGGCTTTACTTTGCAATGCCCTGAGTAAGCCAGCTCGAGTTTTTGGAAGATCGAGTTTCCAAGCACTGCGCTGCTTTGCCACCCAGATTTTTCCAAGCCGATAAAAACGAGCATCGAGACTTGGCTGGTTGACTTCTTGGGCTAATTTTTGCAGCGCAGACTCGAGTCCACTCGAGAGGTTTTGTCTGGCTCGAGAAACCAGCACACTCTCGATTGGCAAATACATACTTTTGGTTTCTTGTATCTTGAGTAAACGCCCATCACGGATTTCTGGCTCGCTGGTGCTGACCTTTAACTCCAGTGGCAGCATCACCGATGGCGTTTTGGGGAGCGTTGGGGCATTGGGGACGGTGACTGGTTCTGGTAAAATCGGCTCGAGAACAGGGGCTGGGTCAATCGGTGCGATTTGTCCGAGGGCAACACCACAAATTAAGGTCAGCAATAGAATAATCTGTGAAATTTTTTTCATTAAAAACAGTCTAAATCCAAAACGACTTTCTAAAGAGTCATTAAAACGCAATTGCTAAGCGCATCAAAGCCCAATTCATGTCAAGATACACTCATGAATGACCCTCGTTATCCGATTGGGCAATTTACCCGCCAAGCAGTCTACTCGAGTGCCGAAGTTGCTGATTTTATCCAGACGCTCGAGCAGTTCCCAAGGCTGTTACGCACTGCCATGGTGGGTTTAAGTCAAGCCCAACTCGAGACCCCTTACCGCCAAGGTGGCTGGACGGTGCAACAATTGGTGCATCACGTGGCAGACAGCCATATGAACGCCTATGTTCGCATTAAATTAGCCCTGACCGAAGATACGCCCACAATCAAGCCCTACGAAGAAGCCGCTTGGGCGGTGCTGCCCGATTCAAGTCTGCCTGTTTCGGTCAGCCTAAGCCTGCTCGAGGGTCTGCATTTGCGCTGGACAAGCCTCTTAAAAGGCTGCTCGGCTGCGGATTGGCAACGTGGCTATCTGCACCCAGCTTCGGGGGCTTGGACAATCGAGCCAGCCATGGGTTTATACGCTTGGCACTGCCAGCACCACCTCGAGCATATTTTAGCGCTCAAAGCCCGTCAGAATTGGTAGAGTAGACCTCATGCAAGCCCTGCTCAGTAACCAAGTGCTTTGGACAGCCCTGATTGCCTCGACTTTGGCACAGGTCTTAAAGGTACTGCTGGTTCTTCTGGTTGAACGCAAATGGATGCCCGAGCGTATCCTCGAGACGGGTGGTATGCCAAGCTCACACACCTCTTCGGTGGCGGCACTGGCGGTCATGTGTGGCTTGCAGTATGGCTGGGATAGTGCTTATTTTGCGATCGCTGCAATTTTTGGCAGCATCGTGATGTACGACGCAACCGGTATTCGCCGTGCCTCGGGGATGCAAGCCGAAGTCCTGAACGACCTTGTACAAGAACTCGAAGCAGTCCTGCGCGAAGGCTTTGCTCCTAAGCCGCTAAAAGAACTGCTCGGTCACACCTATTTTGAGGTTTTTGTTGGCTTTTTGCTCGGTATTGCTGTGGCGGTTGTCTCACACAATTGGTATTAGGGGCAGACGAAAGGTTAAAAGTAAAAATTAACCCTTTAACCTTTTGCCTTTTTACCCTCGCTTTTAGGCTAGACTTACTTCATGCCAGAAAACATTTTACTCGAGTCCCCATTTGATGGGGTGCGTGTCGTTCGCCTTAACCGCCCCAAGGTACTGAATGCCCTGAACAGCACCACGATTGCCGAAGTGGCAGCAACCCTCGAGGCGTTTAGCACCGACGAGACCGTGCGGGTGGTGGTGCTGACTGGCTCGGAGCGGGCTTTTGCGGCTGGGGCGGATATTTCCGAGATGAATGGCGCGGGTGTATCAGAAATGCAAAACCCTAAGCGTTATGCGGCTTGGCAGAGCATTGCCCAATTCCCCAAGCCCCTGATTGGCGCAGTCAGTGGCTTGGCGCTGGGTGGCGGTTTAGAACTGGCGATGATTTGCGATATTTTAATCGCTGCCGAAAATGCCCGATTTGGACAACCTGAAATCAACCTTGGCATTATTCCGGGTGCGGGTGGCACACAGCGCCTAACTCGAGCCATCGGCAAAAGCCTCGCCATGGAAATGGTCTTAAATGCCAGAATGCTCTCGGCAGAAGAAGCCCTAAAAGCTGGTCTGGTCTCGAGTATCTACCCGCCAGAAGTCTTACTGCACCATACCTTGCTGCTCGCCAAGCAAATTGCGGCTCGAGCGCCCGTAGCAATTCGCGCCGCCAAAGCCAGTGTTAATGCCGCTTTTGAACAAGGTTTAGCCCAAGGTTTAGAAACCGAACGCCAGAATTTTGCTCAACTTTTTGGCACGGAAGACCAAAAAGAAGGGATGCAAGCCTTTCTCGAGAAACGCCGCCCCACGTGGAAAGGCAGGTGAAGACAAGGTTAAAAGGGAAAAAGTAGAAAGCGACCCAGCCCGCAAGCGAACCTGCCCGTGAGGTGCGTGTATTGGTTCAAGACAGGTGCATCTTTAGGGTCAAGAAAGGTTAAAAGTGGAAACTGTATTTTACTTTTAACCTTTTAACCCTTTAACCTTTTCACCTTTTAACCCTATGCTTTTCTCGCTCGAGGATTTTTACCCACAGACACCCGCTTTTCTCGAGGTGGTCAGTCTTTATCAAGTTGTTTGGGGTGGAAATTCTGAACCGATGAACTCAAGTATTCAGTTTTTTCTACGTCAGGCAGCCTACCCAGAGTGGCGTGGCATTCTGGCTCGAGACACAACTGGTACGGTGCTTGGTTTTGCGCTCGGGTCTCGAGCCGAAGCTGGACAGTGGTGGTTTGAGCATTTGCTGGGGCGGGTGCAACTCGAGCAAACATGGTGCTTGGTCGAGTTAGCGGTTCTGGGGTCAGCACGGCGTAAAGGGGTGGCTCAGGCGCTGCATGATGCTTTGTTGAAAACGGTTGTGCAGCCCAAAGTGGCGCTCAGTACCCAAATCAACAATACGGCAGCCCTCGAGTTTTATCGTAAAAATGGGTATACGACTTTGCTCGAGTCGGTTGTTTTTACGGCTGGTTTAACACCGTACACCATTTTGGGTAAAGACTTGGTATTTGAGGCAAGGCTCGAGAAATACAAATAGTCTGTAAAAGACGAAGCGTATACTTGTTTTATTGCCAAAAAATGAAACTTCGAGTACGATGTCTTTGGGGCAAAATCAACCCTGTTCAGAAGCCATCTTGAGTTTTACCAAGGAGCGTAATTATGAGCAGAGCAGAGCAGAGCAGAGCAGTAAACGCCTTCGACGATTCGGCATTGTCGTAACCATGTTTGCCGCCGCCCTCGCAAGCTGTACCCAACTCAGTCCCATACAGAGCGACCAGCCACCGACCCTTGAAATACAAACAAGCAGTACACGTTTCCAAAAAGGCGAAACGATTGCGCTTTCCTTCAAAATACAGGCTTTTAAGCATGGTCAGGCGAACTTACAAATTTTTGCGCCCCCAAATGTAGAAATCCTCGAGACCAGCCAAAGCATTGACCTCAAGCCCGGAAATCAGGAAATCAAGGTTCTGGCAAAGCTCAAACGGGCGGGTTTCCAAAGTATTACTGCCAGCTTAATCAGCCCCGAAGAAAGAGAACCAAGCAACGATATGTTTAGTTTTAACGTGGCTACAGCAGATGCTACGCCGCGCCTTAAACTTGCGGCGGCTAACTTGAATGGTTCTGGGGTAGAAACACTCGAGAATCACATCAAAGAATTGCCTGTGGTTTCTGATAACAGTGTGTTTACGGAGCAAGTCAAAGCTGACCTCGAGAACCGCGATAACGTCCGAGACGATTTTATTATGAAGGATGTCAAAGCAATTCAGGATGGTAAGGAAATTACACTCCCCACAGAAGCTGTGTCTTACTTATGGGGAACAGGGGCTGGACAACCAGCACCCGGTACACTTGAACGCCTACCCCCTACAAATGCTACCCGAAACGCCATTCGTCCGCAATCGAATTGTGGCACTCGACTTGGAACAGTAGAAATTAAGATAAAAAGTCCAGACTTTGCTGGAACTGTTTACCCTCTGGCTGGTTTTATTGTCAATGTCTTTGACCATAATGGAATCTGGCCGCATACCCTTATTGCCCAAGGCGTATTAAACGCAGAAGGTAAATTTAGTTATACCCAACCAATTTGTGACACCGATAGCCCGTGGTGGGGAGATTATACAGGTCCAGATATTTACTATGTGATTAACGCCAATATTCCCAATACTGGTGTTGCAACTCCCCTAAATATCCATGATGGAATTCGGGTTTTAGTTACAACGGCTGCTCAACACGGTGTCGGTACGAATGACATTCCAGTGACAGTTGGCAGTGGAATAAGAACAGGTATTTGGTGGGAAAATAGTAAATTAGACGATGGTAAAACCCACTCAATGACGATGAATGCAAGCGAAAACTGGAGTACAAAGGCATTATGGATTGGGACAATGACCAAATGGGGACAAGATTTCCTATCTGCTTCAATGAATAAAAAAATTGGAGTGGCTATCTTCTGGCCCGCATTTGTTGAATTTGGGTATGCTTATGCACCGGGGTCTAGAATTATTCTACCCGATGCACAATGGCAATTAACATACCCATTGGTTCACGAATTTGGACACAATGTCAGGTATCAAACCTCTCACCCTAACTGGTACGCGGGGTGCTTGGGCAATTTTTTTCCTTGTAGTCCATTTTTTGGTAGTGGATTTGCAGGATTAAACTATTATCATGCGTACGACGAGGCAACATCTAAAGAGATAGCTTTGAACGAAGCAATGGCTCAGACGTTTTATGAGTTTGCATCGCAAGATGTGCGAGAAGCAGGATTTTTTAAGGGATTTCAGTCTTATTTCCAAGACTGCCTCTTAGATGCAAATCTAACATCCTCTAGTTTCTGTTCAACTACACCAAGAGGTCAAACCAACGAATCTCGAGTTGGAACATTTATGTATCAGTATGCCAAACAGATATTGGCTCGTAACGACTTTGGTACTCGAGAAAAACGTCAGGTTGCTTTTAATAAACTTGCTAGTAGTTGGCGAGATACTAATGGTTTTGCACAGGGTGTTTATGCTCTGTGGAATTCATACATGAAAAGCTCTTTTCCAACAGGAGCGGCAGCAGCAGATTTGCCGAACCCGTGTGGGTCAACAGACGCTCTCAAGGCTTCAGATACAATTGCCAACGCATTTCAGTGTGTCCGCAATCGCAGTACCTTAACAGAAGAGCCGATGACCCCATGAGACACCATTTAATTGTATTATTTGTGGTGTTGGTTAGCTGTACCCCTAATCGTGGACGTTGGGAAGTAGATACAACACAAAGCCCTGCTCGAGTCGTTAAAGTTGGGGAAGTAGTGACAGTTTATAGTTCACTGGAACTCCGAGAAAACCTCTCATATGCGTCAAATATTTGGAATCCAAACGCACCACAGACCCGTGCTGATTTAATCGCCAACTATACCCTCAAGGGTTTTGTTTACGGAAAACGTGACCCTAACGGCTTGCCGTATGGAAATGCAGTTGCTGTATCTGATGGATTTGTCCAAAAAAGCTCTAATCCAGCAGATTATCCATTTCCCCCAGAAGCTGATTTAACAACGCCATCAATGGATGCAGCTAGAATCCCTCAATTGATGGATGCAACTTTTGACTCAAGCAATAATCGTGTTAGCTCGAGTTACACCATGAAAATTATAGGGAATGGAAACCCCACTCCTCCACCAAGTCCAGGTTTGGGTTACGATGTTTTTGCCCAAACAGGATTTGTTATCTTTCCTAAAAATGTTGCTGCGATACCCGCCAACTGGGATAAGGCTTTTGTTATTGGCTATTCCCAATATGCCTCTGTGCGTATTGGCTACTAATTGATACAAACAACGCTTGAAGAAAAGGAGTTGCTACCAATACCATGAATAAATTTCTTTTATTACTTGTTGTGGTGCTATTCGCTTGCACTCCAGCCATGACCAATGGTTATCAACCTGTCACTTCTCAAAGTCCTGCTCGACCCGCTAAGAAAGGAGAAACAGTCACATTTAATTTCTCATTTCAACTACCAAATCGCTCACAGCCCGAAACGGGATTTATTGGCGCTCCAGAAACCCCATCAGAATTGCTTGAGAACTACACTGTTAAGGCGTATGTGTGTGGAAGATGTGGTTTTAATACTCCCAGACTTTCAGAAGTAGACTTATCTTCTTATGGTTATCCATATAAGCACCCGCAGCAAATTCTCGAGGGGCAACGTTTAGAGTTCCCCAAAAGTTCTAATCCAGTAGATTACCCTTTCCCCCCAGAAGCTGATTTAATCGAACCAGCCATGAACTCTGACCGCATACCCGAACTCGCAGATGTGACCATCAATAAAACAACAAATTTTCTGCAATCAAAGTATGTTGTCAAGATTGTGGGAGATGGAAAAAACGTCCCCTCCCCCGGTGTGGGCGAAGGTTACTTTGTTTGGGTGCAAGTTGGTTTTGTGGCGTTCCCTAAGAATATCCCAGCCACAAAAGAAAATTGGGATAAAGCCTTCATCATTGCGTTTACGTGGGAAAAATCTATTCGCGTTGAATACTAATTTCCATAAAATTCTTGACTGGGCAGATAATATCTGTCCAGTTTTTTGTTTGGAAAGCCAACAATTAATTGCTCGAGAATTTTATTTTGAGTCTTTACCTCTGGTTGCACTCGAGGCGTAGAATATCAACTAAGTTAAAAGGAGTTTTTATGTCTGAAACAATTATCACTCGGCTCGAGAATAACGTTTTTTACCTTTCCATGAACCGCCCAGAATCCTTAAATGCCGCCAACGAAGAAATGCTTTCGGCAATGGCACAAGCCCTGACGCTTGCCGAACGCGACGAAAACGTGCGCTGTATTGTGATTACTGGCAATGGGCGTGGTTTTTGCAGTGGCGCTGACCTGAAAGCTGGGATTCACGGCAGCATGAAAGAACACCTTGACCGCACCTTCCGACCCGTGGTCTCGAGAATGCGAAGCATCCCTAAGCCAATTATTACGGCTGTCAATGGTATCGCGGCTGGGGCTGGGGCGAGTATTGCACTGGCTGGCGATATGCGGGTCTTTGCCGAGAGTGCGGTTTTTGTCGAGGCGTTTAGTGGCATTGCCCTGATTCCGGATGCCGGCAGCACGTGGTTTTTACCGCGCTTGGTCGGCTATAACCGCGCTTTTGACCTGACTGTCAATGCCGAAAAAGTTAAAGCTGAAGATGCCTACAACATGGGGCTGTGCGAACGGGTCTATCCAGATGCCGAATTTATGGCTCGAGTCAGCGAATTGGCAGAAAAACTCGCCAGAGGTCCGACCCTGACGATTGGCTTGACCAAACGCGCCCTGAATAGAGCCATGACCAGCACTTTTGAAGAAGCCCTCGAGTACGAAGGGCAATTGCAAGATATTGCTGGCACAAGCCAAGATTTTAAGGAAGGCGTGACTGCCTTCCTCGAGAAACGCCCAGCTAAATTTACGGGCAAGTGAATGAATACAGGTTGGCTTGAGGCTTGAGACCAAGCCTCAAAATTAAAGTCGCTTGGTTTTTTGCTCGAGCATGGCTGTGTTAAAAGCACTCGAGCCACCACGCGCAATACTGAGGCTGATAAATTCTTGTCCGCGCATGGTTTTTGCCAGCAACACAATCTGTCCAACATGATGGGCGTAATGGGCAACTTGACGCTGAACTGCCTCGAGTACCGTAATTTGTTCGCTACGTATGGCTACAGGCGCTAAGACATCCTCTATTCGCTCGAGTGCCGCAAAAACCATCGCCCAACCACTTTCCCAAGCCTCGAGCAGTTCGGCTTGGGTACTTAAATGCAATTCAAATTCTGCGTCGCGGTTACGGGTGGCACTTTCGCCGTCTGTGTTTGGAAAATTCTGCCATCTCGAGTGCATATTGCCGTTCATGTGCTGCACAATAATCGCAATGCTGTTGCCACCAGCGCTAGGCTCGAGAAACAAATGTTTTTCCTCGAGTTGGCTCATGGCTTTTTCGGCAAGGTTTTTGTAGTACAAGAAAAACTTATGGCTACTTTTTAGGAATTCGGCTTGTATCACGTCCATTTTGGCGTAATCACATCGTCCACTTGCAAGAATAGAAAATGGTCAAAATAATAATGAATCAGTAGAGCGCTTAGGACTACGCTGTAAAAAGCAAAATAATGCTGCTGCGCTAAATCTGCCCCAAATGCACCCGTAAAATGCAGAATTACCCGCACCAAAGCATAAGCCACACCAGCCCCAACGGTGAATAAAAAGCATAGCCAATACAAACTGCGTCCGCTTCTCGAGACCCTTGCCACAAATTCAGAGCCAATCAAACCTTTCTCGGCTCGGACGCGGTTGAGGTACAGCACCACAGCTAAGTATTGAAACGAGTGCCAAACATTTAAGCCCTGAAACGCCACATCCAAATTGGCTAAAAACGGAGTCAGGAAAAACAAAATTGCGGCTACGCTCATGTGCAAGGTTTTAGGACCATGAAATAAACCGACCCGCAATTCCCAAATGGTTTTGACAATAAAAGCCACCAAGAAAACTGCAAAAGCTGCACTGGCAGCATAAGCCACCCATGGGCTTTTGAGGAATTCTGGGAACAACAAGGCGCGTCCGCCAGTCTCAAAAGGCAAAGAAACATTTGTGCCGTTAATCAAGAGCGGTGTACCCGTAATCCGAAAAGTTGCAATCGGATAGAGGCAAGTCATCAGTAACCCATAATCAATAATTCTCGAGATAATCTGGGCGCGTTTAAGGTGCTTAAAAAGTTCAAAACGCGGGTCTTTGAAGCGGTAGGAATCGGCAATATAGGCTGCTTGATGGATGATATGGGCGCTTGCCCAAAAAAAGAACAAGCTGACCAGCAGCGTTAAATTCCATAAGGCTAAGGTAATCACAAATACGGGCATCAAGAGTGCGCCCCATGTGTATTTTTTGTAGCGCTGGGTAAAGCGTGGCTCCATAAAAGTCATGGTGTAGGTCGCAAATAAATGTGGACCACCAATTAAAGCGGTCACGACCAAATCAATCAGCACATTGGGGGTGATTGCCCCATCGAATTTGTATTGTCCAGCCAGTACCGAGCCGATGTGCGGCAGTACCAACAGCACGCTCGAGAAAATAATTAAGGTTAGGTCGTAGACAGGAGAAACGAGCCACAGTCCTCGGCTCGAGGCTTTAGGTGCGGCGTTGGCTGGCATGGTTGTCATTATTTTACCACCTCGGTAGCAGACCAAAAACACTTGGTCACTTTTGGCGATTGTAGCACGTGGCGAACGGATTGGTCATGGGAAAAATGATGAAGCTGCTCGAGAACTTAGACCAGACTCGATGCCGTGGCTCAGACCAGACTCGATGCCGTGGCTCAGACCATCCTCGAGATTCCCGCAAACTGCCTAACCCGACGCGAAGCCAGATGGGTCAGTGCCAACGCCAAGGCATCGGCACTGTGGCTCGAGTTGGGGTTTTCGCGCAAGGCTAAGGTCGCCCGTACCATAAAAATAATTTGGTCTTTGCTGGCGTTGCCCGTACCGACAATCGCTTGCTTGACGGCTTTGGGGCTGTACTCAAAAACAGGAATGTCGCTTTCGGCACACGCCAGCAAGACTACCCCGACAGCTTCCCCAACCTTAAAGGCAGTCATGGCGTGTTGTGCCTGAAAAAATTGTCCTTCGAGGGCTAAGGCTTCGGGGCGATGCAGTTCAATTTGCATTTTGACTGCTTTGTAAATAAATGCCAAGCGATTTGATGCCGTGGCGGTACTCGAGGTGCGTACCAGTTCACTGTGCAAATAGACGGGTGTTTTGCCGTCCTCACGCACCACACCGATGCCAAGGTTGGCTAAGCCGGGGTCTATGCCCATCACAATCACGGCTTGAGTCTACAACGTATGGCATGGCTCGAGTCTACTAAGTTGGGCATGGCTCGAGTCTGGGCTGTGTCATAGACTTGACACAAATCCATATTTCTTTTTTTGTCTTGTACAGAACAGTGTCTATCCAAATCATTCGGGTAGGCTATAACCGAGAACCAAAAAGGAGTTTTATGAAAAAACAAGGTTTGGTGGCGCTGATGGCATTGGCAGTGGTCAGTCTGGCATTGGCACAAAAAGGACAAGTCGTGGTTGGCAGTAAGCTCGACAGCGAAGGGCAAGTTTTAGGGCAGATGATTAGCCTTGTTCTCGAGAATGCTGGTTTTGGAGTCAAGCGCCAAATTCCGACTGGTAACACCTTTGTGACCCGTAAAGCCCTGCTCGAGGGAGCAATAGATGTTTACCCTGAGTACACTGGCAGCGCTATCGGCAATTTTTTTACTGGGCAAAAAATTGCTGCCGACACTTCTAAAAATGCCACCCGTTCTTATGCGGCTGTTAAAACCTTTGACCAACGCCTGAACAACATCATCTGGCTCGAACGCGCTCCAGCCAACAACACTTACGCCATTGCGATTCCAAGTGTGCTTGCCAGCAAAGAAAAAATTAAATCGTTGGTCGATTTCTCGAGATACGTCAATGCCGGTGGAGCGGTCAAATTGGTTGGTAGCCAAGAATTTTTTGAACGCGACGATGCTTTGCCTAGCTTTGAAAAAACTTACGGCTTTAAGCTCAAACCCGAGCAAAAAATTACCCTCGCCAATGCCACTCCGCCGCAAAGCCAACAAGCCGTTGCCCAAGGTACGGGTGGCGCAAATGCCGCCATGGCGTATGGCACGGATGGCACATTAGATGCCCTTGGTTTGGTTGCCATGACCGACCCCAAAGGCGCACAACCCGTCTACCAGCCAGCCCCAACCGTGCGCGGCGTGCTGTTTAAGCAATACCCAGAGATGGCAACGCTGCTCAATCCAGTCTTTAAGGGCTTAACCTTGTCGGTACTGCAAAACCTCAATCGGCAAATAGATGTGGATGGCAAAGCTCCACTCGAGGTGGCAAGGGCATACTTAAAGAGCAAGAGCTTTATCAAGTAATTATTTTATGGAAAAACGCCACCTGTTTGGGTGGCGTTTTTTGTTGACCTCGAGACCTATGGCTAATTTCTGGTTGTACTGGTGATGTAGATATAGCTCACTAAAAGCGATACCAAAACAAAGTAAGCCAGTCTTAGCCCAATTAAATTCACGCCACCAAAGCCGACAAAATAATCAAAAAGCAAGGTCAGCAAGACCAAAGCACCGAGCGCTAAACCAATTGAACCCTGATGCTGCACTATAAAACGACGGGCGACGACTTGATTCATTTTCAATCACCTGCCACAGCAACATTGCTCTTGAGACCGCCATCAGCTTTGGTTTTCTCGAGCGCAATAAAGTAAATTAAAGTGCCAAAGCCAGCCTTAGCAATAATATCGGCTAGGCTGTAGCCAACTTGTAGCGCCACAACGCCGGTTGCCGAAAGACTGCCAAAAATCAAGGGAAACAAGTAAGCAATTGGGTAAAAACCCCACGATGCGAATAACAGTAAGCGCAAATTACGCATCAACAATTGAACTCGAGGTGGTTGTTGTTCTAAAGACTTGCCAAGTTCGACAAACAGGGTATAGATGATGTAGACAAATGGAATCGTGCTGAGCGTACCCCAGAGTAAGCGTGTGCCAGTGTCGCTCGAAACCTCGCCCGGATAACCCAGAACAATCATCGCCAAAGCCGCAACCACCAAACGACCAATCATGCCCGAAGCGATGTTGCTGGCTAGTGCCAAAACCGCCACAGCTTCGACCAGCAACAACGGTACAGTCAAGACCCAATCGGCATAGCGATAGGCATCGTTAAAGGGAATACCAGTGGCTTTGTAAACGCCATCCATAAAAGCGTAAGCCTCATTCCAAGAATTAAAAATACGAACATAGTGGTAGCAAGCCACCGCCACCACCAGCGCCGAAACCAACATGGCGGGTTGGTATTTTGTACTTAGATTTTGTCGTCCCAGCACAAAGAAAATAAAGGCTGCTCCCATCGAAGCAATCGCAATCGAGAGCAGTTGGTAAACCAAACCAAATTCGCCAGCACTCAGTTCAAGTGGTGCGGCTAAGGCGGCGCTGCCCAATACAAGAGCGCCTAGTACGAGCGGAACAAACGACTTTTTCATAAAACCCCCTGTAGCACCAAAGCCAATGTTTGACCCGAGCAGATAAAACCTCGCCCTAAGGTTTTATTTGCTAAAGTAATGGCTTCTAGCGCGGGGATAATACTAATCTCATCGGGTGCTTATTGACAGTCAAAGGGCTTACGATTGAATTTATTTGTGGGTATCTATTGGACTGTAAGCCAGACCGAATAAATAAGCGGCTGACCCAATAAATCAGGTATTGCTGTACAAAATAGCCCGTTTAACTTGTCCAATCACATCGGTAATTGGAATATCTCGAGGGCAGGCTTCGGTACAGTTATAAGCACTGCGGCAACGCCAAACGCCAGTATTTTGATTGAGCATCGCTAAGCGGGCTGCGCCGCCTTTATCCCTAGAGTCAAAAATAAAGCGGTGTGCCTGAACGATTGCCGCCGGTCCTAAGTAACTGCCATTGACCCAAAAAATCGGGCAGGACGTAGTACAACAGGCACACAAAATACACTTGGTACTGGCATCATAAATATCGCGGTCTTCTGGGCTTTGCAGGTGTTCTCGAGCCGGCGCTGGGTCATCGTTGATAAAAAATGGCATCACGGCTTCGTAGCTTTCAAAGAACGGGCGCATATCAACAATCAAATCTTTTTCGACTGCCAAACCACGAATTGGCTCGACGGTCACGGTATTGCCACCCAAGTCCATCATTAAGACCTTGCAAGCCAAGCGGTTTTTGCCGTTAATCAGCATCGCATCCGAGCCACAAATGCCATGGGCGCAAGAACGCCGAAACGCCAAACTGCCATCGAGTTCCCATTTAATCTGATTAAGAATATCCAAAACGCGGTCTTTGGCATCCACCTCGAGCGTATATTCTGCCCAGTACGGCTTCTTGTCTTTTTCGGGGTTAAAGCGCCTAATCTTAAAAACTGCCTGCATGGGTCTCCTTTGGAGAGGGTTAAAGGGTTAAAAGGTTTTTACTTTTTACCTTTTAACCTTAATACGTTCTCGGTTTGGGTTCGTACTTACCCAAGACCACATCTTTCCATCTGATTTCGGTTTTGCCCGGCTCGAGTTGGTAGCACATCGTGTGCTTTAAGAACTGGGTATCGTTGCGCTCGGTGTAGTCTTCTCGGGCGTGTGCGCCTCGAGACTCACGGCGATTGAGGGCGCTGTGAACCAGTGCTTCGGCGTTATCAAGCAAAAAGCCAAGCTCAATGGCTTCTAAAAGTTCGGTGTTGAAGCGCTCGCCACGGTCGGTGATGCCGATGTTTTTGTAGCGCTCGATTAAGCCGCGCAAAATTTCGACTTGGCTCGAGAGCGTTTCTTCGGTGCGGAAAACCGAAGCGTTGTCCTGCATCGTTTGCTGCATCTCGAGGCGGATTTTAGCCACGCTTTCTTTACCACTGGCGTTTTTGGTACGATTAACCAAATCCAGCGCCCGTTGGTCAGCATCCAAAGGCAGTGGCTCGAGTTCGGTTTTGTTGGCGTATTTAGCAGCCGTGACTCCAGCCCTGCGCCCAAAGACGATTAAATCGCCAAGGCTGTTTGTGCCGAGTCGGTTTGCGCCGTGTAAACTCACACACGCCACTTCGCCAGCCGCAAATAAACCACGCACTTTGGTGTCGTTGGTTGTACCGTAAATCACTTCGCCGTCCAGCGTGGTTGGGATGCCACCCATCGTGTAGTGGGCAGTCGGCTGAATCGGTACTGGTTCTTTGGTTGGCTCGACCCGCAAGTAAGTGCGGCTAAAATCCATGATGTCGGGCAGGCGTTCCTCGAGAATTTTGGGGTCAATGTGGGTCACATCCAAGTGGATGTAATCCTTGTTTGGTCCACAGCCACGCCCTTCGCGGATTTCAAAGTACATACTGCGCGAAACAATATCGCGTGGCGCAAGGTCTTTGATCGTTGGGGCGTAGCGCTCCATAAAACGTTCGCCGCTCGAGTTGCGTAAAATACCACCTTCGCCACGCACGCCTTCGGTGAGCAGCACCCCAAGTTTATACAAGCCAGTTGGGTGAAACTGATAAAATTCCATGTCCTCGAGTGGGATTCCACGGCGGTACGCAATGCTGGTCAAGTCGCCGGTCAGGGCGTGGGCGTTGGAGGTCACTTTGAACATCCGCCCGTTGCCACCCGAAGCTAAGACCACGCTTTTGGCATGGAAAGTGTGCATTTCGCCGCTTGCCAGTTCGTAAGCCACCACGCCTTTGCAGACTTTACCTTCGATGTCGTCCTCGAGAATTAAGTCCAAGACCACGTATTCGTTGTAAAAAGTCACACCCTGTTTAATACTCTGCTGATAAAGCGTCTGTAAAATCATATGCCCGGTGCGGTCAGCCGCATAACAGGCACGATGAACTGGAGCTTTGCCAAATTCTCGGGTGTGTCCACCAAAGCGGCGCTGGGCGATTTTACCGTTGGGCAAGCGGCTAAACGGTAAGCCCATATGCTCGAGTTCAAGCACCGCTTCGATTACATCTTTGGCAAAAATTTCGGCAGCATCTTGGTCGGTCAGGTAATCGCCGCCCTTAATCGTGTCGAACATATGCCATTCCCAATGGTCTTCGTCCACATTGCCAAGAGCCGCCCCAACCCCGCCTTGGGCTGCGCCGGTGTGCGAACGGGTCGGATAGAGCTTGGAAATAACTGCTACGCTACCCAAGGCATTTTTCTTGGCATACAAAGCCGACATTAAGCCACTGCCGCCAGCACCAACGACTATCACATCATATTTATGAACTTGCATAATCACTCCTCAGGGGCTCAGCAATTGGGTACACCGCGATTGGTCGCGGCGGGGTCAGAGTTGGCTGGATAGACACAATCCACGCCTGGTACAGGTAGGTCTACAATCAATGCCAGCATCCCAAAGACCAAGACTGCACCAATCAGGCTAAAGGTGACACTTTTAACCCAGAAACGGGCGGCGGGCTTTTTGGCGGTGAAGTCATCTATTACATAACGAATGCCATTAGCCCCATGCACCAAACCAAGGGTTAAAAGTGCAAACAAATACAGTTTGTTCCACCAGCCAGCGTAACTCGAGGCGATTTGCTCGTAATCCCAACTGCCTTCGTCCACAGCAATATGGTTTTTGAACAAATGAAACAGCGTCAGCACCACCAGCGCCGAACCAGACAGGCGCATAAAAACCCACCAGACCAACTCGGGGTTGGATTTGGCTTGGGCTTTGGCATCACGAAAACTACGGGCTTTAATTGCCATAATCATTGCCCCCAAATTGTGGTGTAGGTAAACACCGTTGGAAATAAGCGCGGTAAATTGGCGTAAAGTGTTAAAAGCATAAACAAAGCCGCGAACACCAACGAGCCGTACCACAATTGACGTTGGTACTTCACACCCCAGTCGGTGAAATCCATCAGCACAATCCGAAGACCATTAAAAGCATGGTATGCCACTGCGCCAGCCACCGCAATCAAACCCAAACGAAACGGCATCAGTTCATAGATTTTGTGTACTGCGCTGTAAACTTCTGCACCCAACATGGTTGAACCTATGGAAACCGTGTGCAGAATTAAATACGACAAAATAGCCACGCCAGATAAGCGGTGCAGAAAAAACGCCCATTGACCTTCTCGACCTTTGTACATAAGATTCCTCCTAAAAAACTATTTAACTAGGTTAAATATATCAGATATTGACTTTCCTGAACAGTCTGCCACACCCCAAAGCCAGAATGCAAAAATGTTCCTCATCTGGTCTTACAAAAACTTCTTGACCTAAGCAGTAGAATAAGAAACGATGAAAACTTCTTATAAATGGATACTTGGTTCAATCGCCATCGCAGGCATCGCGGTTTCTGGGGTTTTGGCACAAAGCGCTAAACCATTTGTTCCAGCCGGCTTTAAGCTCGAGCCAGATTTATCAAAAACTCGAGTCACCAGTTTCAAAACCACCAAGTATGTTTTGGCAGACAACACCGATTACCGCGCCGTCATCGAGACCGACAAAGGGCGGATGGTCATGGATTTACTCGAGGACGACACCCCCGTGACCGTCAATAACTTTGTCTTTTTGGCACGCAATAAATTTTACGATGGCATTATTTTCCACCGCATTATTGACGGGTTTATGGCACAAACCGGCGACCCACTCGGTACGGGTACAGGCGACCCCGGCTATAAATTTGGCGACGAGTTCCGCACCAAATTAACCTTTGATAAAAAATATTTGCTGGCTATGGCAAACTCGGGTCCTGCCACCAACGGCAGTCAGTTTTTTATCACTTTTGTGCCAACCCCGCACCTCAACGGCAAGCACACAATTTTTGGGCGCTTGCTCGAGGGTGAAAAAGTCTTAAATGCCCTAAACAAAGGCGAGCCACCTGCTGTGCCATCGAAAATGATTAAGGTTTATATCGTCAGCAAGAAAAAATAGTCGTCCTAGGACTTGGGATTTCATTACTTGCCGATTTGGGAATACCACCCAACCCGTTACAGGCAGGACGGACACGGGGGTCCGTCCCTACAAAAACGGAACTTATTTTGTACCAAATCCTAAATCTGCGGCTTAATCGTCAAATCCTCGAGCGCCAGCCAAACTTCTTTTTTGAGGCACTCGAGGTCAAAACCATCCAAGGCGCTGTGGTCGTTGCCCTCGAGTCGGCGCAGGGCTTTCTGGTAGTTGCGCTGCCCGCCAACCAGATTATCGTAATGGCGGCGTTTATGAATTGCCGCTGCCAGCAGAATCAGCCCTTGAATATAATTGGCGCTGCCCAAATCGCCGCGAGCCTTAGCCTCATTCCAAGGCACTTCCCAGACTTCGTGCGCCTCCCAGTATTCGCCAAGGTTGAAAAGTTTTGCACCCTCGAGTAATTCTGGTCGCATGGGTGTATTCTACAGCCATGGAAAGCGATGTATTCTACAGCCATGGAAAGCGATGTATCCTAAACCATGCACGGCAGTCAAAAAATACAAGTCATCAGCTTTGACGGTCTAAACCAGCGTTCTCGAGCCGATGTGGTTGTCCAAGAAGAACCGCTCGAACTGCGCCTCGAGATGGCTGGAACACGCCAAACGGTCTACACCACAATGCGAACGGCTGGGCATGACTTTGAATTGGCGCTTGGTTGGTGCTTATCTGAAGGGATAATCAGTAAACTCGAGGATGTCGCAAAAGTTTCGTACTGTCTGCCAAAGAAACTCGAGCAACGCTTTAATATCGTCAATCTCAAACTTCGCAACGGGCTAATTGTGGCTGTGGATAAGCGCCACACTTTATCCACAAGCGCCTGTGGAGTCTGTGGAAAAGCCAACCTTGAAGCCCTCGAGATGCACTGCCAGCCGATTCAAAGCCAAGTACAAATTGCCCCAGATACCCTCTATGCACTACCCGATAAACTTCGTGCAGCACAAACAATTTTTGAAAGTACGGGCGGAATTCATGCGGCTGGATTGTTCTCGAGCCAAGGTGATTTACTGGCATTGCGCGAAGATGTCGGGCGGCATAACGCTGTGGATAAGCTAATTGGCTGGGCAATCATGCAGCCACAAAATCTGGAGCAAACCATTTTATTGGTGTCTGGGCGAGTCGGCTTTGAAATTGCCCAAAAAGCTATCCAAGCCCAAATTCCAGTGCTTGCCAGCGTCTCTGCTCCCTCGAGTTTAGCCATAGATGTTGCCAAGCACTTTGATTTAACTTTAATTGGTTTCTTACGTGGGCAAAAAATGAATCTGTACGCAGGTGCAAAGCGCATCGGTGGCACAGCCACGTAAAAACTTGGTATGTTGGCACATGGCATCTTCAACCAAACTGGTATCTGTTCAGGATGTCAGCATGATTTACAAAACCAAAGACCCAAACGGGCAAGTCCTCGAAACCATCGCCCTCAAGGACGCAAACCTCGAGATTGGGGAAGGCGAATTTATTTCGCTGATTGGACCTTCGGGTTGCGGCAAAACCACGTTGTTGCGCCTGCTGGCAGATTTAATCCAGCCGACTTCTGGCACACTTTTGATTGGCAACAAAACCCCAAAAGTGGCTCGAGAATCCCGAGCTTACGGCTATGTTTTCCAAGCTCCAGCCCTGTTTGAATGGCGCACGGTGCGCCAAAATGTGATGTTGCCACTCGAGATTATGGGCTACAACGCCACTGAACGCGCCACTCGAGCCGAAAAAATGCTGAAACTGGTTGGACTCGAGAAATTCGCCCGCAATTACCCATGGCAATTGTCTGGCGGAATGCAGCAACGCGCCAGTATTGCAAGGGCGCTGGCATTTGACCCACAACTAATTTTTATGGACGAACCATTTGGCGCTCTGGACGAGATTACTCGAGAAAACCTCAATCTCGAGTTGCTGCGGTTATGGCGCGAGACTGGCAAGACAATTATTTTTGTGACCCACAGCATTCCAGAAGCTGTTTTTTTAAGCACCCGAATTGTGGTCATGACCCCACGACCGGGAAAAATTGAGAAAGTGATTGAAGTGGATTTACCCCAACCACGCAATTTTGAGACTCGAGAAACGCCACGGTTTTTTGAAATTGCTACTCTAGTCCGCGAGAGTTTACGTCATGGGCATGGGTATGAGGAGGCGATGTGAGCAAATCCATTATCCCAATGCTTGTGGTTGCTGCCATCACCCTAGCCC
Source organism: Deinococcales bacterium (assembly GCA_043778225.1). Taxonomy (GTDB): domain Bacteria; phylum Deinococcota; class Deinococci; order Deinococcales; family JAAFIG01; genus JAAFIG01. Next base: position 7,454 of record JAYWGM010000011.1, on the reverse strand, counting down.
TTGCTTTTCCAATCATGATTCTCCTCAACGCCCAAGCTGCCCAGCGCTTGCTGTCTCGAGGCGCAGAACTGCCGTGCGGAAAAGATGCCATCGCCTGCGCTTTTAACCTGCGTTCGCCAGTCGTTCCAGCCCCAAATCAGTTGCTCGAGGATTTCCCAAAGGCGTATTTTCCGCCGACCGACCCCAATTCTGTGCCGTATCATGCTTTTTTTACGGGTTTGGCTGCCGTGCTTGGTTTGTTGCTGGCGGGTGTGGTCGGCTTATTGTTGGCGGTGCTTTTGACGGTCTCGAGAGCCTTTGAACAAGCGGTTTTACCATGGTTAGTGGCTTCGCAAACCGTGCCAATTATCGCGCTTGCGCCGATGCTGGTGGTGGTGCTTGGCAGTAATGGGGTACAGGGTTTATTGCCCAAGGTTCTTATCAGTGCCTATATTGCTTTTTTTCCAATTGCCGTTGGGGTGGCAAAAGGCTTGAAAAGTCCAGACCCGTTGCAAGTAGACTTGATGCAAACCTACAACGCCAGCGCCAGCCAGACCTTTACCAAGTTGCGTTTTCCGACCAGTCTGCCGTTTTTGTTTACCGCCTTTAAGGTTGCCATGACTGGGGCGCTCATCGGGGCGATTGTTTCCGAGTCCAGCACCATCACCGATGCGGGTTTAGGACGGCTTTTGTCCGAGAACTCGAGGGCATCGGATTCTCGGAGTTTATGGCTGGTGATGATTGGCAGTGCGGTGTTGGGTATTATCTTGGTGGCACTGGTTGGCGTGGTTGAGAGGGCGGTGACTCCATGGCGGCGCACCCGTTCGTAGTTTCTCGAGCCTTTTTTGTGGCAGTTGGACTGCTGTTACTGAGTATAGCGGTTTTGCTGTCCACCATTTCAGGCAATGCCGCGAATCTCGAGGGCTGGAATTCTGGCGCGGTTTTCTTGGTTTACTTGGGTACAGTCTTGGGTCTGGCTGGGGTTGGTTTTGCCTCGAGTGCCGTCCTAGAATTTTTAGCCCGTCCTAAAGCCAAGGACAATTCCGATTGGTTACAGCGCCAAGTGGTCGGTTTACTTCCGGCGGGTTTACTGGCTGTCGTGGTGCTGTTGGGTGTCGAGGGTTTGGTGCGTGGTTATGATATTCCGCTTGCCCAAATCCCGCCGCCAAGTGCGGTGCTGATTAAACTTTTTGAAGCCCGAAATGTTTTGCTGCGTGATACCAACACCACCTTACTCGAGACGTTTGTCGGGTTTTTAATCGGTGGCTCGCTCGGCATGGTTGTGGCAATCGCCACACAGCGTTACCCATTTCTCGAGCGTGGTTTAATGCCTTATGCAACGCTGTTCTCGAGCGTGCCGATTGTGGCGGTCGCACCGATTATTATTCGGATTATGGGCGTGGATTGGCAGTCAAAGGCAGTGGTCGTGGCAATCACAGTTTTTTTTCCGATGCTCTTAAATACGGCTCGCGGTTTAGCCGAAGTCAGTCCATTGCATCTGGATTTAATGCGTTCTTATGCGGCGAATTCACAGCGCACATTTTTGGATTTACGCATCCCCAACGCCATGCCGTTTATTTTTACGGGCTTAAAAACTGGCGCGGTACTGGGGTTAATCTCGGCGATTGTGGCTGAGTTTTTTGGTGCAAATGGTTCTGGCTTAGGTTTTCGGATTGTGGTCGAGATTGGTACGGTTAGTTTGGATACGGTTTGGGCAGCCATTGTTGTGGCTAGTTTTCTTGGAATTACGGTTTATAATCTACTGGCGTTACTCGAGCGTCGGGTCACGGGTTGGCACAGTTCTTTTCGTGCCGATGTTCAATAGGAGGATGTATGAAGAAAGCTGTTTTGGTTAGTGCCGCGCTTCTCACTGCTGGTTTGGCTGGGGCTGCAATGATTGGTGGCGCTCAGGCGCAAATGAAAAAACCCATTGCTGTGAAGTTACAACTCAAATGGTTTCCTCAAGCTCAGTTTGCTGGCTACTTTGCGGCTGTGTCCCGTGGTTACTTTAAGGACGAAGGCTTGGAGGTCACGCTTGTTCCTGCCGGCGATGCCCCACCTGTCAATGCGGTGCTGTCTGGCGCAGCCGACTTTGGTACAACTTGGATTACCGACTTTTTAATCAACCGCGAAAAAGGTCAGAAGGTTGTCCATATCGCCCAGATGTTCCAAAAGTCTGGTTTTACCTTAGTTACCCTAAAAGACTCTGGAATTAAAACCGTGGCGGACTTAAAAGGTAAAAAAGTTGGTGTTTGGCCCTTTGGTAACGAACTGCCAATCGTGGCTTTAGCCAAAAAAGCTGGTATGACCACCAGCCTAGACTCGAGCGTTAGCAACCCAGACATCACCGCAATTTCATTTAACTTTGACCCAGCCTTGGTTTTCCCAGACAAAGTGGATGCAGTATCTGCCATGACCTATAACGAAGTCAATCAGGTTGTTGGGCTTGGTTTCCCACTAGGTAAACTCAACGTCATGGCATTGCCAGATATGGGTATTAACTTGCTTGAGGATTTGATGTTCGCGCCAGAAAAAACCTTAGCCGAAAAGAACTTTAAGGGTTCTGGTGTGAGTGGCAAAGAAGTGGCTGCTCGTTTACTGCGTGCCAGCATTAAAGGCTGGAATTGGAGTGTTCAAAACCAAGGCGCAGCCGTGGATATTGTGCTACCTAAGTGCGGTAAAACCTGCAATGGTAGTGGTTCAATAGATGCAAGGGACCACCAAACTTGGCAGATGAAAGAAATTGCCAAACTTTACTACGCTGGTCCAACCCTCAAAGGGTACGCTGGTTTGCTTGACCCAGCCACCTACAAAGCCAATGTGGATTTGCTGGTCGAACTTGGTGTTTTGAAAGCCAAACCAGACGCAAAAACCGTGGATTATAGCGTCTGGGAAATGGCAACCAAGAAAAAAGTCAGTAGTTACAAATAATTTAGCGCCCATCGAGTGCTAAATTGAGTTGCAACACATTGACTCGAGCCAAACCGAACACGCCCCACAAAGGCTGTTCGGTTTGTTGTTGTACCGCTTGGCGTACCACATCTTCGGGAATCCTACGGGATTTGGCAACTCGAGCCACTTGAATTTCGGCTGCGGCAATACTGATGTGCGGGTCAAGTCCCGAGCCACTGGCGGCAATTAAATCGACTGGAATCTGCCCGAGTGTTATCCCTTCTCGAGCCGCGATTTCTTGGGCAGTGGCGGTCGCCCGTTCGCGCAACGCTGGATTGCTGACTGCCAAGTTGCTACCACTGGCACTGGTTGGGTCATAACCCTTACCTGCGCTCGAGGGTCGCCCAATAAAGTATTTTGCACCGCTAAAAGACTGCCCAATCAGACTCGAGCCAACCACTGCCGCGTTTTTCTCGAGCAGCGACCCCTTGGCTTGAAAGGGAAAAATCGCTTGCCCTAAGAGCGTGGTCAGCACTGGGTAAACCAAGCCAAAAAAAATCGTCATGATCAGCGCAAAGCTCAGCCAAGTGCCGATATTGCCGCCTCGAGAATCGAGTTCTGGTTCTAGCGTTTTGATATTCTGCATAAATCTCCTTAAAAAACCAATCCAACCAGTAAATCTATGGCTTTAATTCCAATAAATGGCACGATAATGCCGCCTAATCCATAAATCAGTAAATTGCGCGTCAGGATGGCATCAGCAGACATAGGGCGGTACGAAACGCCGCGTAAAGCAACTGGAATCAGGAGCGGAATCACGGCGGCATTAAAAATCACAGCACTGAGAATCGCGCTATTCGGACTCGAGAGTTGCATAATATCCAAGGCTTTCATGGCTGGAATTGTGCCAGCAAACATCGCGGGGATAATCGCAAAGTATTTGGCGACATCATTGGCAATACTAAAAGTGGTTAAAGCACCTCGAGTGATTAAAAGTTGCTTACCGATTTCCACGACCTCGAGCAATTTTGTTGGGTCAGAATCCAAATCCACCATGTTACCCGCTTCTTTGGCAGCTTGTGTGCCACTGTTCATCGCAAGTCCAACATCGGCTTGGGCAAGGGCGGGCGCGTCGTTTGTGCCGTCGCCCATCATGGCGACCAGTTTGCCTTTAGCTTGCTCGGCTTTGATTAGGCGCATTTTATCTTCTGGCGTGGCTTCGGCGAGAAAGTCGTCCACGCCAGCTTCTTCGGCAATCGCTTTGGCGGTCAGTGGGTTGTCGCCAGTAATCATGACAGTTCGTAAGCCCATGGCGCGAAGTTGGGCAAAGCGTTCTTTGATGCCTTTTTTGACAATATCTGAAAGTGCCACCACGCCCAGCGCTTCGCCGTCCTCGGTGACAATTAAGGGTGTGCCACCACCTCGAGCCACTTTTTCGACATCGGCTTCGAGTTCCTTTGGCAGATTGTGAAAACTGTCTTTGACCAAGCGCATCATGCGGTCTGGTGCGCCTTTGCGAATTTGTTTGGTGTTGCCTTTGCTGTCCATTGGCAAGTTGACCCCACTCATGCGGGTTTGAGCGCTAAATTCGATAAACTCTGCCGCATCTCGTAAACCAGCATCTACCCTCGAGCCACGCAGAATTGCCAGTTCGACAATGCTTTTACCTTCGGGGGTATTGTCGGCAAGACTCGAGAGATGCGCCGCTTTAGCAAGGCGTTCTTCGGTTACGCCCGAGACAGGTAAAAATGCCGTGGCTTGGCGGTTGCCAAGGGTTATCGTGCCAGTCTTGTCGAGCAACAGCGTGTCAATGTCGCCAGCCACTTCAACGGCGCGTCCGGACTTAGCGATGATGTTGGCTCGGAGCGCCCTGTCCATGCCAGCAATGCCAATCGCGGGCAGTAAACCACCAATCGTGGTGGGAATAAGACAGACCAGCAGTGCCACCAGTGTTGTGACCTCGAGCCTCACGCCAATAAAAGCCGCCAGTGGCAAGAGTGTCACCACCACCAGCACAAAAATCAGGGTAAAGCCAGCCAATAAAATACCCAGTGCAATTTCGTTTGGGGTTTTCTGACGGTTTGCGCCCTCAACCAAAGCAATCATGCGGTCAAGAAAACTCTCGCCGGGCAAATTGGTGATTTTAACGGTAATCTGGTCAGAAATCACTTTTGTGCCACCCGTGACGCTCGAGAAATCACCGCCAGCTTCGCGCAAGACTGGCGCAGATTCGCCCGTAATCGCGCTTTCATCGACCATTGCCAGACCAGCCACAATTTCGCCATCGGCTGGAATTAACTGCCCGACTGAAACAAGCACCAAATCAAATTGTTTTAAGCTGGTACTCGAGACGAGTTCAGTGCTGCCATTCTCGAGCAACCGATGAGCGGGCGTATCGGCTCGAGCTGAACGCAGACTGGCAGCTTGGGCTTTGCCGCGAGCCTCGGCGACACTTTCGGCAAAAGTCGCAAATAAAACGGTCAGCAGCAACAGGATAGTAATAATCAGTTCGTAGGCAAAAGTCTGACCCGAAAACAATTTCTGAAAAGTCAAAAAAAGTGTCACAACTGTACCAATCAGCACAATAAACATCACGGGGTTTTTTGCCAAATAAATCGGATTGAGTTTTTTGGCACTTTCAAAAATTAACCCACCCAGTTTACCTTCGGGGATAATCGCGGCGGCACGGCGGTTCTTAACAGTCGGTTGCATTATTTCACGCCCTCGAGTGGAACAGATTGCGGCAGGGGTTGCCCAAGGGTTAGTTGTTCGGCGATTGGACCCATGACCGCCAACGGGAAGTACGAAAGCGCTCCGACAATCAGAATCACGCTTAAAGTCGTAACCGCAAAAATTGGCGTATCCACCCGCAACGTCCCAGCACTGGCTGGCGCAGCTTTTTTAGCCCCAAGAAACCCAGCAATTGCCAAAGGCACAATAATCGGAATAAACCGCGCCAGAATTAAACAGACCGAAGTCATCACATTCCACCAAACGGTGTTGTCGCCCAAACCTTCAAAGCCCGAACCGTTATTCGCCGTGGCGCTCGAGAATTCATAGACCACTTGAGTCAACCCATGAAAACCGGGATTAGAATTGGCGGCTAAAGTTGGAATTCCAAGGGTTAAAGCACTTGGCACAAGAATTAAAAGCGGCGAAATCAGTAAGCCAATCGAAGCCAATTTCATTTCTCGAGCTTCGATTTTGCGCCCAAAGAGTTCTGGAGTACGCCCAACCATCAAGCCAGCAATAAAAACCGCAATGGTTAAGTAAATAAAGAAATTCAGAAAGCCCACGCCGTCGCCACCAAAGGTCAGGTTCAGCCACATTCCGACCAACGACACAAGCCCCGCCAAGGGGTTGAGGCTGTCGTGCATGGCATTGACACTGCCGTTGCTGGTTTGGGTTGTCCACGTTGCCCAGAGCGCCGAAAGGGTTGTGCCAAAACGCTGCTCGACTCCCTCGAGATTTGGGGTTTGCACGGCTAACCCGACAAAAGCTGGATTGGGTGCTAAAGCGGCTGGCACAATCAAAAATGCCAGTACCGCGCTGAGCAGTACCATAATCCCCATGATAGAAATACCAAAACTTGGGCGTTTGGTAAAAAAACCAACCATAAAAATACTGGCGACTGGAATCAGCAGTAAACTAATCATTTGCAATAAATTACTGAATGGCGTTGGATTCTCGAGTGGCACAGCACTGTTGGGTCCATACCAACCACCACCATTTGTACCAAGTTGCTTAATCGCCACCATTGCCGCGACAGGTCCAACGGGAATGGTCTGGCTGGTGATTTCGCTATTTGGCTCGAGTAAGGTTGCGGTTTTTGCACCATCAAAGGTACTCGGAACGCCCTGCCAAGTTAAAAGCAGTGCCAGCACCAGACTGAGCGGCAGCAAGACTCGAGTTAAGGCTTTGGTCACATCGACATAGTAATTGCCCAGATTAGCGGCTGGAATTGCACTGATGCTGCCCTCGGGACGCAGACCGCCCGTTATGCCACGCAGCACCGCCACCATGGCGGCTAAACCGGCGGCTGGAGTCACAAACATCATTGTGACAATGGCGACCAACTGCGCGAGGTAACTTAGTTGCGCCTGACCAGAATAATGCTGCTGATTGGTGTTGGTGATAAAACTCGAGGCGGTGTGCAGGGCTAAATCCCATGACATACTGGGAATGTTATCGGGGTTCAGAGGCAAACTGCCCTGAAAAACAAAAATCAAATACGCCAATAATCCTATGGGGATATTGCTAAATAAAAGTGCTAGCGCATAGCCGCGCCACGTCATGCCCTGTTTTGGATTAACCCGCAACAATCTAAAAATAAGTTCCTCGAGCCAATTAAAAACAGGATCTAAAAACGTTTTTTGACTCGAGAAGACCCGCGCCATATACCAACCAAGTGGCAGCGCCAAGGCAAACAGCAGCACATACGATAAAAAAATATCCATTTAAGTACCTCCCCGAAATGTTTTAGCGTTCTTTGCTAAAACATTTCCGACTAAGCGACCCAGCCCCGTCAGGTGGCGCTTTGGGGTCAAGAACAGGAGTAAGGGTGACGTATCTCACGCCGTAAT
>JAYWGM010000010.1:0-3172 GCA_043778225.1 Deinococcales bacterium | reverse complement strand
GTCTAGGCGCACGCGGGCGCTGCTGCTGGATGCCAAAGCCGCGCTCGAGGCTGCGCCTAGCGTGGCGGCAATCATGGCAAAAGAACTTGGGCGCGATGGGGCTTGGCAACAGGCACAGTTAGAAGCCTTTGGCGCATTAGCCAAAGCGAGCTTGCTTTAAGTCTATTAAGGCAATCAGGTTTTCAACTCGGGTTCGTATCGCGTCACGGCAAGCGATTAAATCCTGACTGGGCGCTGGGACATCCCAGAATTCTGATTTACTCGAGTCAACCCCAAGTTCTTCTAAATCGCACCCCAAAGAAACCACATGGTCAGCTTGCTCGAGGTCGCTACTCGAGACCAAGTGCGGTTGCCAGGTGCTGGCATCCAAACCGTCGCTGGCGAGTAAATCAATGACTTTTTGCGAGATTGCTTCGTCGGGTTCAGTTCCTGCGTAAGCAATCTCTAGCTCGAGATTTACAGCTTTGGCAAAACGCCCAGCATAGGCGGTGGCAATCACGCTTTTGGCGGCACTGTGCGGGCAAAGAAATAAAAGACTCATTGATCTTCTCCTAAAAGTTCGGCGTACAGGGCTTCAAAGATCAAATAACCACGTTCGAGTGCCATAAAGTCGTCCGAACTGGTTCGGCGCAATCCTCGGCAAATCAGGTCAAGTCCAGGCGCACAAGGCTCGAGCAAGACCTCTTGGACTTCATCGGCTTCGTCTACGATTCTGGCAATACGCTCTAAAATTGGATCGCTAAGTTTGTACTCTAAAATGATGGTATGAACGCTCGAGTGACCGTTGTGATGGCTCAGGCGCACATTCGGAATGTCAAAAGGCTCTGCCTCGGATATTGGTTTCTGACCTTCGGCAATAAATTCAAACACAGCATTTTGGTCAATAAATCGCTTGATCACCCAAGCACACGCCATACGATCCACTCCGACTCCTGCCCACGTTAACCACTTCATAATTTGCCTCCTCGAGCTTTCACCAACAGCGCTCGAACTTGAATTCCGAGTGATGAATGCAAATGATCTTGGGTTTGAATCTGCAAAAATTTTCTCGAGAGTGCTTGCAGATCAGGATTTTCAGACTCGAGTTCGATAAGCATCGCTTGATATGCGGGTTCAATCAAGCCAAGCAAAGCCTGCTCGAGTGCTTCGTCTTGACCCTCGAGCGTAGCTTTTGAAACCCAGACGCTGGCACTGCCACCTTGCTCTTCAATCGAGGCTGCAAGCCACCTAAATTGTTCTCGAGTGCGTGGATTCTCGGGTAGTACCCAAACAGCATCGTGCATTAACACCGCGCCGAGTCGGTTGAGCTTACGCCAAATACCAACCCGCAAAGCACTGGGTTCTCGGGCAATTTTATAGACCACAAACAACCAGTCACGCATAAAAATGGTGAACGAGCGGATAGACAAGAAAGCCAATAATGGCAGCGATGATCACAATGATCGGTTCAGGAATCTTCTTAAAATTGAACAACACCGCAAGGGTAGCAATTGCCAGCAAAACGGTTGGAATATCCGTCAAGGTACGACGACCCAGCACAATTACCGCGCCGCAAATTGCGCCAGTAGCGGCAGCCGTGACCCCACTCACAAAGGCTGCAATACTCGGCAGTTTACCATAGCGTTTGAAGTACGGCGCTGGAATGATGGTCAGCAAATAGGCAGGCAAAAAAGTGGCAATCGCAGCGACACACGCGCCCGAAAACCCCGCCACCAAATACCCAATAAACGCCGTGGTAATCACTACAGGACCTGGCGTAATCATGGCGATTGCCACCGCATCTACAAACTGAGTATCAGTCAACCAACGATGCTCTTTCACCACGCCAGCATATAAAAATGGCACGATTGCCAGACCACTCCCAAACACAAACGCACCTGCTTGAAAGAAATACCAAAAGATACTCGAGAGTAGCGTTGAGGCTTGGGTTGGCAGCGTAGTTGCCGCCAGCAAAAGCACACCTGAGACACTCGAGATACTCGGCAACCAACGCGGCGGGGATTTCATAAACCAAGTGATGATACCACCCAATAAAAATAACCAGACGGCTTCGGACTCGGTGATGACTGTCCAAGCGCCAGCCACCAGAAAAATGAACCACAACAGACGGTCTCGAGCCAGCGTTTTCAGGCTGAGTTTGTAGGCACTGTGGGCAATAATGCCAATAACACAAGCCGAAACACCGTAAAACACGGCTTGTATCCAGACCAAACCGCCAAAGTTGGTGTACGCCCAGCCGAGCAGCACAACCATCACAAACGAAGGCAAGACAAATGCTAGTCCAGCCAAGCTCGAGCCAAGCACACCATAATGCACATAACCCAAATACATAGCAAGTTGCGCCGCCAGTGGTCCTGGGGCGAGTTGAGCGAGGGCTAACCCTTCTTTGTATTCGGCTTCCGAAATCCAAGCTCGAGCCTCCACCAAGTCGTGGTGCATAAACCCCACCAGTGCCACTGGACCGCCAAAACCGAGTGTGCCAAGTTGTAGGAAATAGACAAGCAGTTGTTTGAGTTTGTACGGTGGTGAATATTGAGTTTCGAGGTCAAACACCTGATTACAATACATGTAACCATGGTTACATGTCAAATTATCAACTTTGAACAACCCCACCAAAGCGCGGACATCTTTTTAGCCTCGATTTAGTACGATCAAAAACCTCCCTTGAGAGATTCTTGAACCAGATTTTTAGTACACAGTTTTGGCTTCTTACCTTGAAACGACCGTTCCCATACCCGCCAAGGCTTTACTGACCGGTTGCTCGAGTCGGGCATCACCAAAAATCACACGCTGGCAACCACCTTGCACCGCTTCGGCTGCGCCCAGCACTTTTTTCTTCATGCGGTCTTGGGCAAACTCGAGGTAGCGCTCGACATCGTTGGCGGGAATATGTTTAATCAGGCTGCTCTCGTCGGGGAAATTTTTTAACAGTCCAGGCACATTGGACAGTAACAGCAATGCCTCGGCGCGGAGTTCGGTAGCAACGGCAGCCGCCGCACGGTCGCCGTCTACGTTGACCGCCACACCTTCAAAACTCGAGCCAGGTGGGGTCAGAACAGGCAGATAGCCGTTGTCGAGCAGTAAATTGAGGAGTTTTCCATTGACTTTTTCGACCGTACCCGTGTGGTCGCCGCGCAGCACTTTGACCTTGCCATTCTCGACGGCACGCACC
>JAYWGM010000009.1:0-9049 GCA_043778225.1 Deinococcales bacterium | reverse complement strand
TTGACCGTGGCAATGGCGGCAGTGGGTCTCTGGCTTGTGGCGGGATACCGCGCTCGGACTCGAGTGGGGCGCTGTTTTCTGGTGTTTCGGGTGGGGCGAAAAGGTCTGGCTGGGTCATGGGGGTAGTCTACCCGAAATTCTGCTCTGGGCGAATTGGTTTGACTGACCATTTATTTTTTGGCTATCCAAGCGCAAAACCTGTGTACTGCCTAGCATATGGCGGATGAAACGCCAAAACAATATCACTGGCGGGAATACCCTGCTCGAGCAATGCGCCCACTGGGTCAAGGTCGGTATTGTCCTGATGCACCCAAATTTTGTGGTTTTTTACCTCGAGATGAAGCACACAACCATAAACTCGGTGTGTACCCTGCCAACCCAAACGCATCCATTGAAAATGCGATTGGGTAGCATCAACCAGCACAAAAGCTGGATTTTCTTCGGTGCGATGACCCTGACCTAGGGAAACGTAATACTCGAGTAAGTCACGCACTATTTTAGGGTAATTTAAGGATTCCACAAAGTCACTTCCTCGAGAACTGGATTAAACACAATCAGACGAAGCTCGGTGCGTTGACGAATCAAACGCGCGAATGGCAATTCAAACAATGCTTCAAAAACCTCTCTGGTCACAGCAAGATAAATCACTCTTTCGGGTTCAACTTCCTCGAGCAAAACTTTGTAGTTTGTAAACTGCCCAACAGCTTCGTGCAGTTGGTGTTGCAACGAACGCCCCAGAAAACTTTTCACCTCGACAGCAATCCGTTGCCCTTGACGTTCCGCACCCACCAAACCTTCTGCCCCTAAATCAATTTTATAAGCACTCGAGCCAAATTCAAGCTCGAAAGGATCGTGTGTGATTCGCCAACCATCTTTTTCAAGCGCCCGTTTGACATGATTGTGGTACACATCTCGAGCCATAACGTAGCCTAGCGGGTTGCGACAAAACTTGCAACCTACGGTAGGGGTGGCAAACCAAGCTCGGTCAAAAAATCATTGTGCTTTTTGGTGGCTTCTTTTATACATTTCTCGAGTTCTTGCAACCTTGCACCAACCCTGATCAGGTCAATTTCCTCGTCGGCAACGGCTGTGCTAATGTACCTCGAGATATTGAGGTTATAGCCATTTTCGGCAATCTCTGCCATTGGCACACGCCGCGCGTACCGTTCTTGTTCGCGGCGAAATTGGTAGGTCTCGATAATCGTCGCCATATGCTCGGGCAGTAAGCGGTTTTGGCGCTTGCCTTTTTCAAACTGCTGGCTGGCGTTGATAAACAGCACGTCATCGAATTTTTTACACTTTTTTAAGACCAGAATACAGACCGGTATACCGGTCGAATAAAATAAATTGGCTGGCAGCCCAATCACCGTGTCCACATGCCCATCCTCGAGCAACTTGCGGCGGATGCGTTCCTCTGCGCCGCCACGAAACAGCACGCCGTGCGGCAGAATAATTGCCATTGTGCCTTCTTTGGCTAAAAACTGGAAACCGTGCAGCAAAAAAGCAAAGTCAGCCGCCGATTTTGGGGCTATGCCGTAATTCTTAAAGCGCAAGTCATCGCCCAGCGCATCGGTTATATCCCAGCGATAACTAAACGGCGGATTTGCCACGACCGCATCGAACTGCGGCTTTTTGGCGGGGTTGGCTTGGCGCAGCATTTCCCAGTCGTTGGTCAGTGTATCGCCGTGGAAAATCTCGAATTCCGAATCTTTTACGCCGTGCAGCAGCATATTCATCCGCGCCAAGTTATAGGTTGTGATATTTTTTTCTTGCCCCCAAATTTTACCGACCCCGCCCTGCCCAAGCCGTTTACGCACATTCAGCAGCAACGAACCCGAGCCGCAGGCAAAATCAAAAACACTCTCGAGGTGCTTTTTCACGCCCGTGCTAGGGTCTTGGCTGTCTAAGACCACAATACCCGACAAAATATCGGAAATCTGTTGCGGCGTATAAAACTCGCCTGCTTTTTTGCCAGACCCAGCCGCGAACTGCCCTATCAGATATTCGTAAGCATCGCCTAGGCTATCGGTGTCGGTCGAAAAATTCGCCAAGCCTTCGGCGATTTTAGAAATAATAATGCACAACTTGGCGTTGCGTTCGGTGTAGTTTTTGCCTAGTTTCTCGGAATTGAGGTTAATTTCCGAGAACAAACCCTGAAAGGTGCTATCAAAAGATTCGGTCTCAATGTACTTAAAACCATCCTGCAAAGTACGCAGCAATTCCGCAGACTGGACTCGAGCCATCTCGGCAATAGCCGCCCACAAAAACGGTGGCTGAACCACATAATGCACCTTGCGCCGCATCTGTTTCTCGAAATCTGGCACATCGGCGGCGTTTTGGCTATACCAATGCTGCAATGGCGTGGTTTTATCTGTACTGGCTGGGTAATCTGCGCCCAATTCGCGCTTCACGGCTGTTTCGTAATTGTCCGACAAATAGCGCAAGAACAAAAACGACAGCATATAATCACGGAAATCATCGGCATTCATCGCGCCGCGCAGTTGGTCAGCAATGCCCCACAGGGTTGTGCCAAGTTGTTTTTGGGTGAGTTCGCTCATGGTTGCTCCGTTGCGTTTTCCAAATCGTCAGGCGCGGGAAAAAGCTGCTGCATCAAGCCTTTTTTGAAGGTTTTGAGAGTCTCGAGTTTCTGGGTTTGTGCGGCTATGAGTTCCTCGAGAGAAGAAAGGCAATCGGCTATTTTTTGCTGCTCGAGAAGAGAAGGGATAAGTACAGGAAGTTTTTTAATGATGTCAGCATTCAAGTTCTGAACGACAGCACCTGCCGCATTATCTACAAAGTAATTTTGGCAACTGTCCGAAGAAATTAAATAGTACAAATAATCGGTGATTACCTCAATGGATATATTGGTAACGGCAATCCATCCGTCATGAATACAAGACTCGATTTTCAAAATATACGGTCTGCCAAAGCTCATCGAGTTTGACAAGATTAAGTCTCCTGGACTGACCACTCGAGTTTTCGTTAGTGCCGCTTTGATTACTCTTTCTCGAGTTTGCGTGATGTATTTTGATTCTGGATTTACGTCACCGATTTTTAACCAATGTAATCCTTTGACATCGCTCGTTATGAAATCTTCAATGGGTCGAGGAGAACCACCACGAACTATCTCAGAGATAATTCCCAACTTTTTCTCTTCCCAATCCCCCGCATCCCCAAACTCGAGAAAGCGCAATTTCGGCACGCTCTCGCCTTCGGCTGGGAAAAGCTGCTGCATCAGCCCTTTTTTATGGGTTTTCAGCCCCTCGAGCTTCTGGCTTTGCGCGGTGATGACTTCCTCGAGAGAAGAAAGGCAGTTTGCAATTTTTTGTTGCTCGAGAAGTTCGGGCAATGGAATTTCTAGATTTCTGATTTGTCCTAATGCTATAAATTTCTGACTATTACCAGTATTTAAGACATTAAATTTTTCTGCTATGTATCTACTATTTAATAATTGTAATAAATAAATGTTTAGTAGTTCTTGTTTTTGTTTTATCAAAGCTACATTTTTAATAGCAAAACCTTCTGATTGAAGCAATACAGGGTTTCCAATTGTTCCAATCATTCCAAATAAAATATCCCCTATTTTTACTCCCGATCTTTTACTAAATTTATCATAATCTTCTTCACAAATAAGACTGACATTATCTCTATCCAATAAACCATCTTCCCCTAAATTCTTTGACGTTATAAGTGGTTTTCCTTTACTGTAAAACTTTGGCGAGTCATGGGTGCCATCTCTCACATCACTTATGTCTCCCAATCGCTTCTCTTCCCACTCGAGCGCATCTTGAAATTCGGGAAAGCGCAGTTTGGGTATGTTCATAATTTGCCGCCAGACAATTCTCTCACCAGTGGCGCGAGTTTTTGCTCACCGATGCGGCTGCGCTCGAATTGGGCGCTGTCAATTTGGCGTTCTAGTTCTCGGACACTCAGTTTTTCGGTGGTTGCTAAATCGAGGTAGAAGGCTCGAGCTTCGGGGCTTTTGAGGGTCATGATGATGCGGTGGTGCGTCCATGATAAAACTCGCCGCAATGGGGCGAGTTTTTCATCTTCGGGGTACGTTTCATAAAATTGTTTCATTTTATCCCCAATATAAACCTTGCCTGCTCACGGCGCAGCATTTCATAGGGTGTCATAAATTGTAGCTTTAAGCCCGCACAGACATTGGGTATTTTAATGCGCTTGAATGAATTGGCGGGTATTTCGTGGGTCACGACCACATAATTCTCTGCCAAGGCATGAGCAATCAGATAAAAATCTGCTACCTGAAAAAAATTGCTGATAGCTGCTTGCTCGTAGCTCTGACTTGTCACCCACTGGCTGATGTCGCCAAATTGGGCAATGGCGTTGCTGTCGGTTTTGCGAAAAAGGTTTGGCTGTTTTTGCGCCCAAGTGGTTAGCTCGTCTGCCCCTGCGCTCAGTTCGTCTTCCACTTTGTCAATACTAAACACTTTTTCGGCTGCGTTTTGCAGTATCAGCCAGTCCCAAAAAGCCGGGCAGAAATCCAGCCCGTACTGCAAATTTTTTGCCTGAATAAAGACATTGGCATCCAGTAAATAGGTCACGGCATGACTCCAAATTCTTGCGCGGCGGTGTAAAAAGTGCTGCTTTTTTTCATGCCCAGCATCCGAAAAGCATCTCTAAAAAGTGTTTGCCCTTCCAGTGTGCTGGTGATAATCGCTTTTGCAAAACGTTTGCCTGTACGCGCCCCTAAAGTGCGGTAAAAATCGCCGCCACCAGCCGACTCGAGTTTATTTATTCGTTCCAGTTCTGTTTGGTAGCTCTGCCTTAACTCGTTTCGGCTTATAAAACCTGCGTCAAATAAGCGGCGCAGGACGACCAGCGTACTGACCTTAAATAGCTTGGCTAGTCGCTGAATTTCTTCGGCTAAAGGCAGGTCTTCGGCAAAGTTCTGGCGGGTTGCTTGCATCGGCATCAGCAGTTCGGCAGCCACTTGGTTACACCAGTTTTCGGTATCTTGCTGCACAACATCAGCCACTTGGCTGTTAGAAATGCCGCTTTGCCCTAGCCAAAGGTGTGCCAGTTCGTGGGCTAAAGTAAACATCTGTGCAGATTTACTGTCTTGGGCATTGATAAAAATAAGTGGCGCTAGTCTATCGGCTAGAGCAAAACCCCGAAACTCTTGTACTTCTAGTTTGCGGTGGCTATTGCTGCCCACCACAGAACTCGCCATCACCATCACCCCGATTTCTTCGGTGTTGACAACAAGCTGACGAAGCGCTTCTGTCCAGTTGCTTAATTGCCGACGGGCTTCTAAAGAAAGCTGCAATTTTTCACGCATCGCGGCGGCGACGGTTATTGGGTCATCGTTGGTGGTCACACTGCCAATAAAATCAGGGGTTGGCAAGCCTGTTAGTCGTATGTGGTCACGATACCAATCTTGGCGTTGTTGGCAAATATAAATCGTGTCCAGCAAATTGGGGCTAGGACGAGTCAGCCGTTCATTGTTGGGGGTACGAAAATCTGGGATAGGCATAACTTCTTGTATGGGTTGCGCTAAAAACAAGTAACCAATCGGAACATACACCGCTCGAGCAAAGTTTTCTAATTGTCGTAAGGTCGGGTACGAATCGCCTACTTCCCACTCGGCAAGTTTAGGGAATTTGCGCGATAAGGCAAATTGATCTAGCCCAGCGCGTTCTCTTGCCCAGACGAGCAATTCGGGTCTGAGATTATTCATAGGCTGCCAGTCCAGAAATCTCGCGTCCGCCAGCCCGTTTGTGTAACACGGGAATCAGTTCGGTCATCAATGCCTGTTCTCTTTGAGCGCGGATTTTCCAACCTAAACCAAGCGGCTCGAGCAGGTCGCTCAGTCGTTCGCCGTCAAAAATCAGGCGCTGTAAAATTGTGGCAACAAAGGCTTGCAGGGCGGCGGGTTGTAGGTCGTGGCGGGTGGCAATGGCGCTTAGTTGCTCGGTGTTCTTTTGGGTTCTAAAGTCGTCCAGTCCGGCGCGTATTGCGGCTTCAGTTAAACCTGCGCCAGCTTTTAGGGTGGCAATATAGGCGGTAATATCATCGCGTTCGTCCATAAATTTAGAATCGGAGGCAATTAAACCAAGCAGTTGCTCGCGGCTCATGGCTTCTTTGCTTGGGGCATTCTGCGAGTAGCGGGCAATCAGGGTCATGATGTAGTCGTAATCAACAATCGCCGAGGCAAACAGCACAAATTCAAACTCGAGTTGTTGCAATTCTGGGCTGGCGGCGGCTTTGGCTTGCTTGTCTTTCAGACGCTGCGCTGTTTCCAAGTACACGCCCCTAAAGGCTTGCAGTTGGTCGGGGGCAAGAATCGCTTCGATACTGGCTTGGTCGGTGCCGGTTAGGTCGGTGTACTGCTCGAGTTGGGTGTTGAGGCGCTGGACTTCCTTAAAGAGGTTAATAAAGACACTGCGGGCGGCATCGCCTTTTAAGTTGGGTACTTCGGTTGGGCTGCACGTCAGGTCTTGGGATTGCATAAATTGCTCGAGTTTTTTCATGGCGGTCTCGAGTTTGCCAATGACAACTGGGGCAGCGTCTACCAACCAAATTTCTTTAGAGCGCTCGATTTGCTGTCCGCTAAAAAGGGTAATTGCCGCGTCAACTTCTTTTTCTTGCTGCCTAAAATCAAGGATATTACCGTATGGCTTGGTGTCGTTCAAAATTCGGTTGGTGCGCGAAAAGGCTTGGATTAAGCCGTGATACTTGAGGTTTTTGTCAACATAGAGCGTGTTTAAGTATTTGGAATCAAAGCCAGTCAGCAGCATATCCACCACAATGATCAGGTCTATTTTTTGGCTGTGGGCTAAGTCGGTGTTGGGGTATTGCTGGTCTTTGATACGTTTTTGTACGTCTTGATAGTACAAGTCAAACTCGCCAAGGCGGTGGTTTGTGCCGTACTGGGTGTTATAGCTGGCAATAATTTGCTCGAGCGCGGCTTTCTTTTGGTCTGGGGCGTGTTGGTTGTCGGCTTTTTCTTGCGGCAGGTCTTCTTGAATTTGTTGCACGTCCTTGTTACCCTCACTGGGCGGCGAAAACACACAGGCAATGTTTAGGGGCTTAAAGTTACCGTCCTCGAGTTGCTTTTGGGCTTGGAGGCGGCTAAAAAGTTCAACATATTCGATTGCGTCGTTAATCGAAGCCGTTGCCAGAATCGCGTTAAATTTACGGGCGGCGCTGGCGGCATCGTGTTTTTTTAGGATTGCCTCGATAATCGCTTGCTTTGCCAAAGTTATTTTGCCGATACCCGCCCCTTCGGGCTTAAAATAATCAATATGAAAACGCAGCACATTGCGGTCTTCGATAGCGTGGGTGATGGTGTAAGCATGAAGTTCTTTTTGGAAAATAGCTTGGGTGGTTTTTAATGTGGCTTGCTGCCCCTCGATTTGTTGATAGCTGGCGTTTTCGGTAAATATCGGTGTGCCAGTAAAGCCAAACAGTTGGGCATTCGGGAAAAATTCTTTAATCGCTTGGTGGTTTTCGCCAAACTGCGAACGGTGGCATTCGTCAAAAATAAAAACCATGCGCTTGTGGCGCAGTCCCTCGAGCCGCTTTTGGTAATTGGCTTTTTGTGTGCCGTCCAATGCCAAGCCCAATTTCTGAATAGTCGTGACAATCACTTTGTCGGCGTAATCATCGGACAATAAGCGCTGCACCAAGGTTTCGGTGTTGGTGTTTTCTTCGACACAACCTGCTTGAAATTTATTAAATTCCTCTCTCGTTTGGCGGTCAAGGTCTTTGCGGTCTACGACAAACAAGCACTTATCAACCTCTGGGTTGTCTTTTAAGAGCGTGGCTGCCTTAAACGAAGTCAGTGTTTTACCGCTTCCGGTGGTGTGCCAAATATAGCCGTTGCCGCAGTTCTGGTGGATACACTCGACAATCGCTTTGACGGCGTACATTTGGTACGGGCGCATCATCAACAGCTTTTGTTCGCTGCTGACCAGCACCATATAACGGCTGATCATTTCGCTCAATTTGCATTTTGCCAAAAACTGCTCGGCAAATTCCTCGAGGTGCGTGATTTTTTTGTTGTTATTGTCGGCAAACTGGTACAACGGCAAAAATCGTTCATCGGCATCAAAACTAAAATGCTCGGGCTTATTGTTGGCAAAGTACCACGTATCGCTGCGGTTACTGACGATAAAAAGTTGCAAAAAGCACAACAGTGTTTTGCTGTAGCCATTGCCCGCATCGTTTTTATAATCGACAATCTGCTGCATCGCACGGCGTGGGCTAATGTCAAGCGCTTTGAGTTCGATTTGCACCACTGGTACACCGTTGATCAGCAGCAGTACATCGTAGCGGTGATGGCTGTTATCGGTATTGATCCGCAGTTGATTGACCACTTCAAAGGTATTCTTGCACCAGTCTTTGATATTGACCAGCGTGTAAAAAAGCGGTGTGCCATCGTCGCGTTCAAAACTATGGCGTTCACGCAAAATTTGCGAAGCCGCAAAAACATCTGGCGTAATAATCTGCTCAAACAAGCGCAAGAATTCGCCATCGCTCAGGTGGACTTTATTTAGGTCTTGAAATTTTTCACGAAAATTCTGCTCGAGCGCCGCACGGTCACGCACGTCCGAACGGTATACATATTTGAGGTCGGCTAATTTTTCAATCAGAATCTGCTCAATTTCTTGTTCCTTCATGGTCACACTCATTCATAGCCGCCAGCTATGCGTGACTATACCATCCCAAATTGGGTCAAGTTCTTGACAGCTATTGCCGACTGCCACGATTGTCTCGAGTCCAAGCAAACAGCTAAACTGCTTTCGTGAACCAGCAAGCCTTTATCATCCATCACGGTCAGCGTCTGACCGACCCAAGCCTCCAGCCACAGCAAATGCAAGATGTTTGGTTCTCGGATTCGCACTCACCTCTAGCAACTCGAGCCAAGGCTCTCTCGCAAGATGGCACACCAGCCCTAGCTTTGCTTGAGTACGAAGGCGATGTCTTAAAATTCTGGGCGTTCGAGCAGGGTGTTTTGACAATCGAATACGATTCCAGCCCAAGTTTTGCAACCTGCACAATCACGCCGCCATCTGGCACAAAC
>JAYWGM010000008.1:0-9962 GCA_043778225.1 Deinococcales bacterium | reverse complement strand
GGGTTGAAGTTGGAACGGGCTGAGTTTCATGGGGAATGGAATTATGTGATACATCCTCGGGAGATCAGAATTTGATA
Organism: Deinococcales bacterium; assembly: GCA_043778225.1. Lineage (GTDB taxonomy): Bacteria > Deinococcota > Deinococci > Deinococcales > JAAFIG01 > JAAFIG01. The sequence continues at coordinate 9,885 of JAYWGM010000008.1, read as the reverse complement.
GGTTATTTTTGCGCGACTCCTTAGTTCAGGACGAGGACGACCATGTAACCACCAATTTTTACTTATCTTGGCATCGTTATTACTATCCCGTTCTGGTTTTACTCGCTCGAGAAGATGCTGATAGGCAGCAGGAAATTGTCTGCGTACTTCTTCAACTCCCAACCCAAAAAAGTCTATAACTTTTACAAAACGTGGTTTTGCTGTCAGGTCACGCCCATTGCGGTAATCACGAATATGTTGCTCCAAACCTTCAGTGATTCCCAGTCCCAGCGCTCTGGCTTGTTCGGCAGAAACAATAAACCCTGCCCCAAACAACATCACCCCGCGATTGCTGAGCAGTGCATTCGCCCGCAGTGCTCGTGCGCCGACAACATTCGCCCCAATCGTCAAATCCGCCAAGATCAACCCATCCCGCGACTCGAGTTCTACCTCATACTCCCCGTGTGCCGCCACCTGTTCTGAGATCACCCGCTCGAGTGTGCCAGTCCCAGCCCCTCGAGCAGCCACTGTGATGGCGATTCGTACCGCCGCACCATTGGCAGAATCCACCCAAGGATGGTCTGGTATGGCGTAACAAAGATGTAGCGCATTGCCCTCGAGATGCCCACTGATAACCCGACGATTAAAAGTCTGCTTAATGCTGTTGGTGCTGACCAACCCAAAGCGCAACAGTTTCCCTGATTGCAGCAATGCCGCCGCCCGATGCCACCAGTACATCACAAAGTCGCTCGATTCTGGCACATCAGGATAAACCCGCCGCAGTGTTTCGGCGTAGCCATCACCAAGGCTTTCGCGCATCGGGGCAGCACCAATAAACGGTGGATTGCCAATCACAAAGTCTGCTTCAGCCCAAACCGTTTGCCGAGGGTTGATGTACTCGAGCTTCTGCACTTGGGCAGACTCATCTGGTACGTCCTGCCCTGTAACAGGATGCTTTTTCACCGTGACCCCATCCCAGCGCGACACGGGATGACCCGCCGCACCAAAGACGGGGCGCACTTCGTCGTATGTCAGTACCGCATCGCCACAGATGATATTGCGAAATGCCTTTAAGACCGGAATCGGTGGGCGAGCATCGCCACTGGTGCGAAAGTGCCACTGCAAATACCCAATCCACAGCACCAACTCTGCCAAGGTCGCGGCTCGAGGGTTGACTTCGATGCCCAAAAACTGGTGTGGGTCTACGGTGTTTTGTTCCATCTCGAGACGGCGATTTCCACCAATCGCTTCGAGTACGTCCAGCACCTCGCCCTCGAGTCGTTTGAGCATCTCCAGTGCCACATACAAGAAGTTGCCCGATCCACAAGCAGGATCAAGGATTTTGATTTGGCAAAGGTGATAGTGAAATGCCTCAGTTTTCTTCAAAGCAGCCTCAACCCGCCCTAACTCGAGGTCTTTGGCAAACTCAACTTGAACAGAAGCCCAGTCCTGACGCAATGGCTCGAGGACGGTTTGCTGCACCACCCGTTCAACATAGGCTCTTGGGGTATAGTGCGCCCCAAGGTTATGACGCTCGGTTGGGTCAAGCGCTCGCTCGAGCAGTGTACCAAAGATGGCTGGTTCAACCTGTGACCAGTTGCGTTCGCAAGCCACAATCAAGAACTCAAGCTGTTCTTCGCTTAAATCAAGCGCACTCGAGTCGGCGAATAAGCCACCATTAAAGTGCAGCAAGGTTTCGCGCAAATCCCTCGAGAAGCCACCAGTGTTCATCACTTGCCACACGGGTTCGATGAATGCCTTAAATCGGTTAGCGTGACCGCGCAGACCGCGTAAATAATTGCGGAAAGACTCTCGAGGCAACAAATTCATGTCCTCGGCAAACATCGTAAAAATCAGGCGCATCAAGAAACTGGCTACAGCTTCAGGGCTATAGGTGTTCTCGAGACTGCGTGCCAAAACTGCCAATTTTTCGGCGATGTCCCTTGTGGCTTCGGCTGAAATGCGGCTCGGATCGAGGCTTAGAGGTTCATTCCACAGGGTTGTTAAACGCTCTCGGATGGCTGGATTCTCGAGGTCGGTGAGCATGATGCGGTGATTAGCTGGGTCTGGGAAAGGAACATAGATACCTCCTGAGCAGGAGAACTCTGAGTAGACCTCGATGCTGTAGCCAACATCCACAACCACGATAAACGGTGGTCGTCCTTCCTCAACAGGTAAAGCCCGCACATACCCTTCAGCTTGGGCGCGGGCTTTGACCATTGCTTTGTCCCACATGGTCGTGCCACGGCGAGCAGTACCGCGCTTAGGTTTAGCTGTTGGCTCGAGTAGGCTGGGTTGTGCGGCTGGGGTGGCATCGCTGCCTTGTTTTGCCTCGAGAATAAAAGTACCGCGCTTGTAGCAGTCAATGAAGTTGGTGGAAGTCGAGCCATCACCGTGGTTGATGGTGATGGCTCGCTCGAAGACATAGGCGTTTTGGGATTCATTGGCTTGCTTGGGGTCAGGGGATGCAACCTCGAGCAAGGTGCAAAGGTCAAGCACAAAAGGCTGGCAGTTGGCGCGTTCTGCTGCGCCGGAGTTTTGCCATTTGGCGATGAATTCGGTTGGGGTCATTGAGGGTATTGTACTGGTTAGGATTTGATTTTGGGCTTAATGGACTTCTTCCAGATTTCGTTCACAGGCTGAGTCACCGTCCAAGTCGACATTTCCAGCCACATCCCGACCCGAGGATTTTCAAAACTCAAAACGCGATCAAAGGCATCCACTGAAGTTCCAATTGGAATTTTTTAAGATTGAGTTTTTCGGGTTTTGTTTTGACCGTCACTACGATACCGCTCGAGGCGCTATGCTGGGGTTTGGTCATACCCTACTTTTTAATAAATCCTCGTCATCGTTCCTAACGTTCCCAACGCGGTCAGACACCAAGTAAGCATCTAAATCCCGTGGGTCATACGGCTTGAGCATGGCAGTAATCTGCTCGAGTGGCGTATCTGCTAACCAGACTCGCCATCGTTCTTTGGGCAGAATCACTGGCATTCGGTCATGGATGTGCTGGATGCTTTCTGCCGCTTGGGTGGTGAGAATGGAGAACTGCTCGCCACGCCAAAGCCCAGCGAAGGCAAGCTCATCACTTGACTCGAGTTTCAGATGATAAGGGTATTTGCCCCCATCGAATTTGCGCCATTCGTACCAGCCCGAAGCTGGGACAAGACAGCGACCTGTGTGCATGGCTTGGCGAAACAATGGTTTCTCGAGTGCTGTTTCGCTTCTGGCATTGATGATGGGTTTGCCAAAACTGGTGATGCCCCACTCGAGCATCGCAGCACTTGGTTCGCCTAATCGGATGATTGGAGCGCGTTGGGTTGGGGCAATGTTAAACCGTGGCTCGAGTCCAAGCGGGGCTTGGGTTTGATAGACCGCCTCAAAGCGCTCATGTTTCATATGAAAGACATATCGTCCGCACATTGCCTTAACCCCTTATAGGTCTGTACTATACAGAATTTACTAGAGTAAAATCGTGTAGAGTATAAATATAAGCGAGGTATTTATGTGAAACTGATTTAGACAAAAGAGGAAAGTACCACGCCAGCAAGCAAAGAGTGCTTTCCTCTTTCGCACAAGCGACAAGTGCCGCTTGGTCTCACTATAGACCAAAGCGGCAAGAGGTGCATCATGCCGCCAAAAAACCGTATTGAACATTACAGCCAACCACAGTTGAAAAACTCGAGCCGCTCAGCCTCGAGTTTATTGTCTTGTTTTTGGATCGCCGACTTACCCACCTGGGCAGTGCGACGCTTCGAGCCAACTGCTACTGCTCCTGTGGTGGTGCTGGAAGGGCGCAAAGTCGGTGGTGCGTGCGAATTAGCCCGTAAAGCCGGCGTGCGCCTTGGTGACCCCTTAGAGCGAGTGCGAGGTTTATGTCCGAGTGCCATGATTGCCCAACTCGAGGTCAGTGCTTTAAGTGCCGCTTGGGAGGCTGCCTTAGCAGCCCTTTACAAAGTCACACCATGGATTGAAGCGCCGCGCATGGGTTTGGCTTTCGCAGCCGGTTTAGGAGCGTTAGAAGCTGAAGCCCTAGCCGCCGAATTGGATCTGCGAGTCGGCGTAGCCAGTGGGCGCGGTGCGGCATGGTTAGCCGCTCTTGCCTGTTCACGTGGCAAAGCACGACTCGAGCCTGACGAACAAGGTTTCTTAGCTCGAGTGCCCGTTTATTTATTAAAAGGTATCGGCGTTGGTGCTGCCATGATTGAAAAGCTCGAGTTGTTTGGTTTGAGAACGCTGGGTGATGTGGTTGAACGCACCACCCCCAAATCGCTCGAGGCACAGTTTGGTAAAGAAGCCCAGCGTTTGATTGCTTTGCTGCGCGGTGGTGATGCCACTCCAGTACCGCTGTATAACCCGCCGATCAGTGTTCGTATCAGTTGGGTGTTTGACCCACCAGCTTTAGAGCCGTTTGAGATCATGCCAATACTGACACCGTTGCTGACTCGAGCCGCTATTCAATTGGGTAATTTACAGGCTGGTACGGTGACCGTCACGCTCGAGACTGCTTTAGGGGCAAGCAGCGCCCGTCAGGTTCTCAAGCATTACACCCAAAACCAGAAGACCTTGCTGTTAGCCCTCGAGCGGCTGACTCAGAACTTGGTGTCTGGACTTGAAGTGCTGCAACTCGAGGTGGTGCTTTCTGACTTGGTGCGTCCTGTGCCAGTTCAGGCGAGTTTATTTGGTCATCTCGAGCGTCCTGATGTGCGAGAAGCGATTCGAGTGGTGCATCAGCATTTTCCTGAGAAGATTGGCAGGCTCGAGATTCACCGTCCCAAAGCCAGTCTGCCCGAACAGCGTTTTCGTTTTCAGGCATTAACAGGCGAACGGGTACGACGCAGGGGTGCTAAGTGAGGGGTGAATCATGAAATGGTTACATCAATCTGAGCCTTGCAAGGTTCTGCTCGAGCCATTCGGCACTGGGGTGCAAGTACAGGCGGTGCGTTACCGAGGCTTGGTTTGGACGGTTCAAAAAACCCTTGAAGTCTGGGTGTTTCACGGGCATTGGTGGCGTGATGCTGCCTTGCTGGGTGAATGGCGCGAATACCATGTGGTGGCAACCTCGCATGGTGAAATCACCCTATTTCGCACCTGCGAGGGGTGGTTTGTGGCGGGGTGGTGGGATTAAATGCGGCGCAGGTATTCAAGCAATTCAGGCGGGGTTAAGGCTTCAAAGCCTAAACCTTTGGCGGCTCGAATGACTTTTTTATCTCGAGTGACCAGAAAATCTGCGGCTGAAGTAAAGGCTAAATTCAGTATCCACCAGTCTTTTGAGTCGCTTAGGCTTGTCCAATCTAGGCGTTCTGGGCGAAACAGTTCACCCATCAAGCCCAAGGTTAAACCTGCTCTAAAAGCTCGTCCGGGTTGGCTGTCATGCTCCAAGATAAAATCACGGCTGAGGACATCATTCAGTTCAAGCAACCAATCATCACTTAAAGCCAGCCGAACCCTGCCAGTTTCGATGGCTTCGAGTACCTTAGCATCGCTGGCATTGGGTTTTCCAATAATCCCAGAAACAACAATCATCGTGTCCAGAACAATCAGGGGTGTTTCAATCACGTTTTTCTCGAGCTTGGCGGACTGTTTTCAGATGGGCTTGGATTTCGGCTTTGCTTGGGGCTTTGAAGCCCGTAGCTGGGGTTGGGCGAGCCTCACGCACTTGGCGCACAGCTTTTTCCGCCAGAGCGATGGCTTCTGGTTCAGGCAAACCACCACTGCCAATCGCAAGACGCAGATGATCGGTTTGCAAAAACCATTCAGTGAAACGTTGATCACCCAAATAGGCTTTGAGGTCGTTTGCCGAGATTCGGTATTGCTTACCGATGCGTTGGGCACTCAGGTGATTGCCACGAATTTCACGGCGCACCGTTTCTTCGCTGACCCGCAAGCGGCGGGCAACATCTTCAGGGGTGTAAATGTTCATTTCTTGCATCAGCATCACCAACATCAGTATACACAAAATCCAAGGATAGGAAGATGAGCTTTGTTCACCTGCACGTTAAAAGCTAGTACTCATTTCGACGCGGTGGCTCGAGTCCCGAAGCGTATGTGCGTCAAGCACTCGAGAACCAACAAACCGCTTTGGCACTGACCGATTACATGAGTACAGCCGGTGTGATTCCAATGCAAGTCGCGGCTCGAGCGGCTGGGCTAGATTGCATTGTTGGAGCAGAAGTGCTGGTTGAGGGGTATCCATTGGTGCTGTTAGCCACCAATCAAGCTGGGTTTAAGCGGATTAACCAGTGGATTTCGACTGGTTTTGCGGCGGAGCAGGCTGGCTTGGATTTAGCGGCACTACGCGAGGATGCAGGTGATGTTTTCGCCCTGACTGGCGGTCGGTATGGGCGATTATGGAAGCTGCTGCACAGCCGTCAACCGCATTCGGCACTCGAGTGGGTGAAAAGCCTAAAAGGTATTTTTGCCGAGCGGCTTTTCATTGAAGTCTCGAGCCATCGTTGCGAAGGTGATGCGCGAATGGTCAAGCGAATGCTCGAGTTAGCCAAGACCGCTCAGGTTCATGCCTTACTCAGTAACGATGTCGGCTATGCCGTGCCAGATGATTCGGTGTGTTTAGACCTGCTGACGCTTTCACGCTTGCGTTTAGGGATTGATGATGACTATGACGAACGACCACGCAACCGCGAGGCTTGGCTCAAACCCCAAGCCATGCTCGAGCAAGTGGTGCGAAATAAAGGCTTACTAGAAACTACCGTCGCCATTGCCAATCAGTGCGTTGTGAATTTACTACCCGAGCAGGTCTTAATCCCGCATTTGGCAATATCAGCCCCTACCATTGAACTCGAGGAGCGGGTACGGCAGGGTATCAAGCGTCGTTACCCAGTTGCAAAACGCAAAACAGCCGTTGAAGTGATGAGCCGTGAACTCGAGGTGATTGAATCCCTTGGGTTAAGCGAGTATTTTTTGTTGGTTCACGAAGTGATTAAAGCGGCGCAAAGACTGCGAATTCGCACGGCTGGACGTGGTAGTGCTGCCTCGAGCATTGTGGTCTACGCACTGGGCATTGCCCATGCTGACCCACTTCAATTCCGTTTGCGCTTCGAGCGCTTTTTGAACAGCACTCGGTTTTTAGCTAAAAAAGAAGCTCCAGACATTGACATTGATGTCCAGAGTTCACGCCGACAAGAACTGATTGACTGGCTGACCAATGATTTTGTCGGACGCAGCGCCATGGCAGCCAACATCAACACCTACGGCTTACGCGCTGCCACCCGAGACGTGGCTCGAGTGCTGGGTTGGACACACGACCAAGCCAGCGAAATCACTCGAGTATTGCCGTACAGTGGCAGACCACGCCAGATCAGGCGCTACACTGAAGCCCTCGAGCAAGTAACAGGCAAAAGTGTGCTGCTCGAGGTGCTGGTAGCCCTAGTGGAATGCTTGGATGACTGTCCACGGGATTTAGGCTTGCATTCAGGTGGAATGCTTTTAGCCCCAAGTCACATCCATCACCACAGCCCAACCAAACACAGTGCCAACGGAACACTGCAAACCTTTCTCGATAAACGCACCGCCGAGCAAGCTGGGTTGGTGAAACTCGACTTGCTGGGTTTACTAACTTTAGACGTGCTACAAACCACGCTTGATTTACTCGAGCAACAAGACATCAGCCTTGAACTCGAGCAGGTTGACTTGGAGGACAAACGCATTTACCAAGCCCTACAAGACGGGAAAGTCATCGGGCTTTTTCAGGTTGAATCACCAGCACAGCAGGCTTTACTGGCTCAGCTACAACCACAGAACTTTTTAGACTTAGTGGCACAAATTGCCTTGATTCGCCCCGGACCAATTCAAGCCCAATCGGTCAAACCCTATATTCGACGACGCAAAGGACTCGAGGGGGTCACGTACCCGCACCCCTGCCTCGAGCCTGTTTTACGACAAACCTACGGGCTGATGGTTTTTCAAGACCAAGCCATCGAAGTGGCACAACTCATTTGCGGCATGAGCATTGGTGAAGCAGACCGCTTTAGGAAACTGATTTCTCGAGCGCGAGACCGCGAGGAGATGGAAGCCATGCGCGGCGAGTTTTTAGAACGCGCCAAACACACCCATGCTGACCTCAGCAGCGAGGTTGCTAATACTATTTTTGGTATGGTCGCTGGATTCGCTGGGTATGGTTTCCCATTATCACATTCGGTTGCCTTTGCAACCACCGCAGCGCATACCGCGTACCTAAAAGCCATTCACCCAGCAGCTTTTTTGGCATCGGTGCTTGAACACGAACCTGGCATGTACCCACGCTTAACCATCACCGAAGAAGCAGGGCGGTTGGGAATTGTGGTTCTACCCGTTGACTTGCAAAAAAGCGGCTCGAGGTACGGGCTAGAACAAGTCGGGGATGGATTGGGGATTCGTTTAGCACTAACGGCAATCAGTGGCATCAGTCAAACTATGGCAGAGGTGGTGGTACAAGAACGCCAGAATAAGCCATTCTCGAGTTTAGAAGACTTGGTGCAGCGCTCGAAATTACCCAAGGATGCTTTGGGGAGTCTTGCCCGCAGTGGAGCGCTGGACTCTTTTGGCTCGAGACGCAATGTGCTTTGGGAACTTGGTATTCTCGAGCAACGATTTGCGGTGATGCACGCAAACCAAGAAGGGTTTTTACGCTTGCCTGTGATCGAGGCGAGTGACCTTGCTCGGCTCGATGCGCTTGAACTCGAGGAGCTTTTGGACTGGGATTTAGAGGTGACACGCACCAGTCAGGTGCATCCGTTAGCGGTATTGCGTTCGGGACTCGAGATGATCGGAGTTCGAGCAACGAATCGTATTTATGACGGGCAGCGCTGCACGATAGGCGGTTTAGTGATTTCACGACAACGACCTGAGACGGCGGGTGGGTTTGTGTTTTTACTGCTCGAGGATGAATTTGGACATTGCCAAGCGATAGCTCATCGGGATGTCTGGCTGACGATACGCGAGATTTTACGCGCTCGAGCCTTGTTGGTGACAGGGCGAGTACAACGTCTGCGGGGTTGGAAGACGGTGGTGATTGAGGAAGCGCGGGTTCTCGAGACAGCGCGGGTTCTCGAGGCTGAAATGGCTTATTTTGTGCGGTGATATGCTACGGTACAAGGCGTTGGAAAGGTGGAATTTCTCGGTGATCTGCACCAACTGTTTTACAGTGAATAACGTCAGTTCGGGTTAAGAATGAAACTTTATTGGGGTGCTTAGAATCTTGATAATTGCCAAAAGTTTTTGGCAATTATCAAACAGAATGATCCGAGAATCAGGGTTAGCAACAGAATCGAACAAATTATCTACGCAAATAACTTTAACCTGAACTCCCGTTAATTCATAAAACGGGAGAATTTGTTGTGGTTTCTCATCCCAAAATGACATTAATTGTGTCCTGAATTCCGTAAATTGCTAAACACTTTAGACCAAGGGGCTGAACCAAGCAGCCCTGTCAATCCAGTATTAATTGCCAACACTCTATCGTAGGTCGAGACGAGTAATAGTCCTTGCGGCGTAATTGTTGTCCCGTAGACCCACCTATCATTTATTGACTTATATGTCCATTGAGTTTGGAAGGTCTGACTCAACGCGGTCACACCACGCTTTGTTGGTACGAATAGTGTGCCATCTGATCCGAATGAAAGATAATTAAGCACTGGATATGCTATTGACGCACTTCGCACGAAGGCACCGCTTGAGTTAACTGTGGTGATAACCGCATCTCTCCTCGTGCTATAGTAGCCCCCCAATTCTCCATTATCTGAAATCCAAGTTATATTCCCAAATTGGTCGACAAGTGGCGAGTCGTTTGAGCCATAGTAGTTACTACCTTACGTCGAGTGCTAGGGGATGCTCATGAAAATAGGGGAAGCTGAATAGTATGTCTAGTACACTTCAGCTTCTAAAAAAGCATACCATCGAAGACCTCTG
>JAYWGM010000007.1:0-10268 GCA_043778225.1 Deinococcales bacterium | reverse complement strand
CTTTTAACCTTTTAACCTTTTAACCTTTTAACCTTTTAACCTTTTAACCTTTTAACCTTTCTTTGTCACCCTGCTCGAGACAACTTGTCAGATTGGTTCTTCGCGCCTAGACTAGAGCAATGGCAAAACACACCATTTGTTTAATCGAAGGCGATGGCATCGGACATGAGGTCATCCAAGCCGCTAAGCACGTTCTCGAGGGTATGCAGGTCACGGGTGAACTCGAGTTTGAGTGGTTGCACGCTGAAGCTGGCTGGGAATTGTTTGAACGCACTGGTAACAGTATTCCAGACATCACCCTAGAAACTGTTAAAAGTGCCAAAGCGACCTTATTTGGGGCAGCCACCAGCCCCTCCAAAAAAGTGGCTGGTTTCCAAGGCGCGATTCGCTATATGCGCCGCGCGCTGGATTTATACGCCAATGTGCGCCCTGCTAAACACCATGCTGTCCCCGGCTCGAGGGCGGGTGTGGATTTGGTGATTGTCCGCGAAAACACCGAAGGTTTGTATGTCGAACAAGAACGCTCGTATATGGATGGCGAACTAGCCATTGCCGAAGCGGTTATCACCAAGCGGGCTTCACAACGAATTGGTGCATATGCGGCACGACTGGCATCAGGGCGTGAGCGAAAGTTGCTGCACATTGCCCATAAAGCCAATGTGCTGCCCGTGACCCAAGGTCTGTTCCTAAACACCGCCATGGCGGCGGCTTCGAGCTTTGATATAGCTGTCAAGGACATTATTATCGATAACTGCGCCATGCAATTGGTCTCGAGACCCGAGCAATTTGATGTGATTGTCACGACCAACCTTTTTGGCGATATTATTTCGGATTTAACGGCTGGTTTGGTCGGTGGGCTTGGTATTGCTGCCAGTGGCAACATCGGCGATCAATATGCAGTTTTTGAAAGTGTTCATGGTAGCGCCCCTGATATTGCTGGGCAGGCAATAGCCAATCCAACCGCCACTGTTCTAGCTGCCGCCTTAATGCTGCGGCATATTGGCGAAGTATCAGCCGCCACCCGACTCGAGAAAGCCGTCGAAATTGCCCTCGAGCATGGACCACGCACCCGCGACCTTGGTGGTACACAGTCCACTTCCGAATTTGCCCAGGTGCTGCTTGAAGCCTACAGAACAGCTTAATTCGCTTTATGAGAAGAAAAGGTGCGCCCCAGAGCGTACCTTTTTTTTGGATAGATGCAATTTGTGTCGCTGTCACTGTATACTGAGCAGTGAATATGATTGCCGATTCTCATTTTGAAGTCAGGTGCTGGCAAAAGCCTATGTTTGGCACGCCAGCAGTCATCCCCCGAACACGTTTGTACTATGAAACGCATTTCCGTTGTATACTTGTCGGGTCTGCAAGTGGATTTAATCAAAGTCGTCGCGCAATTTGGAGTTCCTCGACCAGAGGGGGCATATGAAAGACCTGATGAATCGGCTCGTCAATCCTAAAATCGAGGCTATTGGTCTCGAGATTGGTACGAGTACGATCAAAATTGTGGAGTTAAAGGCGGGCAGTCCGCCAACATTGCGTAGTATTGCGATTCGTCCAACCCCTCCCGGCGCTGTCAGCGACGGGCAAGTGGTCGAGCCACAAGCCATTGCCAATGAAATCAAAGCCGCGCTTGCGGAGAAAAAAATCCGTAACAAGTATGTAGTCACTGCCGTAGCGCAGCAATCGGCGATTACCCGTATTGTCTCTGTGCCAAAAATGACCAGCAAAGAGCTAGACGATGCCATCAAATGGGAAGCTGAACGCTATATTCCCTTTCCGATAGACGAAGTTGTGCTTGATTACGATACACTCGATAATCCAGACGACATTCCCGCCGATGGTCAGATGGAAGTAATGATTGCTGCTGCCCAACAAGAAGTGATTGCCCGTTTGGTCGAAGTGATTAAACTGGCGGGTCTCGAGCCAGTGGTTATAGATGTCAAACCATTTGCTGGCTTGCGAGCCTTAAAGGGTAGTCTCCTTGGTGAGCATCTGAATAAAACTACCCTAACGGGCGCTCGGTTTACCGAAGGTGGCGAGGTCGGTGTGGTTCTCGAGATTGGTGCTTCGAGCAGTAACATCGCACTGGTACGCGGCGAGCGAATTCTCTTAAACCGTACCATCAATGTCTCTGGCGACGATTTTACGGTGGCAATTCAAAAAGCCTTTAACCTAGACTTTAATGCTGCCGAAGAAATTAAGTTGCAATACGCCACTGCCACCATTCCTACCGAAGATGAAGAGGATTTACTCGACTTTGATGTCAACAAAGAAAAGTATTCGCCAGCCAAAATTTTTGATGCGATTCGTACACCGTTACTCGATTTGACCACCGAAATCCGTCGTTCACTCGAGTTTTACCGTGTCCAGTCTGGCGATATTACGGTAGACCGAATGTACCTCTCGGGCGGCGGCGCAAAATTGCGTGGGCTTGCCGATGCAATTGGCGACACCCTTGGTTTTCGAGTCGAAGTTGGCGATCCATGGCTCTCGGTCAGTTTTGACGACAGTTTATTTGATTCTGCATTTTTACGTTCTTCGGCAGCCGAGTTAGCTGTACCGCTCGGTCTTGCCATGCGGGGGGTGAGTGGTCTTGATTAGAATTAACCTCTTACCAAAGACACTGCGTAAGCGCGTTGAGCCGGGTTGGTGGCGTTTAATTGCGATTGCTGTGCCATTGGTGGCTTTAGCGGTGATGATTGGGATGCAGCTGGCTGCCAATGCCGAACGTGACCAATTGGCGCAAACTCGAGATGACCGCAACACCGAATTGGCGTTGTTGCAAAAATACATCACAGCCCAAAATGAACTGACCGCCCAACAGCGCGAACTCGAAGCCACGACCAGCATCAAAGCCCAACTCGAGCGCGAGCGGGTGGCGTGGTCTCGAGAAATCCGCACTTTCACTTCACAGATTCCACGCAGCACCGACAACCCCAACCGTTTGGCGGCTTCATTGCAAAACATGACTTTGCGTCGTGTGGATGCCGCCGCCGTTACCAGTCAAGCTGCCAGTGGCGCTTATGATGGTAAGGCAATTGCCACTGAGGTCACTTTTAATGCCCAAGCCACCAGCTTAAACGATGTTGAAACGTTCCAACGTGCTTTTGAAAACAACGACCGTTTTGGAATTAATCTGGGTTCGGTGTCTCGAGGACAAGGCAGCAATACCTCGAGCCTACTCTATACTTTTAATGCCACGGTTGGCTTGGTGGATGCTGCAAATTCATCTGTGCCAACACCACCCGTCACACCACCACCAACGGGGGGGCAATAATGTCAAATATCTCTTCGCTTTTTTCACGTCTGACGGGTCAAATTATTGCGCTGATTGTGATTGTCCTAACCATTTTGGCGGCTGTTCTTTGGTACTTTAATATGTACCAAGTGACCCTAGATGAACAAGCTGTTTTACGCACTGAAATTGCTGACCTTGACCAGAAAATCATTGTTGGCAACCGGGCTAAAGCCAATGTGCCACAGCTTTGTACGGTGGTGGCTGACCTACAAGTCCAACGCCGTGAGTTTTTGAATGCCTTGCCGAGTAAAGAGCAGTATGCCGACTTGATGCGAACCTTCAAGCTGCAAATTGGCAACAACAAAGGGCAAATCAATACACTAGCAAGGTCAGCAGGTGCAACTTCAGGTACGCTACCGGCTGGAGTACGGGCGGTCAGTACAGCCTTAAATGTGACTGGCTCTTTTACCTCCATGATTGGTATTTTGCAGTCACTCGAGAGTCAACAGCGTTTCTTGCGTATGGACTCGATTAACCTTAACGTTGGCGGCGGCAACAATGCCACCACAGAAAGTACCGCCGACCCTAAACTAACCGCCGCCGTTTCCGTAATCGCTTATGTCTATGATGCGGCTCGAGGGGTTGTCGATCGCCCACTTAATCCGCTTTGTCCAAATCCAACCACACCGGAGGTTCCGCGATGAGCGACTTCGAAGATGATCTGTCCGAGTCTGAAGTAACTGATACCACAGCCCCTAAAAAACAGGGTATGAACTTACCTAAGGTTTCTACCCCAGTTGTTTTAGGCACAGCCCTAGCAGTCCTGCTTGGAGGTGTAGGCGTTTGGTTTGCCTTGAATTCAGGTACAGCCAATGCGCCAGTACCAGACCCAATTGTCCAAACCATCACAACACCCGACCCGACAACACCAACCACACCAGACCCAACGACCACAACAACAACACCAGACCCAACAGCCCCAAATACAACAGCCTCGGGTACAGGTGTTGAAACGGGGACAATCCCATTGATTGCTGATAAACCAAAGCCAGCCACACCCACGACAAGTGCAACAGCAACAGCCGCGACCAAGCCAGCCATCAAACCAGCCCCTAAGCCAGTTGCCCCTAAAGTTGTGAACCCTTTTGCGCCATTGCCGCAGTCGGGTACAACTGTTGCTGTGGTGAATACTGGTCGCCAAGGTGCGCCAGTTGAAGTTAGCTTTCAGCCAACCGTCAGTGTGAGTGTGCCACGACCCACAGCAACCCCAACCATCAGAACCCAAATCGTTACTTCGCCATTTGTACCGCGCCCAGCAGTCAATACAGGAGCAGTGGCTGGGGCTGGAACAACCACTGCTATTAAGCCAATTCCTGTTGTGGTTTCGGCACAGCGCCCAGTTATTCCAAAAACAGTTGTTACCAGCACGCCTCAAGCTGTTGCCTCAAAGCCACGCCCAATCGCCACCACACCAATTGCCCGCCCAGCTTTTTCGATTACCCCGTCAATTCTTGCATCTTCACCTCGAGTGCAGCCACCAATTCAAGCCGTGACTCCGCCAAGTACAACTTCGACAACTGGCAATACTTCTGGTACAAATACGTCAGCCACTGTTCCCTCGAGCAACCCACAAGTACCATCGGTCACTCAAACGCCAAGTACGACCTCAACAACTCGTCCTACAACACCTGAGCCACCGATTTTTAAGATTGAGCCAGCCCCAACGACTCCAACGACAACTGCTCCAGCAACGCCAACGACTAATACAACTCCAACAACCCCGACGACCCCAACAACCCCAACGACCCCAACGACCCCAACAACCCCAACGACAACTGCCCCAACAACCAATACAACCACGCCTCCTGTGACAACCCCGACGACTCCAACCCCAATTGACCCGACAACCACTGCCCCTGTGACAACCCCAACTGACCCAATAACCACTGCTCCTGTAACAACCCCCACCGACCCAATCGTTACCACCCCAGCCCCAGCAACACCCTCAGCCGATTTACTCGAGTTGCGCCGTGTGGTTCAGGATGATTTGCGTCTCGAGTATGCTGGTTTTTCAATAGGCACAGTCAAGAAAGCCTTTTTTCAGTCAAATCGTGGTTTACTGTCAGTTGCCGAAGGAGATGCCTTGGTTCGTGATTCAAATATCATTCTTAAATCAGTCAGTCCAACAGAAGTGGTTTTGGCGCTCGGTAATGAACTCTTAACTCTACCCTTGGTAAAACGATGAGGTCGTCCATGAAAATTCAAATTTCGCTACTCGCAATGGCACTCTGGATAGGGGGCAGCGTCGGTTTGGCGCAACAACCCTATGATGATCGTCTGCCCAAAGAGGCGCGTTTTGATCAACGTGTCACCGTCAATCTGCCTGCTGGTATTGACTTAAATACCTACATCAAAGAATTGGCTGGAACAATCGGTCTACAACCAATTCTCGAGAATGTGCCACAACAAGCGGTCAATTATCCATTAAACGATGTGAAGTTCCGTGACGCATGGAATGTGACGATGGCACTGGGTAACTTTGATTACGAGCTTCTCGAGAAGAATGTCATGGTTGTTTCAAATAAAGAGTCGATTGAACGGCTTCGGGTTCTGAATGCCAGCCCTGCTACCCTTCCAACGACGGCTTCTGCCGCACCCGTAAGCCTGAACTTTTCGGGTGGCAAAACCCTCGAAGCTGCGGTGCGCGAAGTGGTTGCTTTGGCTAAATTGCAGGTTATTCCAGTCAATATCCCAAACCGTAACATTGATTACAACCTAAAAGGCTTGCCATTGCGTTTGGCTTGGAATGTGCTTTTGGCACTTGGTTCGCTCGACTATTACATCGTTTCAAATGACATCGTAACTGTTGGTTCAAGTGCTTCGATAGACTTGCTCCGACCTAAGCCAGAACCAGTCGTGGTTGTGCCTCCTGTGGTGGTTGCCCCGCCGGTGATTGTTCGTCCGGAACTCGAGGTTTTTGTTGATACCCAAAAGGTTCAGTTTGTTGGCTTTGTTCTTTCTTCGGCAGTGCGTAAAGCTGTTTTTCGCACCAGCCAAGGTATTGCTGTGGTTGAAGTTGGGTCGGCTATCTTTAAGGATAGCAAAGTGACCTTACGTTCATTTTCCGAAACCGAAGCGGTTCTCGCATTGGGCGAGCAAACCATTACCATTAAGTTACAAAAACCATAAACTCGAGGTATAGTGATGACTATGACAAAACTCAGAAACGTACTTCTGATCGCCTTTTTCGCCCTCTCAAGTCTATGCACCCCCGCTTTTGCTCAGCGAATTGTCAGCGACCGCTTTCCTAACGATGCTCGGTTTGACCAATTGGTGACCGTTGACATTCCCAGCAGTGGTATGGATTTGTCGCAGTATTTACGCGAACTCGCGAGTTTGGTCAAGCTCCAAGCCACGACTGAAGGTATCGCAGCTAAAACAGTCTCCTATAACTTCAAAGCTATTCCGTTCCGTCAGGTTTGGAGTATGGTTGTCTCTTTGAATAATTTGGATTACGAACTTTTGCCAAACGATGTTGTTGTGGTTGGACCACCCGAAGTGGTACAGAAATTCCGTCCACCAGCCCCAGTACAAACTGCTCCAGTTACCCCGAATACACCACAAGCCGTTTTGGTGGTCAAGACTTACGAAATCAAATCCAATGCCGAAAATATTGCCAAAGCCCTGAGCGCCCAATTTGCTGATGTGAAAATTGTTCCAGTGACGGGTTCTAATCGCTTGGTGATTACTGCCACCCAAACACAGCATACTGACATTGCTGCTTTGTTGGCGCAAATAGATGTTGCGGCGGCGCAACTGCCAACCGATACCTCGAGGGTGATTCAAGAAATTTATGCGGTTTCTTTTGGTAAAGCCAGTCGTCTTGCCGAAATTCTAAGGCAATTGGTGGCGGGACCAAGCACCGCAGGAGACACCACCCAAGGCGTGGCTGCGCCAAATGCGGCGGCGGTACAGGCAACTCCAAACATCAGCATTGTTTCAGATGATGGCTCGAATACCCTGATTATCCGTGGACCTGAAGCCTCAGTGGCTGGATTGATTGCATTGCTGCCCCGTTTAGATAAACCGCAACAACTGGTCAATATTGGTATCCGTATTCAAGAAAATAGTGATTCCGCAACCCGTTCTTTAGGTGTTGACTGGACAAGTATTGGTTTAGGTAATTTTTCAGGTTCGATTCTGGGTGGAGTGCTTAACTTTGTAGGTAATGCAACCAGTAGTTTAGCTGGACTGAATGTGACAGCCGCTTTGAATGCGCTCGAGACTCAGGGTTTGTCACGCCGTATCAACGACTCGAGTTTAACAGTGCTTAACAACGGTACGGGTTCGATTCGCTCAGGCGGACGAATTGAGATTAGCATTGCAAGTACAGGGCAGGGAGGAGCGCCAATCAATAAAACGCTGACCTTCGGTGTCAAGATTGATGTTTCTCCTACAGTTGCAGCCGATGGCAGTATTACCTTAGATTTGAGTGCAGAAGTCAGTTCGGTACAAAACTCTACAAATCCAAATCCAAACCGTATTGATTTTGTGGACAGTACCGCTAAATCTGTGGTTCGTTTAAAAAGTGGTCAAACACTCCTGCTTGGCAGTTTATTAGCAACTACTCAGGATTCGACCACCAGTGGTGTACCAATTCTGAGCGCCATTCCGATTCTTGGTGATTTGTTCAAGACCACCAAAACTTCAGATGAGCAAAAGCAACTCTTGGTTGTTGTTACAGCTGACATCATTAAGTAAAATAAGTATTCACAAAAATCCCCCGATTTGGGGGATTTTTTATATTGGGTAAACTCGAGAACTCGGCAAACGCTCGGCAAGTTTTAGAACGTTTTTTGGCTCGAGAACACCCTTAAACCAAATGATTTGGTTGTTATAGCGCTCGAGTTTGATGGCTGTTTCTTTGCCTAAATTCAATCGTTGTGAAACCGCGAGAATCAGGTCTGAACGCTCGGAGGCTTGAATTTTTCGGAGTTTACGCTCCAAATACTCGGCTCGCCAATATCCAATAATCTCGAGCAAAATGCTTCTTCCGTCTGGGTGAACCAGTCTAAAATCTGGAATCATGACTGTTCCACCAAGGTCTACAATGTCCACTTCGCGCTCGAGTTGCCATGGGGTTTCGAGTTGTGAAAACCGTGAAGCAAAGGATTGCTCGAGCAGACTATCAAACATTTTGCCAGCACTGTAATGAGATTTAAGGCTGGTGGTATGATCGAGGGTGTATTCGGCTTGGTCTCGAGAACCATCGTAGTGACGAACCTGAATTTTACTTTGCAGTGTCCAGCGCGAGACGTGCAGTAGCGCAGGTAAAAACTTGGCAAAAGCAATACCATAGCGGGTGCTGGGCTGAAATAAGCTCGAGGGTCCATCGAGCATGATGGTATAACCTGCATCGGGGTCGCCGTTGATGCGGTGCATTAAACCAAAAAGTTTGAGGTATTTAAATAAGAGCTTGTACTGCCCCGGGTTGTTGCGATGGGCTGTGACCAATAATTCTGAAGCACGGTACAAAATCCCTTGGGCTTGAGCTAAATTGTAACGCTCGAGTAACCATTCTGGCGTTGGGGCAGTCAACGCAATCACTTGAGCCTCGCGTAAGTCGGCGTAAAGGCTCTGCTCGAGGTTGGCTCGAGAAACAGGGCGGCTAAGGTTTTGAGTGAAGATAGTGGCCTGTATATCCAGTGTGGCGGCGGCTGTCGCCAGTGTTGGACGATGCTTGGCTGCCAACGCAAAAACTTCGGCTCGAGCCAGACTTGGTTCAATCAGGCTGACGCTGCTAAATTCGCAGCATTCTGAGTACAATAAATGAGCTAAACCTCGTCGGACGCGGTAATCCGTGCTGTCAGCGGTATCGGCTTCTAGGGCTTCGTCGAGGTCGCGTCTTGAGCGCCCATGATGCAGTACAAATAAATCGATGATGCCACGGGCTAACTCGAGGCTATCGGCATCAAGCTCGAGCGCATGAGGAGTAATCACTCCACCACGAAAGGTATTGGTTAAAAACTCAGTTGGCAGCATAGTTGCATTATGCCAGAGAGGTAGTATTTTGTTTTAGCAAATTGTTAGTATTTCTTGGTCATGTTGGTTTTGAGCAAGAAAAATTGGGATGTACAGGTAGGCTACAAATATGGATTTTTTACCTGACTGGAATACAATTACGCAACAACCTAAACTCTACAAAAAGAAGGGAGGTTTTATGCTCATATCGGCAATCCTAGCCACTGCAATAGCATCTTGTGGACAAGCTCCAATCCAAGAACAACAAACCGAAGCTCGAGGAATGACAAGCCAAAAAGATATAATGCTACACGGAATTATCGCTGGGACAACTTTTCAGAGTAACCAAGGGTTCACTTTACAAAATGGCTCGAGTGTCCATGCAAATACTGGCTTAATCTTAAACTCGAGAAACATTGTCTTGAATGGTGGTCAAGTCTCGAGTACCAGTGCTGCCAGTTGCTCGGATAATTCTGGACAAGGTTTTTGCTTAAACGGTAAACCAAAATTCTTAGCACCAATCGTGACCGTTCCAAAACCAGATGTAATCGCTTTGAAAGCCAAGTACACCGCCATTCCAGTGGTTACAGTCCAAGGTAGCCTAAACCTCAACTCGAGCAGTGATATTTCCTCGAGATTCGATAATAAAATTGTACTGATCAAAGGAAGCATAAACTTAAACGCAGTCGCCACCATCAAAAATGCTGTGCTGATAGTTGAACAAAG
Organism: Deinococcales bacterium; assembly: GCA_043778225.1. Taxonomy (GTDB): domain Bacteria; phylum Deinococcota; class Deinococci; order Deinococcales; family JAAFIG01; genus JAAFIG01. The sequence goes on along the minus strand of JAYWGM010000007.1, from coordinate 286 downwards.
CCTGAACAGCAATCGAGGAATCACACTCGAGAATAGCCGAATCATTACCAAAAGCGCTCAGTTTAACCAGACCACAGTTTTAACTAACTCGAGAATTGTGACTGATGAAGATTTGACTTTTAACGGAAAACTCGAGAATACAGGAGTCAGCAGTGTTATCTCGAGTAAGAACTTGACGGTTAATCAAGGTTTGATAAGCTCGAGTGGCGAATTGGCGGTTATTGCTAATCAGAACATTGTCTTGAACCAAGGCTCGAGTGGCAAGATTGCACTTTGGGCTGGTGGG
>JAYWGM010000006.1:0-3622 GCA_043778225.1 Deinococcales bacterium | reverse complement strand
TTACGGCGTGAGATACGTCACCCTTACTCCTGTTCTTGACCCCAAAGCGCCACCTGACGGGGCTGGGTCGCTTAGTCGGAAATGTTTTAGCAAAGAACTCTAAAACATTTCGGGGAGGTACTTAGGTATAACTGACCACAAGCTCCATAGCATCAAGCGATTCTCGGCTCGTCAGACTGATACCCGAGTCCGTAATAATTTGACTAACAACATTTAAGGCTGCAACTCGAGCAAATGAGGTCACACCCCATTTGCTCGAGTCGGCAATCAGCACCACTTTTTTGGTGGCAGCTAAGACCGCTTGTTTAACTTCAACCTCGAGTAAGTTTGAATCGGTCAAGCCATTTCTAAGGTCAAATCCTTGAGCAGACATAAAAAATTGATCAAACGAAAGTGTCCGAATGGCTTGAATAGCCAGTGGTCCAGTGGCAGCGAAGGTCTGACCAAAAACCTCACCGCCAATTTGTACAACACCAATATGATTTAACCCTGATAGTTCAGCCGCTATGTTAATTGCGTGGGTAACAACACGCACACCTTTAACTGAGCGTTGACGCAAGCTGAGTGCCATTTCAAAAGCGGTGCTGCCCGCATCGAGATAAATCGTTTCAAAATCCTGCACCAGAAGCGCTGCCGCAGCCCCAATCGCGTGTTTGGCGGTCTGTTGTTGGCGGCTTCGGAGCGAAAAACCACGGTCTGGGCTGGCAGCACTTTGCACCCCACCATGAACTCGGCGCAGTAAACCACGATGCTCGAGTTCGATGATGTCGCGCCGCACAGTCATGAGAGAAACACCAAGTTTTTCAGCAAGCGTGATGTTGGTAACAGTTCCGTGAGCTTGGGTTAATTTAAGTATTTGTTCTAAGCGGTCAGTTGGAATCACGATTTGTTAATTGTAAACCAAAACGCACAAAGGATAACAATAATCATCGAAATCCGACTCTTGACTTTTATGAAACTTTACGCAATACTTACGCAATCGCATACGTAAAAATTTCTCAATGGTCATTGACCAGTCAACAATCTGGTCTGACTGCTCGCTTAGAAGGTAATCTTAGCCATGTCTACTATCAAAAAATTAGCTCAACAAATCGGAGTCTCGAGTGCCACTGTTTCTCGAGCCATGAATGGCAAACCCGGTCTGGCTGATGATTTGCGTTCTAAAATTTTGAGCGAAGCAACCCGCTTAAATGTGGTGCGTTCAAGTGCAGCCCGTTCACTTTCGACTTCTCGCACCGACCATGTTTGCTTTGCGGTGCATCACTTGCCCGGTCCACTCTCGAGCGACCCTTTTTATGCCCAAATTCTGATGGGTGTTGAACTCGAATTGCGCCAAGCTGGAATGCACACGATGCTCGAGGTGCTAGGCGAAGACGAAGCGGCTGACCCTCAGCGCTGGCGAATTGTGCGTGAAAGCCGCGCCGATGGTGTGATTCTGAACGGACCTTTTGTGCCAGTTGCAACGATTGTTAAATTGCATACCTTGGGGATTCCGTTGGTGCTGGTGGATAATTTCTCGAAACACACGCCCGTGGATGCAGTCGTCTGCGATGATCGCGGTGGCGCTCGAGCCGTAGCTGACCATATTTTAGCCCTCGGGCATACCAATGTAGCGATTATTTCTGGACCAAAAGATTGGTACAGCCTGACTGAACGCTGCGCGGGATTTATGGATGCCTTCTCGAGCCAAGGAATACCTGTGCCAATCGTGCTGCATTCAGAAGCCACAACCTTCGAGACTGGGCAGCAACTCATGCACCAAGTGCTTAAACTTGAGCCTCGGATTACGGCGGTACTGGCAGTCAATGATGTCATGGCAATGGGTGCAAGCCAAGTTGCCCAACAAGCAGGTTTACGCATCCCAATTGATTTGAGTATCACTGGTTTTGATGACATCGAAATGGCTTCGAGGTGGGCTGTGCCACTGACCACAGTGCGGATTCAAAAAACGTATTTAGGTCGAGCGGCTGCCAAGCAACTGATGGCTCGTCTCAAAGACCCGAACGCCCCACAACAACGCATGGCGATTGCTACGACTTTAATTGAACGTGGCTCGAGTGGAATCGTACCAAAATGAACTGATTTTTAGAATTGTCTTCGAGCAGCCTGATTTTAAGGCTTAGGTGTCGTATTGCTCAAGAATTCAGTTTCGGCAAAGGTTAGGCGACTAGGCTAAATCACCATTATTTTTGACTTGCAAGTCAGTTGGAAATCCCTTAGGAGGATTTATGAAAAATAGTATTGGTCGTATCGCCCTGTTCGCTGCACTCGGAATGAGTGCCGTGGTCACAGCAGGATTGGCTCAAGGTCCAAGCAAAGTCAGTGTAATTTTCGATGCCAGTTGGCGCGTCGCCTTCGAGCCGTTAATCGCCGAATTTAATGCCTCGAGTAAAACTGCTCAGATAGAAGTGGTATGGGGTGGAGACCAAGCCAAGTTAATTGCGGCTCAACGCGCCCCTGACATTATCGCCACAGGAGATTTATACGTTGAGACACAAAAGGATTTACTGGCGGATTTAACCCCATTTTTAAGTAAAGCCAGCAATGACCTCAACATTTCCGATTTTTACCCACAGATGCTCACTCCACTTAAACTGGGTGGCAAACAATTGGCGCTACCTTTTCGTTTTAACGTTGGCTTATTATACGTCAACAAAGACCTTTTTGAAGCTGCAAGTATTAAGTTTCCGACTAAAACTTGGTCACAACAAAACTTTTTGGCAGCCGCCGCCAAACTGACTAAAAGTGAAGCAGGTAAAGCCACCCAGTGGGGTGCAAGTTCCACGCTTGGCTGGTGGGGTGAATGGTTAATCCATGTGCGTCAAGCTGGTGGCGATATTATGAAAGGCGACACTGTAACGCTCAATTCACCAGCCGCCATTGCTGGATTGCAGTTTTACTTTGATAAAACCACGAGTGGTAAATACAAAATTTCCCCCGGACCAAAAGACGATTCGCTGGGTGGGTTCGCAGGTGGAAAAACCGCTATGGAGTACGGTGGACACACAGGTACTTGGCCCGGCTTAAATGCGATTAAATCCTTGAATTGGGACATCCAAGTTGTACCAAAAGGCAGTAAGCAACAACGTGGCGCAGAATTTGCCCTCGAAGGGTACGGCGTGTATTCGGGTAGCAAAAATCCTGATGCTGCTTGGGAAGCCCTGAAATTCTTAACTGGTCGCAAATTTATTACCACCAGCTTTGCCAAACTGGGCTTACCACCAAGCCGTCAGTCTGTAGCCGACGATGCCCTGTCGGTCTCGCTCGAGAAACGCAGCAGCCCTAAAAATCTCGAGGCATTGTTTGAAGGGTTGAAATCGGGTGTGACCTTGCCGCGCAACAAGGACTTTGTGAACATGGCAATTCAGGTGGTGCAACCCGAAATTGACAAGATGCTCGAGGGCAAACAAAGTGCCGCCGAGACAGCCAGAATCGCCACCGAAAAAGCCACCAAGTACCTCAATAGCGTTAAGTAAGTGTGTTGGGTGGGGGAAACTCCACCCTTTCTTTTCTCGAGACTAATTAAGTATCTCACGCCTGCATTTTAGATTTTTCACAAAACGGCAAATCTGTCATTACGGCGTGAGATACGTCACCCTTACTCCTGTTAGTCGGAAATGTT
>JAYWGM010000005.1:0-10969 GCA_043778225.1 Deinococcales bacterium | reverse complement strand
TTCGATTCTTCGTTCCTTGAAACTACAGACTCTCCGACGCTGCACCTATCGGTACTCGCATAGCTCGCCAAGTCTACCGACTTGTCCGACAATGCACTTAATGCTTGCCGCGTTCAACTGCCTCGAGAATACAGGTCATGGCTTCGGCTTTAGAGCGCCAACCTTCAGAAGTCACGGTTTTACCTTCTAAGGACTTATACTCGAGGAAAAAATGTTCGATTTCTGCCAGACGGTGTTTACGCACATCCTCGAGATTCTGTAGGTCATCCCAGCGTGGGTCGTCGGCTGGCACAGTCAGGATTTTTTCGTCGCGCCCCTTGTCGTCGGACATCTCGAGCATCCCCAGCACACGGCATTCAATCAACACACCTGGTAAAAATGGATGGGTGGATAAAATCAGCGCGTCCAATGGGTCGCCGTCGCCACCAAGGGTACTGGGGATAAAACCATAATCGCCGGGGTACTGCATCGCGGCGTACAACACACGGTCGAGTTTAATCACCCCGAGGTTTTTATCGTATTCGTACTTGTTGGCGCTGCCTCGCGGCACTTCAATCACGACATTGATGATTTCGGGAACGTTTGGACCGGCGGGAAGGTGGTAAAGGTTACTCATCTATAGAAAACGTATCACGGCAATCTGAAACCAGATGAGGATGGGGCTGGAAAGAGTTCCTCGAGTGCCAGACGGTAGGAGAGGCGCAGTCCCCAGTTAAAAATGTTTTGTTGATTGACCCCAACAAAACCAGTCAGCCGCAGCGTCCCAAAACCGGGCGAAAGGCTAAGCTCGAGACTCGAACGCAACGGCAGCACCTCAAAACGCCACGGCTGATAGACCAGACTCAACTCGAGCGCGATATTTTCTGAGATGCCAAACAAAACACCCAAATTGGCTTCGTAAGTCAGATTGTTGTTCAGCAGTCCCACACCCGCCCCAACCGAAAAAACCAAAGCCGCATCCTCGAAAGGCAAAGTCAAGCCAGATTGCAACAAATAAATCTCGCCATTTGCCCCAGTCGCCGCAAAAAATCCGCCGTACAAATCAAAATCATTGCTGCGATAACGCAATTGTAAGCTGTTACTCGAGGCATCCGAACCCAAGTAGAGCTTGGTAAAAAGCGATAAACTTCTCGAGATTCGTAAACCCAAGCCCACCTCAAAGCGGGAGCCGCCGGTCGAATTGGGCAGTGGGTCGGCGGTATAAATCTCGAACGGGTCAAAATTAGCTGGGGCAGCACTCCAGAGCGCCAAGCCTAAATTTAAGGTTGCCGAACCGAGGGTGGCTCGAGTTGCCAGCGTGATACGAAACCGCCCCACAAAAGCCCATTCAAGGCTGGCATTGGCTTGCAGCGAACCAATTGGCGCAATTTCTAAGCCAGCGTTGGCAGACAAGCGCAGCCGCTCGAGCGAAGCGGCTAAACCAAACGAAAGCGCTTCGGAAACAGCCACTCCAGAAATTGCCACCTGAGCCGTGAGCGGATAAGCAATCGAAAACTCGAGCGTTTGGGCTTTGGCAAATGAAAACATGGCAAAGACAAGAATCAGCAAAAAGCGTTTCATGGCAATAAGTGTAGCCCGTAACCAAGCGCCATGCGTGAGCCAAACGCCATAATGAGCCAATGGAACTCAAACAAGATTTCTCGAGCCGCGAAGCAATAACCCAGTACCTCGAGACAGCACTGCAAGGTCTGTACACTGGTCAAGCCCACGCGCCCGCCTTGCATGGTGGGCGCAGTGCTGCTTTGGCGCAACTCGAGAACTTCAAAGCCAAAAACTACGGACGACGCAACCACACCGATGCGCCAGTCTCGAGGTTATCGGCATATTTGCGCCATGGAATGCTGAGTATTGTCGAAGTTGCGGCTCATGTCCGAGCCAATGTGCAAGGGCGCGAACGCGATGAATTCTTAAAGCAACTCACTTGGCGCGAATTTTTTTCTTTGGTTCTCGAGCAAGAAGGCACGGCGGTTCTCGAGAATCTGGAGCAGCCCAAGTACACAGCCCGTTGGGCAGAGCAAATGCCAGCAGATATACTCGAGGCTCAGACTGGACTGCCTTGTGTCGATGCGTGGGTCGAGACCTTACTCGAGACTGGCTACTTGCACAACCACGAACGCCTTTGGTTTGCGGCATACACGGTGCATTTTAGGAAAGTCCATTGGAAAGCTGGCTACGCATTTTTTAGGCAGCACTTGCTCGATGGTGATATTGCCAGCAACGCGCTTTCTTGGCAGTGGGTGTCCAGTACCTTCTCGCACAAGCCGTATTTTATGAACAAAGAAAACATTGCCAAATTCTCGAGTCACCAATGGTGCAAGACTTGCCGCGTCAAGTGTCCGTTCAATAAATCTTATGAAACGCTCGAGTCTGAACTTTTTGGTGGGCAATTTGGCTGGTCATCGTGAAGCTGGTTTGGTTGCACGGTGGCAGTTTGTCCAGCACCGACCCTGCCCTCGCCGATAATCCAGACTCACCTGCGATATTTGTGTTTGATAAGCCTTTTCTCGAGAATACCGAAATTGCTTTTCCAAGGTTGCAATTTATGTTTGAAGGTGTTCTCGAAGCCTTTGCAACTCGAGCCAAGACCAGAATCTGTGTCGGGATTCAAGCCCAAGAAATTATTGCCTTTGCTAAATTGCACAATTGTACCCAAATTCACACCACCGAAATTCCTAGCCCAGAACTTAATAAAACCCTAGATTTACTCGAGGCGGCGGGTTTGGGCGTGATTGTTTATCCTCCTGAGCGTCTGACCAGTTTTACAGGGCAAGTTAAACGTTTTTCGGGTTTCTGGCGCAAAGTTGAACAGGAAGTGCTGCATGGCGAATAAAGATTTTGGTGGTGGCAAAAAACCATCCGAGCGCCCAAGTAAAATTTGTCCAGTTTGCAACAAGCCATTTGCGTGGCGCAAAGCATGGCGCAACAACTGGGATAATGTGATTTACTGCTCGGATAAATGTCGCAACGCCCGCAAATGAGGTGGCTCGAGTCACACCACATTCACAGCTTAGGCGTAGAATAAAAATGTGAATGCCAACATTTTATGGGTTGCTGTTGTGGCTTACCTTTTCGGTGCGATTCCTTTTGGGGTGCTGGTTGCCCGTACTTATCGCGTGGATATTCAAAAAGTTGGCAGTGGCAATATCGGCACTGCCAATGTTTTACGTTCGGTTGGTTGGGGCGCGGCGGCAGTAACTGCTTTAGCTGATATTTTCAAAGGTGGTTTTCCGATGCTGATTGCCCAAGCTCTCGGGATGCCAGGTTGGGAACTGGCTGTGGTTGGTTTCTTTGCGATTATTGGACATAATTACAGTATTTTTTTGGGCTTCAAAGGTGGTAAGGGGGTCGCTACCAGTTATGGAACAATGACTTTGATTGATCCTTTATTGGGCTTGGCTATTCTGCCGATTTTTGTGGCTACGGTTGCGATTACACGCTTCTCGAGTGCTGCAAGTATGATCGCTTCGTTTAGTGGAATTATTTTTGCTATAACAATGCAGCGTGAATGGTGGAAAATTGTGATGCTAACCCTGATTTTTATGCTGATACTCTGGCAACACCGCGATAACTTAAAGCGCTTAGCCGATGGTAACGAACGCCAATTTAATCAAAAATCAGCAAGTCTAAACGACACGGTTAAACAACCTACTGAAGAAACCAAAGTATGAAAATAATTTTTGGCAACCTCGAGCCACTGGATATTTTAGCCATTGCCCCACACCCCGACGATGCCGAAATTGGCTGTGGTGGAACGCTCTTAAAAGCTACCCAAAACAATAAAAAAACTGGGATTCTCGAGCTCACCCGTGGCGAAATGGGAACACTTGGTACGCCCAAAATTCGTGATGCCGAAGCACTCGAGGCTGCCAAAATTCTGGGTTTGGCATTTCGCGGTAATCTGGGTTTGCCCGATGGTTCAATTCAAGACCTCCTCGAGTACCGTCTAAAACTGGCTCAGGTTATTCGAGACTTACGTCCTCAGACTTTACTTGTGCCACACCAAGCAGACCGCCATCCAGACCACATTGGTGCGGCGCTCTTGAGTGCTTCGGCGGTGCATTTGGCTGGCTTGCAAAAAGCCAGTCTCGAGGGTGCAACCCATAAAGTGAGCCGAGTGCTGTATTACCAAGGCAACGCCCCAATACAAGCCAATGTACTGGTGGATATAACCAGTGTTCTCGAGCCATGGGAGAAGGCAATTATGGCGCACCAAAGCCAATTTACTGGGGTGGCGGTTTCTGAAACGGTCAATCCAGAAATCCTCGAGCGGCGCAAAGCTCGGCTGATGTATTGGGGGACTTTTCTTGGGGTGCGTTATGCCGAAGCCTTTGAGTCCCAAATAGCGCTATTATGGACACCATGAACGATGTAGAAACCGTAATGCGCTTAGCATTCCTTGGACATTTAACCGAACCGCTCGAAAAAACCACCCTTGGCGCGGCGTTTAAGGCACTGCTCGAGTATCATCGTGACCAAAAATACGATTGGGCGCTGGCAGATGACCTGATGTTTAGTGTTGATGTTGAACGCAGTGACCCCGAACGTGCGACAGGTTTAATGGGTTTATTTGGTATGACCAAACCGGGCGAACCAATAGCGATTATTGTAGCGCTAGAGCGGGCTTTGGATTCGGTTAGCAACGATGAAACCGAAATCGAAAATGAGCGCGAAGAACAATTTGAATCGATTTTACTTGAACTCGAGTACGATCATCTGGATTTCTCGGGATTTGAAAGCACTTACGAAGACAGCACCGACTACGAAACCCTAGAAGAATTCGTTCAAGCGGTTCTCGAGAATCCTGCTTTTAAGCGTTTGGCACTGCTGCCCGCTCAACGGATTGAGTTTGTAACCGATAACGAAATTGTGTAGTTAGGCTGTCTTTCATCCTTTAAATTCGGATAGACTGCCACCATGCGTGAACGCCTAACCCCACAAACCGAAGATTGCCTCAAAGCAATTTATAGTCTCAGTCAGCAATCTCGAGCCAATACCCTCGAGATTGCTGGGGTGCTTGGTATTTCGGGAGCATCAGTCACGGCTATGCTCAAACGCCTAGCCGAACTCAAATTGATTGATTATTTGCCCTATCAAGGCGCAACTTTAACCGCCTCTGGTCAACAAATCGCGCTCGAGATTGTGCGCCATCACCGACTTCTAGAAACCTATTTGCATCAGGCATTGGGTATTCCGCTTGAATCATTGCACGCCGAAGCTGACCGTTTAGAGCATCATATCAGCGAAGAACTCGAGGCACGAATGTTTGCAGTGCTGGGCGAACCGACCCATGACCCACACGGCGACCCAATTCCAAGTTTAACTGGGGCATTGCCTACTAAAGCAACCCGTCCGCTTGCCGATGTGCTGGCTGGCGAGGTGGTACGGGTTGGGCGGGTGGCTGGGCATGACCCGATGCTACTCAAGCACCTGTCTGGTCTGGGCATCATTCCGGGTGCAAAGCTCGAGATGTGCGATCTGCATTTATTATCTGGTGTGGTAGATATTTTGCTGGCAACAGGCAGAATCACGATTGGTCTCGAGGTGGCGCGGCAAATCTGGGTTGAGGCATTGACGGACTAATTGTTGCCGGTGGGGCTTGACAATTCTTGGCTTAAAGTTTAGTGTACACTAAATCTGATTTAGGGCTTCCTAACTCAAATGCTTTCGCTTATAAAATCCTAAGGGGACTTGATGAAAAAAATAATTGCGCTAACCTTGAGCCTTGCTCTAGCTGCCCTACTTCTTAGCGTCCAAACCAGCGCTCAAGCCAAGCCAAAAATTGTTGCCACGACTTTTACGATCCTTCAAGACATGGCACGCAATGTGGCTGGCGATAAACTGGTGGTCAATAGCATCACCAAGCCGGGGGCAGAAATCCATGGCTATATTCCCACACCGTCGGATATTGTTCGCGCCCAACAAGCCGATTTGGTGCTCTACAACGGGCTAAACCTAGAACGCTGGGCAGAAAAATTCTTTGGGCAACTCAAAAAAGTGCCTCGAGTTATCCTGACCGATAACATTGTTACCATCAACATTGCCGAAGCCCAGTACACCGGTAAACCCAACCCTCACGCATGGATGTCGCCTAAGAACGGTTTGATTTACGTTGAAAATATCCGTAAGGCATTTGTTAAACTCAACCCCATTCATGCCGCTACCTTTAACAGCAATGCCAAAAAGTACAGCGCTCAGATTGTGGCAGTCGACCAAAGCCTCAAAACCAAACTGGCTAAGTTGCCTGCTAATGCTCGAGCCTTGGTGAGTTGCGAAGGGGCTTTTAGCTATGCAGCACGGGATTATGGCTTGCAAGAGTATTACCTTTGGGCGGTCAATGCTGGCGAACAAGGCACACCGCGTCAGATTCAAAAAGTGATTGATGTGGTGCGTAAAAATAAAATTCCAGCCGTTTTTTGCGAAAGCACGGTCGAGCCAGATGGCATGAAACAAGTCGCTAAGGAATCGGGTGCAAAATTTGGTGGTATTTTATACGTCGATTCACTCTCGCCCGAAGCCCCAACCTACTTAAAGTTGCTCGAGAAATTCGCTGAGACTGTCACAGCCGGACTGAGCGGACAATGACCCAACAATCCCAACTCCAGACCACGCCAAACCCTGCCAAAAGCATTTCGCTCGAGGTTAATCATGTCAGCGTTGCCTACGCCGAAGGCAAACTGGCACTGCGTAATGCCAGTCTCAAACTCGAGAGCGGCAGCATTTGTGGCTTAATTGGCTTAAATGGTTCTGGTAAAAGTACCTTGTTCAAAACAATCATGGGTTTTTTAACGCCGCTTCAAGGTACGGTCGCCGTCGAAGGGATCACTTCGCAGCAAGCCCAGAAAAAGGGTCTGGTGGCGTATGTACCGCAATCTGAGGAAGTGGATTGGTTTTTTCCGGTTTCGGTCTGGGATGTGGTGCTGCAAGGGCGCTACGGGCATATGAACTGGTTGCGCCAAACCACTGCCCGCGACCTCGAGATTGCCAAAACCAGTTTGGAACGGGTTGGAATGCTTACTTTTAAGCACCGTCAGATTGGCGAACTCAGCGGCGGTCAACGCAAACGGGCTTTTTTAGCTCGAGCGCTTGCCCAAGAAGGTAAAATTATGCTGCTCGACGAGCCTTTTGGTGGCGTGGATGCCAGTACCGAAACGACGATTATTAAGTTGCTGTCCGAACTGCGCGACCTTGGGCATACAATGCTGATTTCAACCCACGACCTCGATAGCGTCAGCAGTTTTTGCGATACGGTGGCTTTAATTGCCAACCGCACTGTCCTCGAGTACGGCGATACCAAAACTGTTTTTACGCCCGAGAATTTAATGCGCGTTTTTGGTGGCGCTCCGAGTCACCCCAAGAATTGAGGATAAACCATGGATATTATTACGACCCTAACCGCGCCATTTCAATACGAATTTATGGTCAAAGCTACCTTGGTCAGTGCTTTTATTGGCATTGTCTGCGCGGTTCTATCGTGCTTTGTGATTCTTAAAGGTTGGTCGCTGATGGGCGATGCGGTTTCGCACAGTGTACTGCCCGGTGTGGTGCTGGCATATGTGCTGAATTTGCCATTTGCGATTGGTGCGTTTGCCTTTGGGCTTGGCTCGGTGGTGGCGATTGGTTTTATTAAATCACGCACTCGAATTAAAGAAGATACGGTGATTGGCGTGGTCTTTACAACGCTTTTTGCGCTTGGTCTGGTCTTGATGTCTCGAGTCTCCTCGAGTGTGCATTTATCTCATATTTTATTTGGCGATATTTTGGGCATTTCCGACGGCGATGTGCTGCAAACCATGATTATTGGTGGTATTACACTAACAACCGTTTTTGTGTTGCGTAAGGATTTATTGCTGTTTTGTTTTGACCCGACCCATGCCAGAAGTATTGGCTTAAACACGGGTTTTTTATACTATGCACTTTTAACTGTACTGGCACTAACGATTGTCACAGCGCTGCAAGCGGTTGGAATTATTCTGGTGGTCGCCATGCTGGTCACGCCCGGTGCAACCGCTTATTTACTGTCCGATAAGTTTGACCGCATGATGTGGCTGGCAGTTGGCTCGAGTGTCTTTTCGTGTGTGTTCGGCACGTATGCCAGTTATTTTATAGATGGCGCAACAGGCGGCTGTATTGTGGTGCTGCAAGGGATTTTATTTATTCTGGCGTTTATTTTTGCACCTAAGCACGGCATGATTGCCAAGAACCGCGAGCGCCAACGGCAGCAACTCGAGGACAGGCTTGAAACCACCCCAGCGCTCGCCAACGACTGATTGGATTTTTACTCGAGCAAGTTCTTTAGAAGTTGAGATTTGGTTCTGTTGGCTCGGCAAATTTTTGATTAAAATTTAGTGTATACTAAACTTATTTTAAGGCTTATCGAATCTTAACTGCGGCTTGATTAAAAGAAAGGACTTTACAATGTTAAATAAATTATTCTCGAGACGTTCGGTTCTCCGCAATGCCACTGGGTTGGCGGCGGCTACAGGTGCAGCCGCGCTGCTTGGCACGCAAGCCGAACCTGTCCAAGCCCAAGCTGCTATGAGTGGCATGAATCACGCTGCCATGACGAGTGCTAATCACGCTGGTCATGGTGCGAATATGGCAATGGGGAGCGTTAATCCTGTCACCAATGGCTTTGACCCAATGCGAATGCTGGTGGATTGGGACTATGGACAAGTCTCTAAAAAGAACGGTCAGACCTTACGTGAATACGAATTTATAGCCATAGACAAAGAAATCGAAATTGCACCGGGCATTATGTTCCCAGCTTGGACATACAACGGGCGCGTACCCGGTCCAAGCATTCGTTGTACCGAAGGCGATAGGCTAAAAATTGTCTTTAAGAACGAAGGTTCGCATCCGCACACGATTCATTTTCATGGGATTCATCCAGCCGAAATGGACGGCACACCCTTAAATCAGCCACTTGTTAAACCCGGCGAGACCTTTACTTACGAATTTACTGCCGAGCCGTATGGTTGTCATTTGTACCATTGCCATTCAGTTCCCTTAAAACGCCATATTCACAAAGGAATGTATGGTGCTTTTATTGTTGACCCAATCGGTGGCAGACCACCGGCTCGAGAATTGATGATGGTCATGAATGCTTTCGATACCAATTTTGATAATGGCAACGAAGTATATGCGGTCAATACTGTCGGTTTTGAATTTGCCAACCGCCCGATTCCAATCAAACTTGGCGAACTGGTACGGATTTATTTAATCAATGTCCTCGAGTTTGATTTGATTAATGGCTTTCATTTGCACGCCAATATGTTTGATTATTACGACCACGGCACAACCCTGACTCCAACACTCAGACGAGTGGACACCATCAGTCAAATGCAGGGGCAACGCGGTATTCTCGAGTTCAAATATAAGTTTCCGGGGCAATATATGTTTCACCCGCACGTTTCGGAATTTACTGAACTCGGCTGGATGGGGCATTTTAATGTGGTTAAACCAGAGGATTTTGCGGCGGCGGTCAAAACTGTTGGTATGGACAGTGCTTGGGATAAAGCTGGACTCGAGGGTAGCACGGTCGAGTACAACCCCAGCAAGAATCGGGTGGACGAATGAAACTCGAGACAAAATCAAATTTTACCTGGTTGCTGGCGCTTGTGCCGTTGCTGCTGCTTGGTGTGGTCTTAGCCTACATTGTCGTGACTGGCGGCGGTCTGCGCGAACTGGCAGGACCACCTGTCGAAAGCCTAAAAATCGAACGAATTACTTTGCCCGCTCCAGACCTGATTAAAATTGAAGTGATTAACGATGGACCCGGTAACGTTACTATTCCACAAGTCTTGGTAGACGATGCGTTCTGGCAATTTAGTGCTGCGCCAAGCACCACGATTCCACGTTTAGGACGCGCCACCTACACTGTGCCGTACCCTTGGGTTGCCGAAGAAGCCCATGCCATCCAGCTTATCTCGAGCCTCGGTACGGTTTTTGCGGCTGAAATTCCAGTAGCTGTGCAAAGCCCAGTCTTTGATTGGAGCTTATTTTTACGCTTTGCTTTAATCGGCTTTTATGTTGGGGTGATTCCAGTAGGGCTTGGGATGCTCTGGTATCCATGGATGCGAAATTTAAGCCGTGCCGCCATGAATTTTATCTTGAGTCTAACCATTGGGTTATTGGGCTACTTGGCATTAGGCACATATTTAGATGCCCTCGAGTTTGCGGCTGAATTACCAGCCTTCTGGCAAGGAACACCACTGGTATTACTGATAGCCGCGCTTTCGTTGGGTATTTTACTGGCACTGACCAACAAACCAAAGAAGAGCAACGAAGAACCCGATACCTTGGGCTTATCGTATCGAATTGCACTTGGTATTGGCTTACACAACCTTGGTGAAGGATTGGCGATTGGCGCAGCTTTTGCGCTTGGCGAAGCTGCGCTTGGCACTTTTTTGGTCTTGGGCTTTACGCTGCATAACATCACCGAGGGTGTAGGGATTGCTGCGCCCGTGGTGCGTAAAAATCCGGGTTGGAAGCACTGGATTCAACTGGCACTACTGGCGGGTTTTCCAGCCGTGATTGGCGTTTGGGTTGGTGGCTTTGCCTTTAATCCGATTCTTGCTACAGTTTTCTTAGCCATTGGCATTGGCGCAATTTTACAAGTCATCTGGGAAGTGGGGCGCTTGGTGGCTCGAGACACTGCCAAACTCGGGTTACCTGTGATCAATTGGACAAACCTCGCAGGGGTTTTTACAGGAGTCGCCATCATGTACTTCACCGCATTTATGGTTAAATAATGAAACCGATTTATTTTTTATTTATCGCTCTTGGGGCATTGACTTTACTACCCGTCAATGCCCGCTCGAGTTTTGTGTCGCAATTACTGCCTAAATAACTTCAAACCTCGGTGAGCATTTAAGTATCTCCCGCCTACATTTTAGAATTTTCAAAAAGCGGCAATTCTGTTCTTGCTCGTAAAATAGCACCTCACGGGCTACTCGCGCTCATTACGGCG
>JAYWGM010000004.1:0-55421 GCA_043778225.1 Deinococcales bacterium | reverse complement strand
CTACTGCACTACTCGCCTTTTGGTAGTGCTGTTGGAGTTCTTCGGCGGTGTGTTGTAGCTCGAGTTTTATTTTTGCTCTACCCATTAAACTATTTTAACAGATTATCCGAGCTTCTTATCACTGGTCACGGCTGGTACATCAATCGTTGATGTCAGGTTGCCAAGTTGAACGGGTTGAGCTTGTAACTGACTACAACTGACACCAACTATCAAAGCCGATAGGGTTAATGCCACTATACGTCCAAAATTTTTGTTATTCCTGTTCATATCAAGACCTCAGAAGATTGCGAGAAATAAAAGCCAAGTGCTAGAGATTCCAAAAGAACAAATTACCCCAAGTAACCGAAATGCCGAATCTGGTTTAGCAAAAAAATTCAGTCGCCTTAGTATTGCTCAGAATGGGCTAAAGATTTTTTACGAAATGTAAAAAAATTTGCAACTTGAGTGTACCACTCAAGTTGCAAATTTCGACTTTATCGCTATTTTTATTGTCCAGAAAAGGATAATTTATCGAGACTAGATTCTCGAGAATAGTAGATTAGAACCTCGAGAATCTAAAATTTCTAAAAATGCTGTGGCTTACGCTGCAAGAACTTACCTAGGCTCGAGTCACCAACAAATTTTCCGTCCCGTACTTGGACTTTTCCGCGCACCGTCACGACACTGGGTTTGCCATCTATTTCCATGCCCTCAAAACCGTTGTAATCGTTGTTGACGGTTTGTGTGGCGGCTGAAATTGTGCCACGGTAAGTCGGGTCGTAAATCACCAGGTCGGCATCTGAACCCACCGCAATACAGCCTTTTTGTGGAAATAATCCAAACAACTTAGCGCTTTTGGTGCTGGCAGCTTCGACAAAACGGTGAATGTCCAGTGTGCCTCGAGAAACGCCGTAAGTGTAAAGCAAATTTACGCGGTCTTCGATGGCTGGAATGCCGTTGGGAATGGCAGTAAAGTTGTCGCTGCCTTGGGCTTTTTGAGCAACATCAAACGGGCAGTGGTCTGTGCCGACAGTATCTATTAAGCCCTGTGCCAAGGCATCCCACAAGACTTTCTGGTTGCGCTTGTCGCGCAATGGCGGTGACATGACGTGCTTTGCACCTTCGACCCCGCCACGCTCGGCATAGGTTTTATCGAGTAAAAAATGCGGAATCACGCTTTCAATGTAAATTGGTACGCCCCTTTGTTTGGCAGCCACGGCTTGTGCCAATGCGCCAGCACAACTCAGATGCACCACATAGCCAGTTGCTCCCGTATTCTCGAGGAAGGTCGCAAAGCGCATTGTGCCTTCGGTCTCAACACTTTCTGGGCGGCTAGGTTCGTGCCATTGGGCACCTGTTTTACCCTGCGCCAGCAGGTGCTGTTGTAGTTGCCCAACCAATTCGGCATTTTCGCAGTGGGCAGTTACAATCACGCCAAGTTCTTTTGCCAGCATCATGGTCTGGTACATTTCATTGTCGTCTACACCAAAGAAATTCTTGTACGATAAAAAAATCTTAAAACTCGAGATGCCATCTGCCACGATTTCTCGAAGCTGACCTTCGGTTTGCTCGTCAAACTTTGTGACCGACATATGAAAGGTATAATCGCAAGCGCTCGAGCCAGCCGCTTTTGACTTCCAGAGCTTATAGCCCTCGAGTGCATCATCGTTACGGCTCGGGCAGCACATTTCAATAAAGGTGGTTGTGCCACCCACCAGTGCGGCTTGGCTACCCGTGGTGTGCGTGTCTTTAGCAAAAGTCGCCATGAATGGCAAGTAAATATGGACGTGTGGGTCTATAAAACCTGGGAAAATCAGTTTGCCCGTCGCATCTATTACCTCTGTACCTATATCTGCCTCGAGCTTTGTGCCAATGCGCGTAATCGTTTCGGATTCAATAAAAATATCCGCGAAGTACCTCGAGTCCGCTGTGACAATTTCGCCGTTTTTAATCAGTAACGCCATAAGACCTCCAAAAGAAAATATGAATGGCTTTTAGAATACTGTATCAATGCCTAAAAAACACCAATTCTCGAGGCACTCCAACAGGAATTTCTCGGTCAGCAGGATTCTCGAGACTGGCTGCAATTTTTCTGGCTTCTTCGAGGTAGGCTTGGTAATTGGCAGGTTCGGTCTCAAGGCTGGCTGGAATAAAATCAAATAACGATACTTGGCGGCTCGAGTCTTGCTTGTGCTTCCACGCGCCACTTTTCCAGTCAAAGTCGTATAAGGTCACAAAACGCTGCCCAAACGTGGCGATAAATTCGATTGCCTCGAGTAAGAATTCAAATTCAGTCTGGTCTATAAAGTAGTTAAAGTTTAAGCGTGTCCAACCAGGTTTAATGCCTTCAAATCCAGCCCCGACACTGGCGCGGTATGCCTCGGATGTGGCGGTGTCTATATCGAGTAGCCGATGTCCGTAAGGTCCAGCACAGGCACAGCCGCCACGCGACTGAATGCCAAAAAGGTCGTTCAGCAGTTTCACCACAAAACGCGGGTGCAAATAACTCGAGCCGCTTTTGACCAAAAAAGACAGCACCGCTAGGCGCGGCATCTCGAGGTTGCCCAGAATCTCGAGGTTTGGATGTTGGCGCAGTCTGGCAATCGCGGTTTTGATGTAGTGCTTCTCGAGTTTTTCTATTTTGTCTGTGCCAATTTGGGCTTTGACCCAAAAGCCAAGGGCAGCTCGCATTTTTTGCAGAATCGCTGGTGTACCAGCGTCTTCTCGAGCTTCGATGTCTGGCGTAAAATCATGGTCGCTGCTCGAGACATAGGTGACTGTGCCACCACCGGCGGTACTTGGGGTAGCAAGGTTATAGAGGCTGGGGTTAAAGACCAGAATGCCGGGGCTGCCGATGCCACCAATCATTTTGTGTGGGCTTATAAAAACGGCATCGTAGCCATCGGGCAAATTGGGGCGCATATCAATTTTGACATAAGGCGCACTGGCAGCAAAATCAAAAAAAGCATATGCACCTTGGGCATGAAGAAGGCGGGCAATACTGCGTGTATCGGAAATCAAACCGGTGACATTGCTGGCTGCTGAAAAACTTCCGATTTTAGGACGACCTTTGTACTTGGGGTCTTTTAAGGCATCCCGAAGCGCATCTAAATCGATCAGTCCTTTTGGACACAATGGAATCTCGACCACTTCGGCGAGGCTTTCGCGCCAAGAAACCTCGTTAGAATGATGCTCGTAAGGACCAACAAAGACCACGGTTCGTTCTTCGGGGCGCATGACCTCGAGCAATCGTGCTTTAAGCTGACTCGGCGCAGCTAAACCCAGAATTTCTTGGATGCGTTTAATTGCGGACGTGCTGCCAGAACCACAAAAAGCAATTTTATACTCGGAAGCATTCAGTTGCGCCTTGATATAATCGCCAGCCTCGTGGGCAAAGTGGGTGGTGCGCCCACCCGTCAAGCTGTCTTCAGTGTGGGTGTTGGCATAAAAGGGCAAGACATTGTGCCGCAGTGTGTTTTCGACAAATTCAAGCGCCCGACCTGAAGCAATATAATCAGCGTAGGTCAAGCGCCTTGTACCAAAAGGGGTTTCTATGCTCGAGTTCGCCCCAATTAAATTATCCCGAATCCAATCTGTGGTGATGTCCATGAAATAGTGTACTCCACAATACATGGGACTATCCTCGCCAAATATCGCCAGACCTGATACAATCCACGGGTTTTATGCAGCACTCTCTGGCTCGCCTCCTAGCGATTTTCCTTGCCCTACAACCTTGGGCATTTGGAATGTTTGCCCTACCACGTTCCAAAAGTAACACCTCCTCGAGCCTATCTAGCCCAGCCCAAGACCAAGCCGTTCTCGAGAATGCCCGAGTGGCACTACAAGTCCAAAGCTCGAGTTCGGACATGGGCATCGCCCCAAAAACAACCGCATCGCTCGAAATACCCGTGTTTTATCTGGTTTCGAGCTTACCGATTCCAAGTACAGGAACGCCACGTTATGATCTTCTGGCGCGTTTCTCGAGATGGAACGAATAACGATTTTATAGTTAGAAAAATACCAGATGGTTTGGCTTACAGAGCAGATATGGGGGTTTCTTGACCATAAGATGCACCTCGCGGGCATGGTCGCCTGCCCCTACCCAATGGTGTTTTTCCCAACAAAAGAAACTAAATTTATAAACCGACCAAGAGCATAATAGCTCCTGATTGATAAGGATGTACTTATGAGTATGAAAAACCGAAGCGCCCAAAATCTGGCTCGAGAAGCCCGAGAACGAGCCGACAAAAACAACCGCAATAAAAAGAATTTGCCACAAGAGTCTTTTTTTACTTCACACATGATTACTGGCTTACTGATGCTGGCAATTGTCATTGGTAGCATTTTTGCCTTATGGAAGCCATTCGCGCCACGTACTGAGTCTTTGTCGGTCACGCCTAAAACCCCGATTACAGCCGCCGAACTGACCAAGAAAATCGGTGAGACTGGCGCATTGCCTAAGCTCGAGTCGGTCAAAATCGAACCAAACGGTATTTCGTTTAGTGTCATTAACGCCGATGCGAAAAATCCTGTTACCACCACGATTTGGAAAGCCCTTGAACGCACCTTGCCAAGTAAAATTAAGGATGCCAAAGTGGTCTACTTAGCCGAAGCGCCCGAACCAATTAGCCGTGGTTTGGATTTGCGTGGTGGTTTGCGGGTGCTGCTCGAGGCGGACACCAGTAAAGTTTCAGGGTTCACCACCGAGGACTTAAATCAGGTTCGCAATGTCATCGAGAATCGTGTCAACCAGACTGGTGTTGCCGAGCCTTTGGTACAGATTCAGGGGACGAAGCGCATTGTGGTAGAATTACCGGGCTTATCGCAAGCCGACCAAACCCGTGCGATTGCCCTGATTGGTAAGACCGCCAAACTCGAGTTTAAGCTCTTAAAACCAGAAGCTGGAGAAAAAAATGATGCTGATTTACTGCCGTCAGACCTCGAGCCAGCCCTTTTAACAGGCGAAGCAATTTCTCGAGCCTCGACCCAATTCGATCAATTTGGACAGCCAACGGTATCGTTTGAGTTGACTCCTAAAGGGGCTTCAATTTTTTCTGAGACAACCCGCAATAATACAGGTAAACGCTTTGCAATTGTGCTGGATGATAAAGTCCAGAGTGCGCCCAGAATTAACGGTGTGATTAGTTCACAAGGTCAGATTACGGGCAATTTCTCACTCGAGGAAGCCAACGACCTTTCCCTAGTTCTGCGTTCGGGTGCATTGCGAATTCCAGTCAATATCGTCGAGACACGGGCTATTGGTCCGACCCTTGGCGCGGATGCGATTCGTCAAGGTTTAACGGCTGCCTTAATTGGTATTGGTGCTATTTTTGTGCTGGTCTACGGATACTACGGCTTATTCTTTGGAACAGTTGCAGCCCTTGGCTTGTTGTTCTCGGGCTTGGCAATTTTCGGCATGATGGCTGGTCTTGGTTCGGTACTAACCCTACCGGGCATTGCAGGCTTGGTTCTAACCATTGGTAGTGCGGTGGACGGCAACGTCATTTCTTTCGAGCGGGTCAAAGAAGAAATGCGCGATGGTCTGAGCCTAAAATCTTCGATTAAAGGCGGTTTCGGCAATAGCTTCTGGACTATTTTCGATGTGAATTTCTCGCATTTAATCTCGGCAGCCGCGCTGTACAATTATGCAACCGGACCAGTTAAAGGCTTTGCGGTAACATTAGCAGTTGGTATTATTGCCAGTACCTTCTCGAACTTGTTTTTTAGTAAGTGGTTGCTCGAGCTCATGGCAGAACGCTTTAAGTTCAAAGCCCCTGACTGGTTCGCTACGCCCAAATTTGATTTTATGAGCCTGACCAAGTTTATTACCACCGCCAGTGTTGTCCTTGCGATGCTTGGCTTAGTGGCAATGCTCACCAAAGGCTTTATTTTCGGTGTGGATTTTACAGCCGGTACAAGCCTCCTGATTAAAGCGCCATTAACCACCACTTCCGAGCAGATGCGTAGCGTGGTTGGTAAAGCTGGACTCGAGGGCGTGACCGAAGGCGGTATTGTCGTGGTCGAGAGCAACACGCCGGGCGAAGCCTTAAAGGATTTTTCGGTGCGGACTCGTACTTTAGAAAACGGCACAAATGGTGCTGCCAACGAAGTCAAAGTTATTTCCGATGCGGTCGCAAAAATAAGTGGCGCAAAAGTGGACACCATCGAAACCGTTGGCGCAGCTGTGGGTAATGAATTAACCACCAAAACAATTTTGGCGGTGATTGTGGCGCTTGGTTTAACGATGGTCTATGTGGCGGTGCGTTTTGACTGGGTTCTTGGTCTGGGCAGTATTTTTGCAGTGCTGCACGATGTCTTTATTTGCTTTGGATTGTACGCCCTGCTTGGGCGTGAATTTACCATTACCACCGTCGCTGCTGTGCTGACCCTAATTGGTTACAGCTTAAACGACAGCATTATTGTCTCTGACCGTATCCGCGAGAACTTAAAAGTGATGCGTGGGCAGTCTTATGCCCATATCGTCAACACCAGCATCAACCAGACCCTCTCGAGAACTTTAATGACCAGTATTGCAACAATGTTACCGTTGGTTGCCCTGCTGATTCTGGGTGGACCAGTGCTGCGCGACTTTAGCTTTATTCTGGTCATCGGTATTATCGTTGGTACGTACTCGAGCATTTACATTGTTGCGCCAATGGCAGTCTTCTTTAAGGACTGGCAAGAGAACCGTAAAAAAGCAGCTCGAGCCATCGCTAAAGTTTAGCGGCGTTATCCAGCCACCACTGGGCATTTTTCACTCGAGCGGCGGGGTAATCCTCGCCGCTCGAGATTTCTTTTAGAATTTCGCGTTTACTGTCCCCAGTCACAAAAAATTGTTTGACCAAAGCCGCGTTAATTTTGGCTAAACTCAGGCTGATGCGCTGCACTGGAGGCTCGAGTCCAGGTGTTGGAAATGTAATTTGTACGGGTTGTTGCGCTTCGAGGTTACTGGCTGGGAATACAGAAGCCGTATGACCATCTGTGCCAAGCCCAAGGTGAACCAAGTCAAATTGAATATCTTCGACCTCAAGTTTATATTCTCCTAGGGCAATAAATATGTTTTGTTCGGTTTTGATACGATGGATGTTGCTGTAAGGAATACTGATTTTCTCGAGCAGTGCGGTTTTGACCATGCCATAATTGCTGTTTGGATCGTTTGGCGCTACACCGCGCTCGTCGCCCCAAAAAAGATGGATTTTATCCCAAGGTAACTCGAGCAACGCAAGTTGTTCATAAATAATTTTGGGCGTGCTGCCGCCAGCCAGTGCCACATTAAACCTCCCTCGAGTTGCAATTGCCTCGAGTGCTAAGTCTTGAAACGACTTGGCGGCGGCTACCGCGAGGGCTTCTGGACTTTCAAAAACAATTTGGTTCATGTGCCTAGCTTATGCCAAGCGCGGTCAGTTGCCATTAAAGCCTCGGCTTCTTCGGGTCCCCAAGTTCCAGCCAAATAATGGTGCAACGGCACATCACACTCGAGCAACGGCGCAATCCAAGCCCAAGACGCTTCGACTTCATCGCCGCGAGGAAATAGACTGGCATCGCCGTGCATTGCGTCCAGAATCAGGCGCTCGTAGGCGGTTGGTCCACTCGAGCCAAAATCGGAGTAGTTAAAATCCATGTTGACTGGGCGTAAATCGGCAGTAAGCCCCGGCATTTTAGCGTCAAATGATAAGGTTACGCCCTCATTGGGCTGGATATTGATTCTGAGCATATTGGGCTGGCTTGGTTGTGGGAATAAATCTAAAGGTGGGCGCTTAAAAACAATCGCAATTTCGGTGCTTTTGACGGGTAAACGCTTGCCACTGCGTAAATAAAACGGCACACCCGCCCAACGCCAATTGTCAATTTCGACCTTCAGGGCGGCAAACGTAGCGGTTCTCGAGTCTGGACTGACTTTAGCTTCCTCGAGATACCCAATTACTTTTTCGGTGCTAATCACGCCAGCTTGGTACTGCCCCAGCACAATCGAATCCGCTAAAAAATCGGTGCTGATTGGACGCAGCGCTCGAATCACCTTGGCTTTCTCGTCGCGCAGCGCTCCAGCCTCCAGAGGATGAATACTGCCTTGCCACGGACCGACAGGTGGCTCGAGGGCGATAAAACACAAAAGCTGCATAATGTGATTCTGAATCATGTCGCGCAAAATTCCAGCTTCTTCATAGAACGCACCGCGCCCTTCCATGCCCAAATCTTCGGACACCGTAATCTGGATATGGTCTACATAATTACGATTCCAAAGCGGCTCGAAAATCGTGTTGGCAAAACGCAGTGCCAAGATATTCTGCACCGTTTCTTTGCCCAAAAAATGGTCAATGCGGTAAATTTGGTCTTCGCCAAATACTTTGTGCAACTCGAGATTGAGGGTTTTTGCGGTCTCGAGGTTTGTACCAAATGGCTTCTCGACAATCACACGGGTACAACCAGCCTCTTGGTTGTTTAAGCCAGATTCGCCAAGCTGTTTGGTGATGCCCGGAAAAGCACTGGGCGGCACAGAGCAGTAAAACAACCAATTATAAATTTTGGCAGTCTCGAGTCGGTGACGCAAGGCAATAAATGCCTCTAAACTGGTAAAGTCAAGCGGCTGGTAATCGAGCATGTCCGCAAAACGCTGCCAAGCCGCTTCATCAAGTGGTACTTTATAGGCTTTTTCAAGCGCTTCTCGAGCCACAGTTTGGTACTCTTGCTGGCTCATGACTGTGCGAGCCACGCCAATAATACAAAACTGTTCAGGAGCATGACCATCTTGCACCAATTGGTACAAGGCTGGCAGAAGTTTGCGTTTGGTTAAATCGCCAGACGCACCAAAAATAATAATCGCCGTTGGCTCGAGGGAATTAGGCATGATTGTCCTTTAGACACTATAGGTACTGGCACTGGTTGTGCCGCCCTGCCCAGTCCAATTGGTATGAAAAAACTGACCGCGTGCTTTATCGGTGCGCTCGTAAGTGTGCGCTCCAAAGTAATCGCGTTGGGCTTGCAAAATGTTGGTGCTGAGCCGTGCTGTACGGTAGCCATCCAGATATGCCAGCGCACTCGAGAAAGCTGGAATCCAAATGCCATTGAGTGTGGCAGTGCAGACCACCCGTCGCCAAGCCGCTTGGTGACTTTGAATAATGGTCGCAAAGTACGAATCCAATACTAAATTGGCGAGGCTCGAGTCAGTCGCATACGCCTGACGGATATTCTCGAGGAAACCAGCCCGAATAATGCAGCCACCACGCCAAATTGCAGCAATCGTACCGTACTCGAGTTTCCATTGTTGTTCGGCAGCTACAAGGCGCATGAGTTGGAAACCTTGGGCATAGGAACAGATTTTACTGGCAAAAAGCGCCTGACGCACATCTTCAATAAATTCGGCTTGGTTTTGTATGGCTTGGCTTGGCGGTGGGGCAATCAGGCTCGAGGCGCGAACCCGTTCTTCTTTGAGTGCCGATAAGCACCGCGCAAAAACCGCTTCGGCAATGGTGCTGGCTGGGCTACCGACATCGAGCGCCACAGTCGAAGTCCATTTGCCAGTGCCTTTTTGTCCAGCCGTATCGAGAATCACGTCCACCAAATCCAGACCCGTGGCATCATCTTTTTTACGCAGGATTTCGGCAGTAATCTCGACCAAGTAACTTTCTAACTCGCCCTTATTCCAATCGGTAAAGACATCGGCAATTTGGCTATTGCCCAGTCCAGCCAAACGCAGCAAACTGTACGCCTCGCAAATCATCTGCATATCGCCGTACTCGATGCCGTTATGCACCATTTTGACAAAATGCCCAGCCCCAGCCTCGCCCAGCCATTCGCAACACGGCGCACCATCTTTGGCTTTGGCGGCAATGCCTTGAAAAATTGGTTTGATATGCTGCCAAGCGGCACTCGAGCCGCCCGGCATGATGCTTGGACCTTTTAGCGCCCCTTCCTCGCCGCCCGAAACACCCGAACCAACAAATAAAATCCCATGTGCCTCGAGTTCCTTGACGCGGCGGTTGGTATCCTCAAAGTGGCTGTTACCACCATCTATAATAATATCGCCAGCCTCGAGCAAAGGCAGCAATTGGGCGATGGTTGAATCCACGGCTTCACCCGCCTTGACCATCAGCATCACGCGGCGCGGACGCGCCAAGGACTGCACAAAATCGGTCAATGAGGTTGCGCCTAGAATTTTTTCACTCGAGCCTCGGGCTGATTTGAACGCCGTGACTTTGGAGGTGGTACGGTTAAATGCCGCAACCGTAAAACCCTTACTTGCCATGTTCAACACAAGGTTTTCGCCCATCACCGCCAAACCGATAATGCCGATGTCTGCTTCTAAATTCATGAGTTATCCTTTTTTGATTTCATGGCTCATTCTAAGGGTATGAGGGTGAAAATCCGAAGTGGACAATACACCAAGCACAGCTTTGAGAATTTGCTCGAGTGGCTGTTTTATGCTTTGTACAATCGCTTGGGTGGGTTCTTCAAGGATTGCAAACTGAGACTCGAGCAGTGCAGGATTAAAAAAATGCTCTCGAGCTGCCAAGCGAGACACAATTAATTCTTGGCTGCCCTGTAAGTACACCCAAGTGACTTTTGCACCTCGAGCCAGTTGGAGACGGTATTTTTCCTTTAGTGCCGAGCAAGCCAGCACACAGATTTGTTGCTCGAGTATATCTGCCAGTGTCTCGAGCCAAGTTGCGCGGTCAGCATCGGTCAGTGGAATTCCAGCCATCATTTTTTCTTTACTGGTTTCAGCATGGAAATCGTCGGCATCAAAAAAAGGCAACTCGAGCCGAGAAGCTAGTAACCGCCCAAGTGTGGTTTTGCCGCAACCCGAGACACCCATGACGATGATTGAAGTTTGCAAATTAAGGCTAGTGAAGTCACCCATTCGTTATTTCTTCCCAATGCAGTGCATTGCTGAATCTGGCAATGTGCTGCACGTTAGTTGTAGCAATAATTGCAGTAGGGTCGTTCAAACTTTTCCATTGCCCAACCAGAATCATGTCACCATCAAGGGCAGTATCTGGGGCTGTTGGTTGCCCTATCTGTCTGGCTTTTGCCCAGCATTCAGCCGCATTTCTCATGGCGACGGTATCAATTGGTAAATACTCGAAACTCGAGATAAATAGCTCAAGCCGTTCTAAACCTTTGGTTTTGTTGGCACGTAGAAGTTCGCGGCGCAATTCATAATCGGCAATCTCGGGAATGATAATTCGGTGCTTTGCTCGAGCTTGGGCAAGTAGCCATGTCGTACAAGCCAAATTTTTAGGATTGGAGTTAGGATTTGTGACCATACCTAACGGACCCGTGTCAAGCAGGATGATCATTTTGAAAAGAGTTTGCGAGCGTCAGCAACTCGATTTTGGTCTAAGTTATGTTGCAAATCATTAAAAGTTTCGTTCTGTTCGCGTTGGTTGTCCGAATTTTTATCAGAAAGCCATTGTTCAAGCAGTTCGACCCCCGTTTTTGGTTTCAAACTTTGCTCGAGCAAATAGGTTACATATTCGGCGGGCTGCATTCCATTTTGTAGTGCGGTTCTGGTCAGAATTTGCTCGGTGTTTTTGGTTAGCTCCAGTTGTAGGGTCATAACTTCACCTCTTGTATTAAGTATAGCCGACTAATTTGGTTTTCCAAAATACTCTGGTAACTGGTCAGAAGTTATCAGCACTTCCCGAGACTTGCTGCCTTTGTACCCGCCGACAATCCCCATAGACTCGAGCGCATCTATCAGTTTGCCACCTCGGGCATGACCGACACTTAAACGGCGTTGTAGCCTCGAGACGGCGGCGTAGCCTTCTTCACAGACCACTTCGGCGGCTTTTTTAATTAGGGGGTCGCCAAAGTCAATCATGCTCGAGTCAACTTTGCCAGTGCTGGCAGCTTCAGCTATCCCATCAAAATCCGAGCCATAGGTTTCGCCAAAGTCGTCTTCGTAATGCTGTTTGCGTAAAAATTCGGTAATCCGTGCCAGTTCAGCTTCGGAAATATACGGTCCCTGAAGGCGGGTGGCTTTACTCAGTCCCGGGCGGTAAAAGAGCATATCGCCGTTGCCGGTTAATCGCTCTGCACCCATACTGTCCAGAATGGTACGGCTGTCTATGCCCGAAGAGACCGCAAAGGCAATTCGGGCGGGTACATTGACTTTAATTAAGCCCGTCAGCACATCGGCACTGGGGCGTTGGGTGGCTAAGACCAAGTGCATTCCGGTGGCTCGAGCCATTTGGGCTAAGCGCATGATGCTGCTTTCGACTTCCTTGGGGCTGGTAATCATTAAGTCGGCAAGCTCGTCGATGATAATCACTAAAAATGGCAGTTCGGGGTCGCCCGTGGCTCGAGCTTTTTCGTTGTACTGCTCTAAATTCTTGGCTTGGACTTCGGACATCATTTTGTAACGCCGCTCCATGTGGGCAACACAGCCAAGCAGCACCCCAGCCGCATCGGATGGATTGGTCACAACAGGGCGTACCAAGTGCGGAATACCGTCGTAGGGCGTAAGTTCGACCATTTTTGGGTCAATCATCACAAAGCGCATTTGGGTCGGTAAATACCTGAATAACAGGCTCATGATGAGGGTGTTGACACAGACCGATTTGCCCGAGCCAGTGCTGCCCGCAATTAACAAATGCGGCATTCGCACAAGGTCGTCCACCACCATTTCGCCGTCAATGCTTTTTCCGAGCATCAGTGGCAGTTTTTGCTTGCCACTCTGAAAACTTTTACTTTCGATGCCCTGCCTAAAAGTAATCGGCTCGCGGTCAACATTTGGCACTTCGATACCGACCACACTTTTGCCGGGAACAGGTGCTTCTAAGCGGATTCCACCGACCGCTAAGACTCGAGCAATGTCGTTTTGCAGACTGGCGATACGGGCAATTTTTTCGCCGGGTGCGGGTTCGACCTCAAAGCGGGTCACGGTTGGACCTCGAGCAAAAGTTAAGACCTTAGCATTAACCCCAAAGTTCTTAAAGCACTCATCAAGAATTGCGCCGCGCTCCCTTGCAGCGCGATCAAATGCCACCATATCGATGCCCGAGACCTGCATTGGGTCCAAAAAAGCAGTGCTGGGAACTTGAATTGGAATTGCACCCACCGCTTTGCTTGGGTCAAAACGCAGTCGTTCGCCAACCCCACTGTCAGCAATTCCAGCCGCAATACCGTGATTATCGTTAAAGTTCTTTTCGGTGTTTTGCTGCAAACCATTGGCTTTTTGTAGCCGTGCCGCTTCCATTTTCTGGGCGGCGCGTTCAGCGGGCGAGACCCATGCGGCAGTCTGGTCTTTTGCCCAGCTAGATTCTTGCCATGGTGCAGCATCATCGCCTTGGTTCTCGAGTCCGATGTCCACCGTCTCGAGACCACGAATCACACGGTTGGCATCCTCGCCGGACACAAACTGCCCGTTGGGGTACTCGAGTTCAAAAGTGGCGTTGTAAATCACGTTTGCTTGGCTTTTTTTGTCTATTTCATCCCAGACCACTTGGGCTTGCTCGAGTGCGGCGGCTTGGTCTTTTTGCAAAATTAAACTGCGCTCGAGCGTTTCTAAATCGCTTGTCCAGTGCGGTAATTCGGGTAGCACATCGGCTTTGCCATTTTGTAAACTCGATTCGAGGTTTTTGATAAAGCCAAGCACATCAGCTTCGGTGCGGTTCTCGAGCCGAGCAATAAAATCGTGCCAACCAGCCATTGGCGCAACTCGAGTCAACAGATGTTCGCACTTGACCCGCAGTTGCTTGTTGCGTTCCAAACGTTGGTCGTGGCGCTCGAGTTCAAGCCGTAAATCGTTGGGGCGCAAAGTTGCCGCCAAACTGCGGCTGGCGTTGTCACGCTCACGCACCAGCTTGCGCTCGGTTTCTTCGAGGGCTTTGGTCTCGAGTTGTAAACCACGGCGCACTTCCTCGAGCGCCAAAGCCGCCAAATTTTTACTCAACACAGGATTTTGCAGTTGCTTACGGGCTTCATCGAGCAGTAGCAATGCACCAACTTCCTCGAGCGCCAAGCCTTCGGCAATGTCTTTACCTCGGGCTTGGGTAAACGCCGCAACCCGAGACCGAAACTGGCTGGCTTCGTCGCGCAGTCCTTGCAGGCGGGTTTCGTCGGCATCGTTAATCGCATCGTTGCCACGTTCAATTTCGCGTTGCCACGAAGATAAATCGCTCGAGCCACTGTACAAATCTTGGAGTTCGCTTATATCGCGGCTGGCACTGTCGTAACCACGCCGCGCCACCATCTGCAAACTCAATCGGTTGGTGGCATCTTTGGCACGCTTGGCGGCTGCACCCGTGGCACTGGCTGCCCCAAGTAAGCCCAGACTGGTGATTCGGGCGGCGGCTCGAGCAATTCGGGTGCGTCGCCAACCCAGCGTAATTTCAAGCCCAAGGCTGCCAAGAAAAACAATCAAAATAAGCGGTAGGGGCATCACGACTTTCATTGGGATAACCACGCTGCGGGCTAACGACCCCGCAATTTTGGGGTCAAAAAAGGCTGCCCCCAATAAACCAGCCACAGTCATGACCAAAATACCGAGCAGCACTCGAGCCGCCAGACCGACTTTGCGTTTTAAGAGCAATAAGCCACCAAAGACCAAAAAGGGCAACGGCAAATAGTACATTCCCCAACCAAGCGCCCCGCGTAAACCATTTTGCCAAGTCGCAAAAGCCGCGATGCTCGGTGGTGCAAAAACCGTGAACAACGCCATGATTGCCACACCAAACAAAATCAGTCCAACCGCTTCGACATCCGCCACTCGAGCAGGAGTATTAACGGCAACAGCTTTCTTGCGTTTCCGACTGATTTTCGGTTTCGCAATTGGGGGTGGGGAAACTTGAGGACTTGCCATAGAAAATACTCTACCATACAGCCACTCGAGGTCAGTGATTTTCTAAACGCAAGATATAGGGGTAGGGCAGGGTTAAAAGGGCAAAGGGCAAAGGGCAAAGGGTTAAAAGGTTAAAAGGTTAAAAGGTTAAAAGGTTAAAGGACTGTACTTTTAACCTTTTCTACTTTTTACCTTTTAACCTTGCTCTCGCCCTAGATGCCACTCGAGATGTGCCGCCAGACCATTGCGCCATGTGACCCAGTTGTGTCCGCTTGGGCGCTCGAGGTACTGATGGTTGTAGCCTTTGGTGTGGAGCATGGCGGCAAAATTTCGGTTTGTACCAGTCAGCCACTCGAGCGTGCCGCAGTCGGCACTGATTCGGAGCGGTAGAGTTTCTTGGTTCTCGAGTTGTTGGGTCAGCCAGTTGGCTGCGCCTCGGGCATAAGTAGAGTTGGGTTGCCCTTGGAACGCGCCACTTTGCGTCACGACCATTGGAAAGCGTTTGGGGGCGTGAATTGCAGCATAGAGGCTTGCCAAGCCCCCAAGACTTGCCCCCCACAAGCCGTACTCTAGGACTTTGAATTGCTGCTCAAGGCGCGGTATGACCTCGGTGCTTAAAAACTCGAGGTAGGCTGGATTAAAATAATACTCTTGGGTGCGGTTGTGTGGCTCGAGAAAACAAAAAATGCAGGGACGAATTTTTTGTAGGTGAACCAAATTATCATGTACCACCCCGAGTTTACCTGTGCGACGAAATGCCACACCATCCTGAACCAAAAAAACTGGGTACTCGAGACTTGGGTCAAAATTAGCTGGCAAATGCAGATAGGCACGGCGTTTGCCGCTTAAAATTTGGCTTTCCCAGACCAAAGACTGGCTGCTGCCTTGTGGGGCATTGGGTAGCGCATCACGCAAGGGGTGCGCCACATAACCCTCGAGTTGTACCGAGCGGTATTCGCGCCACCACGGATTCTCGGCGTTGTTTGGATTATTGGGGTCGGTAAGCCTAGCGCCACTCGAGTCTAAAAAGCAGTATTCGATCAAAGCGTTCAGTGGAAACTCGAGGCTGATGCTTTGACCAGTTTTGATCGCAATTGGGCGGTCGAGGTCGTCGGTGAAATCGCCAATCAGGTGGGTGGCTTTTTCTGGTGCGGTAAACGTCACCCGTCGCCCATGAACATTTATCACTTATCAGCCTTGTCGGTCAGGGGGTCAAGCGCCACTTCGTTTTCGATGGTGTTTTGCTTTACCTTCAAATCCTCGAGAAAATCGGTCAGCACCTGTGCGGCTTGCCGCCAACGCCAATCCATCGAAACATACTTGCCACTGTTCAAAATGGCTACGCTGTACCTCGAGCCAAGGGTTTTGCTCAGGTCTTCGCGCAATAAACGCTGCCCACCGATGGCGTTGGTTGTGTCGTAACGAGCAATGATATGCAGCACGGGAAATTTGGCTGACTCGAGGGCGGCATACCAAGTTGGCAATTGTGGCATCGGGTCAAATAAGGACTGCATCAGGGCTTCTCGGAATTCAAATGGTTGGCGTTTTAGGGCGTACTGCTCGAGGAATTTATCCTTTAAGCCACCTTGCACAAAACCATTGCCAAAGTTTTTGCGCCAGAACTCGGTGCTGGCAGCTTGGCTCGAGTAGACACCGTTATAAATCTGTTGCCCAAGAAACTGCGCCACCCCAAGCTGTACTCCATTCCAAGGGCGCGGGGTGTAAGGCGCAACCAGAATCAGCCCCTCAAGCCATGCTGGGCGTTCGGCGGCAATTTTTAAGGCAAAATATGCCCCTATACCCTGACCAAGCAACACAATTTTTCGTCCACGGCGAGTTTTTTCTATTTTTTCTCGAGCATCTTGTTCGTAATCTTTAAGCGTTGCATTGCTGGCTGGGGCTGCGCCCATCATGTTGCGGTATGCCACTGCATGACGTTCAAAAGCCCGTAATTCCTGCATCCATGGGGCAAAGCTCCATGCACCTGTGCCAAGGTCGGGCAGCATCACCAGAACCCGTTTTCCTCCACTGGCACTGTAAACGCTATTTTCGAGCCGATAAGCGCTGATGGGCGCAAAAGTTGTGGTTTCGCGGTAGACCCGAGCCGCCCGTCGGGTGTTGATATTTGGCTCTTGAACAGGAGGCTGCAATGACAAAACCTGCACAAAGCCCCAAGCCAAGCCGGCGGCAACAGCAAAAAAAACTCCAAAAACAATCAATTTCCACCAGCGTTTCATGGTCTCGAGTTTACGTTTTTGGTGTGGGTATGATGCCCCGATAGCGTGGGTTCAACTGCCTCGACAGCGTGGGATAATTTTTTAAGCGTAAGTATGTGACACTGGCGCAAAAAATGCAGCTAACGCCTCAAGTCGTTTTCTGGTCTCGTAACGAAAAATCAAAGACATGAGTGGATGAAGTAACCACCGTAACCATTTTGGACGCGCCCTAAAGCTGTATAGATACTCAATTTCAGATTTGCCGTTTTCTAGGTCACGATGCCGAATTGTAGCGGCAAAAGTCTCAAAAAAAGGTGGATGGTTCACCAATTGAATTGCTGCCACAAATGGGGGTTTGAACGAAATATACCTTGTTTTAACAGCAAATCCACCCAAGCCAACTCGCCCCACGCAAACCGATGTGGCATGAAGTTGGGCTGTTTTCCAGCCATCTGTTAAATAAGCGGCTCTTAATAGTGTGTCCCATTCCAGTCTTTTATCGTAATCATGGAATAACAAAAATACTTTTGTACTGGGTGCTTGGATGACAGCAGTCATTGAACCATGAGGCATAAACACTCCTTCGCAAAATGAATCCAGAACTTAGCGCATTAAAATTACCGTGTCTGTGATTCACCAATAATTCGGGTGACAATTGCTTTGTGGGCGCGTTTTTCGGCATACATCTGGACATCGGCTTCGGTTAGGGCTTGGTCGAGGGTCAGGTTGGTGGCTCGAGACCAACCACCAGAAACATTGGGAAAATTGCCCCGAACTCGTTCGTAGAGTTTGCCACCACTGGCAAGCCCGAGGTGTAAAGCCACAAATTCATCGCCACCCGTGCGGTATAAACCATCTTTTTCGCGCACCGCTTCTTGCAAGGCTGCCACAAAACTTTGGATGTATTGGTCGCCAGCTTGGTGTCCTTTGCGATCGTTAATGCGTTTTAAGCCGTCCACATCCCAACTGGTCAGTAAAAGCGGCAAACCTTGTTTTTGGGCGATATTTTGGAATTTAGCAAAATCCTCGAGCAATGCCCTTCGATTGCCAATTTGGGTCAGGACATCGGTACTGATTGAATGCTCGAGTTCGCGCTGACGGACTTCAAAGCTCTGAAAAAAAATTCGTAACCTCCAGCCAAGAATGCTATGGATAAGAAAGACCAAAATACCCAAAATAGTTGGCTCAAGGCGACTCGAAGGCAAATAAACCAGAACCAACAAAGTGGCAAGGTTAATCAGTAGTCCAGCCCAGCCCCAAACCAAAGCCATACCCAAGGCAAAAGGGGCTGCCAAAACCCCATAAATCACCCCGCTAAGTCCCAGAGCGTTCCAAGTTGGGTTGGTGTATGCCAAAAATAAAAGCGTCAGCACTAAACCAAGAATCATTTGGGCAGCAGTGGTATTTTCTGGAAAATTTTTGAAATAGCGTAAACAGATAAAAACAATAGCTGTATTGAACGCCAAAAACACACCAGCCTCGAGCCAAAGCATCGGTTCAGCCAACCAACCGCCAAACGAAGCAATCAAGACCGCCCCCCAAGCACCGAGCCAAAATGGGCGATACAATTGGGTTTGCGGGCTGTTGGTCATGGCTTAAATTAAAATTTCAGAGGCAGGAGCAACAAAACCAGCCGCCTTATGAGCGCCATCACAAAAGGGCTTATTTTGGCTATGCCCACAACGGCATAAACTAAAGCGTTCTTTTTCGATCAACTGTTCGCCATCGGCAGTTTTGAGGGTGTAACTGCCACTGGTTTCGACCAAAATCGAGCCGTTTTCGCGCATCGTCAATTTCATAGCTATACTCTACCTTATTTGTTCTGTACTACACCGATGCTGCATTTGCTCGTACTACACCGATGCTGCATTTGCTCTGTACTACACCGATGCTGCATTTGCTCTATACTGCACGGATGCTACATTTTGTGGTCAATCCAGCCGCCGGCGGTGGGCGGGCGGCTCGAGCCATTCCAGATTTACAAAAGGCACTGCAAAAGCAGCCACTCGAGACACAACTGCACATCACCAATGCGGCTGGCGAGGCAATGCAGTTAGCCCAAACACTGCCCAGTCTCGAGCCAATTGTGGTGGTTGGCGGCGATGGCACGCTGCATGAAGTGATTCGCGGTTTACTCGATACAAAAACCCGCACTGAGCGCCCGATTGGAATTATTCCACTTGGTACGGGCGACGATTTTGCAAGGGCGACTGGAATCCCCTTAAATAATCTGAGCGCAGCCCTCGAGGTCGTGGTGCGTGGGCGTAGCCGTTGGTTTGATGCGGCGCGGATGGGCGAACGCAGTTTTTTGAATGGTTTTGGGGCGGGTTTTGATGCCCAAGTTGCCAGAACTGTCAGGACTACGCCAAAAAATCTGCCCGGCAGTCTGCGCTACCTGATGGCGATTATTCAAGAACTGAGCGCCCTCGAGCCGCGCCCAGTCAAAGTTTTTGCTGACGAAATTTTGGTTCACGATGACGCAGCGCTGTTGGTGGCGGTCATGAACTTAAAAGGCTATGGTGGTGGCTTAAAAATTAACCCCAATGGCAACGGCTCGGATGGTTTACTCGAGATTGTGATTGGCGGGCGTTTTAACCGGCTTGGGACGCTTGGAATTCTGCCCAAATTAGCCCAAGGTAAACACCTTGGACACCCTCAGGTTAAAGTTATCCAAGCCAAAAAAATCAGGCTCGAGTGGCGCGATACGATGCCAGCCCATGTGGACGGCGAAATGCTCGAGGCGGCACGGGTTTTTGAAATCGAGGTGCTGCCCGAAGCGGTTTCGGTTTTTATGCCTTAAAAGCCGTGTTTTCTGCCAGAAACCAAGCAGACCTAATGATAGAACCAAGTCTTCAAAAAAAGATAAAAACGTGGCACAATGTTGCGATGAGTTTCTTAGAATTACAACATCAGGTGGAAAAGTTACCTGTGCCAGAACGAGTGGCATTGATGAACCATATTAAACATACACTGACAGACATAGAACTCGAGGCTTTTTGGGTTGAAGAAGCCGAACAAATTGTGGATTTAATTGACTTAGGAAAAATGAAAACTTTTACTTTAGATGAACTAAGGAAACGGCGTGCCGAACGAATTACTTCATGAAGTCTACTCGGAATTGGCGCTTGAGAAAATCCTAGAAATCGAATGGCAACTTGAAGCCCGAAATCCAGACCGAGCCGAAGCCTTCCGCCAAGAACTCTCGGAGTTGGTCGGTCAGCTGCTAACATTTCCAGAATCTGCTCCTGTAGTCGGCTACCGAAAAAGAGTCCGTAGGCGCTTATTTAAGCGTTTTCCATATGGGATTCTTTATGTTATCCGAGACGAATTTCTTTTAATCACCTTAATCTATCCATTGGGACAAAACACGCCATTCTGGGATGACTACATTCAATGAGCATTCTTGAAAAAAAGCAATTCGAGTACCAACATTACCTCGAGAACCCAGAATTAAATGGTTTACGTTATGGCTCGAGCCTGATGCGTGGGCAAATTCGGCTCGAGAATGAATCTTGTTTTTACCTCGAGCATGAAGCCGAAGCGGGCGGTATGATTATCCCAAAAACCCTGCGTGAAACGGTTTTTGATTTAACCCAAGACGAATGGAACGCCAGTTATGAATTGCTGCTTCTAGCCAAAGCCTTACTCGAGACAGAACTACGCCCCAATGGATTTAATGTCGGTTGGAACGTCTTACCTGTTGCTGGGCAGCACGTGCCAATAGCGCACCTACATATCATTCCGCGTTTTGCTGATGAACTTTTTGCTGGGCGTGGTATTCGTTGGTGGATAAAATCACTTGGGAATACTCGAAGTTGAATCAAGAAGTACAAGTGCTGCCCGAAGCGGTTTCGGTGTTGATGCCTTAAAACTTTTCATCTGTTGTTAGCTCATCCCAAAGTTGCTCGAGAAAATTCGGGTTTTGAAACACAGGTGCATATTCTGGTGTGGCATAGATACGGACACCATCAGAACTGCCAGCGTAAAGGCGGGTTGCATCTGGGCTAAAACAAATGGTGTAGTCTGGATTAAAAGGCGTATAGAAGCGCAAATGGACTTTGTGGTCGGTGGTATCCCAGACTTGGATTGTCCCATCAAATGTGGCGGCAGCTAAGTATTTTGCGTCTGGGCTAAAATGAAGTCCAATAATTTGCCCTTGTAGCTCGAGTTGCTGTCTGATTTGACCGTTTGCGCTGTCGCAAATAATAAGGCTGTTGTTTGTTCCTAAAGCGCACAAGTCACCGGTTGGATTGATGCCCAAGCTGGTGATGCGACCTGAATAATTAGCTGACCAAATAGGTGTTTGGCTGCCAACTTCCCAGCATCTTACCGAGCCTGTTAGGCTGGAGTAGCTCCAAAATTGCTTCCTATTTGGGTGAAAAGCAATTCCTGTAATCACAAGTTGGTTGATTTGGCTGTTAAGCTTGCCAGTTGCAGGATTCCAAAAGTAAAGGTCGCCATTGCTACTCACAAGGGTTGTTCCATCCGAGTTATAGGTTAGGCAACTGATGTGTTGTGCTACATCACTCGAGGGATGTTCAATTTGTAAATGCTGTAGTCCAGTGCTGACCGTCCAAATTCGGATTGTTTGGTCACGGCTGGCGGTGGCAATAAATTGCCCGTCTGGGCTAAAAGTAGCCCAGTACAGGCTGTCTGTGTGACCATTGAGGATAGATAATTCTTGCTGGCTTTGGCTGTCCCAAATTCGGGCGGTGTGGTCATGTCCTGCCGTGACTACTTTTGTTCCATCTCGAGATACGGCAAATCGGCTGATATAACTCGAGTGCAGGGTTTTTTGTTGCTGCACAATGGCTGTTGTAATTTCTAAAATCCGAGTGCTGCGGTCCGGGCTTGAGATGGCGATGGTTTTGCTGTTTGGCGAAAAATCAAAGGTCGTGGCTTCTACCTCTAGCACTTGGGTGTAATTGGTCGTTTCCCAAATTTGCAGGCTGTTGTGGCTGGTAATCACGCCAATAAATTGATTGTTTGGACTGTATTTAACCTGATAAATGGCATTTGCATCAACACTCAGTAGCCGAATAATTTGATAACTCGAGGCATGGCGCAGTTGTAAACCACTGGACTGACCTGCAATCGCTAGGGTTGTTCCGTCGGGACTGTAGGCGAGGCTATTGATGATAAATGCCAATTCAAGTTGGTGCTGTTGTGTACCGCTGACCAAGCCCCAAATTCGCACCGTTTTGTCGTGGCTACCTGAAGCCAATCGTTTTTGGGTTGGATCAAATGCCAAGGCGGTGACATGGTGTAAATGAAGCAATTGCCACCGTTTTTTTTGGCTGCTGGTCTCAAAAACTTCGATGATTCCAGGGCGTTGAGCCGTCATTTCACAAGCTAACGCAAATAAAGTTCCATCGGGGCTGAAAGCAACCGCTCGTTTTGGGGACAGTGAAGTTGCTAAGTACCAAGGTTTTTTGTTTGAGGTTGGGTATAAAAATGCCAAGTTATCGCTTGTTCCAGCCAAAATAAACCGACCATCTGGTGATACCGCGATACTTAATACATCACAATAAAGCTCTGGCGAATTGCGAATTTGAAATATACGGACAGTTCCATTTTGTAAATTCCAGAGGCGTACAGTGCCATCCTCGCCGCCTGTTGCTAAATTTTCGTCGGGGCTGAATGCCACACAAAATACTTTGCCAGTATGCTGAATTTTTTGAGATTGCAAAGCAACTCGCTCCAGTGCCGATTTCATCAGAAGTACCAGTTTAGCATTTGTATAAAAAATATGAACTCGAGAATAGTTATCAAAACTTTGATTGCTTTTGAGCGATTGATGTGTTATCTTGATTGAAAGAAATAGAAATGTAAAATTATTTGATTGCTTTTCATGTTTTCGGGATTCAAACCCCGAGAACCAAAGGATTTCATGCTCGAGCAACGACTTGATAAAATTCGCCAATACCTGTACCAGAACGGTCACTCAAGTGTCCAGACTCTGGTTGGGCATACGGGTTCTTCGCTTGCCACGATTCGCCGTGACCTCGAGAAACTCGAGACTGGCGGTGTGGTGGTGCGAACCCATGGCGGGGCAAAACTAGCCGACTCGAGCGGCGTAGAAGTTGGTTTTCGGCAACGTGAACACCGTCAGGTGGCGTACAAACGTGCCATTGCCGAAGCTGCCTATAAGCACTTGCGCCCCGACAGCAGCATTTTTTTAGACTCGAGTACCACTGCCTTACAATTGGCGCGGCGTTTACGCTTACACCCAATTCGCTTAAATTTAACCACCAACAGTTTTGCGGCTGCCCAAGAACTGTTTGGTGTCCCCGAAGTGCAATTGCTGTTTGTGGGCGGACATATCCGCACCGAAAACCTCGCCACGGTCGGAATGTATGCCGAAGAAACTTTAGACCGACTCTGGTTTGACCAACTTTTTATGAGCGCCAATGCGATTCACCAAGACCACGGTTTTACGACTTACGAAACCAGCGAAGCCTCGATTAACCGCAAAATGTTGACTCGAGCCACACAGCGTTTTATGCTTTCAGACACCACCAAATTCGGTCAGGTTGCGCCACACCATATTGCTGGTTTACAGAGTGTACAGCACATCATTACTGACGAACGCCTGAGTCCAAGTTGGTCAACCCACTTAGCCGAGGTTGGCGTTCAACTCGAGCAAGTCCAAACAATTAGCCACAACGAGCCATAGGGCTCGAGTCGCAGGAGGATATATGAAAAAGCGTTGGATTTTACTCGCAAGTGCCTTTGGTGCATTAGGCATGGCTGCCTTAGCTCAAAATAAAGTCTCGCTCGAGTTTTGGTCTTGGTATTTATCGCCAAAGTTCGACCCATACCTACAAGGTGTGATTAACGAATTCCAGAAAGCCAATCCAAACATCGAAGTCAAATTGGTAGATAAGCAAGACACCATGGAGCGCGACCTCCAAGCTGCAATTGCCCTTGGCAAAAGCCCAGATGTGGTCAATTTATGGCAGGATGCAACCGCCGCCGCCGCCCAAAACGGTCTGCTTGCACCCATCAACGACCTGACCACGATGAGCCAACTCCAAGCCCAGTTCTGGAACAATACCCTGAGTATGTTTGTGATAGATGGCAAAAACTATGGCTACCCGTGGTATGGCTGGACTGACCAAGGGGTGATGGCGTACAACACCGAAATCATGAAAAAAGCCGGTATCTCAAAAGTTCCCAAGACCATTTCCGAACTCTTGACGGCTTCAAAAATCATCAAGCAACGCACCGGTTCATATGGTTGGTTGCCACCGATTAAAGACCCCAACGGCGCGAGCTTCCTAGGGCAATTTTATCTCGAGGGACTGCCACTCTTTGCTGGCGGCAAGGCTGCTTTCAACACCGCCAAGCACACTGCTTTGTTGCAAAAATTTATTGACCTGATGAAAGGCGACTTTATCCCGCAAGACCTGTTGCGTAAAGAAGCCTTCCAACTGAACAACGAATACTACAGCCAAGGCAAGAGCGCCTTTATCGTTGGTGGCGCACAAGCCCTTGTGCGGGTCAAGGATGCCAACAAGGACATCTACAGCAAAACCAAAGTCGTTCCAGCCCCACTTGGCGCGGGTGGGGTACAAACCGGCGGCAGCATGAGCTTGGTGATTCCAAAAGCTGGTAAAAACCAAAAAGAAGCTGCTTTGTTTGCGATGTTTATGACCAACAACAAAGCCCAAGTCCAATTTGCCAAACTGGCTGGTATCGTGCCAACCACCAAAGGCGCAGAGACCGACCCAGACCTGAAAGCCGCCAATCCAAACGATGCCCTCGATGTGGCGACTTCCTTAGTCAGTGGCACGGGGCGCTTTATTACGCCCGGCTGGAGTCCACCCAAGAACACCGATAATGTCTATAAGAACTTTAACGACAACATCGAAGCCGCATTCTTAGGTGCAAAAACAGCCCGCCAAGCACTAAACGATGCCGTAACCTTTTGGAACGCCAACGCCAAATAAATCAAGCCAAATTCTTAAACCCCCTCACTCGAGGGGGTCGCCGCAGGCGGGGGGAGTTTGTAGGCGACCACACGCCCGTCAGGTGCGCGTATGTGGTCAAGATAGAGCTTACGTTTTTCCTACGAACTCCCTACACCCAATAGCCAAAAGGGCGACCCCCGTCGCCTCAAGCTCCGTCGCCCCTACGAACTTCCCTACACCTCGAGCCAAATAAAAACGAGAATCCACAAATGAAATCCAAATCCGCCAACACGTTGACCGCCTATTTACTGCTGCTGCCAGCTTTGGCACTGATGGCGGTCTTTACTTTTTATCCAGTTTTGTACGGCTCTTACCTTGGTTTTACCGAGTACACCGCCGCCAATTTAGGCAGCAACACACCACCCAAATGGGTCGGTCTCGAGAACTTCAAAACGGTTATTTCCGACGAACTCTTCCGTATTGGCTTAATCAACAGCCTCAAATACCTAATTATCGTACCAATTTTACAAATCGCCAGTTTGGGTATAGCAGTGCTGGTCAATCGGCAAATTCCCGGAATTGCCTTGTTTCGGGCTGCTTATTATATTCCAGTCATCACTTCGATTACCTTAGCCGCCGTGATGTGGGACTGGGTTTACACCCGCGACGGCTTACTAAATTATCTGCTCGAGTTTTTTAAGATTATAGACCCAAACGGCACTTTTGGTTGGTTACTCAACCCGAACACCGCCCTCTGGGCAATTATGCTGGTCACATTCTGGCGTGGTTTTGGCTACTACATGGTTTTGTACTTGGGTGGCTTACAAAGTATTCCATCTGAACTCGAGGAAGCCGCGCTTTTGGACGGGGCAAATGCGTGGCAGCGCTTCTGGAAAATCACTGTGCCGCTCATGCGCCCAACAATTTTACTGTGCAGTTTGCTCTCGAGCCTCGCTGCCATTCGGGTTCTCGAGGAAATTCTGGTTTTTACCAATGGCGGACCCTTAAACAGCACTTACACGGTTTTAATGTATGTCTACCAAAAATCGTTTGGCTTAGATTTTAATTATGGGGTTGCCAGTGCGGCGGGGTTATTGTTAGCGATTGTCGGCTTTGGGTTGTCGTACCTCAATTTTCGGATAACTCGAGAAGACCCACCCAAGCGTGAGGCAAAAACATGAAAACTCGAGCCATGCCGCTTAAAATTTTCAATCAAGCCTTGAATTATTTACTGCTGATATTGATTGGTTTATTTGCGGTTTTTCCGTTTCTTTGGACATTGGCAATCAGTATCACCGATAAAACGGTTGTGAGTGGCGTTTCGATTTTTGACTTTCCACAATCCTTATTTCCTAAAGCCATCACCTTTAATAATTTTCTCGAGGTCTACCGTGTTTTTGGACTCGAGAAATATTTGTTTAATTCGCTGGTAATTTCGGGCTTGACTGTTATTGGCACACTGCTGGTTTCGGCAATGGCAGCTTATCCGCTTTCTAAAATGAGTTTTGTTGGGCGCGACTTGATTTTTGGCGCAATGCTGGCAACCTTGGTTTTACCCAGCGAGACCAACTTTATTGTCAATGTTTTAACCTTAAATAAAATTGGTTTACTTGGCACATATTGGGGCGTGGTGATTCCAACCATCGCCACCGCTTTTGGAATTTTTATCATGCGTCAGACCTATATGGCAGTGCCAGACTCGTTGCTCGAGGCAGCCCGAATAGATGGCGCAACCGAGTTTCAGATTTTGTGGCGTATCATGATTCCACTCTCTCGCCCAGCCCTAACCGCGCTTGGGATTTTTACTTTGGTCAACACTTGGAATTCGTATTTCTGGCCCAGTGTGGCACTGCTTGGGGCGGATAACTTGCAGCCATTATCGGTGGCGATGCTCAAACTCAAAG
Source organism: Deinococcales bacterium (assembly GCA_043778225.1). GTDB lineage: Bacteria > Deinococcota > Deinococci > Deinococcales > JAAFIG01 > JAAFIG01. The sequence goes on along the minus strand of JAYWGM010000004.1, from coordinate 28,627 downwards.
GGCAGTTTAATCATGATTCATTCAATGTAGCGGCTGGCGCAATGATTATGATGCTTCCGGTTTTGATTGTCTTTGTGGCAGCGCAGCGCTTATTTATGCGCGGCTTAGAAGGGGCAGTCAAATAGGCTTCTTACTTATCAGCGCGTTAGAATGCCCCCAATGATTCTTCAAACAAAGCTCGAGAATGGGCTTTCGCTACTCCTCGAGCCAGTCGCTACTTCTGAACTGATTTGTTTTGAGCTATCTGTGCCGTGTGGCGCATTGACCGAACCCATGGCGGGTAGCAGCAGTTTACTCGAGGAGTGGCTGCGGCGTGGGGCTGGAAGACGCAACGCAAGGGCTTTTGAGGATGCGTGGGATGACCTCGGGGCGATTCGGGGCAGTGAAGTTGGACTCGAGGGGATGGCATGGAGCGTGACTTGTTTAGCCAAGGATGCGGCGCTCAGCCTCGAGTTGCTGTCCGATTGGGTTTTGCACCCAAGGCTAGACACAGAAGGTTTTGCACCCAGCCTCGAGTTGGCAGTGGCGGCACTCGAGGGCTTAGAAGATTCTCCCGACGAACTGCTTTATGCCCGCTTGTGGAATGCCGCCTTGGTCAGCCCACATGGTCGCAGTCCGTATGGCAACAAAGCAGGTTTCGCAAGCCTCACCCCAGATTTGGTGCGAGCCGATTACCAAAAGCGCTGTACCCCAATTGGCGCGATTTTGGCAGTCAGTGGTGCAGTCGAGTGGGCTGGTTTGCTCGAGTTGGTGCAACGACTTTTTGGGAATTGGTGTGGTATTGCCTTGCCATCTCCAGAAGTGAAATGGAATCCGCCATTCACCACTTTTGAGGCTCGAGAAACCGCCCAAACCCAGATTGGGATGATGATGCCACTGGTGGGGTTTGCCCAAAGTGGCTACTACGAATCGCGTTTTGCGCTCGAGATTTTGGGCGGTGGCAATTCAAATCGTTTGTTTAACGAAGTCCGTGAGCAGCGTGGCTTGGTTTATGGCATTCACGCTGGCAGCAGTTTTATGCGTGGTGCTGGGACACTCGAGGTTTTTGCTAGTTGTACGCCAAGTCGTACTGCTGAAACAATTGCAGTCATTGTCCAAGAACTCGAGCGCTGGCGGACTGGAATTACTGCCGAAGAATTCAACAGGGCAGCCGTGGGCATCGAAACTGGGCTTGCCATGAGCTTAGAAAGCATAGGCGCAAGAGCCGCAGCTTTGTTGCGGGATACTCAGCTTTTGGGGCGAGTGCGTGGACTCGAGGAAGTCCAAGCGGGACTCAAAGCAGTAACATTAGAAGCGGTCAATGCGTGGCTTGAGCAGTTGGACTTTAAGGCGTTGCGAATTTTTGTATTAGGTTTGGATTCATGAAGCCTTTTTCTGCCCAATTGCCCAACGGACTCGAGATAATCGCCCAACCGATGCCCGCCGCCCGAAGTGTGGCAATGGCGTTGGTGGTGCGTGTCGGCGCTCGAGATGACCAAAATTTGGGAGCAGCCCATTTTCTCGAGCATATGCTATTTAAGGGTTCAGCCACCTATTCAGCCCTCGAGTTATCTTCAGCCTTTGATGCCATCGGCGCTCATGCCAATGCGTTTACTTCGCACGAAACCACAACCTATACGGCTTCTGGCTTGCCACAGACCCAATCGCGTTTGACCGAGTTGCTGCTGGGTATGATGCAGCCACGTTTGGATGTGGCAGACCTTGACCTCGAGCGGCAAGTGATTCTCGAGGAAATTGAATTGTACCGCGACGACCCGATGAGCATCGCCCTCGAAACCAGCGCCGCTCAGTATTTTCTTGGGCATCCGCTCGGTAGACCAGTTATTGGCACAAAAGCCAGTCTCTCGAGCCAGACAAAAGCCGATTTGCAAAGCCATTTAGAGCAGTATTACAGCACCAGCAATATGGTTTTGGCGGTTTGTGGTGTTTTTGATTGGCAGCGTTTACTCGAGGATGCAGCCGAGTTTAGTCAGCTTTTACCTCAAGGGCAGCGCAATCGTCGGCACAGTCCAGATTTCTCGCCACAGCACGGTTTGGTGCGGGTTCAGCACGACAGTACCCACACGCACGTCAGTCTGATTGCCAAAGGTTTTGCGGCTGCCGACCAACTCGAGTTACCCGCCGCAATTGCTGCTAGGATTATTGGTGATTCTGAAAATTCAAGGCTTGCTTGGGCTTTGGTAGACGATGGAACGGCGGTGTCTGCCAGTTTAGAACACGAAGGTCATAGCGAGCTTGGGGCATTTTATGGCTCGCTTGAATGCCGCCCCGAACACACCGAGCAATGCCTCGAGCGGCTCGGGCAGGAGCTAACTCGAGCCAAAGAAGACGGTATTCGAGAAAGCGAATTAGAACGCATAAAACGCAAACTCGAGGTTGGTTTGGCATTGCGTTTTGAAACCCCCAGTGCTTGGCTTGGGGCATTTAGCGAGGACTATGTGCTGCAAAACGATTTGCGTTCGCCACAAGAAGTGCTTGAGGAATTACGGGCGGTGGGTTTAATAGAAGTCAATGCGGCACTTGAAGCCAGTGGACTCGAGACTCCAATGATTGTCTGTCTAGGAGACTGAGCCGTTGGGCTGGAAACCCGCTTTTTGGCGGTGGGTTAGCACATCCTCGTAGGTTGTAGGAAAATCGGGGTCAATACCAAAGACATAACCATCCCAGTAGCCATCAAGTTGTGGTTGGTAACGCCGAGGCAAAATAGGCTGTTGCAGTGCGACAGCTTTCATTTGGCGTTGCAAGGCTATCGGGTCTGGCTTACGAATTGGCTCGAGAATTTGCATAAAAACAGTCTGGTGGGTTTGTAAATCGGGGCTGAATGGATGATCCCAAACGCGGTGCGAACCCGCCAATACAATCGGTAAAATTGGCACATCAAAGGCTTTTGCCAAAGTAAATGCACCTTTTTGAAAAGCTGTTTCGATGCCGCAAATACTGCCTTGAGGAAACAACACCAGATGTTCTTGGCGCTCAAAAACTTCTTTTGCTAAACGCAGTAAACGACGATAACTCGAGCTGCCTTGCTCTGGGTTGACTTCAATACTTTGGGTGGCTTTGATGATTTTTCCAATCCATTGCCAATCAAATAACTCGCCTCGAGTTGCAAAACACATTGGCAAAGGCAAATGCAGCAATGCCAAAACATCCAGTAAGCCCTCGTGCAAAGGTGCAATCACACAAGGCTCTTTTGGTAAATGCTCCAAGCCAACCATCTGGATGTGTAAATCTAAAGCTCGAGCAATTGTTTTGGCACTGCTTTGTAAAACAGCAAATTGTTTTTCCCGAGCCAGACTCGGCAGTGTATTTAAGCGGTATATAGCGGGTAGACTTCGCAGCAAAACACTTGTCAGGGTAGGTACAGCCGCCCGAATTTTTAAGTTTGGTTTTAAGAAAAGGGTCGCCATAAAATAAGGCGCAGCCTAAGCCGCGCCCCTTTACATTTGGTTTACTTTTTAACGTTGTCTTTGAGGGCTTTGCCGGGCTTAAAGGCTGGGTACTTGCTGGCTGGAATCTTGATTTTGGTTTTGGTACCTGGCTTTACACCGGTACGGGCTTTGCGGCTACGGACTTCAAATGTACCAAAACCCGTGATTTGAACTTTGCTGCCCTTATCGAGTGCGCCACTGACTTCGCCAATAAAAGCGTCAATCATGGCTTTGACATCTTTTTTCTTGCTGGCGGTTTTTTCTGCCAGAATGTCAATCAGGTCGGACTTGGTGATGGTTTTTTTAACTACTTTCTTTGCCATAGTATTTCTCCCTGAGCATTTTTTTTATTATGGCTTTGAGGACACGATATTTTCGTACCTCGAGCCACTTCCCATGCTCAGCAAGGATTTTAACAGGTTTAGAGCGAATTTGCAACGTCTCGGAGGGTGTTTTGTAGACTATACCAAAGGTTAGTAACATCCGTAAAAATGTGCGATTTTTCACACTGAGGTAAATAATCGTGTTCTGGTGCGATAAATTACTTTTCGCGTTTCCAAGAATTTTGTACCACATAATCGCCAATGGCTGGAAACATCCGCTCAAGCCAGACCAATGGACGATACCAACTGGGTACAACCACCTCGGCTCGAGGATGCTCGAGTAAGCGCAAGACGGCTTGGGCAATCACTTCTGGGCTGACCATCGGCAGTGGGCGCTTGCCGCCTTTTTCGGTCCAAGGGGTTTTCACAAAGCCAGCTGAAATTAAGGAGGCATGAACCCCCGTGCCGTGCAACTCACGGTTTAAGGAAATGCTCATGCCACGCAGACCAAATTTACTTGCGCCGTAGGAACTTGAGATGGCAATCATCCCCTGAATGCTGCCCATGTTGATAATATGCCCATTTTTTTCAGACAACATCTCGGGCAGTACCAACTGCGACAACCAGTAAGGCGCAAGTAAATTGGTTTCAAACATCGCCGTGATTTCCTTGGGTGAGCGATACCACCACGACTGCCCAGCCGAACCCATGCCAGCATTGTTAAAGACCACCTGCACCGCTCCAAAAGTTGCCCGCGCTCGAGTCACGAGGCGTTCTAAATCGGCTTGGTCGCGGACATCGCACGGCACACCGATAATGCGTTTGCCCGACGGATTGAGTTCTGACACCAGTTTCTCGAGAACATCCTCACGCCTCGCTGCCAGCACCAGCCGATGCCCAGCCCCCGCCAAAACTCGAGCCGTTGCCTCGCCAATGCCGCTAGAAGCACCTGTAATAATAATGTGTAAACCGCCAGAACCTTCGATGCTCATGTGCCAAGCATAAATAGACTGGGTGCAAAGTGCAAACTCGAGTGCAAACTGCCTTGACCATCCCGAGTTTTTTTGCAACACTGGTAAAACGTGTTTGAACCTACTATTTCGGAGCTTCACGAATGAACAATTTATCTGATAAACCACACGAGGAATGCGGTGTCTTTGCCATTTACGCCCCAACCCGCGATGTGCCTCGAGTCACTTTTTTTGCGTTGTACGCCCTGCAACACCGAGGGCAAGAAAGCGCTGGAATTGTTAGCTCCGACGGACAAACTGCTAAAATCCATAAGGATATGGGCTTGGTCAGCCAAGTTTTTAAGGAAGAACACCTGAAGATGCTCCAAGGCACACACGCTATCGGACATACCCGCTACAGCACCACAGGCTCGAGTCATGTCAAGAATGCTCAGCCCTATTTAATTGAGACGCTACACGGTCCGTTATCAGTAGCCCACAACGGCAACCTGACCAATGCTCACACCTTGCGTAAACGTCTGCTCGAGCGCGGTGGCGGTTTAAGCAGCACCTCGGACTCCGAAGTTTTAACTTATATGCTGGCAGTACCAACGCAGTTATCGGGCTTTGAAACGGCTCGAGTCAAAACCCAAGACGGCTCGAGTGTCCATATCAAAGACGTGGATTTTTGGCAATCGCAACTGATTAGCTTCATGCTCGAGGCAGAAGGCGCGTACACCCTTGGCGTACTGACCAAAGATGCGATTTATGGTGTCCGAGACCCGCAAGGACTGCGCCCACTTTGCCTTGGTAAACTCGGCACGGATGGCTGGGTTTTCGCCTCTGAAAGTTGCGCCTTAAACACCATCGGTGCAGAATTTATCCGCGACATCGAACCAGGCGAAATCATCCGCATAGATAAGCGCGGCGTGACCAGTCTCCGCCTCGAGCATAACAAGCAATTAGCGATGTGCAGCTTTGAATACGTTTACTTTTCCCGCCCAGACACCAACCTCGAGGGCAATGTCGTCCATGATGTGCGCCAACGCATTGGCAGACGGTTGGCTCGAGAAGCGCCCGTACAAGCCGATATTGTCGTTGCCGTACCAGACAGCGCCACACCACACGGCATTGGGTACAGTTTAGAAAGCGGCATTCCATACACCGAAGGACTGATTAAAAACAGGTACATCGGACGAACATTTATCACCCCAGACCAGAGTTTGCGCGAAATTGGAATGCAGCTAAAATACAATCCATTACGCAGCAATCTCGAGGGAAAACGCGTTGTACTGATAGACGACAGCATTGTGCGCGGCACGACTTCAGGACCACTGGTTAAACTCCTGCGCGATGCAGGAGCGCTCGAGGTACACCTGCGCGTTGCTTGCCCACCCATACGTCACCCGTGCTTCATGGGTGTTGACATGGCAACCAGAGCGCAATTAATTGCCCATAACCGCAGTCTCGAGGAAATCCGCATTCATATTGGCGCGGACAGCCTAGCGTACATATCCGAAGAAGGATTGCGTGCCGCGATTAGCAACAACGACACACCACTCGAGGATACAGGGCATTGCTATGCTTGTATGACGGGCAAGTACCCACTGAAAATACCAGAATGGTTATTTGAAGAAACTCGAGACAAAAATGTTTTCGAGGGCGTGTGAATGAGGCATTCGCAGGGTTGGGCGAGGCAAGCCCCGCCCCTACGGTTTGGGGTTAAATAATGAATATCTTAATTGTTGGTGCTGGTGGACGCGAACACGCGATTGCATGGAAAATCCTACAAAGTCCTCGAGTTACAAAAGTTTTTGTAGCCCCCGGAAATGGTGGCACAGATTTAGACCCTCGGCTCGAGAATGTGCCAATCAGAACAACAGATATTCCAGCCCTGCTCGAGTTTGCGGTTTCCAACCAGATAGATTTAACGATTATTGGACCAGACGACCCACTGGCAGCCGGCATTGTAGACGCATTCGAGGCAAAAGGGCGGCGTATTTTTGGGGCTTCAAAGGCAGCTTCTAAACTCGAGTGGAGCAAAGGTTTTGCCAAAACCATGATGCGAGCTTGCGATGTACCAACTGCCGATTTTGCGGTCTGCACCAATCTTGAGGATGGCTTACAGGTCGTGCGTGACAATCCATTTACCACCGAAGGCTTTGTGATTAAAGCCGATGGTCTGGCACTCGGCAAAGGCGTACTAATTTGCGATAATCTGCCAGAAGCCGAAGCTGCCCTCGAGCAAATGTTTTCTGGGGCTTTTGGGATGGCTGGACAAACCGTAATCATCGAAGAACGGCTTTTTGGACGCGAAGTCAGCACTTTGTGTTTTTGCGATGGCACAACTGCTCGAATGATGCCACCTGCTCGGGACCATAAACGCGCTTTGAATGGCGATAATGGCTTAAATACGGGTGGCATGGGCGCATACGCTCCAGCCCCAGACATCAGCGCTGCAATGCTCGAGACCATACGAGTCAGGGTCGTACAGCCAATTCTTGAGGCAATGGCAGTCCGTGGTGAACCATTCAAAGGGGTGCTGTACCCTGGCATTATGCTGACCGAAAATGGCATTCGTGTTCTCGAGTTCAATGCACGGTTTGGCGACCCAGAAACCCAAGTGCTGCTGCCACTGCTCGAGACGGATTTACTCGAGATTATCGAGGCTTGCATTGATGGGAATTTAAGTAAGCTCGAGCTAGTTTGGAAAAATAAAAGTTGTGCTACGGTCGTCATGGCAAGCGGCGGCTACCCGCTAACATACGCCACAGGCAAGGAGATACTCGGACTCGAGAATGTGCCAAACGATGTGTTGGTTTTTCATGCAGGGACAAAACTAGAGGCTGGAAAAATTATCTCGAGCGGTGGACGGGTGCTGAGTGTCAGTGCCACAGGAGCTAATCTCGAGGAGGCACTGCACACCGCGTATTCCGGGGTTAAACAAATTTCGTTTGTGGATGCACATTTCCGTACCGATATTGGACAGACTTTTTCCCCCAAAGAACAGGAGAGAGGCGCTTATGCGGGGGCTGGGGTGAACATTGCCGAAGGAACTAGAGCCGTGGCGCTCATGCAGGATGCAGTGCGTTCTACTCATGATGCTCGAGTAGTGGCTGGGGTTGGGGCTTTTGGTGGGGTTCTTGACATTTCAGACTTAAAAAGTATGGAACGTCCGCTTTTGGTTGCCAGTACCGATGGGGTCGGCACAAAAACAATGGTTGCGGCTAAAATGGGCAATTGGTCTGGAATTGGCGCAGATATTGTTAATCACGGAATTAACGATATTTTGGTACAAGGCGCAAAACCACTTTTTTTCTTAGATTATATTGCCGCTAATACCCTTAAAGCTGAGTGGGTCGCCACCATCGTCTCGAGCATGGCAGAGGCTTGTCGGGCAGCCAATTGTATAATCCTTGGTGGCGAGACTGCCGAGATGCCGGGTGTTTATAAAACTGGCGAATCTGATGTGGCTGGCACAATGGTTGGCGCTCTCGAGCATGGACAACTGATAGATGGGACTCGAGTTACAATAGGCGATTGCATTCTGGGGCTGCCCTCGAGTGGGCTGCACACCAACGGCTACAGCCTTGCACGAAAAACCCTAGCTGGATTAAGTTGGACTAAACCTCGAGCCGATTTAGAGAGTATGACCATCGGTGAAGCGCTGCTGTTCCCACACCGTTCGTACTTAGACCACATTAATGCGCTCCAAGACGAAGGCATTGATATTCGTGCCTTGGCGCACATCACTGGCGGCGGACTCTGGGACAACATCCCGCGCACCTTGCCAAAAGACAAAGCAGCTTGGATAAAACGCGGTACGTGGCGCATCCCGAGTATCTTCAAGCTGATTCTCGAGCGTGCAAAATTATCCGAATACGATTCTTATCACGCCTTTAATATGGGTATTGGGATGACGATTGTGATTCCAAAAAATCAACTCGAGCCAGCCCTCGAGATTCTGGGCGATGATGTGTTTTTAATTGGTGAAATTACTGCTCGAGTAGCCGAAAGTGTGGTGTTGCAATGAGTATCAAAAGTATTTCCCCGATAGATGGGCGGTATGCAAGGGTCACGCAGCCGCTTGAGGATTATGTCTCTGAATTTGCCTTGATGAAGTATCGTGTGATTGTAGAACTCGAGTGGCTAGAATTCTTATGTGAATCTAAGCTCGAGTGTATTCGCGTTTTAACAGTAGATGAAGTTGGCTTACTCGAGAATTTCAAAGCAAGTTTCTCGGTCACAGATGCCGAACGAATCAAGGAAATCGAGCGAACCACACGGCATGATGTTAAAGCTGTGGAGTATTTTATCCGCGAAAAACTGAAAGCTACAACGCTCGAGGATGTTGGAGAATTTGTACATTTTGCCTGTACTTCCGAAGACATTAATAATCTGGCTTACGCAATGATGTTGCATGATGCACTAAAATTACAGGTGCAACCGCTTTTGCTTGAGGTGATGCAACTTGTCTCGAGCTTGTCTGAACTGTATAAAAGCCTTCCAATGATGGCGCGAACCCATGGGCAACCTGCCAGCCCAACCACGCTTGGTAAGGAAATGGCGGTCTTTGTGTACCGTTGGCAACGCCAGTACAAGCAACTCGAGACTCAAGAATTTCTTGGTAAATTTGCTGGAGCAGTGGGGAATTTTAATGCTCACACCAGCGCTTATCCAGATGCTGATTGGCGTGGTTTGGCTCGAGAATTTGTGAATAGTTTGGGTTTGACCTATAATCCTCTAACCACACAAATTGAATCCCATGATTTTATTGCCGAGACGTTTCATACTTTAATGCGTTTTAATCAAATTGCGCTTGGTTTTGCCCAAGACATTTGGCAATACATTTCGCTCGGGTATTTTAAGCAAAAAACCTCTGCTGGCGAAATCGGCAGCAGTACCATGCCGCACAAAGTCAACCCAATAGATTTTGAAAACGCCGAAGCCAACCTTGGCTTGGCAAACGCAACTTTTGGGCATCTGGCAAGTAAACTACAAGTCTCGAGATTACAACGCGATTTATCCGACTCGAGTGCGCTGCGTAACATTGGTGTGGGCTTGGCGCACATGGTTATTGCCTTCTCGAGCCTCAAAGCTGGGATTGCAAAACTCGAAGTGAACCCAAGCAAAATGGCGGCTGACCTCGAGAATGAATGGATGCTGCTTGCCGAACCAATCCAAACCGTAATGCGAAAATATAATGTGCCAAACGGATACGAACGCATGAAAGACCTGACCCGAGGTGAACAGGTTGATGCTGTCACGATGCGAGCTTTTATCTCGAGTCTCGAGATTCCAGAGACTGATAAGAAGCGCCTTCTCGAGATGCGTCCGAGTTCGTATGTGGGTTTAGCGGCTGAATTGGTGGATGAATTAAGATAAGGACAGAGGTCTTAAAGATGCAGCATTTGTACTGGCAGCCCAAAATGCAGAGTGGCTTTGAAGCACTGATTTTTGATGAAGAAAAGGATGCTCTTTTTGTTGATTCGATTGTGATTGGAATTGAGAATGGAGAAGCCTTTAAGTTGCATTATCGCATCTGGCTCAATCATCAATGGCAAGTAATAAATTTTCGGATTGGTCATTTACCGTATGGCGAAGAACACAAGTTTTATCGTGACCAAAAGGACTGCTGGTCGCGTGGTGATTTCTATGGCAATGACGAAGGAGAATGGACGAATTGTACCGATTTGGACATCAGTTGTACCCCGTTTACGAATACCTTACCAATTCGTCGTTTGAACCTCGAGATAGGACAAAGCGCAGACATCAATGTTTTATTCGTGCAATGTCCAAAACTAACAGTGAGAACTGCTCTTCAACGTTATGAACGACTAAGCGAGTTTGAATACCAATTCACAGGTTTGGAAAGTCAGTTCACGGCGGTTATCACCGTAGATGCAAATGGATTTGTGACCAATTACCCAAATTTGTTTGAACGGAAATACGAATGAAACCCCGAATCGCTGTCCTGATTTCTGGCGCTGGCACAAATCTCCAAGCCCTGATTGATGCCACCCAAAATGGGCAACTCGAGGCAGAAATTGTGCTGGTTGTCTCAAATCGCAAAACCGCATTTGGTCTCGAGCGAGCAAAAAACGCTGGTATTCCTACGCTGTATTTTCCGCTAAAACCCTACAAAGACGCTGGTAAATCTCGAGCCGAATACGACACAGATTTAGCTAAAATGCTCGAGCAACACAACCCAGATTTAATTGTGCTGGCGGGTTGGATGCACATTGATTCTGGTGCGGTTTGCCAAACATTTTTAGGTAGGATTATCAACTTACATCCTGCCTTACCAAACGAATTTGCTGGCGCTCACGCCATCGAAGATGCTTTTGCAGCATGGCAACAAGGTAAAATCTCGAGGTCGGGTTGTATGGTGCATCATGTGATTCCAGAATTAGATGCTGGAGAACCAATTGTGACTCGAGAAGTGCCGTTCATAGAAGGCGACACCTTAGAGTCTTTTGCATCTCGAGTTCATGAAGCTGAACATCAAATTATTATTGAAGCGACTCGAAAAGTTCTCGAAAATCCACATATTCGATTTCGCAGAATTGAACAGTATTTAGAAAATGACGGCGAAAAATATACAAAACAAATGTCTCAAGATGCTAGGTTACACGTTCAATCTATGCTTGAGGTTGGAGAAGCACAAATGGCACTAGAATCATTTATTTATTCTCTCGCTCTGGAAAAAATAGACATAGAACATTCGGATACTCAAACAATTTATAATTTTTGTTTACTCGCAAAACTTAACACTGAAGAAGCCAATGTTTTCGGAGCTTGGGAAGTTTTTCCCTCTTATCTAAATACGCTCGGATTTAATCCTAAAAACCCGCCAGCCAATCAATGATGCCCAGCGAGACATCCATTGGAGGAGAAATCAAATGTCCATATATCGAATCGAAATCCGTAATCACCATGTTCTCGAGGTCAACCGCTCGAGATTGTATTTTGTCAAAGCCCAAAACCTCGAGCAATCATCTGTTGAACGCCTATGCCGTGAAGTCCTCTGTGACCCTGTGACCGAAGCATTTACCGTTAAAACTAACCCCCCTCAACGAGGGGGAAACTCGAGCGAAGCGACCCAAGCCCGTAAGGTGCATCTTTGGGGTCAAGAAGCGCGAGTGGGGGAGTTCTTTGAAGTCACCCTCCAAGCTGGCGTAACTGATTCAGCCGCCGATAGCTTACTCGAGGCAGCAAAAATTTTAGGTATCCCGCTTGAGGCGGCTGCCACTGGTGAGCGCTTTGAGTATGCCCAAAATATATCGCTCGAGGAACTAACAGTCTTAGCCCACGAACGTGCCAACGAAGTTATCGAGCGCTTCACCCTAAACCAAGAAATCACCCCGCCATTTGTTGAACACGCGAACCTTTCCAGCGCCGAAGTCGAGTACACCGACTTGCGCGGCGCAACCGATACACGTCTGCTCGAGGTGTCCAAAGAACGCCGCCTAGCACTGGATTTACTCGAGATGCAAGCCGTCAAAGCCTATTACGAACGCGAAAACCGCCCAGCCGCCGATGTCGAACTCGAGATGATTGCCCAAACGTGGTCAGAGCATTGTGTCCATAAAACTTTTCGGGCGCGGATTGAAACCAATACAGGCGAAGTGGTGGATGGCTTGCTGAAAACTTTTATTGCCAAGGCAACCAAAGACTTAAATAAATCGTGGGTGCGCTCTGCCTTTGTGGATAACGCTGGGATTATCGAATTCGATGATGATTTTGATATTGCCGTCAAAGTCGAAACCCATAATCACCCAAGCGCCCTCGAGCCGTTCGGTGGGGCAAATACCGGTGTCGGTGGCGTAATTCGTGATGTGCTGGCACTCGGCGCAAAACCAATTGCGAATATGGATGTGTTGTGCTTTGGCAACCTCGAGCAGGAGTCCGTGCCTGATGGTGTGTTGCATCCGCGTCGGATTCAAGAGGGCGTGGTGCGTGGTATCGAAGATTACGGCAACAAAATGGGTATTCCAACCGTCAATGGAGCGGTTTTTTACCACAATGGTTATATCGCTAATCCACTTGTGTATTGTGGTTGCGTTGGTATTCTGCCAGCCTCGGTTAAAAATGCCAAGCCACTCGAGGCACAAGCTGGGGACTACATTATTGCGATTGGCGGGCGGACTGGGCGGGATGGTCTGCGTGGTGCGACTTTCTCGAGTCTCGAGATGGACAGTAGCACTTCCGAAATTGCCAGTACCAGTGTGCAAATTGGGCAGCCGATTACCGAAAAACAAACTCAGGAAGTGATTCTTCGTGCCAAAGCCGAAGGGCTGTATACCGCCATGACCGATTGTGGCGCGGGTGGATTTAGCAGTGCCGTTGGTGAAATGGGCAAGGACTTGGGCGCATACATTCGCCTCGAGAAAGTATTGCTTAAATACCCCGGTCTGCGTCCGTGGGAAATCTGGTTATCCGAAGCCCAAGAACGCATGGTGCTAAGTGTTTGCAGTGCCAACCTGCCGCGCTTACAAGCCCTATGCGATTCGCAAGATGTTGAACTGGTCAACCTTGGTGAATTCACAGACTCGAGACGATTGGTCTTAACCCACGATAAAAAAGTCGTTGGTGAACTTGACCTCGAGTTTCTCCATGAAGGTATTCCACAACGTCAATTAAAAGCTGCTGTACTTGTTCCTGTAACTGCTCCCTTAACCGAGCGCGACCCTAGAGAAATTGACCCTGAAATTGATTTGCTTAACCTTTTGGCGCACCCGAACATCCGCTCTCGAGAAAAAATAATTCGTCTTTTTGACCATGAAATTAAGGGCGGTACTGCCATTCGTCCGTTGGTTGGCGCTGCTCATCATGGACCTTCAGATGCGGCAGTCATCGTGCCAAATCCCGGCAAGTCCAAAAAAGCGATTGCGATTTCCAATGGTATCTGTCCGCAATTTGGAATTTCCGACCCATATGCCATGACGTGGGCGGCAATAGACGAAGCAGTCCGAAATGCTGTGTGTGTCGGAGCGAACCCAGACCAAATTGCAATTCTTGACAATTTTTGTTGGGGCAATCCAACCCTACCAGACCGCTTAGGCAGCCTGCTCGAGACCTCTCGTGCTTGTTATGACGCGGCGCTTGCTTACGGCACGCCGTTTGTTTCGGGCAAGGACAGTTTGTATAATGAATATACCGATGAGGATGGCAATAAACATGCCATTCCAGGAACGCTTTTAATCAGTGCAATCGGAATTGTACCAGACGCAACAAAAACTGTCACAATGGATTTGAAATCTGCGGGGAACTTGGTCTATCTGCTGGGTGAAACTCGAGATGAACTGGGCGCAAGTCATTATGCCATTATTCATAATCTCGAGGGTGGAACTGTACCACAACCTGTGCAGAAACCGCTTGAGCGTTACCGTGCTTTGCACAATGCAATTCAAAACGGTTGGGTGCAAAGCGCTCATGACTGTTCCGAAGGCGGTTTAGCGGTTGCCCTAGCAGAAATGGCACTATCAGGACGACTTGGTGTCTCATGGAATTTACTCGAGGTCGCCAATAATCTCGAGCAACAGCTTATTTTATTTAGTGAGACGGCTGGCAGAATTATTCTCGAGGTGCGCCCAGACCATAAAACCCAACTCGAGGCACTGTTTGCTGGAATTGCCTTGTCGCAAATTGGAATCGTCACTGCCGAACCAGAATTTAACGCTTTATGGGGTATGGATGAAGTCATTCAATGTCCGATTGATGTCCTCGAGATGGCATGGCGTGACGAAATCGCCCCAACCCCTGTTCCAACCGTAGGGGCGGGGCTTCTTGACCCTACAACAGCACCTCTCTTGACCACAAACGCGCACCTGACGGGCGTGGTCGCTCGCGGGCTTGGGTCGCTTGCCTCGCCCTCGCCCTTGCGTGAAGCAAAGGCAAGACAGACACAGGGGTCTGTCCCTACAAAAACCAAAACAATCATCATTCATGCCAACGGCACAAACCGAGACCACGATGCAGCCCTCGCCATAGAATTAGCCGGTGGCAACCCAGAAATCGTGCATTTGAATCAGCTTTTTGCTGGGACGCGCAAACTCGAGGATTATGGTCTTCTAATTGTCCCCGGTGGTTTTTCTTATGGCGATGACCTCGGCGCGGGTGTGATGTGGGCGCTTGCTTTGCGCGAACGCCTTGGCGAGCAACTCGAGAATTTTGTTGCCAGTGGTAAGCCCGTGCTGGGTATTTGCAATGGTTTTCAAACATTGGTCAAAGCTGGTGTGCTGCCCGGTCATGTCGAACCCAGAACTTCAACCTTGACCTATAACGCTCAGGGTCATTTTGAGTGCCGTTGGGTAACACTCGAGGCGAACCAAAACTCGAGCAGTTTCTGGCTGGCTGGTCTCGAGGATGGTCTGGATACCCCAATCGCGCATGGTGAAGGTCGTTTCTTGTGCGACGCGGTAACCTTGGCGCATCTCGAGGACAATAATCTGGTGGCACTGCGTTACTCAGGGCTTGAGTACCCAGCCAACCCCAATGGCAGCCTCTCGAGCATTGCGGGGATTACCAATGCGGCTGGCAATGTGCTTGGTTTAATGCCACACCCAGAAAATCATATTTTTGATTGGCAACATCCACGTTATCACCGTGGTGAGCGCGGACGCAGTGGGTTGACTTTATTTCAAAATGCGTTAAAGCAATTGTAAAGGATTTCTATGCCATTAAAAATCGAATCGTGGTTAGACGAAAATATCTCGAGGCTAGAGAATCAAGTTTGCATCGATAAACACATTGATGTTTTTCTCGAGAATTACCCTAAATTATCCGCTCAAGAAGTTATAGATGAATCAGTGCAGCTTTTAGGTGTGGCACTGAATTCTTCGAGTACAAATGGCAAAGTCGTTCATCTACATTTACCGCTCATTTCAACTGATAAAGATAAAATGCTTCAAGTACAAATCCCTAGTTCTATCGAGGTCTTGCTATGCGAGTTAAACATTCAAGAACCACCATCTTTATACGTTTATAACACTACACTTTACTATTTAGAAAAAGAGTTCGAGAGATATATTCGACCAACAAATTTTCTTCGTGATTCATTCAATCTACATCTTGGGCAAGAGTATTATTGTGAGAGTCAAGCGCTCGAAAACCCACATTTCGGTCTCTCAAGGGATTTGAATTTACGCTTTCTTGGTTAGTGAAATTTATTTTGATATTATTTATTTTTCAACGCGGTAACTAAATCGCTTCAAATGCTTTTCTTGCCATTCAGAACGACCATCCATAATCAGTCCTAAGAGGGCTTCAGGCATTGTTTGATGACTGGCAGCAATGTTAATAATTTCGTCATACCGAGCTTGTGTCAGTGTTCCAGCGGAAATAGATAAGGCAAATTCAATGCCAATTTTCTCGAGTTCTGCTTGTGTATATTTTGTGTCAAGAACCAAAGTCATATTCCCTCACTTTAAGCGCTAATGCTTTGAGCGCCCTCTCAATTATACCATATCCTAACCCATCGTGAACCAATAATTCTGTGCGGTACAGCACCCAAGCTACGAATGTCTCTGCAAAATACTCTCGAGGGCGTAATGGTGTTTTTGCGTAATTACTCACAGCATTGGTGCGTGTTGCCCGCAGTGTAAGGTTATACATCAGTAAATTTCGTTCTTGTAAAATGGCGTGGATGTGGTGTCCTGTTTCGTGGAGCAAAGTAAATTGTATGGCTTCTTGTTCTGTGCGTGCTGTTTGGCTTAATTTATCTGTTTTGCCCCAATTGAGATTTTGCGTGTATTCATGCTTAGAGCGACTTGTGCTTACTTCGCAGACTCGAGTTTCGTAGCTGTACCATCCATTAACTTCTGTTTGGTTCAAATAGGCTTTTTTGACAAACGCAAGGTGCTTAAATGGATTTTGTTCTAACCAATGGCTGATTTCAATTTTGATCAGAATTTCGAGAATGGCTTGTGTTTCTAGTTCATTTAGCACGGATTCGATTGTTTCGGCAAAAAGTGTGGTCACGTCGCTAATTACCTTATCATGAGACGTGGCATCTTTATTTTGCCCTTGCACTTTTGTTATTTCTTTGTTACTCTTCCAAAGCTCGTAGCGGGTTGGCTTTAAGTGTGGCATCGTCCATCGCCAATCTCAGAACTCGCGTTTGGTTTAACCCAAACTGCAAACTTCTCGAGCGGAGGGAAATTATGGGTAAGTTGAAGACCAGAAAGGTTGCCACCAGCCGTATTAAAATCACGGGGACGGGCAAGGCAATGGCTTGGAAGGCTGGCAAACGCCATCTTTCGCATCATAAAAGCGGTGACGAAATTCGCGGTAAAGGTAGGGCTTATGTGCTTGCCGATGCCGACCAAGAACGTGTGATTCGCATGATTCCTTACGGAGGTAAATAATGCCACGCGCAAAGACCGGTATTGTCCGTCGTCGTCGTCACAAAGTAATCCTCAAGCGAGCCAAGGGTTTTTGGGGCAGCCGCTCTAAGAACTACAAGAACGCCTCGCAGACGCTTTTGAATGCAGCAACATACTCGTACCGCGACCGTCGTAACAAAAAGCGTGATTTTAGGCGTTTGTGGATTCAGCGTATTAACGCTGCCACTCGGATTCATGGCATGAGCTACAGCGTCTTTATCAATGGTCTTAAAAAAGCCAATGTCGAAGTTGACCGTAAGATGCTGGCAGATATTGCGGTGCGTGAACCCGCCATGTTCGAGCAACTGGTGGCAACCGCTAAGCAAGCCCACGCCTAAATCATTTTGTAAGCTGGCGCTCGAGAAATCTCGGGCGCTTTTTTGTTATGCTAAAAAGCTGTGACTGTGGTGCATTTAACAACTCGAAATGAGGAGGTAAAACCCGAAGCGATGCTCGAGGGATTTGCTCCGCCTAAACGATTTTCTGAGGTGCGTTTTAACAATTACAATCCAAATATGGCTTTTCCAAGCCAAGCCCAAGTTCGTTCCCAACTCGAGGCGTTTGTGCAGCAAGGTGCTGCCCCTAAAAGTTTGCTCGGGTTGTTCAAAAAACCAGTCCCAGCCTCGAGTTTTTATTTGGATGGCGGTTTTGGTGTTGGCAAAACGCATTTGCTGGCAGCCACATGGCACGAATTTAGCGGCACAAAGTTTTTTTTAAGTTTTGCCGAACTTACTTTTGCCATTGGTGCGCTTGGTATGACTCGAGCCGTTGAAGCCTTTGGGCAAGCTAAATTACTCTGCATAGACGAATTTGAACTCGATGATGTTGGCAATACTTTAGTGGTCTCGAGGTTTCTTGGCGAACTGATTCCACGTGGCACTCGAGTCGTCACGACCAGCAACACCCTGCCCGAGCAACTGGGCGAGGGTCGTTTTAATGCCGACGATTTCAAGCGCGAAATTCAGGGCATCGCCAATCGTTTTCTATCCTACCGTTTGGATGGCGCGGATTATCGGCATCGGGCTGGTTTAATCGCCCCTGAACCCTGCTCGAGTGTGCAGTTGCATCATGCTTTCGAGAATGCGACAGGGGAGGTTGCCCTCGAGACATTCGGGGATTTACTGACCCATCTTGGGCGCTTGCATCCGATTCGTTTTAATAAGTTGCTCGAGGGGTTAAATGCGGTATTTCTGGAAGGATTAGCTCCGATAGAAAAACAAGACGATGCCCTGCGCTTTGTGCATTTTGTGGATAAGCTCTATGACCGAGAAATACTCCTGAGTCTGTCTGGCGTGGCACTCGAGGAATTATTCCCAGCCTCGTACCGCTTTGGTGGTTATGCCAAAAAATATGCTCGGTGTTTGTCTCGGTTGGGCGAACTGATGCGTGAATCGGCTGTGGAACGTTCGAGTAGCTAAAGTCGTATGGACGGAGTGTTTATTGGCAGCTTTATTTGGCTTTCATACTGGAAACTAAGTAGACTATAGCCATGACACAAATTCTTTCACCTACCGACCTTGGTTTATGGAGATTTGGAGTGGGTCAGTATCATAAAATGATTTCCCAAGGTATTCTTGATACGGATGATAACGTAGAATTACTCGAAGGTTGGGTTGTGGAAAAAATGCCTAAAAATCCACCACATTCACTGGCGAATGCTTTGACTCGAGCTTATTTTGAGGGTCTTGGCTTGGATTTATTGGTTCGGACGCAAGAGCCAATTACGCTTATTCATTCCGAACCCGAACCCGATGTGGTTGTGGCTAAGGGATTGCTGCGTGATTATGCAAATCGCCATCCTGGTGCTGAGGATATTGTGCTGCTGGTCGAAATTTCGGATAGTACCTTGGAACGTGACCGAGTTTGGAAACAACGAATTTACGCACAAGCCAACATTCCTGTGTACTGGATTGTGAATTTGGTCGATAGGCAACTCGAGACCTATCGCTTTCCTAAAGGCGAGCAGTATACGTTGCCACAAGTGTATCAGTTGACCCAGATTGCCGAATTTGTACTTGAGAAAAAGGTCTGTAAGGTGGCAGTTAAAGATTTAATGTTTTGAATTTGTTACACCTGCGCTTGTGCAATGGCAAAAACCGGCTATCAGCTTGGTTGGTCAAAGCCACCAACCAAGGTTGGTACACTTTGTTGAAATTATAGAATCAACATCGCATCGCCCAGACTGTAAAAACGGTAATCAGACTCGAGGGCTGACTTGTATGCGGCTTGCATCGTTTCAAACCCAGCAAACGAAGCCACCAGCATCAAAAGCGTCGAGCGTGGCAGATGAAAATTGGTAATCATTCCATCAATCACCTTTAAGGTTTGCGGCGGACGTACAAATAAAGTGCTTTCCCTTGAACCAGATAAGACCTTTTGCCCATCCCAAGCCGTCTCGAGCGCCCGAACAGTGGTTGTCCCGACGGCAATCACCCGCCGCCGCTCGAGTTTGGCTTGATTGATTGCGTTGGCAGTGCTTTCGGGGATAAAAAACGGTTCGCTGTGCATAACGTGGTTGGCAATACTTTCAGCAACCGGCTTAAATGTGCCAGCCCCAACATGAAGCGTTAGTGGCAAAAGCTGTATGCCCTTATTTTGAACCGCCTCGAGCAAAGCTGGCGTAAAATGCAGCCCAGCCGTCGGGGCTGCGACACTGCCCGCATCTTGGGCATAGACTGTCTGATACCGTTCTCGAGCCGCCGCACTGTCGGCAATATAGGGCGGTAATGGAATCGCGCCAAGGGTATCCAAATGGGGTTTGATGTCGCTAGAAAACCGTAAACGTCTTGCGCCATCTTCAAGAACCGCCTCGAGAACCGCCGTGATGCCAAGTCCAAAATTCAGTTCGCTGCCAACCGATACACGCTTGGCGGGCTTTAAGAAGGCACTCCAGACCAAATGCTCGAGTTCTCGGAGCAACAAGACCTCGAGCTTGCCACCGGTCGGTTTGTGCGCCTCGAGTCGGGCTGGAATGACTTGGGTCTGGTTGATAATCAGTAAATCGTCAGGCTCTAGATACTCGAGCAAGTCGCTAAAAATTCGGTTTTCAAAAGCTAAGCTGCCACGCCGCAGCACCAATAATTTACTCGAGTCTCGAGGTTCTGCGCCAACTTGGGCAATTCGAGACTCGGGCAAGTCAAAATCGTAATCAGAAAGGTCAAATCCATTTGGCATAGACCACAATAACTGTTCTAAGCCAGCAAGGCTATTATTTCTTGGTCGTTAAACTGTCCAAATTCATCAAGAAATTACCAGTCGAGGGAATCATAATCGTTTGAATCGTTGGGGCTAGTTTTTCTGCCAAAGTCAGTTGAATCAGTTGCGGATTTTCCTTTAAGGCACTGGCACGTAAACGCAAAGACTTGGCTTCGCCTTCGGCTCGAGCCACCGCCGCTTTGGCATCGCCAGAGGCTTTGACAAAAACCGTATCAGCACGGATTCGTTCGGCATCGCGGTTGTTGCGCTCGGTCTGGACGCGCTGCTCGGCGGTTTGTTTTTCTTCGATTGCTTTTGCCACACTGTCTGGGATTCGTAACTCGCGCAGCAGCACGGCTTTAAGTTCAATGTTTGACTTGAGAAATTCTTTCTCGAGGGTTTTGATGATGACTGTCTCGAGTTCTTTGCGTTTGGTGCTGATTAACTCGCCAGCGTTAAAAGAACCAATGCCGTTTCGCACTTCCGAGCGCACAATTGGACGAATCACAATTTCTTCGTAGTTTGGTCCGATTTGCTTGTGTAACTCTGGGGCTTTAGAGGAAATAATTTGATATTGTACCGTAATATCAGCACTTATTTCTAAACCTTCTCGAGATAAAGCCTTGATACTTTCATCCTTGTCTGGTCCACCTTCGCCGCGTCTCGAGAGGGTCATTTCTTGCAGACGTGCATTGTAGTAGGTGACTGATTCGATACCGGGTGTAATAAAGTGCGTTCCAGCCAGCAACACATCGGGTTTTAAGCCGGTAAAGCGATTAGAAATCACGCCAGCCATCCCAACGGGTACACTGACCAAGGCTGCCGCACTGATACTGACAAAAATACCAAACACCACACCAACCAATCCAAGTGGTCTTAAACGTGCCAAGGGTCGTCGGGCAAAACTCGCCACGATGGCTGCAATACCTGCCAAAATCAGTAGAACTCCAAATCCCATAAACGTACCTCCACACTTACAATACGCCTCGAGACTGGTTTTCGTTCCAGATTTTGCGAATCGAGTAGCCTTTTATCTTTATGGGCTAAAGGTATTGGTTAGCGTGCTGTACTGCCCAAAAAACCATTTGTTGATTCGTTCAGCATAGCCACTCGGGACATGACCGCCAGCATTGACAATAAAAAAGGTCACATCGGCAGCGCAAGCAGCCGTATCGGTGGCATTGCGTTGGCGGTAGGCATTGACGGTTTTACCACCAATACTGGCGTTGCTAAAGACTGGGTTCGCCGACGGCAACAAAAGACCACAAGCATTGGAGGTCACTGCCCATTGCTTGGTGACCAGAATTAAATTGCCGTATTGGTCATCTAGCGCGGGGGCAGCCGTGGCTGGCAAATCATCGGTTGCGTGAATATCAAAAATACGCGGTGGGTTGGCTCGAGTGTATAGGCTAGATTTTGGACTAAAATAACCAAAACCGCCATTTTCTCCACAAGTCAAATCAGAATCGGCAGGCGGGTTATACGGCGTTGTGCCATTGCCGCCGTTGCTGGTGGCGCAATAAAATGTGCCAGAAACTGGGGCAATCGCGTTGATTAAGTTTTTGGTATCTGGGTGGGCGTACAAATAATACGCCATTCCAGCCCCTCGAGATTCGCCAACCACAAAGACTTTTGTTGGGTCTATTTTATTGCCAGTCCCAAATAAGGGCGTGGCAGCGCTCGAGCCTCGAGTGATGATTTCTTTGATAAAGGCAATGTCATCTACTTCGGCGGCAGTTCCAGCGTTGTTCTTGCCATCCATCCGAAAACGCCAATCGGCATTTAAGCCTTGTGGAGCAACCACCACTGCCGCTTGTGGGTCTGTCCAAGTTGGGTAATCACTTGGCACTTGGGCATTGGTATTGCCGTTGCCGTGCAAATAAATAATCAGCGGTCTGCCATTGGCTGGAGCAGCCACCCCAGAAACCCGATACCTCGAGGTGCGGGAGGCTTGCAAAGCCCCTGTTCCAGTCACGGCAAAATCGGTTGTGCCTGTGCTGGCGGCTGGCGGGTTGGCGACAAAAGTTGCACTGATATTGCAATTGGCTGTAATGGCTGCTGTGGTGTAGATGGTGTTGTTCAGTGTGCCGCCACAACCGACAACACTCGAGATGCGAAAACCAGCATTGGCAGTCACGATAACTGTTGTGGTTGCACCACTGTTGACATTTTGGGTCAGTGGCGAAACTGCACCATTTGCGCCAGCACTGGCACTGACCACAAATTGCGTGACTGGCACTATTGGACAGGCGACCAAAACCCCAAGTAGACCAAGCCCTAAAATCCAGTTTTGTTTTTTCATAAAACCTCCTGATACCCAAGTAGTATAGGCGCTGCCTTGTTACCCGAGCGTGACCTGACATAGACTGCCCAAATGTCAGATGCCAGAGGTTTTCCACATGACCACTCAAACCGTTTGGTGGATGTGCAGAACTTATCGGTCAATTACGGACAAACCACGGCGCTCGAAGGAGCGAATTTCCATTTGTGTCCTCGAGAATTTGTGGCGATTATTGGACCAAACGGCGCGGGCAAAAGCACCTTACTCAAAGCCATGCTCGGTCTTGTACCGTTTCGCGGCGAGATTGTTTTCTCGAGCCACCTGCAACCCAAGCCGACCGAACAAATCGCTTATGTGCCGCAAGCTCGGGCGCTCGATTGGGCGTTTCCAGTCACGGTCTGGGATGTGGTGATGATGGCTCGAGTCAAAAACATCGGTTGGTTGCGCCGTGCCAGTCCTGCTGACCGCGAAATTGTTATCAATGCCCTCGAGCGAGCCGACCTGCTCGACCTTCGCCATCGTCCGATTGGTGACTTATCGGGTGGGCAGCGTCAACGCGCCCTTTTGGCTCGGATGGTGGCTCGAGAAGCCGCTTTATTATTTTTGGATGAACCGTTTAATGGCGTGGATACCACCACCCAAGACCGCATTCTCGAGTTACTCGAAGCCGAACGCCAAGCTGGTAAAAGTATTTTGATGGTCACACACGACCTCGAAGCTGCACGGCTGTGGTGTTCGCATATTTTGCTGGTCAATCAAACGGTCATCGCTTCGGGCAAACCCGAGAAAGTCTATACCCCAGAAAACATTGCCAAAACCTTCTCGAGAGGGGTTTTATGAAGGTAAAAAGGGTAAAAGTAGAAAAGGGTAAAACTTTTACCTTTTTACCCTTTTACCCTTTTACCCTTTTACCCTGCCCCCAAGGGGCGTTATGAACTGGTTACTCGAGCCGTTGCAATTCGAGTTCTTCCAGCGTGCGCTTTTGGGGGTCGGGATTATTGCGCTGTTGTGTGGTGTGATTGGGGCGTTTGTGGTGCTGCGTGGCTTGTCGTATATTGGCGATGCGATGGCTCATGCGGTGTTTCCGGGGATTGTGGCGGCGTTTTTACTCAAAATAGATTACTACCTTGGGGGTATGGTGGCTGCCATTGCAACAGCGCTGGGGATTGGCTGGGTCTCGAGAAAAAGTGGCTTAAAACAGGATGCGGCGGTTGGCACGGTTTTTGTTGGGATGTTCGCTTTGGGGATTGTGCTGCTCTCGAGAACCAAAACTTACAGTGTGGATTTGGCACATTTGTTGGTTGGCGACCCACTTGGCATTGCCCCAGATGATATTTTAACCACCGCGATTTTTACTTTAATCATTCTTGGTGTTTTGTTTTTAATTCGTAAAGAATTGGTGCTGGTGGCTTTTGACGAAATCGAGGCTCGAGTCGTGGGTTTACCGGTGCAGCGGCTCAATGCTTTTTTAATGATTCTGATTGCCCTAACGGTGGTCTTAGCGATTCAGATGGTCGGTACAGTGCTGGTGGTCAGTATGCTGGTCACGGCTGCCAGCAGCGCCCGAATGCTGACCACTCGATTAAGCCAAATGATGCTGATTGGCAGCCTACTTGGCGGGCTTGGTGGGGTGGTTGGTTTGTATGCTTCGTACCATTTTGATGCGCCGGCTGGAGCAATGATTGTTTTGGTCAACACCGCTTTTTTTTGGCTGGTGTTGCTGGTTAAGCGCTAAAGTGTTCCGAGGACGTTTTGCCCCCAGCCCAACAGGGGAGATGCACCTTGGTAACGCCCGTACTGCCCTGCTGGCGTGGTTGCAGGCTCGAGCCAACCAAGGGGCGTTTGTGCTGCGGCTCGAGGATTTAGACACAACTCGAGTGCGCCACGGGGCAGCCGACCAAATTTTATCCGACCTCGAGTGGCTGGGCTTAGACTGGGATGAAGGCTGGGATATTGGCGGTGCGTTTGCGCCCTATATTCAGTCAGAGCGCTTAGATTTGTATGCCCAGTATGCGGCACGGCTCGAGACTTACCGATGTTCGTGCAGCCGCAAAGAAATTCAAGAAGCTGCCAGTGCGCCGCATGGTCTCGAGCCTCGGTATTTGGGGACTTGTCGCGGTCGCCAAACCCACAACCGTCCAACCGCTTGGCGCTGGTGCGTTCCAGACTTAGAAATGGAATTTACCGATGGTTTTTGTGGTCGTTTTGTGGAAAATGTCCAAAAGACCATTGGCGATTTTGTGATTCGCCGTCAAGATGGAGCTTGGGCATACCAATTGGCTTGTGTTGTGGACGACCTCGAGATGCAAATTTCAGATGTGCTGCGCGGCGCAGATTTACTCAGCAGCACGGCGCGACAAATCATGCTGTACCATGAATTTGGGGCAGTTGTGCCGCGCTTTTTTCATGTGCCACTGCTGACCAACCATTCAGGGCAACGGCTTGCCAAACGCGACCATGCAACCAGCCTAAAAACCTTGCGCCAAGCTGGAATCAAGCCTCAAGAACTGCTTTACGAACTGGCACAAAGCCTTGGCTGGCAAGTCGGTAGTCCCTGTCAGCCTATAGATTTGCTCGAGCCATTTTCAGCGTGGTGCAAATCTCAATTGCCCGAAGTATCATCTGGATAGGCTAAACTTTGTAAATAAGCCAGCAGAGCAGCTTTTTCGGTGTTGTCTGGCTTGTTGGTGGGTTCTTCGCTCACTTCGTCAAAGTCCAAATCCAATTCAATCTGAGGCTTACTCGGCATTGGTGGTGGTGCAAGCATGGTTGCTGGGCTAAGGACTGGTACATTTGGCACAACAGGCTTTGGCATTGGCTTTGGCTGATGCGAGGCATAGAAGGCTGTTTCTTCGATCGTGCTGTTGCTTGGGCGGGTTAATTCTTCGACCGGTAAACGGGTCAGTTGAGCATCGGTCGGCACAAACAGCGCCCGAAATGCCCAGCGCATCGAACCCTTGGCAGCCAACTCGAGTGGGGTCAAAGAAACCACATACATTAAGAGTTCATTGACCACCAGCCGCATCGTCACACCTTTGGCATGGCGTTTGGCATCGGACTCGAGAATTTCAAATTCGCCTCGAGCCACCCATAACCGACCTGTGCCGACCAAATCAGCCACTTCGTTTGGTGGCTTGCGCCGCCGTGCTGAATCGCCGACCCGAACTTCGCCTTTGGATTTACGTCGGTCTCGATGTACCCCGATAATCCAACCCGCCGTGACCGAGATTCGATTTTCGGCAGAGACAATTGCAGCCCCCTCTAAACGCATAGAACTGCTCCTGCTAAGACTCCCAAATTAACCATGGCTAATTCTACCTCTTCTCGGATATAAATGTTAGCTGCTCGGGGGTGGCAAAGCCAACAATGTCAGAATCGGCTTCTACCCCAAGACTATCCAGCACCATACAAGAATGCCCAAGCGTCAGGGTTGGGACAGCCACCCCTTTTGCGCCAAAGCCAAAACCTTTGGATAACCGCGCTCCATCGTGTGCCATCGCTACACTGGCAAGCACCGCAAGTTCAACCTCCTCGAGACCACACGCCACGCCGTAGAGATGAAAATTTTCAATTCGCGCTGCCGCTTTGACCACGCCCTCGAGTTTCCAATATGCTTTACTTTTGGTGCGGTGCGGCACAACAATCGTTTTTCCAGCCTCGAGCAGCATCCCACGCAGTGCCAAAAGAGCAGCCTCCATGCCAATCAGCACGATTTTGGCTTCTATCAGTTGTGGATGCTTGAGTAAGTGCTTGGCGGCGGCTCGAGCGCCCTTAAAATTAGGATTATGCCCATGTGGTGGCAAGGGATAGGCTGCCGCGTTATGGCGCACCAAATCCGACCAAATCTGCTCGCGTAACTCACCAGCCTTCATCTGTTTGGGCGATTAAATTCAACGCTGACCGGCACATCTTTACCTGTCCCAACCCGAATCTCGAGCAAGCCCGTGGCGCGGTCAATGTAACAGACTTTTATCTGGTTGTCGCACAAAAAAACTTCAGAACTGAGCTTGATTGGGTAAATTCCAGCCTTTGTGCCGCTTGGAACACGCACCGCCATTGCGACTGGCTCGAGGGCTGTGTGGTATTCCTCGGGCAATTCTTTGTAGGGTGTGCCTTTTTCGACCTTGATTTCAAGTGGTTTTTTCGCCCAAGGGGTCTCGAGACTGATGATGCTCTCGCCAGCCCGATTAAAAAGCAGATTTGCTTCAAACTTAAACTCAAATCGAACCTTGGCATCTGTGCCAGCCGAGGCAAAAAAGACACCAGACTTAAAAGTGGTGCTGCTTGGGGCTGCCAGTGCAAAACCCAAAAGCAACCCGACCGACAAAAAACGTTTCATGATGATTAGCCTAATACCCATGGCTCGAGAATAGATGAGGAAGGGCTAAAACCAGCCCAATAAACTGTATTTGGCAAAGCCAGCCAGTTCTCGAGCCACAACCCGCATCGCCATCAGTCGGTCAAATGGAGTCCGTAAACTTGAGTCAAAACGTGGTTCGCTGGCTGCCACCACCAAGGTATCCAAACCCAATTGGGCAAAAGTGGTTTTGGTGCGTCTCGAGTGGCTTGGACTGGTGACCACCAGAATCTTCTTCCAACCACGAATTTTGGCTTCTTTTGCCACCGCTTCGGCTTCGGTGCGGGTGGTTTTCATGTCTTTTAAGACCACGATTTCTGGGGGATTTATGGGGTAGAGTTTTTGAATTAGCCCCAGTGCGGCATCTTCAATACTGCCACAGTTGGGCGCAAGTCCATGTGCGTCGGTAATTGTGATGGTCTTGGCATAGCCAGAACGCCAGAGTTCTAATCCTTTGGTGATTCGCGCTAAACTGGCTGCCTCGAGTTGGCTTGTCCCACAAAAAAACCCAGCCCCAAGATTGACAATCACATCGGCTTGGGTTGGTAATTCGGTCACATCCAGATAATCCTCGAGCGGCTGCAAGACTGGCGTAAAAGCCACCAAGGCAATCCCAAAAGTCAGCAGCCCCGAGAAAATATGTAAGCCGAGTCTCGAGACCCGAAAAGCCCCCAAGAAGGCACAGGTCAGGGCAATTCCAAGCGCCCAAAACCACTCGAGGTCGTTGTTAATTAAGGCAGCCAGCACCCCAAGCCAAACACCAATAAATGCGCCCCAAGCGACCCCAATCAGCCATGCTGGGCGTTGCGCCAACGGTTCGGAGCGTTTTGGTTTCTTTGCCACAGGCTTCTAGGATACCCGAAGAAAGTAAAGAAAACTAAGAATCAAACTCGAGCCGAGTTTTCCCACAAAAGGACTGCGCCAACCATACTCAAGTGCCAGCGCAAACGTCGAAAAACGGTACTCGAGACCAAATCTGCCATACAGCCCTGTTTCTTGCCACTCGAGCAGTGCAAAGCCAAGGTTGAGGGTCAGATTGACTTGTGAACTCAAGTCCAAACGCCAACCGATGCCAGTCTCCAAGCCTCGAGTCGAAAAATCGGCTCTAACCGAGAAATTTGGCGCAAAGGCATTGAGCCATTCAACCCGAACAGCCAAACCAAATGTGCCAGGTAAGCCCGTATTGAAAATTCCAGAACCAAACGTGCCAGTGCCAGAAATACTGCCTCCAAAGGCAAATTGTTGGGCGTTTGCCAGCCCAGAAAAGCCAAAACAGAGCAGTAAAACTCCAATCCCAAACAAACGACGCATCTCTAGAATAGCCTAAACCCAAAGCATGAAAAATGATATTGATCTCGAGAAATACGCTTTTTGGCAGATTGGCGCTCGCGCCTTTGACAAGTCGGCGTGATGGTGCTATATTCACGCGGCACTCGAGAGGGTGCGTTTTTTTGCAAGAGATGTTTTTAGGCTCGCGTAGCTCACTGGTAGAGCACCCCCTTGGTAAGGGGGAGGTCGTCGGTTCAATCCCGACCGCGAGCTCCAGATTTTTAATCTTCGCCCGCCTCGAGTGGGCGCGTTACTTTGCAAGAAAGTTAAAGGAGTTTATTATGGCGAAAGCAACGTTCGAGCGCACCAAACCCCACGTCAACGTCGGAACGATTGGACACGTAGACCACGGCAAAACGACCCTAACAGCAGCAATCA
>JAYWGM010000003.1:0-11170 GCA_043778225.1 Deinococcales bacterium | reverse complement strand
ATTTGACGAGCTGGTTCTTCGAGGGCGCGCATGACGATTTTTGCGCCAGTCGCTTCGTCGCCAGTCAATTTCTCAAAGACGGCTTTAACGGCTGGGATAACGCGCAACAAGGTTACGCCACCACCCGGTACCATACCCTCTTCAACGGCCGCACGGGCGGTCGAGAGCGCATCTTCGTAACGGTGCTTTTTCTCTTTGAGTTCGGTTTCGGTGGCAGCACCAACGCGGATAACGGCAACGCCACCAGCCAATTTGGCAAGGCGTTCGTTAAGTTTTTCTTTGCTGTAATCCGAGTCTGTACCCTCGAGTTCGCGCTTGATGGCAGAAACACGAGCATCAATGTCTTCTTTTTTGCCAAGACCTTCGATGACGGTGGTTTCGTCTTTGTTAATGCGAATTTTATTGGCGCGTCCAAGCATTCCAACATTGGCATTCTCGAGCTTAAAGCCGAGTTCTTCGGCAATCACTTGACCGCCGGTCAGGGCAGCAATGTCTTTGAGCATTTCTTTGCGGCGGTCGCCAAAGCCCGGGGCTTTAACGGCAGCAACTTTGAGTGTGCCACGGAGCTTATTGACCACGAGGGTCGCAAGGGCTTCGCCGTCCACGTCTTCGGCAATAATAAGGAGCGGCTTACCGCTTTGGGCAACTGGCTCGAGAATAGGCAGTAAGTCTTTTAATGCCGAAATTTTCTTTTCGTAAATTAAAATGTATGGGTCTTCGAGTACAACTTCCATCGTGTCGTTTTCGTTGATAAAGTACGGGCTGATGTAACCCTTATCAAACTGCATACCTTCAACCACGGTCACTTCGGTGTCTAAGCCTTTACTTTCTTCGATGGTGATTACACCATTTTGGTGTCCGACACGTTCCATCGCGTCAGCAATTTGTTCGCCAATTGCAGCATCGTTGGCAGAAATACTGGCAACTTCGTTAATGCCTTTACGGTCATTGACTGGAACTGCCATTTCGGCAATCGCTTTGACGGCTGCATCTACCGCAGCTTCAATGCCACGCTTTAGGGTCAGTGGGTTTGCACCAGCCGCCACGTTCTTCAAACCTTCACGGACAATCGCTTGACCCAAGACTGTAGCGGTGGTTGTACCGTCGCCTGTAATATCGTTGGTTTTAGAAGCAATTTCGATCAATAACTTTGCACCGATGTTCTCGAGACGGTCTTCTAGTTCGATTTCCTTAGCAACAGAAACGCCGTCCTTGGTAATCGTTGGGCTACCGAATTTTTTCTCGAGGACAACATTGCGTCCCTTTGGACCAAGGGTAACTTTAACTGCGTTTGCAACTGCGTTTACGCCGCGCTCGAGTGAACGACGGGCTTGTTCGTCAAATACCAATTGTTTTGCCATAAAAACTCCTTAAAAGGCTGTGAGCTTGGTAACTATTGAGCTTAAAAGCCTCAATAGTTGATTTAACCAATAACAGCGAGAATATCGCGTTCGGAAAGAATGGTGTAGGTTTTGCCGCCGTCGCTTACTTCGGTACCGCCGTATTTGGCAAAGTAAACAGTGTTACCAACTTGGACTTCGACCGCGACTTTTGTGCCGCTGTCTAGGGTTTTGCCAGTTCCAACTGCAATCACTTTACCGCGTTGGCTTTTTTCTTTGGCGGTGTCTGGAACAATCAAACCGCTGGCTGTTTTTTGCTCACTCTCTTCGATAATTTCGATGACCACGCGATCACCAAGGGGCATTAGTGCCATTATGTACCTCCGTACAAAATTAAAACAGATTCATTAGCAGTCTCGAGTCTCGAGTGCTAATCCAAAAAAGAGTATACGGGTAGGGTCAAGGTTTCGTCAAGTGCGGCATGAAGAACCTTGAGTGTCTAAGACTCAGATTTGAAGCGGCGTTAGATTTGTAATATCAAAGCCCAAGAAATCAAGGTACTATCCAACAGGCATGATTGAGCAAACCCTGCGAATAGCCATTGTTGAAGATGAACATTTATTTCGTGATTTGCTTAAAATTGCTCTCGAGCGTCATACACGTTTAGAAATTGTTGGTTCATTTGGTGATGTAGAAAGCGCACTGACCCAGATTCCAAGCCTTGAGCCAAACATTGTGTTGCTCGATATTGACTTGGGCGGCGTACTAAACGGTGTCGAACTTGGGATTGAGTTACGTGCCCAACTGCCACAGCTTGGGGTGGTGCTGCTCTCTAACCATCAAGACATCGAATTTATTGCTTCGATAGACTCGAGAACCTTAGCCGGCTGGTCTTATTTGCTTAAAAAATCGGTGCGGAATGCCGATGTCTTACTCCGAGCGATCGAAGGGGCAAATGATGGCATGACCGTTTTGGATCCACAATTGGTCACAAGTCGAATCTCGATCCGCAGCCCCTTGCGTTTACTGACCCCACGGCAACTCGAGGTTTTGGCACTGATTGCCCAGGGCTATACCAATGCGGCTGTGGGGCTACAACTTGACATCAGCCAAAAAACGGTTGAGAACATGGTCAATGCCATTTATCAAACGCTCGAGATTCCAACCCAAGCCCAGATTCACCCTCGAGTTAAAGCAGTTTTAATGTACCTCGATGCGCTGCGTGGCGGGTAGTGTGCAAAATTTCTACCAAGAGATTGCCGATAATGCCCGCGCTGCCTTGGATTGTCCGGGGGTACAAGTATGGCGTTACGATGCCATTTGCCAAGAAGTCGAAATTGCGGCATGGTCTGGTTTGCAACTTGCGCCTTCAAAACGGGCTTTACAGATGATTCAACGGTTTTTTCCAAGGTTTAAGCCACTCGAGTATAAAAATAGCGTCAGACTGAATTCGTTTCTCTATCGGGTCTACATTGATGGCGAAATCCAGACCGCAACTTTTACCCAAGCCGCCCAGAATGTCGCGCCGTTCCTTGCGATTTGGATTGCCAGTCTACTGGCGGGAATGCGTTTTACACTGACTGCTCCAATTAAAATAGAACAAAAAGTGGTGGCGGGGATTAGCTTTACACAATACAAACCATTTACCCAAACCAACCTTAAAACTTGCGAAGCCTTTGCTAAGCAAGCTGCGCTGTTGCTCGAGAATGCCCGTCTAACCCAAAATCTAAGCCTGCAACTGCAAAACCTGCAACACTCGAGGCAGTTGCTGACTCAAAATGAAGAACGGGTTCGCCGTGAAATCAGCGAAATACTGCATACCAGAGTCCAAACACGCCTACTGATGGCATGGCATCGGCTGGGCGAATACAAAGAACTGACCGATGAGACCCAAAAAATGGTGTTAATCGAACAGATCCAAAACGAACTCGAGCAAATCCGCGAAGAAGATGTGCGTCAAGCCAGCCATATGCTGCACCCAAGCATCATTCGGGTTGGTTTAATTCCAGCCCTGCGTTCCTTAGCGGCACGGGTTTCTGGGGTACTCGAGGTTCATGTTGAGGCAGACCAAACAGTGGTTGGCTTGGACAGCCCCAAGGGAAATCAACTGTCCGAGAACTTGCGTTTGGTGGCGTACCGAGTGATTGAAGAAGCCTTGGCAAACACCTTGCGCCATGCCGAAGCCAAAAATGTCTGGGTTCGGATGAACCTACAAAATCAACACCTCGAGCTTTGTGTGCGCGATGATGGGCGTGGGTTTGACAGCCATCGTTTTGAGATTGGTTTAGGACTCTCGAGTTTATCGGCTCGGGTGCTGAGTGCTGGTGGAACATGGACGATACAAAGTCAAAATAACGCTGGAACGGTTTTGCGTGCTTCTATACCGCTTTGAATTGCACCTCGAGTTACAAAAAGGGTGTTTCCCGCAACCAGCGTAGGTGCTGGCACTCTAGCTCAAAAAAAATAGACTTTATAGTCTGCGGCTATTGGTCAGAAGTCTGCCGAAAATAGGACTTTTCTCACCTAATCAAAGAGGAATTATGTTGCAGCAAATCCCCACCAAAACCAGCTATCAAAAACCAAAGCTCGAGTTCCACACTGCTTGGATAACCCTAACGGCTGCACCGTTCAGCACTGGACCAATTGGACCGGGCGGACTTTGGCTGCCCGAGATGAACGATTTTTTAGAATTCGAGGAAAACCATGAATAAGTATTGGATTGTTTTTATTGCGGTAGCCTTGGCAGCCTGTGGTCAGACCAACCCCAGCCTAGTCAAACCAATTACCCCCAGCCCAAATTTGGGTCTCATCGAAGTGACTTTTAGCGGCGTTGGCACAAATAACCTGCAAGCCAGTGCCAGAAGTGTCTCGAGTAAGCTCCAAAGCCAAGCCCTAGCCGATGTTGCCACGGGTGTGGAAATCGTACCAATTGCCAAGAGTACCTTTGATATTGGAACTCGAGGTGTGGACGGAATGCGCTATATCTCGGCGACCTTCAAGGTGCGAAACGCCAGTTACTGCACACCAATCGGAACGTGTTCTGGCACAGCCTACGCGACCTCGCGCCAAAACCTGACGTTTGTGGCGGTCAGTACGACTAACACTGTGGGTACAACCGCCGTGGCTACCCTAAAGCGCTTTGATGGTAGCCCCGCCAGCCCTAGCCTTGCTGAAAGTATCCTGCCAACCCACAGCCTGACTTACGACCTGACAACCGCTCAGCCCAAAATAAACACGGGTGGCGAGGACTTTCAAGCCTTTGCCGAAAGCGAAATTACACCACTTGCCACCGCGCTTGGCTCGAGTGTGACCAGTGTTTTCCCGTATGGCTTTGTGGCGCGTTGCGCCAGCAATTGCTCTGCTAATTCGCGTCGGTTGCCCGCTAACCCCGCCACCAACCAGTTTGATGGGCGTGTGACCTTTGCCGTGAAAATTCCACTGCAAACCACATCAGCCGACGACCCGTTTACCTTTAGCCTGATGTTTAATGCTGTGGACGACAACATCACCCGAGTTACCCAAGGTCTCGAGGAACAAGCCATGCCCAGTTTGGTCACGGCTCGAGCGGCGGCTTTGACTAATGCAACGGTTTTTCGTTTGCCCAGCCCCACCATGCCCAATCCAAATACCTGTGCGGTGCGAAGTGCTGGCACGATTGCTGCGCCAACTGCCTTTGCAGCAATCGCACCGACTACAGTTATTACCATGCCAAGCCTTGCAAACACACTGGCGGCGGCATTTGCGCCCGTAACTGCCAAATTCAACACACCGATGAACGTGGGTAGCTCGAGTACCTTTACGGTCAATGGCAACCAACGCGGCAAACAATCTGGCGCGTATGCTGTTTCGGGTAACAACCTGAGCTTCACACCCGACAATGCCAGTCTGCCGGGCGAAGAACTCGAGGTCACACTGACCAATGGACTCTCGAGTACCGCCAGCAATGCGGCTTGTGCTGGATATACCTTTAAGTACCGTACAGCCGTCAGCATCGCCAGTTCAGGCGTTATGGTAGCAGCAGGAAGTAATGCAATCGGGAACAATCCTGTTGCTATTGCCGTCGCAGATTTTAATGGCGATGGCAAACTTGACCAAGCTGTTGCTGACAGTTCTTCGAGCAATAATGTGTCGGTTTTGCTGGGTAATGGTGACGGAACATTCTTAGCAGCAACAAATTATAGTGTCTTAAAGCCGCCAGTTAATATTGTTGCCGCCGACATAAATGGTGATGGTAATCCTGACCTGCTGACAACAAATAGTAATGGTGCGAGTTCAACCAACACCCTTGCGGTTTTGCTGGGCAATGGCGACGGTACATTTCAAGCTGCCACTTATTTTGTCAGTGGCGTTTTGTTGCCATTAGGACTGTCGGTTGGCGACCTTAATGGTGATGGCAAACTCGATGTTGTGACCTCGAGTTTCGATACTGGTGTTGTCTCGGTGTTGCTAGGTACTGGTACTGCTGCATTACTTGGCAGTGCCACGACCTACACGTTTGGATTTCTTGCACAGGGCGACGTGGCGCTTGGCGATGTCAACAACGATGGTAAACTTGATGTGGTGTCTGTCACTAATAGCAGTGGCAGTAATAGTGTGATTCGGCTGCTTTTGGGCAATGGCGATGGGACACTTCAAGCCGCCCAAAACGTAGGATTGGGCGGATTTAATGCAGATAAAGTTGTCATTGCAGACATCAACAATGATTCTCATCTTGATTTGCTGGTCAAAAACAGCAACGCGCTCACAAGGCTGCTAGGCACAGGCAACGGTTCATTTTCTGCGGCTGTTGCGTATACGATGCACACCACTAACCCGCCACTTTTAGCCTCACTTTTAGTAGCAGACTACAATGGAGATGGTCAGTTGGATGTTGTTACTGCTAGTCAAAACGCCACGTCTCCTCGAGTTAGCCTCCGATTTGGTAACGGCGATGGCACATTTGGTTCTCTTTCTGGGGTTGGACTGGCAACTACTCCAAATGCACTTGCCGCAGGAGATTTTACGGGCGATGGCAAACTGGATTTATTGATGTCTTTATCAGACGCAAACCAAATAGCTGTCTTGGTCAATGATCGCACCCAGTTTCTCAGTGCCGATTTCCGTAACCGCTTAATCAACATCTCTGGGGTCACCACGGTTTTTACTCTGCCAATGAACGTGCCAACCTCGAGTCAATTTGTGCTGCACCGCTCGCAGTTGCCCAGTGTAGCTGGTTCGTTACAAAGTATAGCGGTCAACAAAACCATCTCGTACCAGCCCGGCAATCCAGGCTGGAAGCCAGGCGAGAAATTCGAGATAACCCTGACGGCTGGACTCTCGAGTGCCACCTATAACACCCCGCTTTTTAACCCTGTGGTGCTGCAATTCCAATTGTTTTCGACTTTTGGCGCAACTTCTGGCACATACACCGCCTCGAGTTACAGCACACCTTCAGTTCCATTTACTGTTAAAACCGCCGATTTCAACAACGATGGGCGCGGCGACATCATCAGTGCTAACAACACCGAACTGACCCTGCGTTTGGCAAATCCGGTTTTTGACTATAACGCTGCCACCACCATTAGTGTGGGGACGAACCCTGTCGCACTCGAGGTAGCCGACCTGAACAACGATGGCAAATTTGACCTGATTGTTGGCACATTTTTCCAAGGTGTGAAAACACTGCTTGGCAATGGCGATGGCACATTTCAAGCGGCGCAATTGCAACCTCTCTTGTTAAGCTCGAGTCAGGTTTCGATGCAAGCCAGCGATGTCAACGCCGATGGCAAACTTGATGTTGTGTATCCCAACGGAAACGACGTGTATGTGCATTTGGGTAATGGCAATGGCACATTGCAAGCTGGAATGAGTTATGCGGTTGGCACAGCCCCAATTTCGGCAGCGGTTGCCGACACCAACAACGATGGCAAAATGGATTTGATTGCTGCCAACAAAGACTCGAGTAATGTCTCAGTGCGCTTAGGCGACGGCACTGGTGGCTTTGGTGCAGTCAGCACGATTGCACTCTTGGCTGGCAGTGCGCCTCGAGCCATTGGCACTGCCGATGTCAACAACGATGGCAACATTGACCTTGTGGTTGCCAATACTGCCCTGAACAGCGTTTCGGTACTGATTGGGGCTGGCAATGGCACATTCCCAGCCGCCACCGCCGCCGCCACCTATGCAGTCGGCAGTGCGCCTGTTTCGCTTGCGCTTGCCAGTTTTAATGGTGGTATGCAGTACGACATTGCTGCTCTCAACCGCGATTCGGACAATGTTTCGCTGCTGTACGGCGATGGCACTGGCGGATTTGCTGCGGCTGCTAATACCAGCTTATCCGCCAGCAGCAACGCGAATTGGCTGGCGCTGGGCAATTTTAACAACGATCAAGTGCTTGACTTTGTGGTCGCCAATGGCGGTTTGAACAGCACCACGGTTTTGCTGCAAAACCCCTAAAAATTCAGTGGCTCGAGGGTCGGTTTTAACCTAAGAAATCTGTGTACAAATGGTAATCTCGAGGTCGGGAGCAAGGACACCATGCAAAAACAAATCTTGATACTACTGGGGCTAATCGGTGTACTAACCGCTTGCCTAAGCCAACCAGAACCCGCTATTCTCGAGCCGCAAATTGTGGAAATTAGTTTTAATCAAATCACCAACTCGAGCCTAAAAGCCAGTGCCAAAACAATCTCGAGGGGAATGCAAACCCAGAGCTTTAGCACCGTTCCAGCAGTGGATTATACCTTAGCCCCAACCAGCGAAGGCACTTTTACTTATAATGGTTTTCGTTACTTGGCTGCGACTTTTCGGGTGGCTTTGGATGTCAACGCAAATAATTATCCCAATTTGTCGTTTGTGGCACTGAATCAACTTTTCAACATCGATGGGACAGCCATTAAAAGCATCAAAAAATACGATGGCTCGAGTGCCGCTTCTACGTTGGC
Source organism: Deinococcales bacterium (assembly GCA_043778225.1). Classification (GTDB taxonomy): domain Bacteria; phylum Deinococcota; class Deinococci; order Deinococcales; family JAAFIG01; genus JAAFIG01. Next base: position 2,907 of record JAYWGM010000003.1, on the reverse strand, counting down.
ACGGCAAATCCTGCCTGTTCACACCATGGAGTTCGATGGCTTGAACCTTGGCATTAAACCCCAAACCGAAAGTTTTCAAGCATGGGCGAGAACTGCCGACGCGCTACCAACTTTTCCAAACCCGAATCCACAAAATAAGAACTTACTCGACTATGGTTTTGTGACCCGAAATCCAAGTATTTCTGGCACGTTTGTAACTTTTGCGTTCAGAGTCCCGTTGCAAGCCAGCCGCAAAGACGACCCGTATAGCCTGACCTTCTTGTTTGCAATTTACACCGATAACAGCCAAAGCATCACCGAATCGCTCGAGGAACAAGGCGCAAATTCTGCGGCGATGGCTCGAGCCACAAGCAGCCAAGGCGTGACTCAACTGAATGTCTTTCCGGGCAGTACCTTGGTCTCTGGCAATGGAATCACGGTGCGAAAGCTCTGTCAGGTGCGAATAGCCAGATTACAAAATGCGTATTTGTATCCACCGATTTCGACAGGATGTGTGCAATGAACCTCACCTCGCAGATGTGTGCAATGAAAAAGACTCTTTTTGGATTCGCACTTGTGCTTGCCAGTCTCGCGGCTTGCACCACGCCGCCAGTCGCACCGCCTGCAATGAGTCAACCAAAACCAAGTTTGCCACTCGAGGGTTTAGGGCGGGTCGAACTGAGTTTTTCTGATTTGCAAAACAACTTCAGCGCCAAACTCGAGAACGTCGGCTCAAGTCAACTTGGCACTCAAAACTTCACCACGGTTTCTGGTTTAAGTTACACGGCACTCAGCCAAAGCACCTTTTTGCTGAAGAATGTTCGGTATTTATCCGCAACGTTCAAGGTGACAAGCACAACCAATATCAGCAATTTGACCTTTGTTGCCGAAGTCTTGACGGGAAAAACCATTTTAGACACCGCCATCTCGAGACTGAAAAAATTTGATGGCACAGATGCCAATACCAGCTTTGCCAGAGATATTAAACCAACCCATGGTCTCACGCTGTCTGGCTCGGGGCAGGATGCACTTGGACTCAATCGCAATGCCACCGATTTTCAGGCTTTTGCCGAAGCCGATTTAACTGGTTACGCACCCGCCGATGGTGGGTACTTATTGCCGTATGGTTTTGTGGCAAAAACCAGCACTGGCACAAGGCTAATTACGGCTGCCAATCCCGGATTTGTAACTTTTGCTTTTCAGATGCCCTCGAGCGGAACAGCCGACCCATACAGTTTATCGGTGTTTTTGCAAGCCGCCACTGACCCAACCACCCGAGTGACCGAAAGCCAACTCGAGTATCAAAAAAGCATTTCGACAGCCGAGGCTCGAGCCTTAGCAATTTCAGCCAGTCAAGTTTATAAACTCCCAAAAAGCCAATTGGTTTTACAAGCCCCGAACCCAAATCCAACTGTGCTTTGCCAAGTTCGCACGGCTGGCACAGCCGCCGCACCACTAGCCCAACTCTTTAATTTACTGCCGCCTGTGCTTTCTAGTACCAACCCACTGACCCCAGCCGCCAATGCCCAAAACGTGGCTCGAGTAACACCAAATGCCAGTATAGACTTGGACACAAGCATTACCAATAATTCTGGCGTTCCAGTCATGCACAGCAGTTTTCAGCGTTACGATGATGTCAATGTGCAAAGTACCAGCAGTGGTTTTAGCATTACCCCGGCAAGGGATTATAAGGCTGGAGAACAGCTTGAGGTTTCGATTCCCGCCAGCGATGGCGAACGCGATTGTGGTGCGGCAGGGTATGTATACCGATACCAAACCTCGAGTGGCACAGCAGATGCTTTTAGGGCAAAAACCGATTATGCAGTAGGCACGAATCCTTATTTGGTAGCGATAGGTGATTTGAATGGTGATGGAAAACTGGATTTGGCAATTACAAATCTTACTGATAATTCAGTCTCAGTTTTACTACAACAATCGGCTGGAGGTTACTCGAGAACCGATTATGCAGTGGGCACGAAACCTTATTCGGTAGCGATGGGTGATTTGAATGGTGATGGAAAACTGGATTTGGCAATTACAAATTTTACTGATAGTTCAGTCTCAGTTTTATTACAATCGGCTGGAGGTTACTCGAGAACCGATTATGCAGTAGGCACGAATCCTATACCAGTAGCCATTGGTGATTTGAATGGCGATGGAAAACTGGATTTAGCAATTGCAAATAATGGTGCTGCTTCAGTTTCAGTCTTATTGCAACAGAACGACGGAAGTTACTCGAGAACCGATTATACAGTAGGCATGAATCCTAGATCGGTAGCAATTGGCGATTTGAATGGCGATGGAAAACTAGATTTGGCAGCCGTAAATAGGGCTGATAGTTCAGTTTCAGTTTTACTGCAACAGGCGGCTGGAGGTTACTCGAGAACCGATTATACAGTAGGCGCGAGTCCTTATTCGGTAGCGATTGACGATTTGAATGGCGACAGAAAACTGGATTTGGCAATCGCAAATTATAATAATGGAGCAGCTTTAGTTTCAGTTTTACTACAACAGTCGTCTGGAGGTTACTCGAGAACCGATTATACGGTAGGCTCGACTCCTTCTTCGGTGGCGATGGGTGATTTGAATGGCGATGGAAAACTGGATTTGGCAACCGCAAGTTACTTTGAAAGTTCAGTTTCAGTTTTATTGCAACAATCGACTGGAGGTTACTCGAGAACCGATTATGGAGTAGGCACGAATCCTTATTCGGTAGCGATGGGTGATTTGAATGGCGATGGAAAACTGGATTTGGCAACTGCAAATTCTGGTAGTAGTTCAGTTCAAGGTTCAGTTTCGGTTTTACTCAATGCAACTGCACAACTTAACCTAGGGCAAACGCACCAACTATGCCTTGCCTGATAAACCAAGTAACGATAGCAAGTAATCATCATGTAATAACGCCTTCAAACGTTTCCGTCGCTTAGA
>JAYWGM010000002.1:0-55939 GCA_043778225.1 Deinococcales bacterium | reverse complement strand
AACGGCAAACTGCCGTTCTCGCGTTAAATTCGGTATCGTTAATACTCCCGTTGGTCGGGTAAAGAATCAAAAAGCGATTCTTTACCTTAATTTGGTATAAGTTCTATTTGATACGGTGCAAATCTTGGGTCAAGCACGTTTTTGCCGCCGTTCAGCCGCCATTTGAAGCGCTATATCCAAGGGATATGTTTTGTTTGTGCCGTTGCGTTCGCGTTCAAGGTATTCTTCGATTCGTTCAATCTCGTAAGCATCTGGCTTAACAGTTTTTGCGTTTCGCATTTTTTTGTCTCGAGCGGGTGTTCAACCGCACCAGCCGCTTCTACAGCAATCACCTCGAGCGCTTTTGCCCTTGTGCGAATACCACGCTGGGCGCGAATTTGGTCTATGGCAGCTAAAGCGGTTTTTGAAAGTGCAACTTGGGTCATGGCGCAATTCTACACTGTTACCGCATCGTTACCGTTTTGAGGCATACTGTTACCTATGCGGGTTTTACTGGTCGAAGACGAAATAGACATTGCCACGCCGTTGTCTCGAGCCTTAAAAGCCCAGGGCTTGGAAGTTGTGGTTTGTCACGACCTCGAGTCTGGACGTGAGGCACTGCTCGAGCGCGAACCCGACCTGATGATTTTGGATGTGCGCCTGCATGAATACGAAGACGGTGGCTTTATTTTAGCCAAAGAAGCTCGAGCCAGTGGCTTTATGGGCAGTATTTTGTTCTTAACCGCTCGAGATGCGCTCTCCGACCGCGTACAGGGCTTAGACGGTGGCGGCGACGATTATGTGGTCAAACCCTTTTTGCTGCTCGAGGTACTGGCTCGAGTGCGAGCCTTGTTGCGCCGTCCTACCGAAGCCAGAACCAGCCATTTGCAATTTGGCAAAATCAGTCTGGATTTAACCCGCCAAGAGGTGCTACAAGAAGGCATCCGCACCGATTTAAGCCCTCGAGAATATGCCCTGTTCGAGCGTTTGGTTTTGTCGCCGTCGCGGGTTTTTGCCGCCGAAGAACTTTTGGATGCTGTCTGGGGCGAAGCTGCCAGTTCGGTCAGTGTGGTCAAAGTTACGGTTTATCGCTTGCGTGAAAAACTTGGGGCTGAAGTCGTGAGAAGCACCAAAAACGGCTACCAATTAGGAATCAGATGAGTCTGCGCTGGCGCTTGGCACTGCTGATTGCGGCTTTGATTGCCTTAGCCGTGATTGCCCAAGGTGCGGTTGGCTATGTGCGCTTTGAACGCCTTGGGATTGCCGAAGCTGACCGAGCCTTGCAAAATTTTCTCGAGGAACAAATCCGACCCTCGCGCCGCGATGGTGGTGGGCGCGATGGCGGCGGACGGACTGGCAATCGTCCGCCACGACCTAAAAGCGACTTGGTGGTGATTGCTCGAGTCCGCCAAAACCAAACGGTACTAGAAACCTTTGGCACAACTTTTCCGCCAACGCTCGAGATTACAAAGTTGGGATTTTCGACAGTTGGTACTTGGCGAGCCGTCGCCGTGGATTTACCGCAAGGCGCGAGGCTCGAGGTGATTACCGATTTAACCCAGCAGCGCCAAAGTGCCACCAATTACTTAAATACCTTAGCGCTGACTGTGCCACTTTTTGCGGGTCTGGGGGCGTTGGCGGCTTGGTTGCTGAGCGCTCAGGCGGTTAAACCACTCGAGGCGTTAATTGTGGCTTCACAGCGTGTGGCGGAGTCGGGCAATTTAGCCGAGCGTGTGCCGCACAGCCAAGGACAAGGCGAACTTGAGCGTTTAAGCCGAACTTTTAATCAGATGCTCGAGCGGTTACAGGGTTTCCGTGAACGCGAAGTGGATTTTACCCGCACCGCTGCCCACGAACTCCGCACCCCACTGGCGGCGATGCAAGCCCAACTCGATGCCCAAGCCAATGGTTGGACAAGCACCGACGAAGCCCTCAGTACGGCACGCCACCAAGTCGAACGGATGACCAAACTCTCCGAAGCGCTGTTGCTTTTGGCTCGGGAAGGTCGCACCGAAAGGCTAACTTTTGATTTGGCGGCGCTGTGCAGCCAAATTGCTGCCAAACGCCAAGTGGAGTACATTGGCTCGAGCCAGTTGTTGACGACAGGCAACCCCGTTTTGCTTGAACGCGCCTTAGAAAACTTACTGGAGAATGCCAGTAAACACGCCCCAAATGCCAGTATCAGCCTAGCACTTGAGACCCAAGCCGATAATGTGCTGTTAATCGTGACCGATACCGGCAACGGCATGACCCCCGAAGCCCTCGCTCGCGCTCGAGAAGCCTTTTACCGTGCGCCCGGCACAAAAGCCTATGGCAGTGGCTTAGGTTTAGCGGTGGTGGACAGAATCGCCCAAGCCCACGGCGGGGTTTTGCACCTCGAGAATGCCCTGCCACACGGTTTACAAGCCAGCATAGAAATACCTCGAGCCTAGACTCGAGGTATCGGGTTTACTAAGTTCAACTGAATGTGCCAGTGGCATCACCAGAGTATGTGCCGCTACCGCAGCCTGTGTAAGTGATTAAAAATGAACTGTTGGTATCGGCAACCCGCAGCGTTCCAGCATTAAAGTCATCACAGGTGGTGACGATGCCAAGATTTGTGCCGGTCAAGTTAAATCCATACGAGGCGCTGCCTTCGGTTTCTGAGTATGTTCCGGTAAAATTCAAAGTGCCATTGCCGTATGGATTTGTGCTGCCAGCCGTTGGTTGGAAGGTCGAATTAAATGATACGCCAACTTCGGAAGTGACTCCAGCTTCAACCGATTTTAACAGCACCACAAAATTAAATCCATGCGCTCCAGTTGGTGTGGCTGGGGCGGTATAATCCACACCTAAGCCAAGTTTCAACGAACTCGAACCCGTGCTGATGGTCAGGTCAATAATAATTCCATAGCTGCTGTTGGCGTTGTTATCGTTGCCGTCTTTGATATAAATTGCGCCGTTCAGGATAGGATTTGACGCACCAGAACCAAGACCACAGTTGGTAAAAACAGCCAAAATTTCAACTGGAATACCATCGCCATCGGCATCGGTGGAGTTGCTGATTGGGGTGGCTAATGAACCACCTGTACAAGCTGAGGTGGCTTGGGCTTGTAGACCAGAACGTTGGGCAAGATTTAGCCCCTTGACGGTCGCCGCGATTTGTCCTTGCGATAACTCGGGCAGCGCTTGGGTCAGGGCATCCGACAAAGAACCTGTGGCTTTTAAGGTGCGTCCAAAACCCATCAGGGTATTGATGCCTTTGGCTTGCTCCCGAATTTTGCCTTTTTTGGCATTGGCGGTTGCCCCATCTAAATTGCTGGTGGTGGGTTTTGCAGCGATTGAAGGCTTAGCAGGAATGGGTGTGCCACCACACGATGCCAAAGCCAAAGCGAGCGTTCCAACTGCGAGCCAATGTAACAATTTCATAAGACCTCCTTAGGTATTTCCAGTCCAGTCTAGCCGCAAATACGCATTTTGCTGTGAGATTCATCATAGAAGCTGTCCAAGAGAAGTTTTTTAAGCCAACAACAATTAAATATGAAAACCTCATGAGTTGGTTTTTGCGCTATGCTCGAGTCATGAAACCAGATGCCCTCGCTGACACGAAACCAGCAACCCTCGCGGCTCGAGCCGGATTAGAACTTGAGATTGGGCTTGGCAAACCAATTAACCCAGCAATTCATCAAGCAACAGTCTATGCCTTCTCGAGTTTAGAAGACTTAGAACGGGTTTACCAAGGCGAAACCGGCTATATTTATTATCGCAACGGACACCCCAATGCCACCGCCCTCGAGACTTTATTGGCACAACTCGAGGCTGCCCAAGCTGCCGCCGTCTCGAGCAGTGGGATGGCGGCGATTTCGGCATTGCTGCTTGGCAACCTGAAAAGCGGCGACCACATCGTGGCAGACCAAAATGCCTATGGTGGCACATTTGCGCTTTTTACTTTGGATTTACCGCGTTTTGGTTTGGAAGTCTCGTTTGTGGATGCTCAGGATTTAGCGGCGGTTGAATCAGCTTTTTTGCCCAATACCAAATGGCTGCACCTCGAGAGCCTATCGAATCCGACCTTGCGAGTGGCGGACATCGGGCGTTTAGCTAAACTCGGACACAGCAAGGGCGCTACTGTTTGTGTGGACAATACCTTTGCCAGTCCAGCCCTGTTGCGTCCGCTCGAGCATGGCGCAGATGTGGTGGTTCACAGCCTTGCCAAGTACATTGGCGGACATGGCGCGGTCATGGGTGGCGCAATCATGGGCAACACCGACATACTACAAGCGGCTCGAGCCGCGCTGCTGCGCTTTGGTGGCACAATCGCCGCCTTTGACTCGTGGTTAGCCCTGATGGGGGCAAAAACCCTTGAGCTACGAATGCAGCGCCACAGCAGCAATGCCTTGGCGGTTGCCCAGTTTCTCGAGGCACATCCCAAAGTCAGCCGTGTGGATTACCCGGGCTTGGTCAGCCACAGTCAACACCACTTGGCTCGAGAACTGTTTAGTCATGGTTTTGGTGGGATGATGGCATTTGAACTGCACGGCGGTTACGCGGCGGCTTCAAATTTTGTAAAAGCCATCAGCCACGCCATTCCACTTGCGCCTAGCTTGGCTGATGTCTCGAGTACCCTGTCGTATCCTGTTGCCACCAGCCACCGTGCTTTAAGCCACGAAGCTCGAGCCAAAATTGGTGTGACCGATGGTTTGTTGCGTTTATCGGTCGGCATCGAAGACCCAGCCGATATTCTTGAAGAAATCAGCGCCGCGCTCACCACCATTTGAGTCTTGACACAATGCCTTTACACGTTTACACTTCTTTTCGCCCGAGAGGGTTTGTGGTGGGCGTAGCTCAGCCGGTTAGAGCGCCGCTCTGTGGCAGCGGAGGTCGCGGGTTCAAATCCCGTCGCCTACCCCAAAAAGTCCTCGGGATAACTTCTCGGGGTTTTTTATTGCAACTTGGCGCTTCTTATAGTAGGCTCTTTGCCGCTTAATGCGAGGATGGCGGAATTGGTAGACGCCCTGGACTTAGGATCCAGTGCCGTAAGGTGTGCGGGTTCAAGTCCCGCTTCTCGCACCATGTTTTTGAGGTTGAAGGAGTTCTATGGCAGAGTTATTATTGCGCGAAGGTAATAAAGTGAAGTTCAAAGTGGTTATTCCGGCAAACGAAGTGGCGATTGCTTTCGAGGGCATCATGAATTCCTTGGTACGCGAAGTGCGCGTTCCCGGTTTTCGTCCCGGCAAAGCCCCAAAAAGCATGATTGAAAAGCGGGTTGGTACAGAATTCGTCGAAAACGAAGTCACCAAACATTTAATCGAACAAAACTACAGTAAAGCTGTGACCGAGTTAAAACTGATTCCAGTCTCGGCGAATGTAGACCCCGGTAAGCTCGAGAAAGGCAATCAGTTTGAGTTTACGGTAGATGCCGAAAATTACCCAGAACTGACCTTGCCCAACTGGGAAGGCTTTAGCCTCGAAGCCCAAGCGCCAGTCGTTGGCGACGAAGACGTGCAAAAAGCCCTGAGCGAATTACAGCAGAGCCGTGCAACGTATGAGCAGGTCGAGCGTACTGCCGAAGCCGAGGATTTGGTCAATGTCGAAATTCTTGAGGGCGAGGATGTTGGTAAAACTTATCCGGTTTACCTCGAGCGTGCCGAAGCTGGGGTTCGCAATGCCCTACTTGGACAAGGCGTGGGTGCAGAAGCCGAGGTCGTGGTGCAGGGCGGCGATAAACCAGAGGACGAACAAACCGTTCTCAAAGTCAAAATTTTGGACATCAAAAATAAAGTTGTCCCAGAAATCAACGAGGAATTCGTCAAGAGCTTCCAACTCGAGAATGTTGAAACCGTTGAAAGCCTGACGGCTCGAATCAAAACCGACCTCGAGGCGCAAGCCATTCAGAGCGGCAAACAAGCCCGCCGCGACGAATTTGTCAAAAAACTCGGCGAGGGCAGCACTGTCGAAATTCCAAGCGTCATGATTGAACGCCGTGTGGCAGCCATGGAACAAGACCTTTCTGCCGACCTCGAAAAGCAGAGCATTACCTTAAAAGCCTACCGTGAATACTTGGGCAGTGAAGGCAAGCTCGAGGAATTTGAGCAGGATATTTTGAAAGGCGCACAATTGCGGGTTCGCAACGATCTAGCGCTCGAGAAACTTGCCGAAAGCCTTGGCACAAAGCTCGACAACGACGAATGGGCAACCGCCATCCGCAATTATGCGGTTTCGGTTCGCACCAGTGTGCCGAATCTCTTAAAAGCCCTTGGCGACGAAGGTGTGGACAATTTTCGGGTTATTGCCACCCGCGATAAAGCCCTCGAAACAGCCATGTCTAAACTTGGTGCGTAAACAAAAATATAAAACTCGAGGGAATCAAGCCCTCGAGTTTTTTGTTGCCTCGAGAACGGCTTTGACTTGGGCTACTCGAGCCTCGAGATTGCCGTAAAGCTCGGTGTAAGCAACGCCGCGCACCGCGAGGTCGTAACGCACCATACCTTGCGCTCGAGACCGCCAGATGGCATCGTCGCGCCAACCGTCTTGGGCAAATGGAAGGTCGTCGGAACATAAAAAAACATGGTGATACCGATTTTCGGCTTCCCTTGCCAAAGCCGTTAGCTCGGGCAGTCCCCACCCCTCATAGGCATAGCCAAGAAACATTGTGGTGATGGCGTTGGTATCCACAAAAAGGTAATCCTGTGCCTCGAGCATTGCCTCATCCTCGAGTTGGCGGTGCTTTTTGGCAATGAACACATAATCTTCTAACTCGAGTTGTCCTTTTTTATTTTCCCAGACTTCACGCCCAAATTCGGCTACAAACTTGGTCTTGTATTCCTGTGCCATTCGTACAGTCAGGGTGCTTTTGCCCGTGCTTTCTGCGCCGAGAAACACGACTTTATGAACTGGTTGCGCCCAGAACTCGAGGTACGAGTAAACCAAACTCGAGACAAACGGCTTCAATGGCAAAACTTCTTTATTCTGTACAGCCTCACGTAACTGTGTACCAGAAATCGGTTGGGATGCTCGAGAACTGTCTATCTTGATGGGTTCTGCACCAATGTGGACGGCAAAACCCTCAAGGTAATCATCCGAACCAAAAACCGCATCTATCACAAAATGATTCTGCTCAAGCCAAGATTTTACAAATTCACGCTGGGTCAAATCGTCGCTTTTGTTTGGTGGTGGGTTTTCTGGCACAAAGACTCGAGCCTGTGGGAAAAGCTGCTGTAGCCATTTGGCTCGAGTAACCGAGGGCATCCACCCAAAATCTGGGTTGCTGTAAACCAAGACAATCAGATTTTCGCACTGCCCCAAGGCTGTTTTGATAACGAGTTCATGCCCTTGATGAAGTGGCGCGAATTTACCAACCACCAAGCCAGTCTTAAACACCTTTTGCAACCTCTGAGACTTTGGTTTTTGTCCACTCGAGGTAGCCATAAACGCTCATCCCAGCCAGTATAAACTGCAAGGCGAACTGCGCCCACAAGCCAAGATGCCAAAAATAGACCGCCATGACTGCATTGACCATAATCCACACGCCCCAACTCCAAGCCCATTTGCGGGTTGTGCCAAAGTTGGCAATTAAAGCAAGGCTGACACCCAAAAACTGCACCCAATTCCAAGGGTCGGAGACAAAATCTGTCACCAATACGGTATAGCCAAAAATCGCCAGACTTGCCACCCAAGTGACGGCATACCACGCTGGTTCGTTAAACTGAATTTCACCTTTATCGCGCCGTGACTCGAGAAACCATAAGTACAAGCCATGAATCCCAAAAATCAGATACGAGACTTGTAAACCCGCCAGCATCGTCTGCCCACCAACCACAAACAACACAAAATAAGGAATCAGACTGGCGTTGCTCCAATGCCAGTAAGCGATGGACTTAGAAAATAAGTATACCAAAGAAAAAATGACACAAGCCGAACCAGCCCAATCAAAGACCCAAAGCGGAATCTCGAGACCGAAAATGTTCATGTACTCTCCCAGATTTGTAAATCTTCTCGAGCCGCACGCCAAGCACTCGGAATTCCTTGCATTCCAACTCGAGCCGCCACAATTCCACCTACAATGGCACAAGTGGTGTCGCGGTCTCCAAGTCCGCTGACGGTGTACCACATTGCTTCAACAAAGTCCTCGAGATGTTTAGAGGCACACCAAATACAGAATGGTACAGTGTCTTGGGCAGTAATCTCCCAACCAACGCCAAGTTGATGAATCGCGGTTTCTATTGGTGTGTGCTGAGTGAATTTTAAGGTGCGAAGAATTTTGCTTTTAACTTCGCTTTCGGGTGTAAATTTTGCAACTGTCTCGAGAAACACCCGACCTGAAACTTCATTTTGAACAGCTAGAGCTGATGCCAAAGCAACCGCAATTGCTCCTGCAATTCCTTCTGGGTGAGCATGGGTCACTCGAGCCGAAAGTGTGGCTTCTGAAACGACTTTCTCGAGGTCATCTGCAAAATACGCACCGAGCGGAGCGACCCGCATTGCCGCACCATTGCCACATGAACCCATACCATTTGAATCTTCCAAAGTGACTTCTTGCCAAGGTCGTCCTGCATCTATTGCCTTCATAGCGCGGTGTCTACTTGCACCATATCCACGCATTGGGTCATTCATGTACCGCTTTGAAAATTGAAAAGCAAGTTCATTTGCATTGATGCTGTTATAAATCCGAAGATTTTCATAAACCGACATTGCCATTGCTGTGTCGTCAGTCCAAAACCAAGGAGTTGAAGGCATAGAACGCTCTTTAATAGTTTCATAAACGCCACTCGAGAAAAAGAACTTTTCTCCAAAGGAATCGCCAACCGATAAACCTTCTAAACTGACTCGAGCGCGTTGTAAGGGTGTCATACTTTCTCCTTTTCTGTACGCAGAATCTCACGGGTTTCCATCAGAATAATCCCCAGCATATTCTTACCTGTTCCGCTCGAGCCACAGCCCCAGTAATGGTCTTGGGTAGTATTCTCGATTAAGTCCTCATTTCCAGTCTCGAGCAAAACCAAGGCAATCTCTGGGTGCTGACTAAACTTTGCCAGTACCGCTTTTCGCATGATGTCGTCTTTGACTTCTTCCCAATCTGTTCGCAATGGTCTGGCTCTCGAGCGACCAGCCTTGGCAACTTGCATCGGGCTTGTCATGGCACGAAGAGCGTTAATATGCTCCCAATTTGGGTAGAATTTCATGGCTTGAAAATAATGCTCGCTCGTGCGCCAAAGGATGTTCTCGAGTTTGAAAGGGTGGGCGCTAAAGTTACTAAAGCAACCATAAGGTATTTCTTTTGTTCCGTAAAAAAGTATCGACATGATTTCTCCTTGGTAAATTTTTTGGTAAAACGCGAGGTGCAAGCTGGTACTTTCCTCTTTCCTCTTACGCTTTTAAGCGGTAATACTCGGCGGGTCGAAAGCCTTGTCCAGACTCGAGAATGCCTGTTGGCTCGAGTTGCCCTGTATTTAGTATTTTGCGTCTGAAAGCATCCTTATTGAGTACCCGTCCAAGAATCGTTTCGTGGACATCTTGCAGTTGGCGCAGGGTGAATTTTTCGGGCAGCAGGCTGCTGGCAATTGGGGCATACTCGAGTTTATTTTGAATTCGGGTTAAAGCAGTCTCGAGAATTGTGTTGTGGTCAAAGGCAAGCTCGAGGTTGGTTACATTTTGCGTTTGGATTCCCTCGAGTTGGCTAGGTGCGACAAGGGCATAATAGGCAACACTGATGATTCGCATTCGTGGGTCGCGGCTTGGGTCGCCAAAGGTAAAAAGTTGCTCGAGGTAGACATTTTCTAGGTTGGCTTTGGTTTGTAAGACTCGAGCAGCGGCTGTGTCCAGACTTTCGGTGATGCCAACAAATCCGCCGGGTAAGGCATAAAAACCCAAATATGGATGCTCTTTGCGCTCTACTGTCACGACCTCGAGTTGCTTATTTCGCACAGTCAGGATGGCAATGTCTACGGTCAGGCTTGGGCGCTCGAATTCGGCAGGGTTGTACTGCTCGAGAAAACTTTGTTCGCTATTTTGGTTTATCACGCCATCACCTCTTATCTATAATTAGCATATATGCAATTTGTATTTAAGTCAATCAATACAATGGCTTATGGATATAAGTATTTGTTGAACCTGCAACAGTAAGCCAATTATCGCCAGAGCCCTTGACCTCAATAAGGCGCGAGCCTCAAAAGTCCGAACTGCTTTTGCTTAGGCAGGGCGCTACGGCTCGAGGTTCACGTGAACCTCGAGCCGCAGTAAAAAGCCTACAACTCAATAGGCGAATTGTCGTAGTCTGTAACGATGACCAAAGCAACTAAAAAACCTCTTAGTTTAGCGCAGCGCCAAGCGATTTGGGCATATGTGTTTTTGCTTGTGCCACTGGCGTTTTTTTTATTGGTGCGGCTTTATCCAGCTTTTGACAGTCTGCGCTTGTCGCTGCTTAATTTTACTTCACCACTCCGACCCGCGCCGTTTATTGGCTTGGACAATTTTAAGGAATTATTTTCTGACCAAGTTTTTTTGCGTTCGCTTTGGAATACATTGCTTTATACGCTGCTTGGTGTTCCAGCCCAGTTGGTGCTTGGGCTTGGCATTGCGATGCTGCTCTCGAGCATCAATAAAGCCAAAGGTTTTTTACGGGCGATTTATTTTGCGCCGTTTATCACCCCGATTGTCGCCAGTGCTTGGGTTTGGCAATGGCTACTCAATAAAAATTTTGGTCCAGTCAATGCGCTCCTGACCAGTTTGGGATTCGCAGCGCAACCGTTTTTGATGTCGCCCGAACAAGCCTTGCCTTCGGCGGTGGCGTTGGTGGTCTGGCAGCAATTGGGCTTTCAGATTGTGATTTTTATTGCGGGTCTCGAGGGTGTACCAAGAATGTATTACGAAGCCGCCGAACTCGATGGCGCAAATCCATGGCAACGTTTTTGGTTTATGACCTTGCCGCTTTTGAATGCTACTTTGGTTTTTAGTGTGGTGATTGCCACCAATGTTTTTTTGCAGTTGTTCACCCAGATTGCCAACCTTAATCCAAACGATAAAGGTGGTCCATTGGACAGTACCTTAACTGTGGCACTCTATATTTATCGGGCTGGTTTTGAAAGCTCGAGATACGGCTATGCGGCAGCCGTGACGGTGGTTTTATTTGTCATTATTTTGCTGTTTACGGTCTTGCAACTGACAGTTTTACGAAAGCGGGTGGATTACTAATGCTTGCTCCTAAGAAGTCTCGAGATGCTGCTTGGTGGATTTATGCAGTGCTGATTGTTGGTAGTGTTATTACGGCTTTTCCGTTTATCTGGATGTTTTTAACCAGTCTTAAAACCTATGCCGATGTTTTCCAGCCAAGTATTCTTCCAACCAATCCAACACTGGATAATTACTCGGAAGTGGTTGGAAAAACTGGTTTTTTGCGCTGGTTTATCAACTCGGTTGGGATTGCGGTGGTCAGCACGATTTCGGTGCTGCTGTTTGATTCCTTGGTTGGGTATACGCTGGCAAAACTGAAATTTCCAGGCAAAGAAATTATTTTTGTCCTGATTTTGTCTACCCTGATGATTCCGACCGAAATGCTGGTCATTCCGTGGTACTTAGGGTCGCTAAAACTTGGCATTGCCAACACCTATTTGGCCATTGCCCTACCGGGCATGATTACTGCTTTTGGGATCTTCTTGCTGCGTGGTTTTTTTGAAGGTATTCCCGACGAACTTTTTGATGCTGGGCGTTTGGACGGCTTATCCGAATTTGGTTTGTACTGGCGGATTGGTTTACCATTGGTCACGCCGGCGCTTTCGGCTTTAGCCATTTTTAATTTTCTTGGCAATTACAATGCTTACTTGTGGCCCTTAATCATTGTCCAAAGCCAAGAAATGCGAACCCTACCGATAGGCATTGCCCTGTTTAGCGGCGAGGCTGGTGCACAATGGCAACTCATCATGACTGCCTCGAGCCTCGCAGTTATTCCGGTTTTAATTGTTTTTGGAATTTTCCAGCGCCAAATTATTGAAGGTGTGGTTTTGACTGGCACAAAAGGCTAATCTCTTGACCTGCACAAAAGGCTAATCTCTAAGAGCGTGTTTATAAAGTCATAAAATCATCATTAGTCACAGGGCGAACACGGGGGTTCGTTCTTGACCCTTCTTGACCCTTAAAACGGGCTTGGGTCGCTAAAGATGCACCTGTCGGGCTGGGTCGCTAAAGATGCACCTGTCGGGCTGGGTCGCCCCCTACAGTAGGGACAGACCCCCGTGTCTGTCCTGCTTTTTGGTAATTTTTGGTATTTGCCAATCTTTATAAACACTCGAGTTCCAAAACACATTCTATCCAAGCTGGGCATTGGGTAAAACCAAGTTTTTTGTTTAGCGCCAGAATTGGCGCGTTATTGCTGTCGTTCCACGTGCGAATTTCTGGGTAGCTATTGGCTTTTGCCCACTCGAGACAGGCGACTTTTAATGCCAATGCAATGTGTTTCCCCCGAGCTTCACGGCGCACAGCAGTCAAGCCAATCGTTAGGTAGTCGCCATCAGACTTAAAAAGCTGTGATAAGCCAATCAATTTTTTATCTTGCACTGCCAAAAATGTTCCAGCCTTTAAGGTTTTTAAAGACTCGAGATTCCACACCGCAAAATCTTCAAAGCTACGTTGGGTCGCGGGATATGCCCGTGGCACGTCGTTTCCTACCTCGGTGTGAAGCTGATAATAGTCTTGGGCAGCGTTTTCTTGGGTCAAAATCTGCTCGAGACTGAGAATTTCTATGCCTTGTTGCTCGAGTTCTGAACGTAAATGGTTGTACGGCTTAGGGTCAAAATTTGCCACATCAATTCGGTTTTCCCAAGTCCGCATTTTTTCGGTCAAACCTCGAGTTTTTAAGAATTCCAATCCAAACTTATCTTCGCGGTTGCTGCCAATCAAACCAATTGGCTTAAATTCGGTAATCGCACTGCGTAGTTTTTCCCAAAGACTCGAACCAATACCTTGGCGCTGAAATTCTGGTCTGACAGTCACAGACAATCGAAAGCGCTGCGGGTGGTACTGTCCAACATCTTGGGAATACTCGGCATAACCCACGGGCTGCTGCTCGAGCCAAGCCGTAAAACGACCTTGTTTGACATGTGCAGGGCGGCGCTGATCGCTTTCAATAAGACTTTGAGGACTAAAGAATTCATCGGTAAACACCGAATTTTCAATATTAGCCATGGCTTGGTAATCGTTAAGCGTAAATGGTTTAATACTGAGCATTCAAAACTCCTTTTTAACCACCAGCACAGCCGGTTGGCGAACAAAACCAAGTTTATCGTTAATCGCTAACATGGCAGTGTTGCGGGTGTCGTTGTCGGTACGAATGGTGCTAAAACCCAGTTGTTGAGCCATTTTGATTTGCCGTATCTTTAGAGCAGTCGCAATACCGCGTCCGCGTACTTCTCGAGTCGTGGCGGTCAGCCATTGGTCTACCCAGCCCTCTTTTGCCCCCTTAAAACAACCCGTAAAACCAACAATTTTATTGTCCTCGAGTGCATAGAAAGAGGCTTCTTGGAGCAATTCGGAATCCGATAGAACATTTTCGTTCAAAAATTCAAAAGTAATCGGTGTGGCGGGTTCAGCCCGTGGTACATCATGGCGCACCATCGAAAAAACTTGGTGCAGTTCTTGGCGGCGCTCTAGGCTGTCGGCTGCTGCCCACGACACCAGTTGCACACCGCTTTGCTCGAGGCTCGAGATTTTTTCTTGGTATGGCTCGGTCAAAAAATTGCGGATGTCCAGTAAACTCTCAAAGTCGCGTTTAATCTCGAGAAAGCCTCGACTTTGGGCAAATTTCATGGCTCGAGCATCGGATTCTCGCACTTGGGTACTGACCGAAATCGGTTCAAGCGGCGCTAATTTCTCGAGCAGGGCAGCATAAAGGGCGCTGCCAATGCCGCGCCCCTGAGACTCGGGTTGTACCCAGATTTCCAGACCAAATTTATTGGGGTGGTAAGACCCTGCAAACCGATGATAATTGGCTGCACCTATCACCGCACCATTTTCTTCGGCAACCATAAAAACTTGACGGATATTCTCCTCGAGTTTGGTCAGGTCATGCTCGAGTTCGGCTTGACTCAGGGCTTGAAATGGTACAACGGCGTTTTGAATCGCCACAACGGCTGGTAAATCGGTCATCTCAAAATTTCGGATTTGCATCTCGAGATTTTAACGTTTGAAGTAAGCCAAAAGCATACGCCAAACTGCGTAAGCGCGGTTTGGTTTGAAATGTTTAGACTGATTTGTATGACCCCTTTTGCTTTGCTGTCCACCAGAGCGCAAATTTTGCGCCTTCGCCAAGATGCTTTGCGTATTCTCGAGCAGTACCCAATTGGCGTAGCTCGGTTACGTTGTATCAGCCATAGCTTTAATACCATTTTTCGAGTGGACACAACCGACGGCTTAAAATTTGCCTTGCGTATCAATGTTAATTCGCGCCGTCCAATGGCTGCCTTAAACGCCGAAATTGCCTGGCTCGAGGCATTATCCCAAGACACAGACTTGATTTTACCGCAACCTCAGGTGCGTAAAGATGGTCTGTACATCTCAAGCTTTTACTCAAATGCCCTCGGGCGCGATACTGTGGCAGTTTTATTCTCTTGGCTGTCTGGCAACGACCTTGGCTCGAAAGCAACCGTTCAGCAACTCCAAGCCACGGGTGCAGCCCTGAAAACCCTACACACGCAGGCTGCCAATTGGCGCATTCCCGAGGGTTGTCAATTTCAGAATGCACAGGATATTTTTATTGATTCCAAAGTGGTGATTTTTGAGACACCCATGCCAGAAACTCGGCTCGAGGTCTTCAAAGCCAGCTACCAAAAAGTCCAAGCGATTCATCAACAACTTTATTTGCGTTTCCAAGCCCAACCGCTTCATGCCGATTTGCATCTATGGAACACCAAATGGTTTAAGGGGCATTTGAGTGTTTTTGATTTTGACGACAGCGCCACTGGTGTACCATTACAAGATTTTGGGATTAGCATTTTTTACCTGCGCCGCTTTCAGAACAGTGCAGAACTCGAGCATGGGCTGCTTACAGGCTACGGGCATCTGCCCAATTACAATCAAGCCGAACTCGAGGCAATTATCGCAGGGCGGCAGTTGTTGCTGGCAAATGACCTCTTAATCAATGAGACTGCCGCCTTGCAAGCCCAACGTCAATCATACCTCGAGACTGCCGAACAACGTTTACGCGGCTATCTCGAGACTGGCATTTTTCCTCGAGCCGCGATTCAATAGTGACTCGAGTCGCCATTGAATCCAGATTATTTTGTCAGACTGCGCCAATGTGGTTTTTTCAATCAAATTTTCGGGCTTCTTTGCAAATTGCCTTGCTGGTCACACCAGTCTGGTTGCTGCTGCGCTTACTGCTCGAGCCTGAGCCGTTGGTCTGGCTCGAGCCAATGATGGTATTCGCCCTAGCGTTAGGTTTACATCGGCTCAGTACCCACTTAACGGTGTCGTATCGCAACCCCAACGCTTTGTTGGTCTTTGCGGTTTTTGGCACATTTGCTTTTCAAATACTGATTTTACTTCTGGCAGCCCTCTTAAAATTGCGATTTGGCGCATTTGTGTTTTTGCTCGATGCGGTTTTTTGGTCGCCGCTTTTAAGGGCAGTCTTTTTTGCAAAATCAAGGTAGCGCAATCAAGACTGTGCTTTTGAAATCGGCAAATGCCAGCACTTGTGTCGCAATTGGAATATCTGCCCAATTGGGGTATTTGAGTTGCGCCCCTCTGGATAACCAGTCGGCATAGTATTTTTCGTTCAAAAAACGCCGCCCAATCTGTTCTCGAGTTAGATTATTGGGGTCAACGACTTCGGTAACTGGGGCTGGGGTTGTGACGACGGGGGCTGGAATCGCGGCTGGGGCGCTTGGTTTAGGAGCTGGGTCTTCAAAACGCAACACAGTCGGTTTGGGTTTGACAGCCACAGGCTTAGGTTTGACAGCCACAGGTTTAGGTTTGACAGCCACAGGTTTTGCACCAATTGGCGGTAACACGGCGGCACTGCGCGGGTCGCTTGGCTTTGGTTTGACCACAGGTGTCGGTTTGACCACAGGCTTGACAATGGGTTTTGCGACTGGTTTGGGGATAACAACAGGCTTGACCAAGGTCGTAACGCTTGGTTTGGGGGTATCGGCAACCACTGGCTTGACCACAGGTTTTGGTTTAGCAACCACTGGCTTAACCACTGGTTTTGGCTTGGCGATACTCGAGCTTGGTTTTTGCACCACTGGTTTAATGACTGGTTTGGGGGCTTGCGGTAAGTTTGGGACGCTTAGGTTGACTTGTGGTTTTGCCTTCGGGGAAAATTGTTTTATCAAGGCTGGGGCAGCAAAAATTCCAGTGCTAACCAAGGTCGCAATTGCCAATAACCAAGCCCAGAGCGGTGGTTGGCGATTGGCTTTTTGGCGACGCTTCTCATAGGCGCGGCTGACTGGTGCGGCTTGTGTGGCTCGAGAAATGCGGCGTTCAGGATTACCGTTTTTGACAGTTGTACTGTTTTTTGTGGTTTTTGTGGGCGCGGGACTGACGGGTGTCGTGGGACTGCGCGGCGGTACAGGACGAATGGGTGCTTGACTTGGCTCGAGTTCCTTGACCACAATAGCTGGTTTTGTAGGGTCAGTGGGGCTGATTTCTTCAATAATTGTTAGGGATGTTTCATCCGAAACGACTCGAGGTTTTGGGGCAGGAGTAAGTAGAGAATCATCAAATTCTGAGGGTGCTTCGGCTGGTTTTGGCTCGAGAATTGGCTGTAAAGCTGACCAATCTGGCGATATATCCGACATGATGGGCGATGCAACTTCCGACATTGCAGGTAATGCCATATCCGACATTGCAGGTAATGTTATATCCGACATTGCAGGTAAAGAATCAGGCAGCACCTGATTCAAATTTTCTGGCTCGAGTCCAAAAGTAATATCTGGCTCGAGAAACGGCAACAAAGGTAATTCGGCAGTGGTGCGAATGTTAGGTTCATCGGCAGCTTCAAAGTTAAATTCTAAATCCAAGTCAAAGTTGGCTGGCTCAAAAGACAATGCGGCTGGAGGCTGACTTTCTGGTTCGTCCTCGACCAAAACCACGCCATGTTCATCATCATCTATGGCTTGGGACGCAACTCGAGTTTCTGAAAGGGCTGCCAGTACATTTGAACCACGCATCGCAAAGCGTTCATCGGCACTGGGGTCAAGAAAAATCTGAACTCGTCGGTATGCCTCGAGAACTTGGTCGCGTTGCAACGATGTCTCTGCCGCATCCATGCGCTGCCGCGCCGCACTGTCGAGCATACTGATGTCGAGGGTACGCTCATTGAGGTCGAGCAATTTCATGGCTTCGCGCAAAGTCATACAAAGTCCTTAACGTGGTAAGCCCGGTAAAGTGGCTGGCGAAGAAGCCACATAAACCTGCGCTCTAAATTGCGAAGTCGGCAATGCCCGCACCGAATCGGGAATGGCTGACCAACTGGCATAGCGCAGCACTGCCCCAGACCTATCCCAAGCATTGAAGCTGCCTTGATTGAGGCTGCGAACCGAAACCGAGGCTCGAGCCGCCGCTGCCCGTTTGGCTGCCGCTTCTTGGGCTTCGCGTCTGGCAATGGCACGTTGAACGGCTTGCTGCTCTAAGCGTTGGGCTGACAGCCGTTGGGCAGTCCGTTGTGCCTCGAGTCTGGCGGCGGCTTGCTGTGCCTCAAGACGGGCGATACGTCGGGCTTCTAAGCGTTGTGCCTCGCGTCGGGCTTCTATGCGCCTTGCTGTTTGTTGTGCCTCGAGCCGTTGGGCTTGGAGTCTGGCAGCGGCTTTTTGTGCGGCAATTTTAGCCACATCGGTTTTCTGAACAGCCAGTTTTTGTGCCTCGAGCCTTGCAGCAGCAGCTTTTTGTGCAGCCAGTTTTTGCGCTGCCAGTTTAGCTGCTTGCGCTTTCTGAGTTGCTGCCTGAGCAGTAGCAGCTTTTTGTGCAGCCAGTTTTTGTGCCTCGAGTTTTTGTACAGCCGTTTGTGAGGCAGCCAGTTTTTGCGCCTCGAGTTTTGCCGCTTCGGCTTTTTGTGCAGCCGCTTGTTTTGCCAATTCGGCTTTTTGTGCGGCTAATTTCTGGGCAGCCAGTTTTTGTGCCTCAAGCCTTGCAGCCTCGAGCTTCTGTGCCTCGAGCTTTTTAGCATCGGCTTGGGTAGCAGCTAATTTTTGCGCCGCAAGTTTGGCAGCTTCGGCTTTTTGCGCCGCAAGTTTTTGTGCGGCTAATTTCTGTGCGGCTGTTTGGGTAGCCAAGGTTGTGTTGGGCTTCGTGGTTGTTGGATTACTCGAGGTCGTTGGTTTGCCAGTTGTACTCGAGGTCGTTGGCTTGACAGAGTTTGGTGTTATCGGCTGACTGACCGCAGGAGTTGAACTGGCAACCAAACCAGAGCGGTTTGGAAGTAAAGAAAAAAGGGCTGGGGCAATCACAAAAAACGATGCCGCCAGTCCACCCGCCGCCAGTAAAGCAAGCCACAGGATATTCATTCCCTTGGTTTCTTTGGGGGTATCGGTCGGTGTAATCAAAACATTATTCTTTGATTTACGCTCGGTCGCTATGGGGGCTGGAAGCTGGCTCGGCATGATTTCTTGGGTCAAGAATGCCGAAACATCGCTCAAGGTTGGGTGACTGTTGGTTGGCGGTGCTTTCAAAATCGAGTCATCAAAGGTTGCGCCCGGCACAAAGTCGCGCCGTAAACGCTGGTTGGATTCATCGGCTAAACGTTTGGCGGCTGGGCGCTGATTCAGCGGCGGACCATCGGGAATTGGCTCATCAATCATCGTGACGCGCACATCGCCGTGGGTTGCCAAAGTTGGATTGATAAAGGCATTGGCTTTGCGGTATGCCTCTAAAAGCCGCATCACATTGCGTAATTCGATGTTCTCGAGATTCTTTTTAAGTGTACTTTCCAGCACTTGCCGATCCAAACTGTTGGGGTTTAACTCGAGAATGTCTAGGGCTTCACGTAACGTCACGGTTTTCACCTCGGGAGTAATTAATGCCAAAACTGCTTATTTTTGCATTCTACTCGAGAACTGCCCAAGAGTGATACAGTCAGGTCATGATTTTGGTTTTGAATGGCGCAAACCTCAACCGACTTGGTACACGACAACCCGAAATTTATGGCAGCCAGACCTTGCCAGACCTCGAGTCTGAGATAATTTCGTGGGGTGCAGCCCTTGGTTTTAGGCTTGATTGTCGGCAAACCAATTTTGAAGGACAGATGCTCGAGTGGCTACATACCGCCACCGAGCAAGGATACAGCGCCATTATTATCAACCCCGGGGCTTGGACACATTATTCTTATGCGCTGCGTGATGCCATCGCGGGGCAAACCCTGCCCGTTCTCGAGGTACACATCTCTAACATTCACGCTCGAGAAGAATTTAGGCACACCAGTGTGATTGCAGCCGTCTGTGTTGGTAGCCTTGTTGGGTTGGGGACACAGGGCTACAGATTGGCACTTGAGTATTTTAAGACCATGCTCGAGCCGCAAGAGCCTGAGTATGCCGACCCACCAAACCGAAATGCTGCACGGATGGCATAAACTGGTAAAGTAGCGCACCTTTTCTTAGATTAGAAAGTGCTACCCTGTTTTTATGATTAGCATGACCGAGTTCGGCGCAAACAAAGCCAAAGAAATCCTCGAGAAAAACAACAAGCTCAATGCTGCGGTGCGTGTTTTTGTCAAAAGCGGCGGGTGCAGTGGCTACAGTTACGGCATGGCAATAGACGACCGCACTTTGGATGGCGACACGATTTTTGAAAGCCACGGGGTCAATGTCGTGGTGGATAAAATGAGTCTGCCACTGCTCGAAGGCGCGATGGTGGATTACCTCGAAAACATGATGGGCGGCGGTTTTAGTGTCGTTTCTAACCCCAATGCCACCAGTGGATGTGGCTGTGGGCATAGTTTTCGTACCGATGGCAAAGCGGCGGTTGAAGGCGAAGGCAGCAGTAGTTGCCATTAGGTAAATTCCTAAAATTCCGCTTCGGCATACAAATCAGCTAATTGCACACTGGTCTCGAGACAAGGCACGTCCAACAAGTCGTTCCCCTCGAGAAAATCCACCACCCATTGCTCGTTTTCACGGCGGTAAACAGTCGCAAAAATTCGGTTCTGCTCGAGCAGCACATAACGTTGCACAGTAGAAATTCGTGTGTACTCCTCGAGTTTTTCGCCCCTGTCGGTGCTGTCTGAATTAGGCGATACAACCTCGAGCAGAAAACACGGCGAATCTTCAATGTACTTATCCAGACGTGGCGCACAGACAATCATCACGTCTGGGTAACGGTACTTGGTGTTTCTAACCTTTGCTTTAATGGTTTTGGTCAAGAACCGACAGCCTTTGGCTCAAGCAATTGGGCGAAGTTTCTCGACCAGATTGAGCACAATTTACTCATGGTCAAGGCTTTCGCCAGCCATTGAACGCAATTCGCCATTCACATATTCATGGCGTTCTTCGGAGACCCGTTCTGACTCGAGGTATTCGCTTACACTGACTTGGCGCTCGAGAACGGTTGGCATAACAGCCAGTGTAGTACAAAAACCATGCTCGAGCGTCGGGTCGGCGGCTACTTACATTCGGTAATCACGGTTCGGTCAACACCTTCACACAGCACCGATTTATTAATCCATTTGGCATCAAGCACCACTTTTAAGTTGGCTCGAGTAATCGGCACAGGTTTAATAAAAATCGAATTCATCCGCACTTTGTTGGGTCCTTTACTAAAAATCATTCGCCCCGGAATTTTAGTCACAGGTGTGCCTCGAGCCAACAGCAAAGCCACTTCAGCGGCTTTTTTACCAAGGGTGCGGGCATCTTTCCAGACCGAAACCGTCTGTATGCCTCGAGCCACGCGGTTAAGCGCCGATAAATCGCCGTCCTGCCCCGAGACTGCCACTTGTCCAGCCAATCTTGCACTGGTTAGGGCAGCAATCACGCCACCAGCCATACCGTCGTTGCTGGCAACCACGGCATCTATTTTATTGCTATTGCGGGTCAGGATTTGCTCCATGCTGCGCTGGGCATTCTCGGGTTTCCAGCCTTCGGTAAATTGTTCGCCAACCACTTTAATATCGCCGCTTTTGATGCTTGGATTTAAGACCTCGAGTTGCCCGCCGTGCAAGAAAACACTGTTGGGGTCGCCCGGGTCGCCTTTGATAAAGACATAATTGCCCTTGGGTTTAACTTTTAAGACTTCTCGAGCCTGCATCCGCCCAACTTCGATGTTGTCAAAGGTCATGTAAAAGACACTTGGGTCTTCGATTAAACGGTCATAAGCAATCACTGGGATTTTTGCAGCTTTGGCTTTGGCAATGGCTGCCATAATCGTGTCCTTGTCAAGCGCCAGAATAATCAACGCATCGACTTTTTTAGAAATCAGCGTCTCTATATCGTTGAGTTGTTTTTCGTTTGAGGCTTGGGCATCGGTGCTGAGCATTTCGGCTTGGGCAAAAGCAAAGACCTGCCCCATTGCCGATTCATCAGTACGCCAACGCTCTTCTTGAAAATTGCTCCAACTGATGCCCACCGTAATTTTATTTTGCTGGGCTTGCCCAAACATCAGGCTGGTGAAGGCTGCGAATGCCGTGACTCCAAAAACTGCTTTCCAATGACGCATGGTGTTCACTCCTTTAAGCCATACAGCAATCTGCGTAAAACCAAAATTCTTGGTACTCGAGACGATTTGTAGGGCTTGAGACCCCGATTATTTCACAGCCAATAAAAAAGCGGTGTGCAAATTTGGCACACCGCTTTTTTGTGATTGATTAAGTTGCGCTAGGCATGACTCCACCGATAATCATCCCCAACACTTGGTCTTGGGTCACATCTTTGGTGTTGACTGTACCGACCACTTTGCCGTTTTTCATGACTGTACAACGGTCTGCAAGGTCAAAGACATCGTGCAAGTCGTGGCTAATTAAAAAAATCCCGACTCCTTCGGCTTTTAAGGCAGCAATTAACTCCGAGACTTTGGAGGTTTCTTCTGGTCCAAGCGCGGCGGTTGGTTCGTCCATAATCAGCACTTTTGCCTTAAAATAGACGGCTCGAGCAATCGCCACGGTTTGCCGTTGACCACCGCTCATGTTTTGAACCGGCACACGCAAACTTGGAATTTTGACCCGCAGGCGGTCTAACACTTTACGTGCCTCGACTTCCATTTCGTCTTCGGACAGCACCACACCATTGACTTTCTCGCGCCCCAAAAAAACATTGGCAACCGCATCGAGGTTATCGGCTAAGGCTAACGTCTGGTAAATCGTCTCGACTCCGTGGCGCTGTGAATCTTGTGGGCTTTTGATGTCAACATTTTTACCCTCAATTTTAATCTCGCCAGAATCGGCTTGGTACGCGCCTGACAAGACTTTAATTAAGGTGCTTTTACCCGCGCCATTGTGTCCGAGTAAGCCGACCACCTCGCCGGGGTACAAATTAACCGAGACATCATCCAAGGCTTGATTACCGCCAAAGCGCAAGGAGATATGGTTCATTTCAATCATTGGGGTCATAAAACTATCTGCCTCCTTTGCGGCGGGTGCTGATGACATTCCACAGCACTGCTAAAAGCAGCACAATACCCAAGTAAATTTTTTGCTGCTCGGTGCGTACCCCGACCAAGCCCAAGCCGTTCTCGAGGCTGCTCATTAAAAGTGCGCCTAGGGCTGCACCTAAAATTGTACCGCTTCCACCAGACAAAACCGTGCCACCAATCACTGCGCCAGCAATCACCGTTAGCTCGAGGTCACGCCCAACCGTTGGGGTGGCGCTGTTCAAGCGTGCAGCTTGCACAGCCGCCGCAATGGCAGTCAAAAAGCCCATCAAAGCAAAGATATAAACCATCATCATTTTGACGTTAATGCCAGCCAAATTAGCGGCTTCGGGGTTGCCACCAATCGCAAAAATATAACGCCCAAAGCGGGTAGCTCGAGTCATCCAATTTAAGTAACCAAGCACGCCCAGCGCAATTAAAGTTGGTACGGGAATACCGCTTGGGGTCTCTGTGCCGGGAATCGGGTAACTGTTCATGACAATGACAAAAGCCATAATCAGGGCAACCGTTACGCCCAGCACCAAGGCTTCTGCCCACATCGGACGAACTGCAAAGCCATTTTTTTGTCGTCTCGAGCGCCCTGTGATGGTCTGCCAAACCACCAAAGCAATGACCGCAACACCAAAAATCCAAGTCCAGAGTGCGCCAATCGAGCCGTTAATGCCGCCGCCAAGAATCTGAAAAGTGGGGTCTAGTGGCGCAATTGTAAAACTCGAGACACTAAATGTACCGTTGCGAAAAACCAGCATCCCAGCCAGCGTCACGACAAAAGCCGGTACGCCCCAAAATGCCGATAAATACCCGTTGAATGCCCCAATCAGAACACCAACCGCAATCCCGACCAGCATTGCCACAACCCACGGTAAACCAACACCCATTGGGGCGCTGGCTTGCAGCACCGCCATAATCATGGCAGTAAAACCCAGCACACTGCCAACTCCAAGGTCAATCTGCCGTGCCACAATCACCAAGACCATACCGCCAACCATAATCCCGACCACGGCAGTTTGGGCAGTCAGTGTCCAGAGGTTACGTGGCGATAAAAAAAGTCCACCACTCCAAATTTGAAAGCCAACCCAGACCACGACCAATGCCAGAATTAGGGTCAGCAGTTGAATATCCACGCCTAGACTCGCCAGCAGCGACTTAGGACGATTCGTTTCTGAATTCTGCACAACTCACCTCGAGAAAATGAAAACGGGCGGAAACGCTGTTAAAAAGCGTATCCGCCCGCAGCTTTTAGGATTACTTACAAACTGGAACGGTGACTTTGTTGACACCCTTACAAAGAACATCTTTGGAAATCCATTTGGCATCCAAGATGACATTCAGGTTCTTGCGGGTAATGCCAACTGGCGCAAGCAAAGTCGAGTTCATGGCGACTTTCTTTGGACCACCATTAAAGACTTTGCTGCCTTTGATGGCGCTTAGGGCTGTGCCTTTGGCTAGAGCAATCGCAATTTCGCCAGCCGACTTACCCAATGCGCGGGAGTCCTTCCAGACCGAAACGGTTTGTGTGCCAAGAGCAACACGGTTGAGTGCGCCAAGGTCGCCGTCTTGACCAGACACGGCTACTTTTGAACCAGCCAATTTAACGGCAGCCAAGGCAGCAATTGCGCCGCCAGCCATACCGTCGTTGCTGCTCATGACGGCATCAACTTTGTTGTTGATACGGGTCAGGATTTGTTCCATGTTGCGTTGAGCATTTTCTGGCTTCCAGCCTTCGGTGGCTTGTTCAGCCACGTTCTTAATGCGTCCAGCTTTGATCGCTGCGCTCAAGACTTCGATTTGACCACCATAAACAAAGCCAGCGTTGGCATCGCCTGGGTCGCCGCGAATAAAGACATAGTTACCACTTGGTTTAACTTTTTGCACTTCTCGAGCCATGATGCGCCCGACTTCAACGTTATCAAAAGTGAGGTAGTAGGCATATGGGTCTTCGACCAGACGGTCGTATGCCAAAACTGGGATTTTAGCGGCTTTGGCGGCATCAATTGCAGGTCCGATCGCATCCTTGTCTTGGGCAAGCAAAATAATGGCTTTTGCACCACGCGAAATCAGGGTGTTGACATCATTGACTTGCTTTTCGGCGCTCGATTGTGCGTCGGTGCTGACGTATTCTGCTCCGGCGGCGGCTAATGCGCCTTTGATTGCGGCTTCGTCAGTTTTCCAACGTTCCTCTTGGAAGTTACTCCAGCTAACGCCGACCACGATTTTGTCCATGGTTTGGGCTGTTGCACCAAGGTACACGCCGCCAAGTAAGCCCAAAGATAACGCACCGATTGCTCCTAATTGCCATTTTTTCATACAACCTCCTCAGGTTGGTGATGCTTCATTCACAGCGAGCAACATCGAGCCTCGAGACCGAGGAGATGGTGAGACAAGTTTGTGGAAGCGACAATCAGTATACCTAATTTGACAGACTGATGGTAGTAGCGCCAGACTTGGCTCGAGCGAATTCATTCGTTTTGCGAACAAAATAAAGGTAACTCAAGCGGCTTCTTTTTGTCAAGAGGGGAAATGAATTGTAACCGGTTACAGCCTTAAACTCAGTCTAAATATAGGACTAAGAGCCTGTTATGAGCGAATTAAACCTTTGATAAATTATCTATTCTTAAAAATCTATACCCATTGCCGAATTGACCAGAATCGGTTATCTTTTAATTCATTCAACAAACCAAATGGCTTATTTTGGTCTCACTCGAGGAGCTTTATGCGCGGTATGGCTGGAGAAAAAACTTTACTTAAACGCCTCAATCGCACCGCGATTTTGCGGCTGGTCTGGTCAGAACCTAGTATCTCGAGAAGCGCAGTTGCCGAGCGCATTGGAATTACCAAAAGTACCGTTTCGCAAAGTGTGGCTGAACTCGAGGAAGCTGGCTGGCTCAGCAGTGGGACGAGCGACAACACCAGCACTCCCGGACGACCAAGTATTCCACTACACCTCGAGCGCAATAATTTTGTATTGATTGGAGCAGAAATCAGCTTGCGTGAAATTAATGTTGTGGCAGTGGATGCTTATGGGCAGATTATCGTGCAACAAAAAAGTCAAGGCGATTACCGCCAAGTCTCGAGTGCGCTTACAGATTTAGAGCGAAATATCCGCCAGATTTTAGCTGACCCAAAGCTGCGGCATTGTGCGGTTCTGGGCGTGGGTGTGGGTGTTCCGGGACCAGTGGATACCACCCAAGGATTGGTGCTGTATGCCCCCAATCTAGGCTGGAAACGAATTGCCCTACACGCCATGATTCTCGAGCGATTGCCAGAATTACCAAATTTATATGTGGATAACGACGCAAATATGGCAGTCTTTGCCGAGTATATGTTTGGGCGCTACAAACAAAGTGCTGATTTGTTGTATTTGTATATCGAAACTGGAATTGGTGGCGGACTGATTCTAGGACATGAATTATACCGTGGCAGACGTGGTTTTGCCGGCGAAATCGGACACATGACAATTCTGCCCAACGGCACACGCTGTTCATGTGGCAACCAAGGTTGTGCCGAAACCCTTTTTAGTGCTTGGGCATTATGCGACAGCTACAAAAAAGAAACGGGTCTGGAAGTCAATCTTTTAGAATTGGTGGGCTTACTCGAGCAAAACGACGAAGCCGCCAAACGAATCGTGGCTCGAGCCGGAATGTATTTGGGTATTTTTTTAGGCAGTCTTGCCAATATCTTTGACCCTAAGCTGATTATCATTGGTGGTAAATTTGCCCAGCTTGGTGATGCGATTCTCGAGCCAGCCGAAAAAGAAATCCACAAGCGCTTATTTGGCGACGAGTTTAGAAGTATTGCGCTCGAGCCATGTGCTTTTGGCGAAAATGCTTGTGCGCTGGGTGCAGCCGGCTACGTTTGGAATCAGTTGTTGCAAAACGCCGAAGAGTTACCGACGTTAAAGAACGCACCAACCCCAAGATGAATAAGATTTGGTTTAGAAAAGGTAAGCTGTACACATGACCACTGTGACAAAACCAAGCCTATTTGGTTTAGAACATTCACCAATGCGTATATGAAATCTTCGCAATTGCTCGAGCCTCGAGTGCCAAAGATTGCCTTGCATGAAATTATTTTGGGTGGTGGACATTTATTTTTAAGTCCAGAGCGGCGCTTAGATGCAATCATCGTCAACACACCAGGGTTATTTCCATGAACTTACGCACCTTAGATTTATTCTGTGGTTGCGGTGGCTTATCGTTTGGTTTTCAGCAAGCAGGTTTTGAAATTGTGGCAGCTTTTGACCATTGGAAACCTGCTCTGGATACCTATACCAGAAATTTTTCGCATCCAGCTTTTGAATGTGATTTGGGTCAACTCGAGGACTTTTCAAGACTGGCTCAATTTGCGCCAAACATTATTATTGGGGGTCCGCCGTGTCAGGATTTCTCGAGTGCTGGCAAGCGAAATGTAGATTTGGGACGGGCTGATTTAACGATTCAATTTGCTAAGATAGTGACAAGTTTAGCGCCAACTTGGTTTATCATGGAAAATGTTGAATTGGCTGTTAAATCAAAGGCTTTTACCGAGGCGCGAACTATTTTTCAGGCTCGAGGTTATGGTTTAAGCACCGTAATTCTTGATGCAAGTTTGTGTGGTGTACCACAACGACGCAAAAGATTGTTTTTAATTGGGCAATTGGGTGGAACTGACCGCGCACTCGAGCCGATTTTATTGTCAGGGCTTGCCACCAAACCAATGACCATCAAAGATTACTTTGGAAGCCGCCTAGAACTCGAGTTTTATTATCGTCATCCACGTTCTTATGCGCGTCGTGGAATTTTTAGTATTGCCGAACCTAGCCCAACCATTCGCGGAGTGAATCGCCCAATTCCAGCCACCTATCAACTGCATCCAACTGACCCAGTAAAGTCGCTTGCCAATGTGCGTCCACTGACGACGTTAGAGCGAGCGCAAATTCAGACTTTTCCCTTAAATTTTGAATTTATTGGTACAAAATCGGCTTTAGAACAACAAATTGGCAATGCCGTACCTGTCAACTTGGCAGCTTATGTAGCGCGGTGCTTGCTCGAGTTCATAAAGCATGAACCAGTGCAAAAGCCACTTTTTGCACTGGTTTAGGTAATGTGTGAAAATCCTTGAGC
The DNA here is from genome assembly GCA_043778225.1 of Deinococcales bacterium. Lineage (GTDB taxonomy): Bacteria > Deinococcota > Deinococci > Deinococcales > JAAFIG01 > JAAFIG01. Next base: position 28,319 of record JAYWGM010000002.1, on the reverse strand, counting down.
TTTTAAGGTTTTACAGTGCCAAATCTCCAGAAAGACAAAAAGGTTAAAGAGTTAAAAGTTGAATTCTTTAACCTTTTGACCCTTTAACCCTATCTGTTCAATGGAAAGCCTAAATCTATTTTGCTGGTGCTTGGGTCTGGGTAACGGCTGGTCACGACCTTGCCACGGGTATAAAACTGAATCCCTTCAGGTCCGTACATATGGGTATCGCCAAATAGACTGGCTTTCCAACCGCCAAAACTGTAGTACGAGACTGGCACGGGAATTGGCACGTTAATACCAACCATGCCAACATTGACTTCGTACTGGAATTGCCGTGCAGCCCCGCCGTCGCGGGTAAAAATAGCGGTGCCATTGCCGTACTGGTTGTCGTTAATCAGCTTTAAGCCCTCTTGGTACGTGGCTACTCGAGTCACACCAAGTACAGGTCCAAAAATCTCGTCGTCGTAGCATTTCATGCCCGGTTTGCAGTGGTCTATTAGGCTGACACCCAAGAAATACCCATTGCCAGCCACAACATCTTTGCGACCATCCACCACCAAAGTTGCGCCTTCAAGCGGCGCATTCTCGAGGTAACTTGCTACACGGTCACGGTGTTCTTTGGTAATCAGCGGACCCATTTCGGCAGTTGGGTCGGTGCCGGGTCCGACTTTAATTTTTGGTAAACGTTCCTTGACTTTTTCAATAAATTCATCGGCAATGTTCCCCACCGCAATGACCATGCTGATTGCCATACAGCGTTCGCCAGCACTGCCATAGGCGGCATTAACGGCAGCATCCGCCGCCATCTCGAGGTTGGCATCGGGCAGCAGCAGCATATGGTTTTTAGCGCCACCCAAAGCCTGAACCCGTTTACCGTGGCGCGTGCCGGTTTCATAAATGTGCTTGGCAATTGGGGTGCTGCCAACAAATGAGACGGCGCTAATATCGGGATGCTCGAGAATTCGATTGACCGCCACAGCATCGCCTTGGACAATGTTCAAGACACCATCTGGTAGCCCCGCTTCTTTGAGGAGGTGCGCCAAAAACAACGCCGCACTTGGGTCTTTTTCCGATGGCTTTAAGATAAACGTATTGCCACAAGCAATTGCATTTGCCATCATCCAAAGCGGAACCATGGCAGGAAAATTAAATGGCGTAATCCCCGCCACGACCCCGAGCGGCTGACGAATACTGTAGACATCTATGCCGCGTGAAGCCTGCTCGGAGTAGCCGCCCTTGAGTAAATTGGGAATGCCACAAGCAAATTCGACATTCTCGAGACCACGGGCTATTTCACCAGCCGCATCGGACGGGACTTTGCCATGCTCGAGTGAAATAATTTTAGCCAGTTCGGTTTTATTGGCATCTATTAACTCACGGAAACGAAACATAATTTCGGCACGACGGCTCAGACCAGTGGCACGCCACGCGGGAAAAGCTGCTTTAGAAGCCGCCACCACCAAATCTATTTCTTCGATCGATAAAAAATCCACATTGGCGCTGTGTTCGCCAGTGGCTGGATTAAAAACCTTACCACTGCGCCCAGAAGAACTCGGGTGGGCTGCGCCATTGACCCAACTCGAGATGCGTTTTAATTCTGTCATAAAAAACCTCCAAAAGTGTTTGAGGGTAAGTATAACGCCCGAAAGCACAGCAGAAGTACCTACAACATACCCTTGCGAAAGGCTGCTAAACCATGCGCTTAGCAAATTGGAATAAGAAACAAGGTAAAATCCCTTCCTTCTTCTTGAGCAATTCATGGATTAAGCAAAGATATTACACTAGATAGCTCTACAAAGCCGTCAACCTGACCAATTTGCTCTAGCGTGTATGCGTATTGAAATCGTTGTTGTAACGAACTGGTCAATCCCAAATAGCCTTGTTCGGGTGTGTAATTCAGTAATTCTCGAGCAACTTTAATTGCCTCGATTTTATCTTGGAATAAGTAGCGATCAGACATCAACGCCACCAAATCTTCTTCGTTGGCATTGGCAGCCAGCATTTCACGCAAAAGTTTAGTCGTTGTAAAATCGGCTATGCGCTTTTGGTCTATAAAAACCGTGTGCAGAATCTCGAGCGTTAATTCGGTCATTTTAGCCTTTGAAGCGCCCCATCATCTGTTGCAAACCGCGTCCTTTAGAGCCACGCATCATTTTCATCATGTCTTTCATTTGGTCATACATTTTGACCAAGCGGTTGAGTTCTTGCACCGTATTGCCACTGCCCGCCGCAATTCGTTTACGGCGCTGCCCGTCAATCATTTTTGGATTGCGCCGTTCTTTGACCGTCATGCTTTGAATCATCGCTTCGATGCGCTTAAATTGCTTGTCGTCCACGTTCAGGTCGGCGGGCAGCATTCGGCTCATACCAGGAATCATCTTGACCAAATCGCCAATTGGACCCATTTTCTGAATGCTTTTAAGTTGCTCGAGTAAGTCTTCAAAGTCAAATTCATTGGGTTTTTTAGGCGCAAAGGCTTGAATATCGGCTTGTTGGGCGCGTTCGATTAGCGTCAGCACATCGCCCATACCAAGAATTCTTTGCGCCACGCGCTCTGGATAGAATGGCTCGAGTCCACCAATTTTTTCTGAGACACCTGCAAACATGATTGGTTTACCCGTCACGCTTCGAGCCGACAACGCCGCGCCACCACGCGCATCACCATCGAGCTTGGTCATGATTAAGCCCGAGACTCCAATTTGGGCATCAAAGGCACTCGAGACATTTAAGGCTTCTTGTCCGGTCATGGCATCCACCACCAAGAATGTTTCGGTTGGATTTAACTGGGTTTTTAAGTCAGCAAGCGCCTGCATCAGGTCTTGGTCTATTTGCAGTCGCCCGGCGGTGTCCACAATCACAAGGTCGTGAAAATTGGTTTTGAGGTATTCCTCGAGCCGCGCCTTGGTTGTGGCTGGGGTTTCGTTGTCCTGAACCTCGAGAACTGGCACACCGACTTGAGCGCCCAGCACTTTTAATTGGTCTCGAGCCGCAGGGCGTTGGGTATCGGCTGCCACCAAAAGCGGACGGCGACCTTTGGATTTATAAAATGAAGCCAGTTTGCCGGTGGTTGTGGTTTTACCCGCACCCTGCAAACCAACCATAAACCAAACATTACCATCGGTTTTTAAGAGCGGCTGGCTGGCATCACCGCCAAGCATTTCGCGCAGTTCGTCGTAAACAATTTTAATCACTTGCTGCCCGGGCGTGAGGCTACCCAGAACTTCTTGCCCGATGGCTTTTTCGCCGACTCGAGCCACAAAGTCTTTGGCGACCGTAAAATTCACATCTGCCTCGAGCAAGGCAACGCGCACTTCGCGCAAAGCGGTTTTGACATCGGTTTCGGTCAGTTTGCCGCGTTGGCGCAGTTTATCGAAGATGTCTTGAAGTTTATTTCCGAGGGTTTCAAACATAGCGCTTATTGTATCGGTAAACTGTATGGCTTCAAAGGTCAAGCGCTCATGGGTTTATCACATCAGCTTATTTTTGGCACGTAGATTGTGCTTAAACCAGTGCATTGCTCGAGACAAATTTTTAATTCAAAAAATCTTCAATTATATTATCAATTGTTTTTATTATTTGATAAAATGAGATTTAATTCTTTATGTAAAATGTAGATTAAAAATAACAATTATTCTATAAACCAAAAATTCACTCTTTAATCTTCTCTTTTTCTTGACAATCCCAGCAAATGTTATTTATGATTTGCGCCATATGAAACTCACACCAGCCATGCGCCCAGTCAAGCTCGAGTCTCTGCACCGCGCCCATGAGCGCAGGCGTTTGCGCCAAACGATTCCAAATGCACTGCACGAAGGGGTCGGGCGAGATGCTTGCGGCGTAATTGGCACAATCCGTAAAACTGGGTTTCCAAGTCACGGCAACGTCAAACGGGCGCTAGAGGCACTGACGCAAATGGCGCACCGCAGTGGCGAGGTACGTGGCGAAGGCGATGGTTGCGGTATCCAAACCGATATTCCCAAAAAGCTCTGGAAGGCTTGGTTGCTCGAGGCGGGTTTAGAGGCTGCTACCGTGGACGAAAGCGGTTTTTTTGTGGCGCACTTATTTATTCCGGTCAATGTCAATCCTCGAGATGTGCTTGACCACATTCGTGCCAACACCATGAAATTTGGCACTCGGGTAATTCTCGAGCGGCGCGGTCAGACCCACGGCAGTGTGCTGGGTCCAGTCGCGGCGATTTCCGAACCTGCTTTTTACCAGGTGGCTGGCGTGGTGGCTGGCGAGACCGAAACGGCTCGAGCCACTGCCCTTTTCAACTTAGCACTTGAACTCGAGGATGCCCTGCCGGTTCATGTGGTGTCTTTAAGTCAGCATACAGTTGTTTACAAGGTGCGTGGCGCAGCCGATATTTTAGATCGTTATTACCCAGAACTGCGCCGCCCAGATTTTGAATCGGTTTGCACCATCGGGCATAACCGCTACAGCACCAACACGATGTCCACCTTCGAGCAAGTCCAGCCGTTCACGCTGCTTGGTCACAACGGCGAAATCAACACGATTGAACGTTTGCGCCGCGAACTCGATTTTCTGGGTATCTCGAGGACGGGCGGCTCGGACAGCCAAGACCTCAATCGCTTGCTCGAGGGCTTAATTTGCCACCAAGGACTCAGCCTTTTTGAAAGTCTCGAGATGGCATTTCCGCCCGTTTTGGGCGAAATCAAAACTTTTAGCCCAGCCTTACAAGATGCCTACATGAGTTTTCGCCAGCAGCTTGGACCACTCGCCCAAGGACCTGCCGCGCTAGTGATGCGTTTTGGCAACGAGTGCGCTTTTAGTGTGGATGCTTTGGGTTTGCGCCCACTCTGGTTTGGCGAATCCGAAAAAGAATTTTTTTGGTCATCCGAGCGCGGTGTGATTCCATTGGGGGCTTTTGTCAACGACCCACGCCCACTTGCACCGGGCGAAAAAATGCTCTGTACCATCCGCCCAAATAGTGTCCAGCCAATGCCACATTTTGAAGCCCAGCGCGTTTTACTCGAGCGGGTTCATAACCGCAGTGCGGTCGTGGTTGGCGCTCGAGCCCACGTTTCGGGTCCGATTGAACGTCTGAGCAATGTCCCAGAATTTGACCCCGAAGTTCATGTGCCAAGCGCTGCCGCTTTGGCGGCTTTTGGTTGGGAAAAATGGGACGAAGAATATGTCAAATCCTTAGCCGAAAAAGGCAACGAACCGATCTCGAGCCTTGGTTTTGATGGTCCGATTGCGGCTCTGCGCGACCCCAAACCCAACTTGGCAGAATTCTTAAAAGAAACCGTGGCGGTCGTGACCAACCCCGCCATCGACCGCGAGCGTGAAATCGAACAATTCAGCACCCGCGTGGTCTTGGGTAAACGTGCTTTGCCCAACGGTAAATTTGCTGGGAAAATCTGTGAGTTAATCACGCCCGTTATTCCACTCGATTCGGAAACGGCTGCCAAACACGGCACAATGACGCTTTTAGAAATCGAGAGTCACCTTAAAACTGCCCGTATTAAACTCGAGTTACGGGTGGACAACAATTTCCCAGAACCGCTCGAAAAAGCCCTTGACCGTCTGCGCGACGAGGTGCTGCAAGCCGCCCACGCTGGCGCAGAACTGATTATTCTCGAGGACAGGCTGGTCTACCGTTCTGGGCATATGCCGCTTGACCCAAGTTTATGTGTTGCCGAAGCCAACAAAGCCCTCGAGAACCTCAATTCCGATGGCATTGCTTACCGCCGCCAAACCAGTCTGATTGTCTCGAGTGGTTCGGTTCGCAACCTCCACGACATCATGATGCTGCTTGGCTTAGGCGCAGATGCAGTCGAGCCGTGGTTACTGCTGGCGGCTTTTTCGGGGGCAGATAAGCAATCTGCCGATAAAATTATTTCTGCCCTGACCAAAGGGGTCGAAAAAGTCATGTCCACCATGGGGATTCACGAGCTTCGTGGCTATGGGCGGGTTTTTGCTGCCATTGGTCTCAAACCAGACTTAGCCGATAAACTGGGCATCAAGAGCTTTCTGGCTTCTGAGAATGCTGGTTATGGCATGACCGACCTCGAGAAAACGATGCAAGACCGCCGCCACCGTTGGACACTGGGCGGTAGCAACTTAGAGCGCGATGCTCGATTGAACACCCGAGTCTATAAACACGCGGCTGCCGCAGCCAACGGCGAAATTGCCGCCACCGATTACACCGGCAGAATTCGGGCGCTTGAACTCGAGTTTCCAGTCGCGGCACGCAATCTGCTCGAGGTCAAAGGCTTATCTGGACCCGCCACCGAAGACGAAATGCGGGCTGCCGAAGAAGTGGACATCAGCGCTGGTTCGCACCGCCTGCCGTTTGTGATAAGTGCCATGAGCTTTGGCTCACAGGGCGAAACCGCTTTTCGGGCATACCCCGAAGCCGCCAAGCGCCTTGATATGGTTTCGATGAATGGCGAAGGTGGCGAAATTGCCGACATGATTGGTCAGTACACCCGTTGGCGCGGGCAGCAAGTCGCCTCTGGGCGCTTTGGGGTCTCGAGCGAAATGCTGAACTCGAGCGCTTTTATCGAAATTAAAATTGGACAGGGCGCAAAACCCGGCGAAGGCGGACATCTGCCCGGTTCTAAAGTGACCGCCAAAGTTGCGCTGGCGCGTCATGCTACCCAAGGCGTGGATTTGATTAGCCCAAGCAACAACCACGACCTCTACAGCATCGAAGATTTGGCGCAGTTAATCGAAGAACTCAAAACCATTAACCCCTATGCCAAAGTCTGTGTCAAAGTGCCAGTTGTTCCCGACATTGGCACAATTGCGGTCGGGATTGCCAAAGCTGGGGCGGACATCATTACCCTCTCGGGCTTTGAGGGTGGGACTGGCGCGGCAAGGGCGCACGCCCTCAAGTACGCGGGTTTCCCAGCCGAGATTGGCTTGCGCCGCGCCCACCGCGCTTTGGTCATGGCTGGCATCCGCGACCGTGTGGAACTTTGGGTGGATGGTGGCATGAAAACGGCGCTGGATGTCGTCAAAATGGTCTGCCTTGGCGCAAACCGCGTCGGTTTTGGCACAGTTTCGATGGCGGCGATTGGCTGTACCATCTGCCGAGGTTGCCAGTTGGACACCTGCCATGTGGGTATTGCGACCCAAGTCGAAACCCAAGAGGAAGCTGACCACAAAGGTATGAAGCGCTTTGTGCCTCGAGAATTCGATAAAGCCGTCGAGAACCTGACCCGCTTTTTTACGGGCATGGCATCCGAACTCCGCGCCATGGTCGCTACGCTTGGCTACGAACGGCTCGAGGACATGATTGGACAAGTCCAGCACCTTGGGCATTTTATGGGTAAAGACAAACTTGATTTAAGCTATTTGCTGGAGGAAGTCGAACCGCTTGCCTTGCCAAAAACCGAACGAGTGATTCGTAAGCCGCTTAACTCGATGACCCGAATGCTCTCGAGTTGGATGGTGGATGCCGCCACTGCTGGCGAATCTGTGCTGACCTACCAAGATGGACCGGTTGCCAGTGCTGACCGCGCTTTAGGCACGCACTTAGCTGGCGAGTTATCGAGACGCAAAAACGATAAAGGCATGAAACTCGAGAAAGCCAAACTCTACTTTGACGGCGGCAGTATTCCTGGCAATGGCTTGGCGGCTTTTAACACCGCTCAACTCGAGATTCTGGTGGATGGTGGCGCACAAGATGGTGTCGGCAAGGGCAGTTTTGGTGGCAAAGTGGTGGTTATGAAAGGCTTAAACGACCAAGGTGTGCGGGTGGATGGCAGTGTCGGCAAGAGTTTTGGCTATGGCGCAATTGGCGGCAAATTCTTTATTCAGGGCAACGCCGACAGCCGTTTTTGCATTCGTTTATCTGGGGCAGATGTGGTCTTGGGTGGCGAAATCAAAAAACCACTCGAGGATGCGCTAGGGATGCTGGCGGCTCGAGCCAATGCCAAGGGTTTTGCGTTTGAATACATGACCAACGGGCGGGTGGTGGTACTGGGCGACCCCGGTCCATGGATTTGTAGCGGCATGACTGGCGGGGTGGTCTATTTGCGCTACCAACCAAGCATGGGCTTAGACGATACCGCCCACAGTCGTCGCCTTGCCAAAGGGGCAAACGTCAAAATTCATAAACTTGGTGAACGCGGCGTTACCGACATCCGTGAAATGCTTGGGGAATACCACAAGGCGCTGGTCTCGAGCGAACAAACCGATGCGGCGCGGCGCGTGGCGGAGTTGCTGGTGGACCCAGCTGCCCACTTTAGAATGGTAGTACCGGCTAATCAACAAGTGGATGCCAGTGTCAGCACCGAGTAAAGTCTGGCTCAAGCAATGAGAAAAAAAACTCGAGGTTTACCTAACCTCGAGTTTTTTATTGCTATTTAATTCGATTTTTCTCAAAGCCCAATAACTTTAAGGCTTGACCAACTCGAGCCGCACTGCACTAATTTCTTGCGCTGCTACCTCGAGCATGATAAATGGGCTGGTTGGGGTGTTGCTAAAATTGTTGCCGCTTGGTTGGCGTAACTCGAGCGTGATTCGTAAAACGCCGCGCTCAAACAACGCACTCTTATAACCAAGGCTATAGCCAGTGGTTGGCTTACGCCCTAAAAAAACCGTGACCATACGGCGATTGAAAAAATCTATTTTGGGTGTTGGTGGCAATGGTGTTTGTCCACCAAGGGCGATTTGCCAAGTGCGAGCGTAATCGTCGGCGGTGCTGTCCACTCTGGCAAAAAAGTCTTGGTCGCGGTGGGTACTGAATGCACCACTGGCGGTCACATCCAAAACTGGATTGAGCGGCGTTGGCGCATTTTGTTGCAGCCACATTCCTTCGTAGCCAAATTGAACTGCCAAGACCGAGCGGCGCAAATTGCTTGGGGTTGGGTTAAAACTGGTTTCGTTGCCGTCTAGGCTCGAGTCTGGCAAAGTCGCAATCAAAAATGCACCACGCGATTTAAGGTAGCCCTCCAAAGATGCGGCTTCGTCTTTCCAAAGGCTGCCCGCTCCCAATAAACCATCTCGAGCCATTGGCAAGGTGTTGATTTGTTGTCCAGCGCTTAACTTCTCGAGAACTGTAAACCAACTTTTACCATCCCAAAGGTACAAGGAACGCAAATCGGTGTTGGCTTTAATCGTCAGGCGTTCGCCAAAGCGTTTGGCACTAAAAGCGGGCAAGTTACTCGAGACTGGAATTTGCCAACTGCCATTGCCGTTGACATCCAATGCCCCATTGACCTGAAAACCTCGGGTATCCAAAGTAGCTTTTTGGACTTCAAGGCTCTGGGTGCGCCCCGATACCACCCCTTCGAGCTTGCGCTTAAAGGTATTGTCTTGGTCATAGAAGACCACATGGCGCTCACCTAAACCCAGCAGCACGATGTCGGAGACTGTGTAGGACGCTTTATCTTGCGCCAGAGCGGCAGCACCAACGAGCAGGACGGACAAAAGTCGCTTCATGAGTACAGTGTAAAGTATTTCTCAGCTTTCTGCATGAGGTATTGCACAAGAACTCGGCATGGGTCTTGCACAACAGCCAAGGGAGCAACAAAATAAAGACTTTTTTTTAAGCCTTCAAAGCTGTTAAGTCGGCAGCGTTCAATTCGCGCCACTCGCCGGGGCGCAAATCATGAATCTGTAAAGCCCCAATACGAGTCCGCATTAAACGCAGCACCTCGAGACCAACCGCCGAGACCATCCGCCGTACTTGGTGCTTGCGCCCCTCGAGCAGCACCATTCGCAAGCCATCTTTAGCATCAAATAACCCATAAGGCAGCGCCATTCCATCCTCGAGCATAACGCCTTTCCAGAGCGCCTCGAGTTGTTCAGTGCTGGGGGTTGGGTCAGTCCAAACACGGTACTCTTTTTCGTGGTGATAACGCGGGTGGGTCAATTCGAGTGTCAACGCCCCGTCGGTGGTCAGAATCAGCAAGCCTTCTGAAGCCCTGTCCAAACGCCCAACAGGATGTAAACCAGCCACTTTTGGCACAAGCTCGAGAACCCCCTGCCGCCCAAGTTCATCGGCAGCACTGGTCACGACCCCACGTGGTTTATAGAGCGCAAAAGAAACGTGTTGACTTAAAAACTCGAGCTTTTTGCCATCGGCTTCTATATTGTCGGTCTCGAGTGCCGACTGCCCAAGGGTGGCGACCACGCCATTGACCGTCACCCGACCCTCGAGCAGCATTTTTTCGGCTGCCCGCCGTGAGGCGATACCAGCTTTGGCAAGAAGTTTTTGTAAACGCTCAGACATAAAAGACCTAGGTGAAAAGGGAAAAAGGTGAAAAGGGAAAAAGGTGAAAAGGTTAAGGGAAAAACTTTTCACCTTTTTCTCTTGCCTTACTTGAGTGGAATATCGGCTTTGAGAATCATGGCTTCGCCTTCGCCGTCGCGCTGCATATCCATATGGAAATTCTGGGCGTTGGGAAAGTATTTTTTTAAGACTCCCAGCAGTTCATCGCGCAGCATTTGTTCTTTGCCAGGCGGTAAGCCAGCCCGGTCATACGCCAGCATGACTTGCAAACGATTTTTTAAGGTGTCGGCACTGCCCTTTTTTTTACCCCAAAAGCTAAACATGATTACCGACCTCCTCCAAATAAACGCTCAAACCAGCCAACTTTTTCCTCGAGCGACGGAAACGGCACGTCTTCGCCGTGAATCCGTCGGGCGGCATCCCAAAAGGCGCTGCCCGCTTTGAAGTTGGTGTCCAAAACAATCGGTGTGCCTTTATTGGTCGAGATTAAAATGTTTTCGTCTTCGGGAATAATGCCGATTGGCTTTGCCCCAAGCAAACTAACCACATCTTCGACCGAGAGCATTTCTGCTTTTAAGACCATCTTGGGGCGCAAACGATTGATGATTAAACGCACTTCAGAAATCCCTTGCGGTTCGAGCAGCCCAATAATGCGGTCGGCATCGCGGATGCTCGAGCTTTCGGGGTTGACCACCACCAAAGCTGCATTGGCAGGGGCGGCGGCGGTCTTAAAGCCAGCTTCGATACCGGCGGGCGAGTCAAGAATCACGCGGGTCATGCCTTCTTCCTCGAGTAAGCGGCGCACCAGGTCGTGCATCCCATCTATCGTTAAAGCATCTTTGTCTCGAGTTCCAGAAGCTGGAATGAGGTACAAATCCTCGACCCGTTTATCCTTAATCATCGCTTGGCGCAGTTTGCACTTGCCTTCAATCACATCCACCAAGTCGTAGACCACCCGACCCTCGAGACCCATAATGCTATCGAGGTTGCGTAAACCAACGTCCACATCAATGACACAAACCTTTTCGCCGAGCTTGGCTAGACCTGTGGCTATGTTAGCACTGGTGGTGGTTTTACCGACCCCACCTTTTCCCGAGGTCACAACAATTACATTTCCCTTCACTTCTTGCCTCCCAATAACGCTCTCAAGCGTCACCCGAGTTGCCTCGAGTTTTCCCTAGTTTACCGCAAAGAGGGCAATAGTCTACCCCGTGAATAGCTTAGACTGCCAAGAATGCGGATTGGACTTCCAGACACAGTGCTTTTTGATCGTTATGGCAGATGGTGGACAACTTTTCTTGAAGGCATTGGGATGGAAGTTGTGCTGCCCAAAGCCAGTTTTGCCGATTCCTTAAAAGTTGGTCAGAACGCCATGCCCGACGAACCCATCACGATGCAGCTTTTGGTTGGGCGGGTTTTTGAACTCTCGACCGAAGTTGAAAGCCTACTGATTCCAGACATCAGCCCCGGGGCAGAACCCGGCAGTCGCGGGGCTGCACTCGAGCCGTGGCTGGTGGATTTACCAACCATGCTTGGACAGCGTTTTAGCCTGCCAACGATTTATAAAGTTCCCGCCAGACTCGAGACCCAAGAGACCACTGCCATGGCGGTTCGTCTGGGGCAAGCCTTGACGGGCAACGCCCAAGTGGTGCGGCGTTCTTTGGACAAATTACAGGCTGGCTTAAAGCCAGTCAATCATCCAGAACCGATGTGGCAATACGCTGGGCGCACCACGGTTGGTCTGGTGGCTGATCCTATTTTGCTCGAGCAACCATTTTTAATAGAAAATAGTTTGGTGGCGCTCGAGCAAGCTGGCTTACACGCCATTTCGATTGTCGCCATGCCCCGCCCTCGAGCCATCGAAGAGGGGCAGCGAATTAACGCCAACCTCTTAGCCATAGACCATGAAATGATTGGTGGTGCAAAGTTACTGGCTGCCAAAGCGGCGGTGCGTGGCTTGGTCTATCTGGCGCAACCCAACGCCCACGCCCACCGCAAATTGCTCGAGCGCAGTGCTGCCAATACTAAGAAACCAAGCCTGATGCTCGAGTGGGATAATCTTGATTTGCCTGCCTTAGCAGCCTTTGCGGCAAAAATTGCTCAGTAGGTTTTATCAGTCAAAAAGCGAATCGGGCGAGGTTTTAACCTAAACCTTAACGCTTTTGAGTCTTGACTACAATTAAAAATCCGAATGCTTTTCGGCATCATTGACTCATTAAATAACTCCAATTATGCACCTCGAGTCTTTGAATAACGGCATTGATTTATTTTGAACTCGAGTTTTTGTACTGGCTTTGTACTGAATTTAATCCAGAAAACGAACTCGAGAGATTGACAGTGCGCTTTTATTTTGCGTAGAATCCGCGAGATTTATCATAAGAACAAACGCTTGTCTCGAGACCCGAGGTGACTTGTTCTACAGTTTTAGGAGGATGGGATGAAGAAACGTTTCGTTGGTTTGGCAGTATTGGCAGCACTTGCAATCGGTGCAGAAGCTCAGAACAAAGGTGTTATCAAAATTGCTTCACAAACACCGCTTAGCGGCGGTCAGAGCAAGCTCGGTGTCGCCATCAGCAATGGTGTGCGTTTGGCAATCACCGACGAGGGTAAACTGATTACCAGCTTGGGCTTTAAGCTCGAGTACGCTCCATTCGATGACCAAGCCAAAGCCGAACAAGGCGTGGCAAATGCCAACCGTATGATTAACGACAACGATATTCTCGGTGTTGTTGGTCACTTGAACTCGGGCGTAGCTATTCCTTCGAGCGAAGTTTATGCTCGTGTCGGTTTAGCCATGGTTTCTCCAGCCAACACCAACCCGTTGGTCACAGACCGCACCTCGACCGTTAAAGTTGCCAACCGCATTTGCGGACGCGACGACGTTCAAGGACCAGCCGGTGCAGATTATGTGGTCACCACCCTGAAAGCCAAAAAGATTTACGTGATTAACGACAAAACTGCCTACGGCGAAGGTTTAGCGGCAGCCTTTGATGGTCGCGCCAAAGCCTTGGGCGCAAGCACCACTCCCATTGGTATCGAAGCCTCCGAGCGCGACTTTGCCAGCATCCTCAACCGTGCGGCTGCCGAGAAGCCAGATGTTGTTTACTACGCTGGTATTTACGACCAAGCTGGTCCTTTGCTCAAGCAAATGCGTGCCAAAGGTCTTAACCAACCATTCGTTGGTGGCGACGGCTTGGACGGCTCTGACTTGCAAGCCTTGGGTGGCGACATGAAGAATGTTTACTTCACCACCACCGCCGTACCACTCTCGAGCCTCCCAGCCGCCAAGAGCTTTGCACAACGCTACAACAAGGCTTTTGATGTGACTGCTGAAGGTTATGCTGCTTACGGCTACGATGCTGCTCGCGTGGTCATTCGCGCTATTGCTGCATCTGCCAAAAAAGGCAAGCCAAGCCGCGAAACTGTGGCGGCGGCAGTGCGTCAAGTTAAATTCCAAGGTATCACTGGCGCAATTGCCTTTAATAACCGTGGCGATTTGCCAGTTGCAAAATATGTGATTGTGGCTGCTCAGAACAACTACGACGACAACAAAGTCAACAAAATCGTCAGTGTTTCTGCTCCAACTCCAGACTTGAAGTAAATGTCCTAAACACAATTAAGGACGGGGAAACCCGTCCTTTTGTCGTTTCTCGAGGCAAGTAAGTCTCTATACTCGAGCTACCAGAGGTTAAATATGTCAGCAGAATTATTCTTTGCTTTGCTTCCACCGACCATTGTTGATGGTTTGTCGATCGGTTTTATGTACGCCGTGATTGCGCTTGGCTACACCATGGTTTACGGCGTTCTCGAGTTTATTAACTTCGCCCATTCAGAAATTTTTATGGTTGGGGCGGTGGTTGGTGTGGAACTGATTACGGCGGTTCTGATTCCAACTGGTTTGCATCCGCTTATTCAGGTGATTATTGCGATTGTGGTGGCGGCAGCCGTTTCTGGGGTACTGGCAGTGGCGATTGAGCGGATTGCTTACCGTCCGTTACGAATGCGAAATGCGCCCAAGCTCGTGCCGCTTATTTCGGCAATTGGTATGAGCCTACTTTTAATAGATGTGATGCGGCTTATTTTGAATCCAGCCAATCCAAATCGTCCGTTTCCATCCAGTGGTTCTTATGAGTTTTTTTCACAGAATGTCAATGTTTTTGATCTGGTTTCGATCAACTATAAAACCATTACGGTTTTTGTGGTGGTCATGCTGATGCTGGCTGGCTTGGTCTATTTAATCAATTACACCAACCTTGGGCGTGGTATTCGGGCGGTTGCCCAAGACCAAGCGACCTCGAGTTTAATGGGCATCAATGTTTCCAACATTATTGTCCTGACCTTTTTTATTGGTGGAGCGCTGGGTGGCGTGGCGGGGGTGTTGTATGCCCTCAAGTACGGGGTGGCATCGCCAGTCATGGGCTTTATTCCGGGGCTAAAAGCCTTTACGGCGGCTGTTTTGGGTGGCATTGGCAGCATTCCGGGAGCAGTGGTTGGCGGGTTGCTGCTTGGTTTACTCGAGACACTGGCTGGTACATATTTACCGCTCATGACCAACGAACAGATTGGTACAGAATATAAAGACATTGTAGCGTTTGGGCTTTTAATTGCGATTCTGATTTTTAAGCCAGCCGGCTTACTTGGAAAGGCGGTGGCAGAAAAAGTATGAGCCAAACAACTCCTTTACCAGACCGCAGTGTTTTATTGATTGCCTCAACGGTTATTAGCGGCTTAGTTGCCTACTTTATGGTGCTGCAAAAGAATGGCATTGAAAGTTATTATGTCACGCCAGTGGTGATGTTTTTTTGCTTAAATCTGTATTTTGCAGGTTCTTGGAAAGTTTCTCGAGCCGCCCAGATTGCGGTTTTTGTGCTGGTTTTAGCCATCGGTATTCCAATGATTGGTTTTACCAACTCGCTTTATTTACAAGTGGCGGTCACGATTTGTATTTTTGCAGCCATGTCGCTGGGTCTAAATGTGGTGGTTGGTTTTGCGGGGCTGCTCGACCTTGGGTACGCCGCATTTTTTGCGGTGGGTGCATACCTCTGGGCGATTTTTGCGGGTTCACAAGCCAACGAATTTATTGCCGGTAATAACTTTCCATTAAATGGCAATTTTGTGTTTTTGTTTATTCCTTTAGCGCTGTTTGTGGCGGCTGGGTTTGGAGCGCTGCTGGGGTTGCCTGTCTTAAAAGTTAAGGGTGATTACTTGGCAATTATTACGCTCGGTTTAGGCGAAGTGATTCGGGTTTTGGCAAACAACTTAAATAAACCCATCAACATCACCAATGGTTCGCAGGGAGTGCGGATTGCACCAAATCCTGATAACAGCCCATTGGCATTTATTACAGTGCCGCTTTCTGAAGCCACGGGAATACCATTTTTTCAGATGCAATTAACCATGTACTATGTGCTGATTTTAGTTGTTGTGGCAGCCGTGGCAGTCTTTGTAACGCGCTTAGATAACTCGAGAATTGGGCGGGCGTGGGTGGCGATGCGCGAAGACGAAGTGGCAGCCCAAGCCATGGGGATTCCATTGGTTCGCACCAAGCTGATTGCCTTTGCCACAGGGGCAAGTTTTGCTGGAGCAATGGGTGTTTTGTACGCCGCTGTGATTGGTTTTATTTCACCCAACGACTTTAACTTTGA
This sequence comes from Deinococcales bacterium, assembly GCA_043778225.1. Lineage (GTDB taxonomy): Bacteria > Deinococcota > Deinococci > Deinococcales > JAAFIG01 > JAAFIG01. Next base: position 12,482 of record JAYWGM010000002.1, on the reverse strand, counting down.
GCGCAGTACCCAAATCCTTGCGATGGTCGTGCTGGGTGGCTTAGGCAGCATTCAGGGCGTGATTGTTGGTGCGGCAATTGTGATTGCCTTAAATCAACTGGTGCTGGTCGAAATCAGTCGGGTGTTGCAACTGATTAAACTGCCGCCGCGTTTTGACCCAACCCAATATCAGCAGCTTATTTACGGCGTAATCCTGATTGCGATGATGATTCTGCGCCCCAAAGGACTTGTGCCAGCCAAGCGCAACCCCGCTAAACTCGAGAATCTTGACCACGGCGAACTTGCTAAGGTGGTGAAATAATGCTTTTGAATGTGACCAAAGCCCGTAAAGTTTTCGGTGGTTTAACAGCAGTTAACGACGTGACTTTCCAAGTTCCCGAAAAAAGCATTATTTCTGTTATTGGACCAAACGGCGCAGGTAAAACCACGTTTTTTAACATGATTACTGGTATTTACAAACCAACTTCGGGCGAAATTTTGTTCGATGGTCAGAACATGATTGGCTTACGCCCAGACGAAGTGACGGCTAAGGGTATTGCCAGAACTTTTCAGAACATTCGGCTGTTTGGCGCAATGACGACCCTCGAGAATGTGCTGGTTGGACGGCACACCAGAGCCACGACCAGTTTTCTGGATGCAATTTTGCACAATAACAACTACAAAGCCGATGAACGGGCTGGTTTACTGCGCGCCAAAGAACTGCTCGAATTTGTTGGTTTACTCGAGAAACGCGATGAACTGGCGGCTAATCTGCCATATGGCGAACAGCGTCGGCTCGAGATTGCTCGAGCGCTGGCGACCAGTCCGAAAATGATTTTATTGGATGAACCGACCGCCGGTATGAACCCCCAAGAAACCGAAGCCACCAAGCACCTGATTAGGCGTTTGCGCGACGAGCAAGGTATTACTGTGGTTTTAATCGAACACGATATGCGCGTCGTCATGACCATTTCGGACAATGTGACGGTCTTGGATTATGGTACAAAAATCGCCGAAGGTTTACCATTCGAGGTACGCAATAACCCACAAGTGATCGAAGCCTACCTTGGGCGCGGCGCGGCGGCTGGCGAATTCGGTAAGAATGCCGAAGCTGGAGGTGAAGCCGCATGAGCGATTCAAATTTGAAACCCGAAACTCGAGGCGAATCAAAACCCGAAACTCGAGGCGAATCAAAGCCCGAAACTCGCAGCGAATTGATGCTCGAGATTTCTGATTTACACACCTATTACGGACAGATTCACGCCCTCAAAGGCTTATCGTTTACGGTTGCCAAAGGCGAAATTGTCTGCTTAATTGGTGGCAATGGCGCAGGAAAAACCACCACACTCCGTACCATTTCAATGCTCAAGCCACCCAAGCAAGGCTTTGTTAAATACAAAGGTCAGAACCTCAACACAACTGCGCCACACGATATTGTGAAGATGGGCTTGGCTCATGTTCCCGAAGGACGTAGGATTTTCCCGCGTTTAAGCGTTAAAGAAAACCTCGAGTTGGGTGCGTTTACGGTGCAAGACAAGAAAGTGATTGAGCAAAGAATGCAGCAGGGTTTTGAAATTTTTCCTCGTCTGCGCGAACGCCAAAGCCAAATGGGCGGCACATTATCGGGTGGCGAGCAACAAATGTTAGCCTTTGCTCGAGCCTTGATGATTGACCCCGAGTTAATTCTTTTGGACGAACCAAGCATGGGTTTAAGCCCGTTATTTGTCGAAACGATTTTTGACAGCGTTGTGGCGCTTAATAAAGCTGGCAAAACCATTCTGTTGGTCGAGCAAAACGCCCTGATGGCACTGGGCATCTCGCACCGTGGCTACGTGCTGCAAACCGGCGAAATCGTGCTGCAAGGCACGGGCAACGACCTTAAAAACAACGAAGCTGTCCGCAAAAAGTACCTTGGCGAAGATTAATGTGAGTATGGGAGTGCTGACCTAGCACTCCCATAGGTATCTTTAAGCATACCTACAGGCGCAGGCACAGCACTACTCGAGCCAACAACAGGCGGGGCAACCTGATTCGGTGCGGTAATCGTTATTGGATTGATGATTGGGAGACTCGAGGATGCTGGGCTTTGGGTACTGGTTGGGTTGACAGCACTCGAGATGGTACTTGGCAAGGTGTTGACAGGGGCTGGAAGGGCAATTGGTTGGCTCAAGGTTGGGGCTGGGCTTGGGTTGCTCGAGACTGGGGCTGGGGTGGTACTACCAATTGGTGGGGCAGTCACTGTTGGACTCGAGACTGGATTACTCGAGACTGGGGTACTTGCGGCTTGCGGGGTGGCTTTTGGGGCTGGGGTGGTTTGCGGGGCTGGACTCGAGTTTGTGCCAGTTGGGGCAGTGATGACTGGTGGGGTAACTGTGACTGGATTGACTGGTGGACTCGAGACTGTGTTTGGTGCCGCTACCGCTACTGGGTTTAGACCTAATGAAGTAGATTGAGCAGTTTGGGGTGTCTCGAGGGCGAGTTGTCCGTTTTGGGTTGGGATGAGGTCAAAGGGTTGTTGGACTGCCCATGATTTGGATTTAAGACCATCTGCCAGACCAAAGGTGCGGTCATAGACTCGAGCATAGGATTTTGCAGGTTGTTGTTCGTTGTCTTCATTATTGGCTGGGCTATCCCATGTATTTGTGACCACATCGTAAGGCAAAATACACCAGAAAATCGCCACGCTACAAGCTCGACTATTTGCCACCACACCGTCTCGAGCGCTAATCATACCGTCTTTACATAGATACTCTGTATTCCGCAAAAGCGCAAAATACGCCGTATCCGTCAAAGACGGTCTTTTTTTCACTCCCTTTGGTCGGGAAGTTCTTAGGAACTTCCGAAATTTGGTATCATTTGCACTTCTCCGTCGCTCGAGTAGGTGGCGTAGGTTTGACGATTGACTGCAAAGTGTGGTCCTGTTCCACTGTAATCGGTAAAACCAGAATCTGCGCTTAGGATTTGTTGTCCTTGTGGGTCGTATCTAAATGCCAGAATATAGGTGTTGTACCATTCGATGCTGTTAATGTAGCCACTGCCGCCATCTGCACCTTTTGGGGCGCGGTTAAATTCTGCGGTTTGTCCGTCGGGGTTATAGCGCTTGGTGAATTGGTTGTACTTGCCGCCTGTGGTGGCTAATCGTCTGCCGTAAGCATCGAGGGTGTAGGTACTCGAGTAGTCGGGTTGTCCGGTCGTTGGGGCGACTCGAGAATCCTGTTTTGCGATACTTCACAAAGTATCTCGAGCGTGTTATGTTTTTTGCGTAGCTTCTCTGGGTCAGATGGTTTTGATCCACAGGGAATGTGGGCAAACCCGTAAAACGGAGAAACCCGCACCCTGTCTCAAGAGGGTGCGGGTAATTTACCTCCGTTAAAGGAGGTGTTGTATATCCGACACAAAAAGCGTACCAAAAAACGGTTGAAACCGCAAGTTCCAGCCAAGCGTCAACGCCAAGCACGTAAAACTGCAACGCAAATCACGCAATTCTGGGCAGCCATTGTGACACTGATAAGCGGTTTAATCGCCGCTATCGTGAGCATCCTCAAGTAACCATTTGAACCTCGAGAAGCTACACCCCGTCAGAAATGGCGGGGTTTCAAGTTGAAACAAAAGTTTCGCAGTAAATTTATGGGGGTCTTACCCGCAATAATGCTTCATGATACTTTTTCAAAGCATTTTGTAAGGCATTTTGAAAAGTATTCACTTCTAAAAAAGCCTCTGAAATACTTCTCGAATCTAACGTAGCCCAAAGGATTCTTTGAAAACCCGTATTATCAAAAAATAAAATAGCCCAATTATTAAAAGATGATTCACCAAGATGTGAGACGTAAAAACGATAATCATTAGGGTGAGAAATTATCGGGAATTTGGGTTGTAAACTTGTAACTTTATAGATAAAAAAGGGGTCGTAAAATGTTGCAAATACTTCTTCTGTAGAAAGTTCAGTAATTCTGGAATCGTTTTCAAATTGATTGGTTTTTAGATACTGTTCTATCCAACCAAATGCAATATTGAGAGCAACAGATTCTTCCTCATTGCCAATAATATTTTCGCCAATTTGAAAAAAGAATTTTCCATAAACCCACGTTTCATGAATGGTTTCGATTTCAAAATGCACCTCAAAATGCTTGGCTAATTTATCTACAGTGAATCTCAACATTTGGAAACCTTTCTTGAAGTCTGTCTGCTGCGTAAGATGACATATTTCTTGTTCCATCACCGACACCATCTATTCCACTAAAGTGAGCCACTCCATTGTTATCAACACTAAACCTATAGACCTGACCATTAGCATTTACTCCCCACCAAACCCGTGGATTTGTAGCGCTATCAGGAATAGCAGTCCGAAAAACTTCCGCAGCATCAGCAGGCTGTATTGTTTTATTCGGACGAAATCCAGGCTGACCGGGTACATGAGCGCCGTTTACAGAAAATGTTGGTTTTGGACCTTCATACCTTGGTTGGTTCTGATTGTGAACCAACCATTGCCCATTCCCTACGAAGAAAGTATTGTCTTTTGCAACACTCAAATTATACATCCGCTTCGTGCCAGTCAACCACTCGAGGCTTTTAACAATCCCAGTTTCACCATTGGCACGTCGCAACCAATTATTGGGTTGTAATTCCCCAGCATTAACCCAAATTCCGCTTGCATTCTTCTTAGGCTCGAGCAGAGCATAAAACGGGTGTTCTGGAGTAGCTTCTATGGTCTCGAGTTTGCCAGTGTTCGTCTCGAGGACAAGTTTTACAGTAATCGGGTCGGTATGGTTAATGGTAGCCGTAACAGTTTGTGGACTCTCGAGTTTGGTTTGTTCGTTATGCGCTAGGACTTGCGTACCCACTGCAATACTCGAGATAGCGACCGCAGCCAGAGCGGTTTTAGCAATAGTCTTGGTTTTCTCGAGGGTGGCTTTGGCTTTGCTGGCTAGGTCATACAGTAACTTAATCATAATTAAACTCAAGATAAAAAATTTAGAGCTTAAATGCTACAGCACGCCAGCCAATTGGAACACTTTCTAGTGCCTGATTTATCTCTAGGGCAATATACTCATTTTCCTTAATTACCGTTATTATTTCATCCTTAGCCGTCAAAATACATACACAGTATACAGATAAGTAAAATTCCCAATGTGCAGAATTAATGTCTAATTCTGGAAAGGGTACTAAGTGGTCGAAGAAGAAAATCTCAGATTTTACTGGATTTTCGCAAATCCAATCGTGATTTCCCTTAACTATCTGCCAATCCTTAAATACTTCAATTTCGACTTTTGAACATCCAAGATAAAAAGCCCCTTCTGCTATTGCCATCGAAAGTTCAAATAGATTAGGGATGCCTCTACGAAAAACGAATGATGGATTGGACAAATACTTCGCTCTTACATCATTTACATCTATTTTGGTTAATTCATTCACAGAAATACTCCTACTCGCTATTTGGGCAAAGGTGCTGCTCGTATCGTAATCTGTCCAGACTTAACGAGCTGATTAAAAAGCGCAAATGCTTCTGGTGGAATGAAAAATTCTTGACCAAGACTTGCTCCGGGTGCAGACCTTGCGCCTACAGGTATATTTTGAAGCCTCGCACCAGATGCTGTTAGAGCGGCATAGGCTTCGTCACTAAGGTTATATGTCAGAACAGTTCCGTCGCGTCGAGCAGCATAATAAAACCACGCAGAATCAGAGCTTGTTCCAAGGTAAAAACCAGCCGCACCATCAGCTTTTAATGCACTTGCTACGGCTGTATCGAGTTCAGCCCCTCTGAGTAGTCTACCTGCTGACTGTACACTTGTTCCGTGATAGAACTCGGGGCAATTATGTACCAACCACTGCCCATCCCCCACAAAGTAAGTGTGGTCTCGAGCAACCGTTAAGTTATACATTTTCTGAGACTTGACTTCAAAACTAACGCTTCTAACAATGCCAGTTTCGCCATTAGCTCGTTTAAGCCAATTTCCATTCTCGAGTTCGCCAGCATTAACCCAAACACCATTAGCCGTTTTACTTGGCTCGAGAAGTGCAAAGAATGGGTGTTCAGGCGTAGTTTGAACAGTCTCGAGTTTCTTATCACTCGTTTCGAGTTTTAAGGTCACGATGATAGGGTCAATGTGTTCGTGGGTCGCTGTAACAATTTGAGGAGTCTCGAGTTTAGTTTGTTCGTTATGCGCTAAGACTTGTGTACCCACACCAATACTCGAGATAGCAACCGCAGTTAAGGCTGTCTTTGCAAGTGTTTTGGTTTTCTCGAGGGTGACTTTGGCTTTGCTAGTCAGGTCATTAGCGGCTCGAGCTACCCAGACTTTGGTATTTGCAGTAAAACTATTGCCAAAACACCTTGCTGCTCGAGCTTCAGCTTTTGCTACTGCACGACCAAAAGTCGTTTCACCAATGGCTCGACCACCCACTTTAGCTCCATTACGCAAGATACTCCGTAAACCATTCGCCAAGGCTTTACCACCAAGTTTTGCAAGTGAAAACACCACGCTAAACACCCCGATAATATCAAATATATCAAGCCAGCTAAACGGGTCAACATTACCAAAAGCATCCCAATTATCAATCAGACCAGTTCCAAGCATAAAAGCAAGTTGGGCTTTACCTCCATCAATGCCACTTCTAAGGCGACCATAATCATTTGGGTCGTAGCGAATTGTTCCGGCTCGCACACCAGCATCATATTTTCGCACTTCACGCATTTGATTGACGTATTTACGCAATTCGGGAACAGTTTGTTGTAATCGCCAACGAATTTCAGATGGCGCTCCTGTTTGCATCCACAAACTCAGCGTAGCAGCCATTCCAACTTGACTAGCAGGATCAAAATTCTCAGTAATATAAGCTCGGTAAACCTCAATATCAGCCGCAGCTTGTGGTCCGACTCGATGATAGGCATAAAGTTTAGCTTCGCTAATCAAATTATTTGCCAATTTCTTCTGAGCGTCAGAATTACCCGCTCGAGCTTGTGCTTCTAATCTTTCTCGTTCATCCTGCAAATCTCTGGCTTTAGTACAAGACTCGAGTTCACCCGTTGTTTTGACTGTCGAACAGATATTGCCTTCAGGACCCCAGAAATCAAAGACTTTTATCACTCGAGGTGGCGCACTACTCGAGACTGGTTTCACAGCACTCGCAGGTGGTTTAACCGCCACAGGATTACCAACCGGCACACTCCCAACAGGCGCAACCACACTCGAGGCAGAATTCGTTCCAGTTATCGGCGGAGCTACCTGATTCGGGGCGGTAATCGTTATTGGATTGATGATTGGGAGACTCGAGGAAGCTGGGCTTTGGGTACTGGTTGGATTGACCGCACTCGAGACCGAGCTTGGCAAGGTGTTGACTGGGGCTGGTAGGGCTATGGGCTGAGCGGCTGGACTCAGGGTTTTATCTTTTGAAAACCCTGAACCATCAGGGACGAAGATTCTTTGTACGCGGAAAACCATCGCCGTGATTTTTGAACCCAAAAGATAAAACTCTGCGGCTGGACTCGAGATTGCTGGGCTTGGGTTGGTTGTTATGGTATTTTGGTTACTTGAGGGTAGGCTAGTTATTAACGTTTTAGGTTGGACTCACCACTATCGTTTTGCAGCATGATTTTATTGAATTCTGCTACCTGAGTTGAATTGAAAAAACGTCCGAAATATAAAACATATTGAAAAAACCCACCTCTATATTCAACTGAGACGCAAACTAATGGTATCAACAAAAAAGGTATATTGGTTTTCCAAACATTTTTTGCCAATATCTCGAACACATTTGAAAATTTAACAATTTTAACACTTTTTATATCTATGCGATTAATTCTAATGCCATAAAAAGTTACAAATAGTGAATCTTTTGCTATTTGAAATCGAAAAGCAAAAGATGTAAAAATATAAAGAACAGTAATAAAAACAATTCCAAACAAATTAGTATCGATTACCTCATTAAATCCTTGAAACACTCTGATAGAAATATAAAGCAAAACAGCAGTATGAAAAAAGCTCAAAATTGAATAGAGAAGTATCACATTTATCCTTTTTTACAATCTTTAGGTGGTGTAATTGATAAACTTCCTGCGGCTCCCAATCCAAGTCCTGCACCAAGTTGGACTTGGAATTCACCTTTTGTACCTATGGAAAAACCACCTTGAAAGTAAACAAGACTGAGTCCCCCATTAAGCGCCCCTGAATTTATTTGATTACTACCGTTATTAGACAAATTTGCAGTGAATCCGCCATAATAAAGTGCAAGTCCAAGACCGAAGTTGATACTAGGTGGAGACACAGAAACACCACTTAGACCTATAGAGGTAGTTGCTTGTAATGGGTTTGCTGCTCCTGTAACGCTCAAACTGGTATTTGGCAAATTATTGATTGGAACAGTTATTTGTGATGTCAGTTTTGCACCATATCCAAAAGCAACTTCTGCGCCGGGACCTGTTAATGAAATACTATCAAGTCTATCTGGATTCAGATTTGGGCTTCTTAGATTTTGGCAATAACGATCAAATGCCATAGCGACATCATGAAAGGCTTGTTGTGCATTCTTACTAATCCCAACTTGAGTTCTCGAGTCCAACTGACCACCAACGCCTGAACCTGTAATCTTATTTCTTGACATATCATACCCACCCTTACCAAACAACCAATCTCCAAGATGATTTCTATCACCCCTATCGGTTAGGGTTGCATTTTTAGGGGCTAAACGAGCATCTTTAGAGTCACATGGGTTTGAAGCCAAAGCCGTTCCAGAATTGGTTGGACAACCACCACCCATATAGGCTGCTCGACCTCCAAAACCATTGTTCTTAAACGCTTCATCGCACGTTCCAATTGCACCAGCACTGGCTCGAGACCGAATCCCACAAATTGCTGCGAGTTCTTTACGCCATTCGGGAATTGTAATCTGATTCGAGGCTAGTCCAACAGCCAATCCAGTTAAGAATTGAATTCGGTCTCGAGGTTCAAATTGACCCGCTTGGAAATAACCGTCAAGGGCATTCAAATCAGCTTGCGCTTGGAGTTTTGCTGCCGCCGCATCCAAACCTTGTTGACGATAACGATTCTCAAGTTCATTCTGAGCTTCTTTACGCGCACAGGCTTCAAGATTTCCCATTTGTTGCTCCGCTTGTTGCGCCGAAATGGCATCTTGTGAATCAAGAGACTTTGCCACTGCCTTAAAACAATCTACACCAGCCGAAGAACTCGAGCCAACACCATCAAATGGTCTGATAATTCTATTTGGCGGCGCACTACTCGAGACTGGCTTAACACTCGAGGGCGGTTTAACCGCCACAGGATTACCAACAGGCACAGTCCCAACAGGCGCAGTCACACTCGAGGCAGAATTCGTTCCAGTTATCGGCGGGGCAACCTGATTTGGTGCTGTAATCGTAATTGGATTAACAATTGGGAGACTCGAGGAAGCTGGGCTTTGGGTGCTGGTTGGATTGACCGCACTCGAGACCGAGCTTGGAAGCTGAAAAGGCTATTTTTTTAGTCAGGGCTGCACCGCGTTTACAGACAACTACCTTCTCGAGCAGTGGCTTAGGTTGTTCTGCCCTACTGCTCTACCTTACTGACTGTGTTTTTACAAAGCACAACTACCAATCCTAGTGGCTTGTGCGCTTTTTTCACAAATGGCTGACAAAGGGGTGACAAAAAGCTGACGACGCGGTAGAATCTTCTTTGGGAAATGGGGAAGGAGTGACTGAGTTGGCTATTCTTCTGCAAGTAGCACCGTCTGCGCCAGTGGCTTTTTGGGCGGCTCGAGTCCGAGCCATGGTTAAACCAGAGCGTTTTGCTCATATCGAACGGGTGGCGGCGCTGGCTCGAGACATTGCGATGGCGCACAGCCTTGACTCCGATAAGGCGTATTTGGCTGGAATTCTGCACGATGTTGCACGGGATTTACCAGCTTTGGAATTATTGCGTTTAGCCCCGCCTGAAACCTTGGCGGATGCTGACCACCCGTTGGCGGTTCATGGTCGGGCTGGGCGAGCGATTCTCGAGCAATGGGGAATGACCGACCGCGATGTCCTCGATGCCGTCGAAGAACACGTGACCGGACCACGGAGCGGCAATTTACTTTCGATTTGTGTCTATGTTGCCGATGTCTCCGAACCCGGACGTGGGGTCAACGATGACATCCGTGAATTGGCTTTTCTGGATTTGGAACGCGCATACCACCAAGCCCTGACTTGTAAGGTGCATTATCTGCAAAGTAAAGGACGGGTTGTGCATCCACGCACGATGGAAGCCTATTATCGTTTGCGAGCCATGCAGCCACTCGAGACCATGATTCACCAAGCTATTTGAGCCTCGTCAATCACCAAGCTATTTTGAGCCTCGTAGCACACCAAGCCATCACCAGCTATTTAGCCTTATCGCCTCGAGTCTGGTGGGCGTATACTGGACATCATGACGAAATTTGCAATCGATCCTTCTGTGCCGCGTGGTGAACGTTTTGATGGTTGGGGTTACACCGATTCTGGACTTGACCTCGAGAACGACATGGTTAAACTGATTGGGGCGCGTTATGAAATGTCGGGCAAGCGACTGCCGCACCTGATTTCGTGGGCAAACGGCGTGCTGGACACAACACTGGTCTTGCAACCCGAATTTCAAGTCAAAGGTCTTAGCCCGATTGCACCACCCAAAGACGCAAGTGCCTTTATTAGCGCACTGCAAGAAATTGCTTACAGCCAAGACGAAACCGCTCGGCGCAGACATGGACACGGGCATTCGCTCGAGGAAGTCCATGCGATTCGACACGGCGCATTGGCTCGAGTCCCGGATTTAATCGTTTATCCGATTTCCGAACTCGAGGTGCAACAACTGGTACAACTGGCGCATGAACATGGCGTGCTGCTTGTGCCGTTTGGTGGAGGCTCGAATGTCAGTCATGCACTGGCTTGTCCATCCAACGACCCTCGAGCAATCATTTCGGTGGATATGCGGCGCATGAACAAAATCCTCGAGATAGACAAAGAAAACCGCATTGCCCATGTACAGGCTGGGATTGTTGGCTCGGATTTACAGACCGAACTCGAGAAACAGGGTTTTACGATTGGTCACGAACCAGACAGCAACGAATTTAGTACCCTCGGCGGTTGGATTGCGACCCGCTCGAGTGGCATGAAAAAAAATCGCTATGGCAACATTGAAGATATTGTCTTGGATATAAGAATGGTCACCGCCAAGGGTTTAATCGAAGGTAAAGCCATGCCGCGTGAAAGCATGGGAACAGACCCACGCAGTTTGGCGTTTGGTTCGGAAGGCAATTTTGGGATTATCACCAGCGCTCGAGTCAAAATTTTTGCGATGCCCGAAGTCCAGCGTTTTGATTCGGTCTTGTTCAAAAACTTTACCGACGGTTACAATTTTATGCGCGACCTCGCTAAATTTCCGCCCTATCCAGCCAGTGTGCGGCTGATGGACAATTTTCAGTTTCAATTTGGACAAGCCCTCAAACCAGAAACCTTAGGCTGGAAAGCCACCAAGTCCAAAATTGAACGGGCAATTATTACCGGTCCGATGGGTTTTGACCCGAATCTGATGTGCGCCTGCACCCTCTTATTTGAAGGCTCACCACAAGAAACGGCGCTGCAATCGGCTCGGGTCGGGCAACTGGCAAAACTGCATAATGGCTTTCGGGCTGGTGGCGAAAACGGCAAACGTGGTTATCAATTAACCTTTGCGATTGCTTACATCCGCGATTTTTTTATGCGCTTTGGAATTATGGCAGAATCCTTTGAGACCAGTGTTTCGTGGTCGGACTTACCGACGATGTGCGAAGCGGTCAAGGCTCGAGTATTAAGCGAACATAAACGCCTTGGCTTACCCGGTAAACCGATTATCTCGTGGCGTGTGACCCAGCTTTATCACACGGGGGCAGCCGTCTATTTTTACCTTGCGACGCTGGCAACGGGCATTAAAAACCCAGCCGAGCAGTTTGCGGTTCTCGAGCATTCCGCCCGCGAAACGATTCTCGAGCATGGCGGCTCGATTTCGCATCATCATGGGATTGGCAAACTGAGGGCTGGCTTTGTCAAGGATGTGAAATCCAGTGCTGGACTCGAGTGGATTAAAGGCGCAAAAGCACATCTCGACCCAGAAAATATTTTTGGTATTGGCAACCAATAAGCGTTAAACTTGTTTATGGACAATTTTAAGCAACACTTCCCGGCTTTGGCTTCTGGTTTTTCTTTTTTGGATAACGCGGCTGGCGCACAGGTGCCACGGGCTTGTATTGCGGGCATCACGGCTTTTCTCGAGTCTGCCAGTTGCAATATCGGAATGCCGTATGCTGGTTCGCAACTTTCGACCGCCATCCGCGACCAGACCCGAATCGAAACTGCTGAATTTTTTGGGTGCAGTGCCAACGAAGTGGTGCTTGGTCCAAGTGCTACCGCCCTAACTTTTCGGCTTTCGAGCGCCTTCTCGAGGCTTTTTAAGGCTGGCGACGAAATTATTATTTCTGAACTCGAGCATGAGTGCAACGCCAGTCCGTGGCGCGAACTCGAG
>JAYWGM010000001.1:0-56085 GCA_043778225.1 Deinococcales bacterium | reverse complement strand
GAGATTTCGCCAGTTGCCTCGAGTTTAGCGGCATCCCAAGTGGCATTAGCCCGAATTTGATCGCCCACTATTTCGGCTCTAAGGCTGGTGCTTTTGTTAAGGTACAGACCGGCTAAGTCCAGACTTATTTGGCGGCTGGGCGACTCAAGGCGATTGCCCAAAACCCGCCCCTCGAGTTGCCCGAGTTGCACTGCCAGATTGAGGTTTGGGTACAACACCCCAGTCAGGCTGTACTCGAGGTCAAGCGGTGTCTGACCGCGCAGATTGGTGTTGATTCTTCCTTGGCTGGCTTCTAAAAATCCATCGGCAGACACGCCAAAGCCACGCACTTGGCGCACTTTTAAGTCTGCCTCGAGGTTCGCGAGCTGATATTTTGGCAACTCGAGTCGCCCACTGACTTGTCCGCTCAAATCTAAGCCAAAAAAACGCGCCAAACGCAAATCCAAATCGATTTTTGGCGCTTTAATCCCAGCCTCGGAAGCCTCGAAACTCGAGCGACTGGTGCCAACCGCGACCTCGCCTTTGGCGCTCCAAGTGCTGTTTTTGAACCTTCCAGACAAATCTAGTCGCACTGCTTGGCGCTCGAATTGGGTATTCTCGAGCTTGGTCTTGAATGTCAGTGTGTCATTTTTCCAAGTTGCCTCGAGTTGTGCTGTACCAGCCACCAGTCCTGTTTGTAATTCTTTGGGCAGCATACCCAAAAGCGGCTGCAACGCCAAACGCCCGTTCAGACTGGCATTCTCGAGGTTGCCAGACCCACGCAGTTGCAAAAGTCCAGTGGTCTCAAGGATGAGGTTGGGCTTGTCCAATGCCCCAGAAACTCGAGCCGTCGCCACACCATTTTGCTCAAAAGCGCGGTATGCCAAACCAAGCGAGCCGCTCCAAGTCTTATCCAAACGCAATGCCCCAGCAGCATTCTCGAGCCGCAAGCGCAAGCCATTGTTCAGTGAGACCTGAAACGGCATGACTTGTGGCTGGATTGCCACGTTGCCGCCGCCAAGATTTTGGCTGTACTCGAGTAATTCGAGTTGTCCTTGTCCGCGCAATGCCCCAAGATTAAAACGAGCTGTACCACGAAGCGGCAATTGGGAAGGCTCGGTCTCGAGCGCCAGAATGGTATCCAGTGGAAAACGCCATTTGTCGGCACTGAGCTTGATGGGCAACGAACCGCCAACTGTCCCCGAAAAAGCACCATTCTCGAGCCAAGTCGCGGTTACTGGCAGCCCAGCCACTTGTCCGTTGAGTTTGCCACGCAGCGCCAGTCCATCCAGACCAAGCTGACCCGAAATGGTTGTTTGGGTAGCCGTAAGGCTAGTCAGGTCTAGATTCTTGAATTCTGCCAAAGCTGTGCCGCTCGAGGTATAGCTGATTTTTCCTGTCCCATTTAGACTTTTTGCCTCGAGTCGGGCGTTAAGCTGGCGGCTTTGTCCTTTGAGGCTGAGATTGATTTGAAGCGGATGCTGTTGGTTGGGCAGCTTTGAGATAACACCAAGGCTATAACGTAAATCGGGCAGTCCAAGTGTGCCGCTCACTGCCAGATTACTTTTGAAAGGCAACCCCACCCCAGCCAGACTCGAGAGACGGCTTGGCAAATTGCCACTTAAACGCAGATTTTGCCAATTGCCAGTTGCCCCTAAGCGCCAGTCTTGCCCAATGGCTTTGGCGCTCAGCCAACCGCGCCAGTCTTGCAACGGCTGCTCGAGATTGATTGCCAAATTGCCTTGGGCAGCCAGATTAGCGCTTTCGCCACGGCTGCTGGCAGTTATTTTGGGCAAGTCAAAGACGGTCTCGAGGCTTTGACCTTGTAATTTGCCCGAGACCTGCCCTGCGCCTAAATTGGCTGTGACTTGTGGGTGATTTAGATTGCCTGCCTTAAAATTAACCGCAAATCCAAGCACTTTTCCTAGACTGATATTCCCTAGAATGCGCTCGAGTCGTGCTTTGGCTTCAAATCCAGTTGCCTCGAGCCAAGCGGCTGAGACCGCAAGCTGTTTTTGGTCGCCGACCGCTTTGAGACCCGAAGCCAGCAACACACCAAGTGGTGTTTTGACGACTGCACTCGAGGCGGTTAAGCTCAGGTTATTTGCGCCATTTTTTTGCTCGAGCTTGGCTTGTAGCCCACTGGCGCGGATTGAATTGCCCGAAAATACCCCAGTGGCATTTGTAGCGCGAGTCGAAAGCACCAAACCAGTTGGTGTTTGCTCGAGTTGACCTTGAAGGTTTTGTAAGCGCAGAGGCGCGTTTTGATATGCCCCTGTTAAATCCCCAGAAAACCCCGCTCGAACCAGTCCATTCTCGAGTCTGGCATTCTGGATTTGTAAACCACCAAGGTTGCCAGAAGCGGTTATTTGCCCATTTTGAATCCGACCGGTCAGCTTAAAATTATTATTGGCTAGGGATAGACCTGTCCCCGCGAGCAGCCTGTCTGGTATTTTTCCAGCCCCAGCCATCAAAATGTTGTCGTATGCTCCAGAAACCCGTGCCGTGATGCCGCCATAGACCAGACGGGCATTCAAACCCGGAAAAACATCGCCCGATAATTTTGCGCCTGCAAATTGCCCTGTGCTGACGGTCGCTTGGGCAATCAAGCGCAAGTTGTTAGAACGAAGCTGTGCCACAATTGGAATTCCAGCCACTGTGCCATCTATTTGGGCTGTGCCGCTCGAGTTCTTGAGCTTAAAATCCGCCAGACCCGCAATTAAATTCTGCGAGCCACGCGGCAAAAGCGGCGCAAGAGCAGTTAAATCCAGTTTTCCTTGGGCAGTTAAACCTAAATTACCGTAGCCGATTTCTAAGTTCTGACCGTTGCTGACCAGATTGCCGCTGACCCGAAAATCTTTGCTTGCCTCGAGTAAAATTCTGCCACCCAGATTCTTATTTTGTGGCACAGCCACCAAGCGCAAAGCAAATGGCTCAAGGCGCAACGAACCTTTTAAGGCTGCCCGTAAGCCACTGTAGCCTGCATTGCCCGACAAAGTGATTTCTGAGCCAGCCCCAAGCGCTGTAATCGTACCAAAGCGGGTTTTGCCCTCGAGTTTCCCCGTGGTTTTTAGCCCAGCATAACTCAGGGTCATGTCGCCCGCCACAAAAGCCGTTTCGCCCGCCGCCTGCACCCGCCAAGCTCGAGGACGAAGGTTTAAGGATTTTTCGGTCAAGGTTGCCAGCAAATAATTGGCATTCCAACGTCCACGCAACTGCTGCCCAATAGAAAGGCTCAGCACCCCAGAGAGGTTGTCTAAACGCGCTTCGGCAAAATTGAGGTCGTAGGCTCGAGCCACCCCCGACAAGGCGACCCCTGCGCTATTGATCACATATTGGGCTTGATAATCGGCTTTTCCGCCGGGCGTAAAGCCAACACCGCGCAGACTGACTTGCCCTCGAGCCGGTTTACCATCGGTGTTGACCAGTGCGCCACTGGCAACCACTGCCCCATCGGCGAGGTTTGCCTCGAGCGTTAGGGCTTGACCATTAAACCTCAGTTTGTATGCCCCAGAAATATCGGTCAGGCTGACGGCTGGAATCTTGATTTGGGCTGGACTGAGGTAGCCTGTAATTGCAAAGTTATTGACCGTCCCAGAAATGTTAGCACTGGTGTCCAGACTCGAGGTAACAGGAGAAGGAAGCGGCAGTTGGACTTTGGTCAATTTGCCACTGCCCGAAATTTTCTCGCCTTTTAAGCCGATTTTGGCATTGACCGCGCCGCCTAAACCTGTACCAGATGCTTCAATGCTGACTTTATCGCCGAGGGCTTCTATTAAACCATTTAAGGCAAGCGGCGCATTTAGGAAATTGCCAGTCAGAGCCGCCTCTATCAGCACGCGCTGACCAATGGTTTTTAGGTCAGCTACGGCTTTGAGTCTGTCTGCGCCAACTCGAGTGAAGGCGGTGGCTTGGGCGGTCAGGCGGTCGGTCAATTGCCATGTGGCTTGGAAATTTTCTATCGGAAAACCAGCCGCCTCGAGTGCCTGTAGACCTTTTGCTGTACCAGATAATCTAATTTTCTCCCAGCCGCCACCCGTTACGGTCACTTCCAGCGCCCCACGACCGGGTGTGCCGTTGGCAAAGGTTTTCATGATTTGCTCGAGCCGTGGGCGGAGTTTGCCTGTTACTTCCCACTGCTCGCGTTTTGGTCGGGTGTCCAAAGAAAAATCTGCCTCGAGACTGCCGCCTAAGCCTTGCCCTGTTAGATTGGCTTTGACCACAAGCCCATCGAACGAAGCTCGCCCAGCTAGACCCGTGGCGCTTAAACCGGGCAGAACCTCGAGACTGCCATTTTGTAAAGTTGCCTCGGCGCTCAGGTTTGCCCCCGTGACCCGCACTGTGCCGCGCAATTTCCCGCTCTGAATTGCCATGGGAATTGGCTTGAGCCAATAATTGGCTATCTTGGCATCGAGTTCGGCATCAATCACCAGATTAGCGTCAAAATCCTTGCCAAATTCGTAAAGCGCCGTAGCAAATCCAGCGCCATCTTTGGACTCGAGCTTGACTCGTAGATTGCCACGAATCCGACCATTTTGACTTGGTAAAGGCGTTTGGCTTAGTAGGGTAATTTTAGCATCGGGGATAAATAAATTTTTACCGATAAACCTAACTTGGGTGTCGGTTAATTCGGCTTTGTCTAAAAAAACGCTGATTGGTGCAGGTTCGCCGCCCACGATAACTGGCGGTAAACCCGTTGGGTCAAAACTCAAACGCCCACCCGAAACGGCTGCCTCGAGTCGCAGTTCACGCTTTTGCAGCAGATTCCAAAGGTTGTACTTGGCACGTACCGAAGCCCCAGTACCATTGATAAACGCACTTTTAAGGCTGGCATCGGTGGCTTCTAAGCCCAAAAATAAATTGCCACGCAAAGACTTGGCATCTACTTCAAAACCCGCCGCTTTGGCTTGTGCCAAGGCAAAACGCAAGGCTGGCTGTGAACCCGCCGCCAAAAAGACCGCCAGTCCCAACACAATAATGAACCCAGCTAGAAAAGCAAACCAACGACGCATCTAGGTCATTCTAAGCGAGTTTGCCTGAGAAGATGCGTGAAAAACTATGGAAACGTTCATCTTGCAACAGTTTTGGACAAAGTAAAGAATTCAATGCTTAGGCTCGAGGCATTTTAGACCTCGACGATTCTAAAAGGCTGTTCGCGCACCAAGCCGTCCTCGTCCGAGGCAAGCTCGAGTAGAGCTTCACGTCCGACACCACCCGCACCACGCAGCACAATTGTCTCGAGGGTATCGAGATTGACAGTGCATAAGTTGCCGCTAAAAACTGCACCTAGGTCAATGTACAAGTGCCGTTCAACCCACGTCGGCACAGCCAAAGGCGTATGCCCATGAATACTGCCCAAAAGATGCTTGTCGAGTTCAAAAGGACCTTCGTTGGGACGCGCCCAGAGCATCGAATCTGCCACCGTCTGATAGCGGTCAAGCAAAACTGGCGGCGCGGCATGAGAACATAAATAATGATTCGGGCTTTCATAGGCTAAACGGGTACGGCGAATAAACTCGAGTAAATCGTCGGGGACATTACCGGGACCAAAAAAACCATATTCCCTAAAAAGGGCATTGCCACCATTGCGCTGCCAATTAACAAACTCTTCTCGAGCCGTTTTGAGCATTGTTGCGTCGCCAAGTTCTTGGGCAAGGCGGTCGTATTCGGCAGCCGTCGAGAGCATACTTTCGTGGTTGCCACGCAGCAAAATAATTCGTCCAGCATCGGATAACTCAAGCAATTGACGAACACAGCCCCTCGAGTCCGGACCGCGGTCTATGGCATCGCCTAAAAAAATAAATTGGGTTTCTTTGGGATAATACTTGACCACCGCCTCGAGAAGGTCAGCGCGTCCGTGCAAGTCTGGAATGACAATCGGCATTGTACTGTAAAAATTCTAACAAAAAAAAACGTTAATGGGCGGTCATTTGTCGTCTCACCAAGAATCGGTGACTTGGCGTGAAGCTAACGCACCAAAAATAGCCGCCAATAGTGCCAGCCAAACTGCCCAATCGCCAAGACGGACATAGAGCGTTTGGGTATTCTCGAGGGCATATTTGGCTTTGAGTGCCAAGGACTGTTGTATCGGGGCGCGTTGCAAGACGCGCCCATAAGGGTCAATGACGGCGGTAATACCCGTGTTGCCAGTTCGCAAAACATAGCGCCCAGTTTCGATGGCACGAACTCGACCCATCATAAAATGCTGTTCAATACCCCATGTGCGCCCAAACCAACCATCGTTGGAAACATTGACCAAGACCTGAGCGCCATCCAGAACTCTTGCCCGCGCCACATCTGGAAAAACGCTGTCGTAGCAGACATACGTGCCAAAGCGTTCGCCATCCAACTCGAGGGTACGGGTTTGGTAAACCAAATCCATTCCAGCAAAACCAGCCCCTAAGCCCAATAAAGAAAAAATTGGATTATAAATAAACCCCAACTCGCGGCGCAGTGGAAAAAATTCACCAAAAGGCACAAGATGCTGTTTGGTGGATGTGCCAAGTAAAGTACCATTTTTGATGGCTGCCACAGCATTGAGCCTCGAGCCTTGGCGAAAGTCTGCCACACCAGCAATTAAGCGCCCAAGTTTGGGGGCATTACTCGAGCCGCTAACCGATGTGGAACTCGTACCGATACCCGATGTGGAACTCGAGCCAATACCCGATGTGGAACTCGAGCCAGATAAATTGGCAATTTGGTCTAAACGCAAAGCGGCTTCAGGGTAAACAATCACGGTTTTTGGATTGCTGACTTTTGATAAATCGCTAAAAATCTCGAGGTCGGATTTACCCGTCGGACGTGCCAAGCGCCCAAATGGGTCGATGTTGCCCTGAACCAAAAGTGCATCTCGAGTTGGTGTGGCAGCCACAGGACGAGTCAAGCCAAAGACCAAGCCCAACAACACCAACACCAAAGACACGGGCAACCAACGCCACTCGAGAAACCCCAAAGCGGCAATTCCAGCCGCTAAGCCCAAGTAGACAAAACTGAGCAAATAAACCCCACCCAATTGTGCCAGTTGCGCCAAGGGTGTATCGGTCAGGGCATAGCCAAAAAATCCCCACGGAAACGACAACGGACCCATATTGGCACGCAGGTACTCGAGCAGCAATGTTCCCATAGAAAGTACCCAGAGTGTTCCGAGATTGGTTTTGGTCAATCGGTGGGCTAACCATGCCACGCTGGCATTCAAAGCCGCCTCGAGAACCCAAAGTAGTGGCATTAAAAACCAGACAAACCAGCCAAAACTTTGCGAAAACGATTGTGGCAGCCAAAATAAATGAATTGACCAAAAGCCAAGCCAGCCAAAAAAAGCTACCCTGGCTGATTTCTTTGGCGAGTTTTCTCGAGCCACCAAGTACAACAAGCCAGCCAAAGGAAAAACACTAAGCCACGCAAAAATAAAAGGTAAGTGCAAAAAACCAGTCAAAATGCCAAAGCCAAAAGCCAACCTCGCGCTAAACGGCATGGCTTTTGGCACAGAACGCCAAGAAAAGGCTAAGTCGTCGCTACGCATGGCGGCAGGATGATAACACTGCTAAAGGTTAGAATTGGCACTTTGGACCGATTCTCGAGTAGACTGAACAGTGTGAGACTTGGCATTATCAGCGACCTTCATGCAAACATTCATGCTTTACGTGCCGTCTGGAAAAAATTTCAAGATTTACACGTCACCCAAATTATCTGCTTAGGCGATTTGGTCGGTTATGGTGCAACCCCTGACGAAGTGCTGCGTTTTGTGCGCGAAAACGAAGTCAGCACGACCATGGGTTCAAGCGAAGCCCGATTGGTTTTTGATTTGCTGACCAAAGAAGTTCGGCTTGGCATTGCTGACCAAACGATCGAATGGAGCAAGACCAGATTGTCCACCGACGATTTCAAATGGATGCGAGCCTTACCGATGACTGGCAAAATGCAGACGGCTCATGGACGAGTGCGCTTTATGCACGGTCTACCCGACGACCCAGATGCCAAAGTGGACTTAGCCGATTCGCAAAAAAATCTCAACGAATTGCTCGAGAAAATGAATTGCCAGATTTTTATCACGGGTGGCAGCCATGTTCCTGGGGTGAGAGAAGTCAACCAAGGTTTTATTATTAATCCCGGCAGTGTTGGTTTAAGCCTCAATGGCGAGCCGGGCGCAGATTGTGCAATTCTGGACTTTAATGGTGCTAAATTGCGAGTTGAGTTGTACAAAGTGCCTTATAACTTTTCGGCGGCAGCCTTTGACATTTTGACTTGGGATTTACCAAGTGTCATCGCCGATGTGATTAAAAATGGCAGTGCCAAGAAATAAAGCAAAAACCACACTGATTAACAGTGTGGTTTACTTGGTGACCCCGACGAGAATCGAACTCGTGTACACGCCTTGAAAGGGCGTTATCCTAACCGCTAGATGACGGGGCCAACCACAATCGGTCAGCGCTAAAAGGTATCAGAAGAAGTTAGCCACGTCAAGTGGTGATTGCTCCTCGGGTGCATTCAGGGGTACTTATTGCCAAATTTTTTGCGTTACAATTGTGCCGATGTTGCGTTTACGGCTGCTCGGAAGCCCCGAGTTACAAACCGCCCAAGATACTTTGAAATTACCGCTTGAACGGATTTCGTGGTTGCTGACAATTTTGGCGGCTCGAGCCGATTGGGTGCGCCGTGAAGAATTGCTGCTGTTGCTTTGGTCAGACGAAATTGGGCTTCAGCAGCGTTTGCGTCAGCTTTTATACCGCACTAAACTACTGGGCTTAACGGGTATCGAAAGCCAAGCTGGGCGCTTGCGCTGGCTCGGCAGCAGCGATTTAGCCGAATTCAAACTGGCTTTACAACAAGGGCGAGAACTCGAGGCACTGCAATTGTGCCAAGGCGATTTACTCGAGGGTGTGACCCCCAACGACAGCGAATTTGGGGCGTGGCTGACCTTAGAGCGCGAATTTATTGCCACCCAACGGCGTGAAGTGGCTTTGCGTTTAATTCAAAAAACCAGTCCACTCGAGGGGCTAGGGCTGCTTGAAGGCTTGGCTTTTTTGGATGAAACCATTGTCTTGGAAGCCCTGTCTTTAGCCAACCAAACAAGCCAAGTGGCTCGAGGCGAAGCAATTTTTACCCGCTATGAACGAGAACTGCTCGAGTACAACGAAGTGCCTTCGCCTGAATTGCGTTCGGCATTGAATGCTTTACGTGCCGCAAAACCAGCCATACCCACCAAGCATTCCTTACCCAATGCAGTAACACCTTTACTTGGGCGCGAAACCGAACTCCAAGCCCTGCATTTATTGCTCAGTCAGTCGGCACTGATTACTGTGTTGGGCATTGGCGGAATTGGGAAAACCAGTTTGGCACTGCAACTGGCTCGAGAACTCAAAATCGAGGCGGTCTTTGTTTCTTTGGTTGGAGTGCAGTCCGAGTTAAGTTTTGCACCAAGTATTATCGCCGCTTTGGGCATCAGTTTTATGTCCAATAATTCCTTAGAGGATGCCTTATACAGTGCGCTCGAGCGCCGTACTGAGCCATTGCTGTTGGTGCTAGATAACGTCGAGCAGTGCATTGAAACGGCTCGAGCTTTTGCGGTGCGCTTTAGTGGCTTAGGCAAACTCAAGCTGCTTTTTACCTCCCGAACCCGTTTAGGGGTGCGTGGCGAATATCTGCTGGAACTGGATGGATTAAGCCTGCCCAAAAATAGTTCCGACCTCGAACAATCTGGGTCTGGATTGGCATTTTTGGCGGCGGCTCGGCGACAGCGCCAATGGCAACCCAACGAGTCAGAACGCCAAGCGGTGCTGCGTTTATGCGCCATTTTAGCAGGCGCACCTTTGGCTTTAGAACTGGCAGCAGCTTGGTTACGCGCCATGAGTATCTTTGATATTGAACATAAAATTACCCAAAGCCTGGATTTTCTCGAGGGCAGCCTCGGCGATTTACCCGCCCGTCAAGCCGGTCTAGGCGCTACTTTTTTGTATTCTTGGGGTTTACTATCCGCCAGTGAACAGCGCAGTTTACGGCGCTTGTCTATTTTTTGTGGTGGTTTTAGCCAAGCCGCCGCGATTGCTGTGGCGGGTATCAGTCACCGCGACATCTTGAGTTTATCCGAGAAAAGTTTGCTGCGCTTGGTTGGTGGGCGTTTAAGTCTGCATGAATTGATTCGAGAGTACACCAGCCAAAAATTGCGCCAAGTCGAGAGCGATTGGGCAGAAGTCGGCGAGGCTCATGCGGCGTATTACCTCGAGTTTATGCAGCGCAATCAAAACAAATTGCGAACCTACGAGCAAATCACTTTTTTGCCGATTCTCGAGTCGGAATTGGATAATTTTCGGGCTGCCATGACGTGGGCATTGTCGGGTAACGATCAAAAACTCGCCATGGAACTGGCGGAATCGCTCAATGGGTTTTGGGTTTCTCGAGGCTTACTGCGCGAAGGTATCCATTGGCTCGAAGCCAGTTTGAGCAATCATCAGCAGCCAGTCAGCCCATTGTTGGTTCGTGTTTGGAGTTCTTTAGCCCAACTACAGCAAATGCTTGGCGATTTACACACCTCGGTGGTCAGTATCAAAGAAGCCATCGGGCTTGCTACGCTTCTCGAGGACACGACTTCATTGGCAATGGCTCGTTCGGTTTGGGCAAGGTCGCTCAATCGGCTGGGCTATTTTGAAGAGATGTATTTGGTCTGCCAAGAAACGCTGCGTTTACCGCAAGGACCACTGGCTCGAGCCGTTTCGCTTTCGTGGCTTGGGCAAGCCGAATTGATGGCGCGTGGCAATTTAACCAGTGCCACCCAACACCTCGAAGAAGCCCTACAAACCCTGCGCGTTCATGGCTCGGTCAGTGGTATGGCTTTGGTTTTAAGCGCTTTGGGGATGGTGGCTGCCGAACGTCAAGACTTTGCCTCGGCTCGAGCCTGTTTAAGCCAAGCCATGGAAATGGCGCAAAAAATTGGCAGTCGTTTTGCCCAAAGTCTGCATGGCATCAGTTTAGGCAGAATCGAAATGCTGGCTGGCAAACTCGAGGCTGCCCGAGGATATTTCCAAGAAAGCCTAGAAATCAGTCAAGAACTGGCTGCCAACCGCGATGTCAGTTACACCAAAATTCAACTCGGTCATATTGCAAGGTCTTTGCATCAGCCCGAAACCGCCGAGCAGCAGCAGCGTCAAGCCTTGGGGATGGCGCGAGAACTGAACGACCAACGCTTGCAACTCGAGGCACTGATTGGCTTTGCCAACCTCTTTTTTGACCAAAAGCAGTATAAAATTGCCGCCGAGTTTTTAGGTCTGGCACTGCGCCACCCACAGAGCAACCGCGAAATTGCGGCGCACGGACAGGCAACCCTAGGAAATTTGGGGCAGTTGCTCGAGCCACAAATGCTTGAAATCACGATGCAGCGCGGACTCGAGCGCGGTTTAGAAACCACAGCTGTCTTGGTTTTAAGCCAAGCACAACTGGCTTAAAAAGCCACGCTCGGCACAATTTTTTCGCCCTCGCTGGCTTCAAACATGGATTTCTTGGTTTTTTGCATTGGGTTGGCAAAAAATACGCCCGGCACAGTTGTGATGGCGTTGTTAAACTCGAGTGCGGTATCGTTATAGAACTGGCGACTGTAGGCAATTTTATCCTCGAGTTCGGTCAATTCGGTTTGCAACTGAATAAAATTCTGATTGGCTTTGAGGTCGGGGTAGGCTTCGGCAACTGCAAAAACGGTGCGAAGTGCGCCAGACAGTAAACTCGAGGCAGCCGCTTTATCTTCAATTCCACTGGCGTTGTCGAGTTGGCTGCGGGCAGCCGTGACTTTTTCAAAGACACTGGTTTCGTGCGCCGCATAACCTTTGACGGTGCTGACCAGATTCGGCACAAGGTCGGAGCGTTTTTTAAGTTGGACATCTATTTGCCCAAGCGCATTGGCAACGCGGTTTTCGAGTGAAACGATATTGTTAAAAACGCCAATCGCAAAAACCACCAGCAGCGCCAAAACCACCAAAACAATAATTGGACCCATAAAAACTCCTTTAGAACTTGGAAAGAGGACGAAAAATTTTAACTTGCGCCGCTCGAGCCACCACCACCGCTCGAGCCGCCAGAACTACCACCACCAAAGCCGCCACCTGTACCACTGCTGCTCGAGAGAGCGCTTTCTAGACTGCTGAGGTTGCTCGATAGGGTTGCTAGGCTGCCGACGGCTGCCAACTGATTTGACAAGTCGCTGTTGGCATAATACGAAGCTGGCAACCAATAAGGTGGGTGATAATACTGTGGGTAACGCTCGGCAAGGGTTTTAAGGTTTTTGAGGTACTGCTGCGAAATGCCCAAAGCACAGGCATAGACAAAATGGTAATCCCAGAGTTTGAGATGTTCAGCAGGAGCGCTTTCCATTTGCGAAAAATCGAGCAAGAAGTTTTTATATGCGCCCCAACGTTTGGCATTGAGTAATTTATCCTTATTCCAGCGCGACAAAGCAATTCCAGCCAGCACTCCGCCTAGAATCATGGCGATGCCAGAAACCATCAAAGCTGCCCCCAAAGCCGTAGCATCCGCCGCCAAAAGCGCAATTCCACTGCCAAAAGCCAGCATCCCAAAAACAAAAATCGCAATTGTCCAAGGTGTGGTTTTTCCCTGATTAGCGGTGTCGAGCAGCGCCCCATATTTTTCTTCGTACCATTGGCGCGGGATGGTTGCTAACCCCTGAAGGCTGCTTGCGTTCATGGTGAAATAGGTTTTTAATTCGGTTTGTGTGACCAGATTATCAAAACCTCGAGCGCGATTGAGGACACTCCAGATTTCGTTTTCAAACTCAGATAACTCGGCTTCTTGTGGGCGTTTTGCCAATTCAAATTGGACTTCTTCTTTTTTGCCTAAGCCCAAAAAGCCACTGGTTTGCCCTCTTTTGAGTTCCAAAAACCCACGCCGTGTAAAGTCGAGCAAGGTTGCGCTGATGGCTGCCCCCAAGGCACTGCTGCCTGGGTCAATGATTGTCTGGACAAAAGGCACAATTCCCGGCGGGATATTTTGGGCTGGCTCACGGTAATACTTGCCGACTTCGGGAATCCTTGGCTCGCGCCCATATTTTTGGTAGACATTCCAGATGTTGCCGCCAAAAAACAACACCCCAAGAAATGGCAGTGCCAACAACCAAGCTGGTGGTGGCGGTGGCGGTGGTGCAAATCCACCTCTGGCAATGGCTTGCGCCGAGGCATTGCGAAAAGCGGCGGTCTCGACTTTTAAGCCCTCGAGCCAGACGGGTAACTGATTGCCAGCTAAGTTTGGCTTTAAGAACTGACCAGCCGGCAGCAACACAAAGGTTCGTACCCATTCGTCTTCGGCAACATTTTGCATATTAACGGTGGCAACGCCTTTGGGGTCATCAAAAGCCAGTGTCCCAAGCCGCGAATTCTTTGAAAACACAAAGACCTTAAACGGGTCTGGCGAACCATTGGGGGCGTGTAGGCGCACGGTGTAGTTTGCAGTCGCCACGTGTTCGGGTTCTAAAACCTGTCGGTCAAATTTTGCGCCGTCTTGGGCAACATCTAATTCGCCAGACAAGCTATAAATAATCCGAAATTGGCGTTGTTCATTGCTGGCTTGGTACGACCAGCGAATCGTATTGCCATCTTGGGTATAACCAAAAAACGGCTTGCCATCCAAAGCTGTCACGCCCTCAAACTTGACCGAGCCTCGGGTATCCACCGTCAGGTAGGCTTTGCCAAAATCACCATCGAAATTATAGGTGCGGGTATCAATCACCCGAACCTGACCAGTGGCGGCTAAATAAATATCTTGCTCGATATTCGAGAAAGTAAACGACTTAGCAACCGCATGGCTCGAGAACAGCAAAATGACCAGCAGTAAATAACTTTGGGCAGACTTCATAATGCTCATTGTACTGGTTTTGTGTCAGGTGCGTGACAAAATCAGTTTGGACTCGAGAACGACACGGCTTTTCTTTTTTTACGGCGGTGCTTAGGCTTTTTTTGTGGCTCAAGCAGACCTATTTTTTGAGCATAGACAAAACTTGTAGAAACCACTCCAAATGGCTCGAGTTCTTCTGGCAGCACCACTTGGCGGCAACCAAGGCGCTCAAAGCCCAGCCCAAGCGCCCCACGAAGCAAAGCCCGTCTGAACCAGCGCAAGGCATTCTCAAGGTTGCCGTTCCAGCTTAGGGTTAGGGTTCTGTTCTCGAGCTTGCCATGAAGGGTCGGGCAGCCACTTGAGTTTTTAGCCCAAAATTGCCATTCTTGCCCTGAGTCATCTGATACAGTCCTAATCTCGAGCGGGCGAATCGTCATGGCATGGTCAAACTCGAGTGGCACAGCATAACGCTGGCTATGCAATTCGGACAGGCGCTCGAGAATCGCTCGGGCTTCAATGCGGTAACGCTGCCATTCGCGCTCGGTTAAGCCACGAAATAAAAACATTTCCTCAAGTTCGATGCTGCGTTCCTCGAGCAGTTGCAATTGCTGCTCTGGGGTATACATTTTGGGTGGCGGTGGCGGGCTTTCGCCACCCAATAAACGGGCTGGGTCAAGGGTGCGACGCTCGCCTTTACGAAAGCGCTCATAACCCAAAAAACCTTGTTCAAATTCGATTAACTGGGCTTGGTCGATGGTCATGACTCGAGTTGCCACCGCTTTGGCAAAACTTCGGTCGTGGGTCACAAATAAAACACTGCCCGGATAACCCAGAATCGCTTCTTCGAGGGCTTCTAGGGTCTCGACATCCAAATGATTGGTCGGTTCGTCCAGAATCAGCACATCGGCTCGAGTTGCGCCCAATAAAGCCAAGCCAGCCCGAGCGCGTTCACCTCCCGATAAGGTGCTTGGGGGGCGCTGCTGCATTTCTGGCGGGAAACCATAACGCCCCAACAATGCCGTAGCACTGCGTTCGCCAACTCGAGCCGCCAACTGCTCAAAGACTGGTTTTTGCCGCTCTAAACCATGAAAGGTCTGGTCAAAATAAGCCACTGTCACGCCGTCGCTGTAGCGCACCTCGGGCGGCTCAAGCGGATTGGGTACATCTGGAGCTAAATCGCCCAGTAAAATTCGCAGCAGTGTGGTTTTACCTGCTCCGTTTTTTGCCAGCAACGCCACACGGTCGCCAAGCCGCAAGCGCAAATCGGCTTTCTCGAGCAACAAACGCTGTCCAAAAGTTTTTTGGATTCGCTCAGCACGCAAGACCAATTTGGCAACGGCTTGACCACTTTGCAATTGCATCCGTAAAACCCGTTCTCGAGGTGGGGCTTCGACTACAGTTAGCCGTTCGACACGGGTGGACAGGGCTTTGGCTCGCCGTGCCAATTTGGCATTGCCGACCCCCCAAGCCGCCACGGTTTTGGCAGCGCTGCTGAGTCTCCGCAGTTCAAAACCACCCAGCCGCGCCGCCCGAGCTTGTAAGCGCCGAGCCTCGAGCCGAGCCGCTCTGGATTTTGTGTATCCACCTGCATAGCGTGTTAAAACACCAGTTTCCAAATGCAGCGTTTGGCGTGCCACAACATCGAGTAAACGGCGGTCGTGCGAAACAATCAGGACTGCTCCGGGGTACTCGAGTAAGCGCTTCTCGAGAAAAATTCGCATCTCGATGTCCAGATGGTTGGTTGGCTCATCGAGCAGCAACACCTCTGGTTGGGCAATCAGCACCACCGCCAATGCCAAACGGGTGCGCTCGCCACCGCTCAGGGTGTCGGCATCTTGGCTCAGCATTGGGCTTAAACCAAGCGCCTCGAGAACGCCAGCCGCTCGAGCTTCTGCCACATAGCCACCAGCCTGTTCAAAGGCTTCTAAAGTTTCTGACCAAGCCAGACCGATGTTATTTTCTGCCTCGAGTTGGCGTAGTTTTACCTCGAGTTGCCGTAAATGCTGCAACGCATCGGTCATTACGGTTTCAACCGTCTGCCCCGAAAAAACAGGGTCTTGCTCGAGCCAACCGACCCGCCCATGAATTTCAAGCTGCCCCGAATCTGGGGCTTGCTGGCGCATTAGAATTTTCAGTAAAGATGTCTTGCCGCTTCCGTTGCGCCCAGTCAAAGCGATTTTATCGCCCGCTTCTAGCTGCAAATTCACGTCCTCGAGAATTGTTTTCTCGCCATACACCAGTCGAATATCGGTCGCTCGAAGCAGCACTGGTTTATTCTAACGGCTGGCAGTCAGGCGTTGGACACCATCGCCAATCAGGGTTAAACGCAAACCATCTGGGCTGATTAAAAAGCGTTTGGTGCTGGCTAAACGTTTTAAGAACAGATTTTCTTGCTCCATGATGGCTGGCGCACAGGCTTTGCGGGTGCTGGCAAGCGCCCCAAAAGTCAGGACTGAACTTTTGGTGCTATAGCCACCAGAAAAGTTATTGCAGCCAGCGTTACCACTGACCTGACCGGCTTGGAAAGTCAAGTTCTGGGTCTGGTTGAGTTGCCATGTTTTCTCGAGTGAACTGCTGGCAAAACTCGAGGTCAGTAAGAATCCAGCCAAAATAAATCGTTTCATGCTTTGTATCGTGCAGACTTTAGCGCTGAAGAAAGTGTGCAGAACCTTAACTGAGGTTTATCATCCAAATCCGTGCTTTCTTTTGTTTAACCAAGTACAATGCAGGGCGTGTGGCGATTAGGAATTTTATTGGCTTTTATTCTGGCGGTCGGCTTGGGGTATTACTCTGGCTTTACGGCGGCGCAATCTCGCTTGGTTACACCCGACGAAATCAACAATGTCGAGGTGCGAACCCGCAACATCAAAGGTGTGGTCACAATTATCTCGCGCAGCGCCCCCGAAGCTGTGCCACAGGGCGAAGACCCGAATATCTATTCGACTGGATTTTTTTACACCAGCAACCGCATCATCACCAATTATCACGCGGTCAATAACGACCCCGTGGGGGTACAAGTGCAACTCTGGGATGGGCGGCGTTTCCGAGCCGAAATCGAAGCCTACGACATTGGCATCGACATTGCTGTGCTGAGTGTTCAGGGTGTGACTGCGCCAACCATTTTGCGGTTCTCGAGCAACGAAGTCCTGCCCGGACAAAAAGCGATTGTGCTGGGTAGCCCACAGCGCAAACCCAACAACATTGCCACGGGGGTGGTTTCGGGCTTTAACCGCATCGAAGAATTCCCCGACGAAATCGGGATTGAAATTCCGCAAATGATGCTGACCGATGCCAACATCGAAAGCGGCAACTCGGGCGGACCTGTTTTGGACAGCAAAGGCTTTGTGATTGGTGTGGTGGATGCCAATTTAGAAAGTTCTTTGACCGCCACCGGAAAAATTGGTCTAGCAATTCCAGCCCCGTTGGTGCAGCAAAGCCTTTCTGACCTCGAGCGCTTTGGGGTTTCGCAGCGCGGCAAACTTGGCGCAGAGCTTAAAGACGTGGCAGAACTCGAGCCTTTTGCTTTAACTGGGGTTGGGCTAAGCTCGAACCGTGGGGCGTTGGTACTCGATGTTGACCCCGGCAGTGCGGCGGCTCGAGCCGGATTACGGGCTTCGGTGCGCGACCGCGACGGACGAATTACGGGCTTGGGCGATATTATCCTCAAAGTTGGCAACACCAATGTGCAGGGGCGTTACGATGTGATTCAGCAAGTCGCCAAACGTCGCCCGGGCGATACGGTCATTTTAAGTGTCTGGCGTAACAAGCGCCCAGTCGAACTCAAATTTGTGTTGAACCGCGTGACCCAATAGCCCGCCCTTGCCTTGGCATAAGGTTTATGATACTGTCCTTCTTCGCGGGAGTTAGGGTACGCACCTTTTAGCGTGGCTCGAGCTTGCCGGACTTATAAAAAAAGAGGTCACACCATGTCATTTATCGGCGCAGAAAAAACCAAAGTTATCAAGGATTACGCCACCTTCGAGGGCGACACAGGCAGCACCCAAGTTCAAATTGCAGTTCTGACGCACCGCATTAACAACTTGTCCAGCCACCTCAATGGCAACAAAAAAGACAAGCACGGTCAACGTGGTTTGCAACTCTTGGTCGGTCAGCGCAACCGTTTATCGCGTTATATGCGCGAGAACACCCCAGATGCCTACAAAAAACTGATTGAACGCCTCGGCTTGCGCCGCTAAAGCAACGAGTATGTAAAGCAGGGCAGACACGACGTTTGCCCTGCTTTTGTTTTGGAGTTTTTAGACAAAAGACATCATTTTAGTCTCGAGCATCGGCAGCCTACAGAATACGCAGCGATGTAATAACCTATTTGGTCTCGAGAAGAAGCTAAGCCAAAGCCTCTTCTTCGGTGTCTCGGGTGGCACAACCACAGCCTCTTCAGCCACCTCGAGCCGAAGCCTCAAGCAATTTATCAGGTAAAGTGTGCTATGGATTCGACAACCCAGTACCTGACTCAGATTCAACGTGCTTTTGCCCGAGCCAACGCCACCGAACACACTTACCGCCCATATTTACAAGATTTGCTCGAGTCGGTGCTAACAGGTTTCAAAGCCACCAACGAAGCCAAACGCAAAGTCTACGGCGCACCCGATTTTATTATCTCCAAGGGCAGCTTGGATGTCGGGCATCTCGAGGTTAAAGACCTTGGTGTAAATCTTGATAAGGTCTTAAAAACCGAGCAGTGGCAGCGTTATACCAATGCACTGGGCAACCTGATTTTGTCCGATTACCTCGAGTTCAGGTGGTATGTGCGTGGCAAATTGCGCCGCACTGTGCGCCTTGCCGATTTATTTGAAAAAACCATCACAGCAAAAGCCAATGCCCATGAAGAACTGAGCAGTTTGCTGCAAGCCTTTGTCCAGAATCCAACTCCTGCGGCTGGCAGCGCCAAAGAACTCGCCATGCGTTTGGCGTACTACGCCCAGCAAATCCGAGTGGTCATTCGGCGGGTGCTGCGTGAAGAATTAAAACTCGAGAAGAAACCTCTAACCGAGCAATTTTTAAGCGTCAAAACGATTTTGGTTGCCGAATTAACCCGAGAAGAATTTGCCGATTTATACGCCCAAACCCTGACTTATGGCTTATTTGCGACCCGAATCCAACAAGATGAACCCGACACCAGCTTAGGGGAACTGAGTCAGTTTGCGCCAGACTTTAAGCAGCGCTCTTTTAGTCGAGCCACACCACTTTTGGGGATTCGTGGCAACGCGGTGCTGACTCAAATTTTTAGTTATTTTGCGGGCGCAGAGGCACACCCAGATTTTGTTTGGGCGCTCGAGGAAGCCTCTTTTGTTTTGGACAGTGCCAATATGGAAAGCATCAAAGCCGAATTGGGTAAAACCACAGGCGCGGGCGATCCTGTGCTGCATTTTTACGAAACTTTTTTGGCGGCTTACGACAAAGCCATGCGAGAAAAACGCGGCGTGTATTATACCCCAGAACCCGTGGTTGGCTACATCGTCCGAAGTGTGGACAGTATCCTAAAAACCCGTTTTGACTTAAAAAAAGGGCTTGCCGACTCGAGCAAAACCGCCGATGGTCTGCATAAAGTCCAAGTGCTTGACCCCGCCACTGGCACAGGTACGTTTTTGCATCGGGTCATAAACCAAATTTACGCGGGTTTTAGCAACAACCAAGGAATGTGGAATGGTTATGTCAAAGACCATATTTTGCCTCGAGTCCATGGCTTTGAATTTTTAATTGCGCCCTACACTTTGGCACACTTAAAACTCGATTTTTTACTCTCGAGGACTGGTTATACTTTGCAAAAAGACGAACGGGTGCGAATTTTTTTGACCAACACGCTCGAGCAACCACGGGGCGTAGACCAAGCCTTTCAGCCTTTTGCG
Organism: Deinococcales bacterium; assembly: GCA_043778225.1. Taxonomy (GTDB): domain Bacteria; phylum Deinococcota; class Deinococci; order Deinococcales; family JAAFIG01; genus JAAFIG01. Next base: position 36,412 of record JAYWGM010000001.1, on the reverse strand, counting down.
GCTGCCCTACAACAAGAATCTTTGGCTGCCAGCAGCATCAAGCGCGACACGCCCGTGATGGTGGTACTTGGCAACCCGCCCTACAGTGGGCATAGCGCTAACACTGGCGACTGGATTCACAATTTGCTGCATGGTTTGGACACCTTAAACAATCAGACGGGCGCAAATTATTTTGAAGTCGATGGAATGCCGTTAGGCGAAGCCAATTCAAAGTGGTTAAACGACGATTACGTCAAATTTATTCGCTTTTCGCAGTGGCGGATAGACAAAACTGGTGCGGGTGTACTGGCATTTGTGACCAACCACGGGTACTTGGACAACCCAACTTTTAGGGGAATGCGCCAAGCGCTGTTAAACAGTTTTGACGAACTGTACTTTCTGGATTTACACGGCAACAGCCGCAAAAAAGAAACCGCGCCAGATGGTGGCAAAGACGAAAATGTGTTTGACATTATGCAGGGCGTTGCAATTGGTTTTTTTATCAAATTGCCACCCCATAAAAAACCGCCACTCGAGTTAGGAAAACGTGTTTACCATGCCAATTTATGGGGTCTGCGCGAAATTTTTGAAGGTAAAGCCGAGAATGCCAAATTAACGGGTGGAAAATACTTTTGGCTCGAGGAAAATGACATCAGCAGCACTGTATGGGCAGAGATTTTTCCGACCAGCCCATTTTATTTATTTGTTCCACAAAATGTAGAGACTCGAGCCGAGTATGAAAAAGGTTGGAGTGTGGTGGACATTATGCCAGTCAATGTGCTTGGTTTTCAGACGCACCGCGACGGTTTTGCAGTGGCTTTTGACAAGTCCGAGATTGAAAAACGAATTGAGGATTTGCGTGACTCGAGTCAATCAGATGCAGAATTGCGTGAAAGATACGGGATTAAAGACAATCGTGACTGGCAATTAGCATCGGCTCGGTCTGAATTAGTCAAAAAAGATAATTGGAAAACCCCCGTTATTCAGTGTCATTACCGTCCGTTTGATGAACGTTGGTGTTATTTTGATGACGTTGCAATGGATTACCCAAGACGTGAGCTTCTACAACACGTTGCGAACAAAGAAAATTTTGTAGTGTATTTTGCCCGCATTGTTAAACTTGATTCATGGCGACACATTATTCTTAGCCGAAATCCAGCAACAGCAGTCGTTCTCGATGTCAATGGTACGTATGCCACCCCGCTTTATCTCTACCCAAATACCGAAGGCTTGGCGCTCGAGGCAGAGGGGCGCAAAGCCAACTTTTCGCCTAAATTTATTGTGGCGCTTGGACAAATTCTTGGTCTCGAGTGGCTGCCAGATGGCTCGGGCGATTTAACCCAGAACTTTGCCCCAGAAGATGTGCTGCATTATATTTATGCGGTTCTGCATAGCCCAAATTATCGTAAACGCTATGCCGAATTCTTAAAAATAGATTTCCCGCGTATTCCACTGCCCACCGATTTAGGTATTTTTGCTGCCTTGGTGCATTTGGGGCGTAAATTATCGGGGCTGCATTTACTCGAGACCGAACTCGAGAGCGGCGTGACGTTTCCCCAAGCGGGCTTAAATGTGGTGGATAAACCCCGTTACGCCGCCCAAAAGGTCTGGATTAACGACACCCAGTATTTTTTGGGAATTTCCGAGAATCTTTGGGCAGAACGAATTGGTGGCTATCAAGTTCTCGAGAAATGGCTTAAAGACCGCAAAGGGCGAGCCTTGAGTTTTGACGACATCAGCCATTATTGCCAAGTGGCGGCGGCGCTCGAGCAAACGCAGGGGCTGATGCAAAACATAGATGTGGTGTTAGGCGTGTAAAAAAGGCTTTAGTAAAATCCAGAGTTTGAATCTCGAGGGTTTCATTGGCACTTTCGACCACCTCCAAGCAGGACAGACACGGGCGACCATGCCCGAAGGTGCGTGTTTATGGTCAAGAAGGGTCTGTCCCTAAGTGCTAGGCGCTTATGAGCAATAATTCTCGCGCCTAGGGCTGGTAGCATTTACTACAGCATTTTGTAATACCCTCGAGTATCTGTATTGGTGCTATGTTTATGTAAGAGGTAGCCAAATGAATGTCAGAGTTTCCCTAGATCGGTATTTGCAACAAAATAACCTAACCGCTTACCGCTTGTCTAAAGAAGTGGCAGGAAAAGCTGCACAGGGTAGCATCTATGCCCTTGCCCGTGGCGAAAAAGTCAAACGTGTTGACCTCGAGACCCTAAGCCAAGTTATGCAAGCCCTGACTCGCCTGACAGGTCAGCCGGTTACTCCCAATGACCTTTTTGAGGTTATCGAAGAACCACCCGAAACCATGGATTCGGAGACTCGAGCATGGCTAGACGGTGCAGCTTTTGCCATGCAGGACAGGCTAACAGAACTCGAGCAAGATGTACCACCCGAAGAACTCGCTAAATGGCACGAATCGTTTAGAAATTCAGGCAAATCTGTGCGCTATGACTTGAAAACCCGTACTTTTATGGAACAAACATGAAATTTGGCGATATTGCATTGATTAAGTTACCAAAGCGCAATCCAGTAGGACGCGAACAAGAAGGGTCGCGTCCGTGTATTATTATCACCAACCCAGATAACGTCGGACGAAGCCGATACCCATGTCTGATTGTTGCACCGCTCACAACCAGTCAAGGGACTTGGGTCAAGGCTGGAAAGCAACTCTATCCAGTCATTAACGGCGTGGTGTTGCCAGAAACAAGCGTGGTTCTACTTGACCAGATACAAATGATTGATGTTTACCGAATCGAACAATATTATGGTGCTTTAACCAGTTCAGAACTCGAGCCTGTACGAATTGGAATCAAAGCCTTATTTATGAACGCACTCGAGACAGGCGTGTAAAGCATGACCTAAATCTGGTCAAGCCTCGAGTGTTGCATCCAAATACTTTTCTATTGCACACGGCGTTGGAAAGGCTAATAAAAATTCACTGCATAAAATAAAAGTATCAGATCAAAAAGCCCCGTTTTTAACGGAGCTTTTGTGTGGTGGGTCGTGATGGACTCGAACCATCAACCCGCTGATTAAGAGTCAGCTGCTCTGCCAATTGAGCTAACAACCCCTTTTCGATACTGCAACAGCGCATAGAAAGGTAGCACAGGCACATGGCACTGTCAAGGGGCAGCCGCATTGTAAAATCTGCTATACTCGAGCCAATGCGCCTCGTTTGGTGCGTGATGCGTATGGAAGAACCTCCTAGTTCGATTCAAACAAGTGCTTTGGCGCTCGTTTTTTGCATCCCCTCGAGTCAATTGGTGGCTCGAGGTTTTGGTTATTGACTTCTGCACGTGTTTCAGTGCAAGAAGAGGCGCGGTCTGGAGTGCGCCAACAAATGGAAATTACTGGTTTAGCTGTTTTGGTGGTGCTGATTTTATTAAATGCGTTTTTCGTGGCGGCTGAGTATGCTTTGGTCAGCGCTCGGCACACAAAAATCCAAGAACTTGTTGAAAAAGGTTCTCGAGTGGCTTTGCGGGTGCAAAAAGCCCAAAATAATCTCAATTTTTATATCGCCTCGAGTCAACTTGGTATTACGGTGGTTGGTTTAACCACTGGTGTGGTGGCTGAGCCGTCCATTGGTTCGTTGGTTAAACCTGTGCTGTTGGATGTTTTTGCGCTCAGTGTTGGGGCTGCCAATGGAATTAGCTTAGCCATCGCCATTGGCATCAGTGCGGTCTTATCGGTTATTTTCTCGGAGCTTGTGCCAAAAAGCATTGCGATTGCCATGCCCGAGCGTTTAGCGATGATGATTATTCGACCATTTGAAGGCTTTGCTTTTGTCTTTGGTCCGATAGCACGTCTTCTCGAGATGACCGGCGCAGCCATCACCCGTTTATTTGGGGTCAAACCCGCCGAAGGTGGCAAGTATACGGCTCACTCGGAGGATGAAATCCGTATGATTGTCAATGCCTCGAGCCAGCAAGGTGTGCTGGACGAAGGCGAAAAGGAAATGGTCTACAACGTTTTTGATTTTGGCGATAAAACCGTGCGGAACATCATGACCCCACGCACCAAAATGAACGCCATCGAAGCCGATTTACCTTTACGAGAATTACTCAAGGAGTACACCCAACATGGTTACTCGAGAATCCCAGTCTACGACGACGATAAAGACAATATCGTTGGTGTGGCGTACACCCGTGATGTGCTTGGCAAGCTCGAGGATTTAGACCACTTAACGGTTCGTAACATCATGCGCCCAGCCATTTTTGTCCCTGAAAGTATGGGTCTGCGCGATTTTGTCAATCGTCTGCGCGAGAAAAAAACCCATATGGCAATTGTTGTGGACGAACACGAAGGCACTGGCGGACTTGCCACGCTCGAGGATGTTCTCGAGGAACTGGTTGGCGAAATTTACGACGAGACCGACGAGCCAGAAGTGGAGTCCTACCAAGCCATTTCTGATGGTGTTTACTTGCTGCAAGCCGATATGCCTTTTTCGGATGTCGAAGAATTGCTCAAAATTACCGTCAACGAAGAAGACGAAGGCGAGTTTGAAACCGTTTCTGGGTTTATTATGCACGCCTTTGGCGATATTCCTAAAGCTGGCGAAAGCACCACCTATGATGGTTGGGAATTTATTGTCGAATCTGCCGATGACCGCCGTGTTTCACAGGTTCGGGTGCAAAAATTTAGCGACCTTTTGGTAGAACCAGAAAAGGGAAAAAGGGAAAAAGCAGAAAAGGGGAAAAGTGAAGAACAGCTTTCTCTTTAACCTGTCTTGAACCTAAAGATGCACCTAAGTACCTCCCCGAAATGTTTTAGAGTTTTTTGCTAAAACATTTCCGACTAACAGGAGTAAGGGTGACGTATCTCACGCCGTAATGAGCGCGAGTAGCCCGTGAGGTGCTATTTTACGAGAAAGAACAGATTTGCCGTTTTGTGAAAAATCTAAAATGCAGGCGTGAGATACTTAGCGGGCTGGTTCGCTTTTAACCTTTTAACCTTTTAACCCTTTACACTGCTCCCATGACCAAAGAAGACTTGATCCAACTGGCTGCCGATGCCGCCACTCGAGCTTATGCGCCGTACAGCAAATTTCTGGTGGGTGCTGCCCTCGAGACCGCTTCTGGAGAAGTTTTTACAGGTTGCAATGTCGAGAATGCCAGCTACGGCTTAGGGCGTTGTGCCGAGCAAACTGCGATTCAAAAAATGGTTTCCGAAGGCGTACAAACCTTTAGCCGCATTGCGGTCTATACCCATGCCAGCCCACCCTCGAGTCCGTGTGGGGCGTGTCGGCAAATTTTATTCGAGTTCGCTCCAGATGCAATTGTCTACATGACCAACCACAAAGGCGAAGTTCTCGAGTCTACTGTGCGCGGTTTATTGCCGCTTGGTTTTGGTCCAAAAGATTTAGGTTTGGTTTAATCTCGAGTAAAACCAAGTTCGATCGTTAGACTGATACCAACAGAAATAGCCCCAAGGTCAGTAATTGCCAGTAAACCTGTTGCTCCACACACATGGGTAGCGTTTGGTTTATTCAGTGCGCCTTGAAACTGGCAACCTCCAATTGCTCCAAGAATTACATTTTGATTGCCATCGTTTTGAGCAAAGCCAAACGAGGTGATATTAAAATCTGTGCTGACCAAATTGTAAATTGCAATGACTGTACTGCTTGGGGAAATTGTGAATGGAAGACCTGTTTTGGTCTGAAAAACAAAATTGGCATTGACCAAATCACCAATTCGGTCTGGTGTCGGCACAATTTTCATACGGCGTGGAATACCATCGAGGGCGCTATTGATGTCTGTCTCGAGTCTGTCTAGTGCTAAGTTTGCATTGCTTAGCAGTTCGGCTTTTTTGCTGCTTTCAAGCCCAGAACCATTAACCACCACTGCTAAATCCGATTTTTGAATGGCAAATGGCTGACTCGGCAAACGCCCAGCCACCAAAACCAAACGTCCAGAACTGACTTGGTTGGCGTTATGACCAGTGGTATCACTGACTCCAACTTCGACCCGAGACTGCAACGCCTTTGGCTCGAGGCTGCCCGACATCACCACAGCAGGAAATGGCTGTGCGTTACAAGCGGCGAAAAGCGCCACAAAAATCAGATATTGGGTTTTCATGACCTGTAGGGTAACACTTGGTTATGAAGAACTAAGTTTCTCGAGGGTCGAGTGCATCGCGCAGGGCATCGCCGAGTAAATTCCAACCGACACTAAAAAGTAAAATAAACAAAGCCGGAAAAAAGCTCACATACCAGTAACCAAATGGTTCACCGCTTGGTCCGATGATAAATGCCCTTGCAAAGGCAACCATCTGCCCCCAATCGGCATAACCCGGTGGCGTACCTAGCCCCAAGAAGCTCAGGGCGGCGGCACTAAGTGGCACAGTGCTAAAGTCCAGCACTGCCAATACAATAATTGGTGTGAGGGCATTGGGCAGTATGTGCCTGAAAATCTGACGTAAATTCCCTGCCCCTAAAGCACGGGCTGCTTCGACGTACTCGAGGTGACGTAATTTAATGATTTCGCCCCGAATAACCCTTGCATAACCAGCCCAGCCTATTAACACCAGCGCCAGCGCGATTTTATCGAGTCCCTTACCGAATATTGAAACAATCACAATTATTAAAATTAAACCAGGCAAAGCAAAAATAATGTCTACCAAACGCATGATTAGGTTATCTACCCAACTACCAAAAAAACCAGCCAAGCCACCCAAAAAAATCCCAATAAAGAGCGTTGGAATGACCACGCTTAGGCTGAGTTGAAAAGCCGTGCGTGAACCCCAAACCAAGCCGTACCAAATGTCGTAGCCACTGCTCGTACCAAGAATCGCGCCATCCACACCCGGTGGGGTTGGCACACTGGCAAAACTGATGCGGTAGACACTAAAGCAGCTTTGCGGTGGAACAACAATTGCTTTCCAAAACAGTGGTGCAAATGGGTTGTAAACGCTTGTGCCAGCCGGCACGTTAAGGTCGCGCAAGCAATTGTCTTTTGGATTGGCAAAAAGTGGCGCAAAAATCGCCATGATTGTAAAACACACGGCAATAAACAAACCGACCAAAGCCAATGGATTCTTCCTAAAACGCCGCGCAGGTCGGGTTTGCCACCATGTTTCTTTTTGGTCATCGGTGGTGGCATTGGTTAAGGTGATTGAACTCATTAGTCAAACCTCACTCGAGGGTCAAAAAAGCCATACAGCAAATCAATCACGAGGTTACTCATGACCACAATTACACCAATAAACAAGGCAAAGCCCATCACACCAGCGTAATCGAGTTGCACTGCCGCCGTTGCACCCCATGAACCAATGCCGGGGTAGGAAAAAATTGTTTCGGTAATGACTGCCCCAGACAGTAAGCCTTGAATCGTAAAACCCGCCAAAGTCACAATCGGTAAAATCGCATTGCGCCGAGCGTGCTTGATGTTGACGATGTTATTGCTTAATCCTTTGGCTCGAGCCGTGCGGACATAATCGGCTTTGAGGACATCGAGCAATTGGTTTCGCATGACCTTTAAGGTACTGGCGACTTGAATCGTGGCAAGCGTAATCACTGGCAGAATCATGTGCTGCAAGGCATTGACCAGCACGTTCCATTTTCCAGCCAGAATCGAATCGATGGTAATCATGCCCGTTACGACTGGCACAGGGTCGGTGATTGCCAGCACTGTATCGGTACGCCCAAAGCCCGGTAAGATGCCCAGTGCGCCATAAAAGACCACCAACAACAAAATTCCAACCACAAATACCGGCAAACTATAGCCGATTATACTGAGAACGCGCAGGGTTTGGTCTAAAAATTTATCTTTGCCTAAGGCGCTGAGCGTACCCAGCCAGATTGCCAAAGGGATAATAATTAAGCTGGCAAAAATAGCCAACTCAAAGGTGGCAGGAAAACGTTGAATAATGGTGTCTAAAACTGGTAAACTGCTGGCTTTGGAAAAACCAAAATTGCCTTGAAAAGCATTGCCCAGCCAATTCCAATACTGTACATAGAAGGGCTGATCCAAACCATTTTCTTTAATAATTAAGTCTATGTTCCGCATTTGATTTTCGTTTCTAATAAAACTGACCGCCCGTTCTCGAGGCGATAAAAACTGCAATAACCCCACGATTAAAAGGGTTAGCGCAATCATCACCAACGGCAAACTGGCAAGGCGACGGATAATATAAATCAGCATAATTTATTCTCGATTTTGAATAAAGAGGGGCGAGGTACGCCTCGCCCCTCTGGTTAAATTAGACTACTTAGAAAGATTCTTCCAGAGTGTACCAAACGAACCACTGGCAAGCGGTGACCAGTTTGCCTCGAGACCTTTGAGGTTATCGCGGTAGGTCAAGAAACCAACGGCGGCTGGCATTAAAACGGCTGGAACTTGCTCATAAGCACGGCGACCAATGGCTTTGTAAAGGGTGACTCGAGCCGCAACGGTATCCGTACCTTTGGCTTGGTCAATTAACTTGTCCATAGCAGGGTCAACGTAACTCAAGCGACCTTTGAACGCACCGCCTTCGGAGTGATAGAAAGCCCGTAAAAAGTTATCCGAGTCTGGATAATCGGCTGCCCAACTACCAACCAAGCTCGAGAGTTTACCTTCGTCAGCCTTGCCCAAAAGTTCGGAGAAAGCAATTCCAACAACTTTGACTTTGAATTTTGGATTAAGTTTTTCAACGTTGCTTTTGAAAATCTCGGCGATGGTCTGACGACGAATATTACCTGTGTTGAAGTAAATATTAACTTCAAAGCCGTTGCTCCAGACTTGCCCAGCAAAAGCACGTTTGAAAGCAGTAATTGCTTTTTCGGCATTGTAGCTGTACACAGGTACAGACTTGTCATAACCGAGGTAGGTGCTTGGCATTGCCATGGTGCGGATTTCGCCTTTTCCAAGGAAGATTTTACTAATCACAATGGTTGGATCAAAAGCAAAAGCAAAGGCTTTACGGACATTAATATCCGAGAAGAAATTGGCTGGAATTCCTTTACCATCTAATTTTCCACTACCAAGTTCTTTTGGTTCTTTAATGCTTTGGTTCATGAAATATACTTCTGAAGCACTTGAAGGCAAATCGTCAAGCACCTTTACGCCCGGCTGACCAGCCACTTGGCTGAGGTTGGCTCGAGTAATGACTGACATAATGTCGGTATCGCCTTTGTTTAGTGCCAAGGTACGGGTAGCCAGTTCGTCTACTTTTTGGATAATTACGTTTTCGATTTTAGCTGCGCCATCCCAGTATTCTGGGAAGTGCTTGAAAACCTGTTGGGTGGCATTGCGGCTGACAAAGCGATATGCGCCAGTACCGTTTGGTTTTTGGCTGAGTGCCGAGTTGGACATATCTTTAGAAATCCAGTTTTTCCAATCGGCTTCTGCACCGCTCCATTCGCCTAAGCCAACGGTGTACTTCTTCTCGACCACGCTCATGGCGAGGTAAGAAAGTTTTGCCAGTGCGGTTGGGTCTTTTTTAGGCAAGGTCAAAACCAATTGACCAGCCGCGTTACACTCGGCAGCTTTATTGACCATTGCAAAAGTGGTCTTAGCTTTGGCGGCATCATCCCAGTACGGGAAGCCAAGCAGCGTATCGGAAATGTAGGGGTAGGCTTCTGAATCGTGGGTAATCAAGTGGCGTTCAAAGCTGTACTCAACATCATCGCAATTCATGGTCGCGCCACTGTGGAACTTGACATTCTTACGCAGCGTAAAGGTCAGGGTTTTACCATCGGGAGAAAATCTCCAAGCGGTGGCTAGGCTTGGTTTGAGGTTGGTCAAATCCCGACCTTCATAACCCAACAAGGTTTCGTACATATTTTCGATACCCTCGCCAGATGCGGTATCGTAGGCTTGGCTTGGGTCGAGGGTGGTGATGTCGCCAATCACCATCGAAACCAAAGTGTTGTTCGGCACGGCGGCAAATGCCAGCATTGTGCCAAAGCCAACGGCTAACGTTGTGTACATCGCTTTTTTCTTCATAAATTCTCCTCCAAGAGCTACAAATTGGCTCGAGCTTGATGCTCGAGTTTTCATTTGCGTTGCGAGACAATAGCACTAATGGCTTAGCTGCATATAGAGGTTGTCAGTTTTGTGTCAAGATCAAAGGTTAAAAGGTTAAAAGGTTAAAAGGTTAAAAGGTCATTGTGAGGAAGCGAACCATGCCCGATAGCGACCACGCCTGTCAGCGACCCAGCCCGTAAGGTGCATCTTTAGGGTCAAGACAGCGACCCAGCCCTTTAGGGTCAAGACAGCGACCCAGCCCGTAAGGTGCATCTTTAGGGTCAAGACAGCGACCCAGCCCGTAAGGTGCATCTTTAGGGTCAAGACAGGTGCTGCTTTAGGGGTAAGAAGGTGCGCGTATGTGGTCAAGAAGGTGCGTGTCTATGGTCAAGAGACTCGTTAGGTGCTATCTTTAACTTGTATTGTGCAAAATACTTCTAGGTTTCAATCTAAACATCCTGTGTTAGCCGAAAATCGCGGCATTCGGGTCAAGTGTCTCGAGCAGTGTAAATCGCTCGAGTTAGGGCGTACCGAGCGGGTTTGGATTGATGCCGAATCGCCAACCCCTGACGACGTGACAAAACTCAAATCGATGTTTGCGCTTCATCCTTTGGCACTCGAGGATGCGCTCGAGAAAGGACATTGGAGCAAATTTGAATCTTACACCGAGCATTTATTTCTGATTTTTCGCACCCTTGCCGAACCCGAGGATGTGACTGACCGCACCGAACGCATCAGCATTTTTTGGTTTCCCGAACTCGAGACACTGCTGACGATTCGCCTTGAGCCAGTCACCTATTTGGAGGGTGTTTGGAACGAATTTGAAACGCGCAGCAACATCCGTCCCGTGGATGTGCTGTATGCGCTTTTAGACCGTGGCACAGATACTTTTTTTACCTTCTTAGACGAACTCGAAACCAGAACCGACGAACTCGAGGAGCGGGTTTTTGCGCCGCAACAAGTGGCGACCAATCCGTTTTTTTCTGAGGTCTTTGAACTTAAACACATCATGATTCATGCTCGTCGGCTGGTCAGTGGCGCTCGAGAGGCGGTGGCACAGTTCTCGAGGCACGTGACCGCACTTGAACCCAACGCTGCCATGTATTTACGCGATATTGGCGATCATCTCACCCGAATTTACGATGGTCTGGACACCAGCCGCGATATTCTCTCCAGCTTACTTGATGTCCATTTAAGTGTCCAAAGTAACCGCATGAACGAAGTCATGAAAACCCTGACAACCATCAGCAGCATCTTTTTGCCATTAACTTTTTTAGCCGGTGTCTGGGGGATGAACTTTAAGTTTATGCCCGAACTCGAGCAACCGTGGGGCTATGTTTTTGCATGGCTGATGTTTATTCTGGCTGGCTTGAGTTTAGCGATTTATTTTAAGTGGCGCAAATGGTGGTAAAGCTCAAATGCTAATCGCGGTCTTAATCGCATTGACAAATTCACGCAAAGCTGGCTGACGCAGTTTTCGGCGGGTCACCACCACGCTCACCACCCGCTCGAGTGGCGTGGGCAAAGGCGAAGCCCGAATGCCAGATGGTAAAGGCTCAACGGCTAAACGTGGCAAGATGCTGATGCCAAGACCTTGGGCAACCATACCGAGGATGACGCTATCTTCACGGATTCTAAAGGCTGGCTCGAGTAAAAAATTATTTTTTTCAAGGTGTTGGCGCATGATTGCGGTACAGCCGCCAACGCACATGATAAACGGTTGCTTTTGAATATCTTGCCAAGTTCGTGCCGCCCGACGTTTGCTTGGCTCGAGCAACAAGTATTCGTCTCGTGCCAGTTCAAATTCTAGTAATCCACTGGTTGCCATTGGGGTTTCGAGGATGCCAAGGTCAGCCCGTCCTGAATGCACCGCATCTTCGATCGAGTTATCGTCGTCACCTTCTTCTAAAAATTCAAAAGTGACATTAGGAAAACGCTCCATAAAGCCCGAAATAATCGGTGGTAAAATAAAGGTCGCAGCACTGCGAATAGACATGATTTTAATTGTGCCGGTCAAACCTGCTTGCTCGAGTCTGGCTTCTTGTTCTAAGGCTTCTACGCTGTCGGTGGCGTGTTTGGCGTGTTCGAGTAAACGCTCCCCGAGTTCGGTCAGGCTCGCGCCACGCCGCCCGCGTTCAAAGAGTTTGGTATCTAAACCGCGCTCGAGTTCAGCAATCGCATGGCTGAGGGTGCTTTGGCTTTGCATCGTCTCGAGTGCCGCTTCGGAATAACTGCCGTGCTTGGCAATGGCGACCAAGGCTTTGAGTTGGGTCAGGGTGACTCGAGATTTGGACTGCATACTGCTTAGGTATACAGGATTTGTCAGCTATCTATCGAAGTCCTGCATACATAACAGCAAATGGTTGCAGAAGGTCGTTTGTTGATTTTACGAAGTCGCACTACACTAGACCTCGAGATACAAGCGGGTATCCGACAATAAATAAGCAATACTTTCTTTAACCCAAGTGAGGTGAACCAGCATGACGTTACAACCCAACGACCTGATTCTCGAGATTATCGGCACACCAAAAAGTAAGCTGGAAATCCCGAACGCCCTAGAAACCCAAATCTGGTCAGATGCCCGAATTGGCGATGCCACACTGCACATTCGCCTCGAACATACCAAATATGCGAGTGCTGCGCTCGAGTACATCAAAGCCCAAGGCTTAACCCCGATTGGCGCTCGAGTGATTGAACCACGCCCCACGCCAACCATAAAAGCCAAAGTCAGCTTCCTCGAGAAACTTGGTTTTGCCAAGGCTGCCTAACAAAAACTGCCTCCTCCTTATGAGCGAACACGATTCATCCCCGTGTTCGTTTTTTAGTTTCCAAAGCAGTACAATCTTGCAATGACCAGCCCTAAACGAATCGTCAGTGTTTCCCTTGGCTCGAGCAGTCGCAATGCCACTGCCGAACTCGAGGTTTTGGGGCAGCAATTTATGCTCGAGCGCATCGGTACAGATGGCAGCATGGAAGGTGCAGCCAAATTGCTGCGCGACCTCGATGGACAAGTCGCCGCTTTTGGCTTGGGCGGCACAGACTTAAACATTGTGGCAGGGAGTCGCACCTATCAATTTAAGGACATCCTAAAAATTGCCAGCAACGCCAAAATCACGCCAATTGTGGATGGCGGTGGCTTAAAGCACACCTTAGAGCGAATGGCAGTTGGGTTACTCGAGCCGATTGTTGGCTGGCAGGGACGCAAGACCCTGATGGTATCGGCAGTAGACCGCTTCGGGATGGCACAAGCGCTGGCTCGAGCCGGGGCGGATATGGTCTACGGCGATATTATTTATGGCATTGGCATAGATTTCCCGATAAAATCCGAGGCTGCCCTCGAGCGCACCGCCAGTATTGTCCTGCCAATTGTTACCAATCTGCCGTTTGAATGGTTTTATCCGACTGGTGCAAAACAAGAATCTGCAATTCGTGACTGGCGCACCAAGTATTATGACTGGGCAGAAGTGATTGCCGGCGACACCCACTATGTAAAGCGCTATGCCCCCGAAAATTTAACGGGCAAAACTTTTTTGACCCAAACAATTACCCAAAGCGATGTCTCAGCCTTTAAGGCGGCTGGACTCAAGCGCCTGATTGCGACCACCCCAAAACTGAATAATCGCAATTTTGGCAATAACGTTATGGAAGCCTTTTTTGTGGCGCTGAGTGGTAAAAACCGCCCGCTTGAGCCAGAAGAATATACACAGTACATTCAAGAACTCGAGTTCAAACCAGAAATCTATGAACTCAATCCATAACCCTTGTCTAAGCAGATAATTGTGATACAATCATGGCTCGAGATTCCTCGAGACTTGAATAAAGTCTCGTATTTTTATGCAGAAAAATGTATTCTTTATGCAGTTTAAGGTTTGCAGCAGCAAGAAAAAAATGATGAGTCACAGGGCTGGCACAAGACCACAAATCAAAAACAAAAATCCGTAGGGGCGGGGCTTGCCTCGCCCTGCCACTCAAGCAAGCCACAATTCTCCTCTCGAGGTTTCCATGCCAAAACGCACAGATTTACAGACCATTCTGATTATCGGTTCAGGTCCTATTCAAATCGGTCAAGCTGCCGAGTTTGACTACAGTGGCACACAAGCCGTCAAAGCCCTCAAAAATGCGGGATTTCGGGTCATTCTGGTCAATTCTAACCCCGCCACAATCATGACCGACCCAGAACTTGCCGATGCCACCTATCTCGAGCCTTTGACTTTGGATTTTCTCGAGAAAGTGATTATTAAAGAGCGCCCAAGTGCAATTTTGCCAACCCTTGGTGGGCAGACTGGCTTAAACCTAAGTTTGGCACTGGCAGATGCGGGAATTCTCGAGAAATATGGTGTTGAGTTAATTGGTGCAAATAAAGAAGCGATCGAAAAAGGCGAAGACCGCCAAAAATTTGCGATCGCCATGAAAAAAATTGGTTTGGAAGTCGCTAAAGGACAGATGGTTGCCACGCTCGAGGAAGCACTGGGCTTTGTGAAAGAAGTTGGCTACCCAGCGATTATCCGCCCAAGTTTTACCTTGGGCGGTACAGGTGGCGGGATTGCTTACGACGAAGCCGAGTTTAAGGAAATCGTGGCAAGTGGTTTGCACCTGTCGCCGGTCGGCACGGTTTTAATCGAAGAAAGTGTCTTGGGCTGGAAAGAATTTGAACTCGAGGTGATGCGGGACACCAACGACACAGCTTTAATCATCACCAGTATCGAAAATTTTGACCCGATGGGGGTGCATACCGGCGACAGCATCACGGTTGCCCCACAACAAACCTTGTCTGACAAAGAATATCAGCGCTTGCGTGATGCCAGCTTAGCGGTTATCCGCGAAATTGGGGTGGACACGGGCGGTAGTAACATTCAGTACGCGATTAACCCCGCCGATGGTCGGGTGGTGGTGATTGAAATGAACCCTCGAGTCTCGAGGAGCAGCGCACTGGCTTCTAAAGCCACGGGTTTTCCGATTGCCAAAATTGCAGCACTTTTGGCGGCTGGGTATTACCTCGATGAATTGCCAAACGACATTACTAAGGTCACACCCGCCAGTTTTGAGCCGAGCATCGATTATGTGGTCACCAAAATTCCAAGATTTGCTTTTGAAAAATTCCCCGGCACACCTGAGCGCTTAAACACCCAAATGCGTTCGGTCGGCGAGGTCATGGCGATTGGGCGCACCTTCAAAGAATCGTTTATGAAAGCCCTGCGGAGTTTGGAAAACGATATTCGAGGTGGTTTTGAAACCATGACTGCCTCGCAACTCGAGGTTTTACTCGAGGCAAATCCAAAGCGTTATCTGGCGATTCTCGAGTTTCTGGGGCGCGGCGTAAGTGTTGCCGAGTTGCATAAGAAAACAGCTATAGACCCATGGTTTTTGTTTCAGTTATCTGAAATTATCGAAGTCGAAAAAGAAATCCAGACCCTTGGCTCGCTCGAGACTTGGAAGTACGAAACATGGCGTGAAATTAAACGCCTTGGAATTTCCGATGCGCGAATTGGTGAATTGCGTGGCAAAACCGAACTCGAGATTCGAGCGCTGCGTAAAGCTGCTAAATGCCTGCCTGTCTATAAAACCGTGGATACCTGTGCTGCTGAATTTGAAGCCCACACGCCGTACCATTACTCGAGCTACGAATGGGAAGATGAGGTTCGTGCCACCGACAAACAAAAAATCATGATTCTCGGTTCTGGACCTAACCGCATTGGACAAGGTGTCGAATTTGATTACGCGACGGTTCATGCCGTCTGGGCGCTGCGCGAGTTGGGCTATGAAACCATCATGGTCAACTCCAACCCCGAGACCGTCAGTACCGATTACGACACCGCTGACCGTTTGTATTTCGAGCCTTTAACTTTTGAAGACGTGATGAACATTGTCGAACACGAAAAGCCGATTGGCGTGATTGTGCAACTTGGTGGACAAACCCCGCTTAAACTTGCCAAAGTCCTCGAGGCGGCTGGCGCTCCAATAATCGGGACATCGCCAAGTGCGATTCATACTGCCGAAGACAGACTCGAGTTTAATTTGCTCTGCGACCGACTCGGCATTCGTCAGCCCAAAGGCGCAGTGGCGAATACCCCCGGACAAGCCCTTAAACTGGCAAAAGACTTGGGTTTTCCACTGATGGCACGCCCAAGTTATGTGTTGGGTGGTCGGGCGATGCGAACCGTACAGAGCCAAACCGAACTCGAGACCTACCTACGAGAAGTCTATGCGGCGGTCGAGGGCAACCCGAGTATTTTGCTCGATACCTTTCTCGAGAATGCTCTTGAACTCGATGTTGACTGTTTATGTGATGGCAAAGTTGCTGTGATTGCCGGCGTGATGGAACACATTGAAGCGGCTGGGATTCATAGCGGCGATAGTGCTTGTATTTTACCGCCGGTGCATTTAAGCCAAGCGCTGCTCGAGGAAGTCCATGTCAGCACCAAACGTCTGGCGCTCGAGCTTGGGGTACTTGGCTTAATGAATGTGCAATACGCGGTGCATGACAATTTACTCTATATCCTAGAAGCCAACCCTCGAGCCAGTCGCACTGTGCCATTTGTGTCTAAAGCGATTGGGCATCCCTTGGCAAAATACGCTGCTCGAATTGCTGTTGGGCAAAGCCTCGAAACAATTGGCTTTACGCAAAGTGTTGTACCAAGCCATTACAGCGTCAAAGAAGTTCATTTACCATTCCTGAAATTTAAGGATGTGATTCCAGTTCTAGGTCCTGAAATGAAAAGCACTGGCGAAAGCATGGGCATAGACGCAGACCCATTCCTTGCGTATTACCGCGCTCAGCTTGGCGCGAACGTCAAACTGCCCCTCACGGGAAGTGTCTTATTTGTCGGGCAGCAAAACCCGAATCTCGAGCAAAGGTTTACCGCGCTTGGTTACAGTGTCCAGCACCTCACCTCGAGTAATGACAGCACGGCGATACCAGATATTCTGATTGACCTGACCGCCTCGAGACTATCGCGCCGTGCTTTGGAGCATGGAGCAGCGCTTTATACGACTTTAGAAGCTGCGGAGTGGCTAGTCAGTGCGCTCGAGAAGGTAGGCGGGTCAGAGTTAGCCGTCTCGAGTGTCCAAGCGTGGTTGGCATAGGAATTTTGTGAAATGGAAGTCGTTTGTAGTTGAAAGTCAGTCTTTTGATTTATCGCACTTGGATGGATTTGACCATAGGTTCATTCAAGTTGCTGAAAATGGCAGTCCTGAACGGCAGTATCGCACTTGGATTAAATTTAGCCATCATTGTTTCACAGAGGATATTAAGCCAGAAGACGATTCGGTCTTGATTTATCCAAGCCAAACTGATGTGCGGACATTTAATTTTCGTCGTTGGGAACTGTCTAAACACCTTCCAGATATTATAAAGAACCTGATGTCGCGTCATATTTCCCATACCGAACATCAAAATTTTTTGACTATCGAAATAATTGACCAAAACAATCAGCAATTTGAATACAACATCTTTTTTGAAGTCCGCCGCGCCACTAATGATAAACGCTTGCATCTTGTTGTCTCAAGTGCTTTCCCAAGAGACGAAGACCGAATCTCGAGTCGCCCAAAACCTAATAAAGTTCGGTTTTCCACAATACTTTTTAACGTGCAGCACAACAAACCGATTAAACCAAAAAGATAAAAGCCAGCATTTGCTGGCTTTTTTGGAACTAACCCTAGTCTCTTTGATATTCCAGTCCTGGCTAGAAACCTAACCGCTTTTTATAACGGAGGCGGACACTAGAACGACTCAGTTCGCACTGTCTCGGGGACATATCCTAGCGACGATAGTATAGCACATTTTAGAATTGGTGGTTCTGCTTTTCAAAACTCGAGGTCATGCATGGCGCTGCTCGAGTCGTCCACGGCAAAGGCTTGTTTTCTAAGCTCCTCGAGTCGCATTGCCACGGCAATACTAAAGGTCTGGTGTTCATGTCCAAATTGGTCTACTCGGGTTTTTGCAGGAACATTGCGAATTCGTACAACTGCACCAGTCTTATTGGTGTAACTGTATTCAATTCGGTTTTCGTTGATGGTTAAGTTCATGGTGTCCTTAGATGGTGTGGGCTGTAATAATCAAATACTGGTCAATCCAAGCAACTTTTATTCTGTACCAACGCGAATCCGATGTTTGATGCTCAAAGTTTATTCCAGCAATCCGTTCAAGGTCGTTATCAGGTAAATCCTTACTTACTGGAACACCAACCAGCACAGCCTCAAGCAATTGAAATAAGGTTAAACCATCATCTTAGGCAGCATTGGCAGCATGGCGAGTAATTTCGATTTCTTGCCTATCAAGTGCATTTTGAATCATCTCGAGTTCCCAGTCAAGTATTTGGCTGGTAGCAAAATCTAAAGGTTCAAACACAGGCAGAGTTTAACAGAAGTCTCGAGTGTCCAAGAATGGTTGTCCAGTGACCCAAGTGTAGGTGGCTATTATGGCTTAGCCCGTTTGATTGTGCCGATTCGGGCTTGGTTCAAAAGTGTGTTGGTAAAAATCTGCCACGCCTCGAGTTTGCCTTTTTGGGTTTCTGGCAACTTGTCAAAGCGAAAGTAAGCAATATCGCCGCTCTCGAGTTGAATTGTCGGTGTACCAAAAACCCCAAGTTTCCCAGCTTCCTCGAGGTCAAGCGCCAGTTCTGTATTTCGGGCTTTGATGTCGGCTCGAGCTACAGCAAAAGCGCCTAAGTCGAGTTTTGCGGCTCGAGTCGCTTCCAAAATTGTTTGGCTGTTCAGTGCTTTTTTGTCTTGATGATGCGCCCGAAACAACGCCAGTGCAAATTGTAAATGAATGGCTGCGCCTTGCTGCATCGCGGCATGGGAAGCATAAAAGGCTTCGAGGCTACCATCCACATTCAAGTAAGCTGGCAGATTGTCGTTGGCAGTATCGCCAATCGTTTGCTCAGCCAGTTTCCACACTGGGGCATGGCGTGGCAAGTTGGCGTTGTCAGGGTGGTTGCCCTGTACAAGACTGTAATGCCGTGCAAGAAACGGAATCTCGAGTGCTGCCAAGAGCTCTAGCCCACGCCAAGCATAAGGGCAAAGGTAATCATAATAAACAGTGACCATGCCGTTTAGGGTACTCGAGATGAGGCTTTGGCTTGGTACTCAGGACTGCCTTTCTGGTAACATCGCCTTATGACTTCGGGGTTTTCTAAAAGTAAAAAAGCTGTGGATACGGTGGCGGTCAGTTTTGAAGCCGCAAAAACAGACCAGTTAAATGCCTTTATTTCGCTTAATCCTTTGGCGCTCGAGCAGGCAGCCACGGTGGACGCTCGAGTATCAGCTGGCGAACACTTGCCCTTGGCGGGGTTTCCACTGGCAATTAAGGACAACATCGTGCTGCGTGGCTTAGGCGCAACGGCTGGCTCGAGTATTTTGGAAAATTTTGTCTCGCCGTATACCAGTACCGCCTTGCAGCGTTTATTAAATGCTGGTGCAATCGTGATTGGTAAAGCCAACATGGATGAATTCGGTATGGGTTCGAGCGGCGAAAACAGTGCTTACGGCGCAACCAAAAATCCTCGAGACCCGAGCCGTGTTCCCGGTGGTAGCAGTTCTGGCAGTGCGGCGGCGGTGGCGCAGGGCATTGTGGCTGGGGCGTTGGGAACAGACACTGGAGGCAGTATTCGCTTACCAGCCGCGTTTTGCGGCGTACTTGGGCTAAAACCAACCTACGGGCGGGTCTCGAGGTATGGCGTGATTGCCTATGCCAGTAGCCTTGACCAAGTGGGTCCGTTTGCTCGCAGCACCGAGGATTTAGCCGCGCTTCTCGAGGTCATCTCGGGGCATGACCCAATGGATGCAACTTCTTTGGATGCGCCAAGCCATTTCTCGAGTGCCTTAAACCAAGATATTCGCGGTTGGAAAATTGGCTTGGTTAAAGAAAGTCTTGGCAGTGGCAACAGCCAAGCGGTGCAAAGTGCCATCGAGGAGACCCGCAAAGCCCTTGAGGCATTAGGGGCAAGTGTGGTCGAGGTCAGTTTACCCAGTCTCGAGAATGCGCTAGCCGCCTATTATTTAATTGCTTGCCCCGAAGCCAGCAGCAATTTGGCGCGTTACGATGGCATGGTTTATTCAAAACGTGCCGTAGGTTCGGATTTACTCGAGGTCATGGCAAAATCTCGTGGGGCTGGTTTTGGGGCAGAGGTCAAACGCCGTATTTTGATGGGAACATATGCCCTCTCGAGTGGTTACTACGATGCGTTTTACAGTAAAGCGCTTCGTGCCAGAGCCATGATTGCTGCCGATTTTGCTCAGGTTTTTAGTGGCGTGGATGCGCTTTTAATGCCGACTGCGCCAAGTGTCGCCTTTGAGTTGGGCGCAAAAGCCGACCCTTTAGAGATGTACCTGACCGATGTGGATACCGTAGCCGTCAATCTGGCTGGTTTACCCGCAATCAGCATTCCATTTGGCTACGAACAAAATGGCACTTTTAGTACCTCAGGCGGCTTACCAATCGGGGTACAGTTGATCGCACCAATTCTCGAGGATGGACGGCTGATTGCCCTCAGTGCTGCCCTCGAGCGACACACCAGTGCGGCTTTTTTGCAGCCAGTTCAGAGGCTTTAATGCACCCAGATCAAATTTTTCGTGCGGCATATCTCGCCACGAGCTACCATGCCCAAGGTTTGGGTTTTCGTTTCTCGAGCCTCGAGACAGGTCTGGAGTTGTTTGAAGGGCGGACATTTGCTTTGATTTCGGCACAGAATCCACGCAGCACGCCGCTTTCTGACGAAGAAAATTTAGCCCGCAACGCCAACCTGAAAGCGGTTTTGCTGTCCTTTGGCTGGGCATTTGCCGACAGTTACGGGCAGAATCTCGAGCTATCGTGGTCAGAAGCTGGCTTTATTGTTTGGGATGTGCCACTCGAGCAAATCATCAGTCTGGCACAAGATTTCAATCAAAATGCTATTGTTTTTGGGCAAGGGGCTAGAATTGCTTTGTGTTGGTGTTTTTCGGGGGAGAGCGAATGGTTTTATCCGAGTATTGAGGGTTGAATGCAACGTTTAATTTATGCAGCCGATGTGGTCTATAACGGGGTTGGCTTACCGCTCGAGAATGCTGGCGTGGCGGTCTCTGGGGTTGATACGACCGCCACAATTATTGGTTTTGGCAAACTTGAAGCCTTAAAAACGCAGTTCCCCGAGATGAGCGTTAAACGGCTTGGCAAGGTCATTTTGCCGCGTCCAGTCAATGCCCATACCCATTTGGATTTATTTCATGTGCCGTATAAAGCCCTGCCATATCCGCGTTGGATTCCAGAGCATATTGTGGCAAATGCTGGCTTGCGTGGACTCGAGGCAGCCAAGGACGGTTTAGCCGCCCTGCGTGCCAGTGGCGTGGCTGCTTTTGGCGACATTGTGGCAAAAGAAAATGTCATGGATTATTTATTAACCGAATCTGATGTCGCTGGGGTGGCGTATTGGGAGGTCTTAAACGCCAACCCCGACCAAGCCGATGAAGTCATGAGCGCCACTTTAGAGCGGGTGCGGCGCTGGCGTAAACTCGAGCAACGGGTGCGCCTTGGGTTATCGCCGCATACTCCATTTACAGTCTCGAGTAAACTTTTACAGCGTCTGGCGGAATTTGCCCGACTCGAGGGGCTACCGATGCAGATTCATGTTGCCGAGCATCCAGCCGAACTCGAGTTATTTAAGACTGGCGAGGGTGCGCTTGCCAAGTCGTTGCGTGGTTTTGGGCTGCCACCCTTCGAGACCTCATGGGGGCGTAATCCAAGCGCCAGTTTATCGCCGATTAAATACTTAGCCGAACTGCGGGTTCTCGAGGCAAAACCAACTTTAATTCATGCAGTCAATGTCTCGGACGAAGACGTGCGAATTATTGCCCAATATGGTTGCAGTGTGGTCAGTTGCCCACGCAGCAACCATAACCTCGAGTGCGGCACAATCCCTTGGAAACTGTTTGCTAAGCATGGGGTTGAACTTGCCCTTGGCACTGACTCGAGTGCCAGTGGTCAAAGTCTGGACATCCGTGAAGAAGCCAGTGCGGCACTGCAACTCTTAGATGTTGACTTAAAACAGGTGGTTCGTTGGGTCGTCAAGGGTGGCTACCGTGCCTTGGGCATGAAACCGCCAGTGGTGCAGCGCGGCGATTTATTCTCGAGCCTGATTGTCTGGCAATAATTTATGGCGCTTTCCACTCGAGTTTGACGCTGTAGACTTCGCGCAAGGTTTCTTCAAAGGAAACTTTTTCTTTGTTGACCTCGAGCAGAATGTCTTTACCATCTTTGCTGACTGTTCCCACAAAGTTCAGCACATCGTCGTAAGGTACAGCCACCCATAAATTGACTTTGACCAAAGCTGGTAAACGGGCTTTGTCGGCAATTAAAGTCAGGATTTTTTTGCTGACTGTGCCAGTCGCGTGTTTGACTTTTAAGTCCTGCCCGACAACTTCAACCCGACTGGCTTCGGGTAGGCTTGGCACATTTGGCAATGGTTGGAGCGGTGCAGCCAGCACCCAACCAAATAAAAATAGCCATGCCATAAAGCGCTTCACATCCCCAATTTATCAATTTTTGAACAGGTCTACGATGGGAATATGCCTAATGTGTCTTAATCAATTGGGTCTCATGATTCATCCCAAGCATTGACTCGAGACCGAGCGCGTTCGGCACGTTTGCTGTCGCCTAGGGTCTCATAGATTTGGGCGAGGGCTGTCCAAGCCTGGTCAGCATAATTTTCGTGCTGGGTGGCAAGGTGAGCATACCAAGCGGCGCGGCGCAAATCGTTGTTTTGGACAGAAAAACTCGAGGCATCTAAAAGTAAACTCAGATGGGTGGCATGGAGCATTTCGCGTTTGTCCTCGCACCACTGCGAATCGCAACCCGCCATATATGCACCACTGTATAAGGCAATGGCTTGGGCAAAGACACTGGCTTCTGGGTTCAGTTCGGCTTGGCGTACCAAATTTTGGTACTCGGTGACATCAAAGTCTACGCTTAGGTTGGTCTTTAGGTAATAACGCCGATTCTTGGTAAAAACCACATCTTCATCCAAGGTTTTGCGTAAACGGTGCAGGGTGGTATGAAAAACACTGGCGGCTCGAGATTCGTCTTTATCACGCCAGAGCGCTTCGGCAGCTTCCCAGGTGGTCACACCATTGGGGCGCTCGAGCAAATAAAAAAAGAATTCGGCAGCTTTTTTGGATGCCCAAGCCACTTCTACGCCTCGGTAAACCACATTGATTCCACCCAAGGCTTTGGCGCTCAGGCTATCGCTGCTGCCGATTGGTAAATTGCGCGATAACGTGGCGCGTTTTAAGCGCACATCGAGTGCCTCAAGAATTTCGGTCGGGGTAAAAGGCTTTAATAAATAATCGTCTGCTCCAGCGTTCATACCGGCTCGCATTTCTGGGCGCTGGCTCAGGGCGCTCAAAAAAAGAAACGGCGTGGTTTGCAGATGTGCCATTTGGCGCACCCGCTCACAAAACTCGAGTCCGGTCATGACCGGCATCGAAATATCAGAAATAATGGCATCGGGTACAAAGTCCTCGAGATGGCGCAGCGCCTCAAGTGGTTTTTGAAAACTGATGACTGTATGCCCAGCCCGCTCGAGAATCGTGACAATCAGGCGCAGCAATGAGGCTTCATCGTCCAGCACCAAGATATTTGCCATAAGCACAGTCTAACAAAGTTTTACAATTGGCGTACAGTCAGTTTTACGATTGGCGTGTGGCGAGGGTTTGGGCTGTCTCGAGGATTTCGGCTACGGCTTGGCGGTTGGGGGCAGCAGCAAGGCTTTTGGTTAGTTGGGTTAAGCCTCTTGCCGCGTGCTGGTCGGCAATTTCTTGGGCAAAAGCAATAGAATCGTGCTGCTTGATTAAGCCTAAAATATAGCCAACTTGGCTTTGGGTTTTGGTCTCGCGGGGTTGCTCAAGAATCGCAATCACCTCGGCACGAAGCGCTGGGGCTGCCAATTCTAAGAGTCGAATCAGCATTAAAGTGCGTTTCCCCTCGAGAATATCGCCACCAATTTCTTTGCCATAATCGCTAAAATCAGCTGTTAAATTTAAGACATCATCTCGAATCTGAAAAGCAATTCCCAAGTCTAAGCCAGCCTGTTCTAGCCCCGCGTCGGGGGTTGTGCCAGCCGCCAATGCGCCAAGTTGCAACGGGGCAACCACGGTATAAAAAGCGGTTTTTAGGCGCACCAATTCTAGATAATCTGGCACGCCAATGTCCCAGCGCTGATGCTGTACCCAAGATAAATCCAAGTGCTGCCCTTCGGCAGTGCGGTGAATCATCTCGAGAAAGGTCTCGAAGGCATTTGGTATGGCTGCTCCATGCACCACTTGCCACATATAGACATGAAGCGCATCGCCAGCGTTGAGTGCCAATGGCATCCCATGCAGACGGTGCAGGGCTGGTTGTCCGCGCCGCTCGTCGGAATCATCTTCGATGTCGTCGTGAATCAGCACCCAATTTTGAAATAGCTCCAGTCCAGCCGCCAAAGGCAGGGCTGCCTCGAGTTTGCCGCCATGCGCCAGACATGAAGCCACCAGAATTTTAGAGCGAATCATTTTGCCGCCGCGCCAAGGGTAATCACGCATCAGGCTGTAAAGCGCCGCGATTTCGGGTCGGGTATGGGTTTTGGGCAGAAGGTTATCTAAGAAGTCAAGAATCATGTTGGCAAAAGAAGACACGCCCGACACTGTAATACACTCTGGCTCGAGAATGCCAGAGTCAGTGCTTGGCTTAAATTAAAACTCGAGAATTCCTTGCGTTTGATGGCTTTCATGCCTTCAATTTTACCCTCGAGTGATGAGGTATGCTTATTTTTGTGAATCCTGCCGCTCGACCCAAAGCCAATCCAAACGCCAATAAAGCAGCCCGACGTGCTTTAAGTTACTTAAAATCTTACCAACTCGAGAGTGCGGCAGCCTTGCTGTCCTTGTTGCTGGTGACAGTTGCTAACCTTTTTGCACCACAACTGATTCGGGTGGCGGTAGATGATGGTATCGCCAAAAGTGACTCGAGTACCGTTTTGTACGCCGTGGCGGGTTTAATCGGGGCAGCGCTGCTGAGGAGTTTATTTACCTTTTTACAGGGCTACTTAGCCGAGCGGGCTTCGCAGGGCGTGGCGTTTGATATGCGCGAAAACTTATTTGAAAAGCTGCAACGCCTTGGATTTAGTTATTACGACCAAGCCCAGACAGGGAATTTGGTGACTCGCCTGACTTCGGATGTCGAAGCGGTGCGCGGTTTTGTCGGTACGGGCATTGTCCAGATTATCGCGGCGCTGCTTACGCTCTTTGGCACAATTATTGTGCTGCTGCTGGTTAATTGGTCGTTGACGCTGGTGGTGCTGCTGACCATTCCACCGATTTTTGTGCTGCTGTTTCGTTTTGTGAGCCAAATCGGACCACGCTTTGGGCAAGTGCAAATTGCCTTGAGTCAACTCAACACCGTGCTACAAGAAGATTTACGCGGCTTAAAAGTGGTGCGGGCGTTTGCTCGAGAAAAGTTTGAAGAAGAGCGCTATGGCGTTGCCAACACCGATTTACTCGAGAAAAATGTTGCTACGATTCAGTCGATTGCTGGGATTTTCCCGAATGTGATTTTGTTTGGCAATTTAGGCACACTGGCGGTGGTCTGGTATGGCGGTCTCGAGGTGCTGGGCGGCAAACTCAGCTTAGGGCAGTTATTGGCATTTAATGCCTACCTTGGGTTTTTATTGCAACCGATTTTTACCTTGGGCTTTTTGGCGGCGGGAATTGCCAGAGCCGGCAGCAGTGCCGAACGGGTTTTTGAAGTCTTGGATGCACCTCTGGATGTGCAGGATAAACCCAACGCAATTGTCCTGCCGCCACTCGAGGGTCGGGTCGAGTTTAGCGATGTTTATTTTCGTTATGTCGGCGCAGAAAAAGAAGCCCTACGCGGCATCAGTTTTTCGGTCAAAGCGGGGCAAGTGGTGGCAATTTTGGGTTCGACTGGCTCTGGAAAATCGAGCCTGACCAACCTGATACCGCGTTTTTATGATGTCACCAAGGGCAGTATTAAAATAGATGGCTATGAAATTAAGGATTTGCAACTCTCGAGCCTGCGTGGTCAAATTGGTATTGTGCTGCAAGAAGCCACGCTTTTTAGTGGCACGGTGCGCGATAACATTGCTTATGGAAAACCAGAAGCCAGTCTTTTAGAGATTGAATCAGCCGCAAAAGCTGCCCAAGCCGACGAATTTATTCAGGGTCTCGAGCATGGTTACGACACCATCGTTGGTGAGCGCGGCATCGGTCTGAGCGGCGGGCAACGCCAGCGCTTGGCAATTGCTCGAGCGCTTTTGGTCAAACCCAGAATGCTGATTCTCGATGACTCGACCAGTGCGGTCGATGCCCAGACCGAAGGTCTGATTCAGGATGCTTTGGATGCCTTAATGCACAACCAGCAGCGCACCACTTTTGTGATTGCCCAGCGCCTCAGTACAGTTCGCAATGCCGACCTGATTTTGCTGCTAGAGGATGGGCAAATTAAAGCCACTGGCACACACGAACACCTGCTCGAGACCTCAGAACTCTATAACGATATTCTTGGTTCGCAATTCAAAGGCGGTGCAGCATGAGAGGCGCTCCTCCGGGCAGTTTAGCCAGCATGGCACAAATGGAAAACGAACGGGCGCAGAATCGTGGCGCAACCGCCAAGCGCTTGGTGGCTGAATTTAAGCCATATGGCTCGAGTTTAGGGTTGGTGGCAGCCTTGGTGGTTCTTGGCGCGTTGGCACAAGCGGCTGCGCCATGGTTGGTCGGACGCGCCATAGACGAGAATATCTCGAAGCTCGAGCCAGCCGGTCTAACTTTACGGATGCTCGAGTTGTTGGGCGTTTATATTTTAGGAACGCTGGTCTCGAGGCAACAAATCGTGGTCGTCGGTACGGTTTCGCAAAAACTCTTGGCGGGCTTGCGGCAGCGCTTATTTGGGCAGTTGCAAAAACTGCCGCTCACTTATTTTGACAAAAAACCGATTGGCGACCTGATGAGCCGTGTGACCAGCGATGTGGATACCCTCAGCCAGTTTTTTGGACAGGGCATCACTCAGTTATTCGGGTCGCTATTTGGTTTAATCGGCATTTTAATGGCGATGGTTTTCCTAAACCTTCCACTTGCCTTGGTCAGTTTTTTGGTGATTCCAATTATGCTTCTAACCACCAGTTTTTTTGCGACTCGAGCCAGAATTGCTTTTCGTAAAACCCGAGAAACGGTTGGCGATGTGACGGCAGATATTCAACAAGAAATTGGTGGCGCACGAGAATCCCAAGCCTTTAACCGCAGCCAAGCCAACATTGACCGTTTTCGTAACCGCAACGCCGCCAACCGCAACGCCAATGTCCAAGCGGTGGGCTTAACCAGTGCCTTTTCGCCCGCGATTGAATTTTTAAGTACCCTCGCCACGGCGCTGGTGATTGGTTACGGCGGTTATTTGGTTCTCGAGCA
This sequence comes from Deinococcales bacterium, assembly GCA_043778225.1. Classification (GTDB taxonomy): domain Bacteria; phylum Deinococcota; class Deinococci; order Deinococcales; family JAAFIG01; genus JAAFIG01. The sequence goes on along the minus strand of JAYWGM010000001.1, from coordinate 9,056 downwards.
GCAACTTTCGATTGGTCTGTTGGCAGCTTTTTTACTTTATGTGCAGCAATTTTTTCGCCCAGTCCAGCTTTTATCGAGCATCTATACCCAAGCCCAAAGCGCTTTGGCAGGAGCAGAACGGATTTATGCGATTCTCGATGAAACCCCAGAACCCGCCGATGCCGATAATGCGCTGGTGCTGCCCAAGCTCGAGGGAAAAATCGAATTTGATCAGGTCAGTTTTGGCTACAGCCCAGAACGATTGGTGCTAAACGATATTTCTTTTACCGTTGAGGCTGGTCAAACCGTGGCGCTGGTCGGTACAACTGGGGCGGGCAAAACCACAGTTGCCAACCTGATACCACGTTTTTATGATGTCACGGCTGGCACAATTCGGGTAGATGGACACGATGTCCGTCATCTGACTCGAGCCAGTTTACGCGCCGAAATGGCAATGGTGCTGCAAGAACCGTTTTTATTTAGTGGTACTATTCTGGACAACATCCGTTATGGCAAACTCGAGGCAACCCAAGCCCAAATCGAAGCCGCTGCCCAGACCGCCAGCGCCCATGAATTTATCAGTGCCTTGCCCAAAGGGTACGAAACCCCGATTGGCGAAGGTGGTGGCGGATTATCCCAAGGGCAACGCCAACTGATTGCTTTTGCCAGAGCCGTGCTGGCAAACCCGAAAATTCTGATTCTGGATGAAGCCACCGCCAATATAGACACCCGCACCGAAGCCTTGATTGGTCGCGCCCTCGAGCAACTGCTGACCACCCGTACCAGCATTGTGATTGCCCACCGATTGAGCACGATTCAACACGCCAGTCAAATTATTGTTCTCGAGGCTGGCAGGATACTCGAGCAGGGGACACACCAAGAACTGTTGGGTCTAAATGGTAAGTATGCCGAGTTACACGCACGACAATTTCGAGTCTCGAAATGAGGACACCATGGCTTGCGGATCAACACCAAGATGCGGCACTCGAGCTAATTCGGTTATTTGCATCAAGGGCGCAAGCACGACCACTCGAGCAGCGTTAAAAGTGGGACGTTTTCGCACATGGCTGTTTTTATGGGTTTATTGAGTAACCTCGAGACAACAAAAAACCCCGTTTAGAACGGGGTTATTCTTTGGTTGCAGGGTAAGGATTTGAACCTTAGACCTTCGGGTTATGAGCCCGACGAGCTACCAGACTGCTCCACCCTGCGTCACGCACTTGCGCGGATGGGAAATGTATCACACAGGGTTTGGTGCGTCAAGGGGTGATGTCTGCTCAAGAGTTTAAATTGCGTCGTTCACGATAAAAAACTTGCTGTACTTGCTCGAGTAACACTTCTGTTTTTTCTCCAGTCTGGCGGTCTCGGATTTCGACCATGCCACGCTCGAGCGATTTTTTACCCACGACTACCGCTTTGGGAATGCCGATCATTTCATATTCGGTAAATTTCTCGCCGGCTCGAGCCTCGGTGCGGTCATCAAACAGTACCTCGAGACCAAAAGAGGTCAGTTCTTGATACAAGCGTTCGGCTGCGCCACCAGTATCGCCTAACTCGAGCAATGCCAAATCGAAAGGTGCGACACTGCTTGGAAAGCGCAATCCAGCCTCATCACTGTGGGTTTCGGCAATGGCAGCCAGCAATCTATCCACGCCAATGCCGTAACTGCCCATCACAATTGGGACGCGCTGCCCAGAACTGTTCTGAACCAATGCGCCCATAGCACTGGCATAGCGTGTGCCAAGCTCAAAGATATGCCCAAGCTCTAAGCCACGGCGCACGGTCAAGCTCGAGCCATCGAGTGCCATGTCGCCGTTGGCAACCAAGCGCACATCGGCAAATCGGGCGCTAAAATCTCGGGTTGGCTCGAGACCCGCGATATGAAAACCATCCTTGTTTGCGCCACTGACCATACCGTGCCGCTGCTCGAGGGCAGTATCGGCAATAATTCGCGCCGAAATACCAACCGGACCAAGACTGCCAAAATTTGCACCCATAATTTCTAGGGTTTCTTCTGCTCCTGCTGGGCGAATATCGTCTGTGCCAAGCACCAATGCCAGTTTGGTTTGGTTTAACTGATGGTCGCCACGCAGCAGCACCACCACTGGCTCACCTTGGGCAACCAACACCAAGGTTTTGATTTGTTGGACAGCCGCCACGCCATTTGGAAAAAGTTGGCTCGAGAAGCGCACCAAGTCGTCTATAGTGTGAACATTGGGGGTAGCAAATTCGGTAGGGGAGAGCAGTTGCCCATCGTCCGAGACTGGCTCGAGCCGACTGACCGCGACCTCAAGATTAGCCGCATAATCACCAGATTCAGCCACCGCCACCAAATCCTCGCCCGCCTCGAGCAGTGCCACAAATTCCGAGGAGCGACTGCCGCCCATGTTGCCATTGCTGGCATTGGCAACCACAAATTCTAAGCCACAGCGTTCAAAAATTTTTCGGTATGCCTGTTCGTGCGCCTCGAATTGGGTATGCAATGTGGCTTCGTCCAAGGCAAAACTGTAGGAATCTTTCATTGTGAATTCACGCAAGCGAATTAAGCCGCCACGCGGACGGGGTTCATCACGAAATTTTCGGGCAATCTGAAACCAAATGCTTGGTAATTCTTTATAGGAACGCAATTCTTTAGCTAAACTGGCAAAAATTTCTTCGTGGGTCATGCCAAGGCATAGCTCGCGCCCAGAACGGTCGCGTAAGCGCAGCATTTCTGTGCCAATCGCGTTCCAACGCCCCGAGGCTTTCCAAACTTCGGCAGGTTGGAGGCTTGGTAGGTCAAACTCGAGACCACCGATGGAGAGCATTTCTTGGCGGATAATCGCTTCGATTTTGCGTTTGACCCGTAAGCCAAGTGGCAGCATCGAATAAATACCGCTCGAGAGTTGACGAATAAAGCCCGCTCGTAACAGCCACTGGTGTGATTTGGTATCGGCTTCGGACGGCATATCGCGCAGCATTGGTGCAAAAAAAGCAGAACGTTTCATAGCGACCTCGAATAATGAACTATGGAGTGAGAATAAAAAACCGAGCCAAGCGGCTCGGGAATCTCGAGAAGATGAAACCCGTGTTACGCGCCCCCACCCACCGCCAAGATGAGGCACTTTGTGGTTGGCGGCTGCGGGTGTAAGACCAAAATCATGAATACACTTTAACGAACCAATATGAGGTTTGTCCAGTGAACCAATATGAGGTTTGTCCAGCGAACCAATATGAGGTTTGTACCAACTGTCATACTTGCGACACCTTTTCTTGATGCCTCGAGTGATAGCCTGTGCCTATGGCAGATGGCGTAGATTTGGTACATGGTGCGGCAACGCGCCTCAAAAGTAGTTTAGAAAGGGTTCTCATTGGTCAAACCGAGGTTGTCGAAAACCTGATTGCGGTGGCGCTGGCGGGTGGTCATGCGCTGCTCGAGGGCGTGCCGGGGCTGGGTAAAACGCTTCTGGCTTCGAGTTTTTCCAAAGCTGCCAATCTCGAGTACCGTCGGGTGCAGTTTACGCCAGATTTAATGCCCGCCGATATTACTGGCACACAAATTATTGAATCCACACAGGGCAGACTCGAGTACCGTTTTCAGCGTGGTCCGATTTTTGCCCAAGTTTTACTGGCAGACGAAATCAACCGCGCCACGCCAAAAACCCAATCGGCACTTTTAGAAGCCATGCAGGAAGGTGCGGTCACGATTGCCGGCGAACGCCACGAACTCCCTAAGCCTTTTTTGGTCATTGCCACCCAAAATCCGCTCGAGATGGAAGGCACATATCCGCTTCCCGAAGCACAGTTAGACCGATTTTTGGCGCGGCTCGAGTTTAAGCGCCCAAGCCCCGAAACCCTGAAACGGATTCTCGAGGCTGGCGAAATAGCTGCGCCGCTACCTGCTTTGGAACTCGAGCAACTCAGTGTCTTGCGGACAGTGGTGCGCGATGTGCCAATTTCTCAGCCGATGCTCGAGTACATTGTGCAACTGGTCGAAGCCACCCACACCGACCCTCGAGTGCGGTACGGTCTGTCGCCGCGTGGCGCTCAGGCAATGCTGGCGATGGCAAGGGCGTTTGCGCTCTTGAATGCCCGTCCGTTTGTCTCCCGCGAGGACGTGACTCGAGCCTTGCCTTTAATTGCTAATCACCGTATGGGCTTGTCGTTTGAAGCCGAACTCGAGGGCGTAAAAGTTAAAGATGTTCTCGAGAAAGTCCTGACAACGGTGAAATCATGAATCCCTCAACCGTGGGGGCGGGGCTTGCCTCGCCCTTTGCCTAACGCCGATGCAACTGCGTGGTTATCGTCTGGCTTCTCAAGCCCTGTCCTCTGGGGCTGGTGAACGTCGTTCCAGTTTTGCGGGTTCAGGTGGCGAATTTCTCGAGCATCGCATTTACGAAGCTGGCGATGAATTGCGTTTTATCGATTGGAATGTCTATGCCCGCAGTGGAAAATTATTTGTACGGCGTTTTGCAGCCGAGCGTGCCACGCGGGTCTATGCCGTTTTGGACACCAGCGCTTCGATGACTAATAAACTCGAGCTTGCCAAAAGTGCCTTGGCGTTTGCTAAGCCTTTTGCCCGCTTGGATGGTTGGTTTGAACACACTATTCCCGACTTAAAAACTGGTTTGGCGCGTCTGGCGCTCGAGAAACCGGGCTTGGTGCTGTTGGCTTCAGATGGTCTCGAGCCTTTGTCGGGTATTCGGTCGGGTCTAACGGCTTTAACGGCGCGTGGTTTTGACCTTTCGTGGCTACAGATTTTGTCTGTCGAAGACCTCGAGCCGCCAACCGGTGCATGGCGAGTTCAGGATGCCGAAGGGACTGGCTCGCTCGAGGTAGATGATTCGGCGCGACGGCGTTATATGGAGCGTTTGCAGGCGCATCTCGAGGGCTTGGCGGGTCTGACAAGGGGTTTGGGCTTGCGTTTGGCGCGGCTTGATTCAGCCCAACCGAGCGAGATTTTTACAGCCTTGCGTCGAGCGCGGATGCTCGAGCGTGGGGCATAAGGATTCACGATTGTCCCATGGCTATTTGCTAGACTTGAGTCCAGTGTACTGCAAAGAGTCTGGTGATAAAGTCTTTGCATCGTTATGGGAGTGAAATTAAAGTGAGCCAGTCTGTTGCCAATAAAGTTGTCGTCAAAAGCCCTCGGTCGCGTCACCTTTGGATGCCGTTGTTGGGTGTGGCTGCGTTTGGTGCAGCTTGGGGTGGTTTTGAGTTGTACCATTCCGAACGTGTCTTGCCAGGAATCACTGCGGCGGGTGTATCGGTTGGCGGTTTGACCCAACCCGAAGCCCTGCAAGCCCTGCGTGACGCAAAACTGCCAATACCAGTGGTGGCAGTGCGGGCTGGCGACCAAACCATGCGTCTGCAAGCCACCGAACTTGGCTGGCGTATAGATTACGACAACATGGTTGCTTCGGCTTTTCAAATCGGACGCAATGGCGATTTCTTTGAGAATCTGGGTAAACGTTTTGGCGGCGATAAAAACCTGACCTTGCTTGCCAAAGTAGACCCGAAAACCTTTCGCAATCGGCTCTCGAGTTTGGCTGCGCCATTTGCGGTCTCTCCAAAAGATGCAGCTTTGGTTTTGACCAAGAACAACTATCTGGTGCGCCAAGATGTTGATGGGCAAGGTGTGGATTTCGAGAATGCGGTCAAGTCCTTTAACGCCAACCCACTTTTAACCGATTTAGAACTGACCATCACCGATGTTCCAGCCAATGTTCAAGCCGAATCTTTGAGCGAATTAGCCACTCAAGCCAACAGCATTTTGCGCCCCTTAAAATTAACCTATCCAACGCCCAACAGTGGGCAGCCACGCTCGAGAACGCTCAGCACTGCCGAAGTCGCCAATTTATTTTTTGTCGAACGGACTGGCTTACGCTTAGATGAAAAAGCCATTGCCCAAATACTGCGCTCGGTCTCGAGTCGTTTTGACCAAGCACCACTCGATGCTCGATATGCCCGCCAAAGCACCGAATTGATACGCCGCTCGTCGCAAGATGGTTATGCCCTCAATCTTGGCGAAGCCAAAAAGTCAATGGCGGCTGCCGTACTTGACCCTAACTTGCCCGAAATTCAGTTGCCAGTGGTCGTGACCAAGCCCAAGGTTAGCACTGCATCTTTGCCAGACCCAAAGACCCTAACGCTGCTTTCCTCGAGTACCACGCGCTACTATGGCTCGAGCCGTGAACGCATCACCAATGCGGCAGTGGCAGCCCGTAAACTCGATGGCTATGTTGTTCCCAAAGGTGATAACTTTAGTTTTAACCAAGCAGTTGGCGATATTAGCCCCGAAACTGGCTTTGTCGAAGGTTTAATCATCAGTGGTGGTCGTACCCAAAAAGGGGTTGGCGGCGGAGTTTGCCAAGCCAGCACAACTGCTTTTGCGGCACTGTATCGGGCTGGTTTACCCGTGGTGGAACGCAATCAACACAGCTATAAAGTGCGTTATTACGATGATGTGCTGGGTTTAGATGCGGCTGTCTATTACCCAAACCTCGACCTCAAAATGGCAAACAACACCCCAGGTCCAATTGTGGTTCGCGCCAGCAGCAGTGGTGCATCAATGACAATACAGTTGTATGGGGTCTCTGATGGGCGCAAAGTAGCTATCTCGAGCGCTCGAATTTTACGCCGCACCCCGCATCCACCAGCCAAAACCATCTTTAACTCGAGCTTACCTGCTGGGGTTAGCCGCCAAGTGGATTATGCCGTGGATGGCTATCATGTCAATGTGGTGCGTACCATCAATGGACAATCCGAAGGGCTGTATACCGTTTATCGTCCGTGGCAAGCCATTTTTGAAGTTGGACCCACTTTTCGCCGTCCAGTCTCGAGACCCACAAGCACTGTCAATCCTGCTTCGAGCCGTTGAGATACCCAAGCAGCTATCAGTGAAAACTCATGATTAGGTGGATACTCGAGGGATGAACTTAATTTCTGTTTTGCTGATGCTGGGTTTTTCCTTTTTGCAAACTGGAAATTTCCCAAGTATTGGAGGTTCAAATCTCGAGGGAAAACAATTCAATTTCCCTCGAGATTTTGCTGGCAAATTAAACGTACTCGCTATTTCTTTTAATGAACCAGAACGTATCCAAGCGATTTCATGGCGACCAGCCGCAGTGCGTTTACGCCAAGCGTTTCCAGAATTTCAATTCTATGAAATGCCTGTATTGCCACAAATCTATTCTTCACCTCGAGCCGTGGTGGATACAGGTTTGCGTTCTGGCGTACCCAATGTGGTTTTACCGGAAGTGGTGATTCGTTTATATGTACATCAAGACAAATTCTTGCAAGCAATTGGCGAAAGCAAAGCTCAAACCATCTTGCTGCTGGTCAATCAACAAGGCGATATTCTTTGGCGTGGCTACGGCTTGCACACAAGCGCACAAGAAGAATCACTTAAAAATGTTCTGAGCAAATAGCCCATTATCTTGGGCTTTTCTCGTAAGCCGCCAGTAAAATCTGACTGGTGTGCAGAACTTCTACATCCACATTGTATTTACGTGTCCCAGCCTCGAGTTGCAATAAGCAACCCGGATTCTCAACACTCAGCACTTGCGCCCCACTTTCACGCACCCGCTCCATTTTTCCCTCGAGAATTTTATAACTCGTGTCCGGATGGGTGATGTTGTAAATTCCAGCACTGCCACAGCAATCACTGGCTTTCTCGAGTTCACGGTAATCCACCAGTGGATTTTGCTTTAATAAATCCCGTGGTTGGGTGCTGCATCCCTGCCCGTGGCAAAGGTGGCAAGCATCTTGGTAGGTCACGGTCATCTCGGGCGCGTCGGCTTGGGGCAGTTCGCGCAATCCATGCTTACGCAAAAATTCGGAAATCCCATAGCTTTTGCTCGAGAAGCGCTCGGCTTTGGCAGCGTATTCTGGGTCTTCTTTGAACATCTTGGCGTATTTTTTGAGTTCTGCGCCGCAACCAGCACAATCGGTGATAATTGCATCCACCTCGAGTAAATCGTACATATCTAGGTTGCGTTTAACCACTTGGTCAAAGCCAGTTCGGTCGCCTTCTTCAATGTGCGGCGCTCCACAACAGGTGGTTTCGCGTGGCGTGACGACTTCAAAGCCGTTAATTGTTAAAACTTTGACTGTGGCACTCGAGGCTTCACTAAAAAAAGCATTCATCAAGCAACCCAAGAAAAATGCGACCCGTCCGCGCTGCTCGCCAATGGCTGGTGTGACTGGCGCAAGTCTGGTACGAATAGATGGTGCAACTTTGGCAGGCAGAATATTCTCGAGTTCGGCTAGTTTCTTGCCAAAGTTTCCAAATTTCTCGAGAATCTTGCTTTTTCGCACCCACTTTTGCAGTCCCAGCCCTTGATACGTTCGCACCCCGAAATTCATCACATCCCAAGCCCATGGGTACTTGAATGGCTCGAGAATCGCCGCAATTTGCCAAGATGGTGGCTTACCTTTTTGCAATGCCACCCGAGTTTCTACCGATAACTCACCGGGTTTCACGCCACTAGGACAGACCGTTTGGCAAGCACGGCAGTCAAGGCAATCATAAGCCGCCTCAAGAACCACTTCATAATCTTGCACCAAGCCCTCAGCCGCCGCACGGTAGAGCATCACGCGCCCTCGAGGACTCTGAATTTCTTCGCCCGTTAATTGGTAGGTCGGACAAGCCGACAAGCAGATACCGCACTGCACACAAATGTCAGAACCAGCAATCAACCCATCCGCACCAGCAAAAGGCTGATGGACAAATTGCTCAATGCTGATTGGTTCTCGAGTCGTGGCTGTCATACACTTATTGTACTGACTTCTCAAGTTTCCAATAGTGTGTTCTGTCTAGTTTGGTTCATACAACTCGAGTCTTGAGAAGTAAAAAACCACCCCTTTTTCTTTATACTCAAGTTCACAACCACCATTTCCCCATTCTCTTCGAGACTCGTCCCAGCCCTTTACGGTGTCCTTCACGCCTTTCTCCTCCCTCCTCCTTCTTTTCTCCCGTAGTGTTGACAGTTCTCAAATCTAGTGATACATTCTTTGTCGCTCTGCACGAGGTCACCTCGAGTACGAGCGAGTTCTTTGACAGTGTGGTTGTTGTTGACGAGATAAAACTCGTTTCT